>CAZJDA010000016.1:0-11413 GCA_964544705.1 uncultured Bacteroidales bacterium
TTAGAAGTAAGCATCTGTTAGAATTTAAAGGAGACCCTTATCCTGTTGGAATTAGTGTAAGAAACCAAAATATACAATATACAAATCACACCATACAACTATTGCCCGGCGATGCAATATATATTTTTACCGATGGCTTTGTTGACCAGTTTGGGGGAACGAAAAGAAAAAAATTCCTCAGGAAACGTTTTAAAAACACCTTACTCGACATTTCGCATAAGTCCATGCAAGAACAAAAAGAAAAATTAATGGAAGTATTTAACAACTGGAGAGGTAATTTTGAGCAAATTGATGATATTCTCATTATGGGAATTAGGGTAGATGATTAAGCTCAAAATTATTATTTGCTTACCAACGAATTGTGATTTTATAAAATGAATTTATTAGGATACCAACTACTTTGTGTAACGAAAATGTAAAACCTTGTAACAAAATTTTAAACCAAGTGAAAGCAAAATATACTAATTCAAAAAAACAAAATATAATACCTATGGATGGTGAGTTATGGCTATGAGCAAATGTAGATAATGCTCCTGCTAACATGAATACAAATTAAAAATAGCCATTTAGAAAGATTAATTCAATGAAATTTTTTCATTATTTTCAAAAACCCTATATTTGCTGATATGAGAGAAGCAACCATAAATGATAGGGAAAAAGTTGTTAAAGTTATAGAAGAATCCTTTATCAATAGCCCCAGCGTAGATTGGGTGGTAAGTAAGTATAAAAACAGGAAACAAGGCTTGAGGGTTTTGGCAAAATATGCTTTTGATATCGGTTTTTTAAAAAAAGGTGTTTACCTTTCTTCTGATGGTAACGCTATTGCTATTTGCTACAAGAATAGCAATAAGATAGGTTTTTTGCAAAACAATTATCATAAATTCAAATTATTTGTTGGCGCTATTGGTTTTCAAAAAGTGATACCTGTGCTTAGAAGACAAAAATATTTTAGCCAACAAAAGCCCAAAGACAGGGATTACTTATATTTTTGGTTTTTTGGAACTACAAATGATGCCAGGGGGAATGGCAGTGCTAACGAATTACAAAGAGAGATATTTGAAATGGCCAATAATGAACAGCTCCCCATATTTATAGAAACCTCCATTAGAAAAAACAAGATTGTTTATGAACGTTTTGGTTTCATAACATATCACACTTGGCATGTTAAAAAGGAAAAGATTGACATGTGGTTCATGAAAAGAGAACCCGAACCGCTTTCATCCTAAGATTTTATTTTTTTCTACAGCTTATTTATATTTAGTCTAAATAAAAATTTCTATTTCCTGCTTTCCATATTCAAACAACTTTTTACTTTTATAAAAAAATTAAAATAAAAGATATGCGAGTTAAAAGAATAGCAAAAGAAATATCTCACGAAGAGCAGGAAGCTGTTGACTTATCATTGTTAGAGCCAATGCTCGAAAAATTCAAAAACAAAAAAGGCAGTGTTATCCCGATCTTACAAAAAACACAAGAAATTTATGGATACATTCCAAGAAAAGCTTTTCATAAGATAAGCGAAGTAGCAGGCATTGAACTATCTGACCTTTATGGAGTAGCCACTTTTTACACCCAATTCAGGCTTAATCCTGTAGGGAAGCATATCATAAAAGTATGTCATGGTACGGCTTGTCACGTTCAAAACGCCAGCAAAATAACGGATTCGTTGCAAGAATCATTGAAGATTAATGATGGGGAAACAACAGAAGATGGTTTATTTACATTGGAATCCGTTGCATGCTTAGGCTGTTGCTCTCTTGCCCCTGTTATGATGATTGGGGACGAAACTTACGGTAAACTCAATGGCAAACAAGCAGTTAAAATCGTTAAGGATATTAGGATTAAGGAAAACAATTAATTAATAACGCGTTAAAGAACCCCATATATATGACAAAGAAAAAAGTAATTGTTGGCCTCGGAAGTTGTGGAATTGCTGCCGGCGCCAACAAAACATACAAGAAAATTGAAGAACTCATCAAGGCTGAAAATATCAGCATTGACCTGCAAAAAACAAGTTGCGTTGGCATGTGTTATAGAGAACCCCTGGTAGAAATCATTGACGAAGCCGGCTCGTATCTTTATGGTGATGTTAATGAAGAAAAGATCGTTGAAATTCTTGATAAACACGTAGCCCAAGGCAACCCTTTAAAAGATTACATCGTTAAATCCGACCTTTTTAAAACAGAAGACAACGAATTTATTGATGACCAGGTAAAAATTGCCCTTAGAAATTGTGGTTATATAGATCCCGAAAAAATCGAGGAATACGAAGCAAGAGAAGGATATAAAGCTATAAAAAACATCGCGAGCAAAAACACAAAGAGAGAAGATGTTATTGCCAATGTTTTTGATTCGGGCCTTAGAGGAAGAGGTGGTGGAGGATTCCCAACAGGATTGAAATGGAGGTTTGCTTACAATAATAAATCCGAAGAGAAATTTATCATCTGTAACGCCGATGAAGGCGACCCTGGCGCTTTTATGGATAGGTCACTGCTTGAAGGCGACCCGCATTCAGTCATCGAAGGGATGATCATAGGTGCATACGCCATTGAAGCTACAGGTGGTGTAATTTATTGCCGTGCTGAATACCCTCTTGCTATCAAACGGCTTAACATTGCCTTGGATCAAGCAAGAGAGAAAGGATACCTTGGAAAAGATATTGGCGGTATTAAAGGATTCAATTTTGACCTTTACGTGAAAGAAGGAGCTGGAGCCTTTGTGTGTGGTGAAGAAACAGCCCTTATCGCTTCGGTTGAAGGGCAACGAGGGATGCCCCGTAAACGCCCACCCTTTCCAGCAGAATCAGGATTATGGAGAAAACCTACTAATATCAACAATGTTGAAACTTTTGCCAATATACCATATATTACTCTTCATGGCGCTGAAGCTTTTGCAAAATATGGGACAGAAAAAAGTAAGGGGACAAAAGTGTTTGCCTTGGCTGGAAAGATCAACCGTTCAGGTCTTGTTGAAGTGCCAATGGGAATGACTATCAGTGATGTGATATTTAAACTTGGCGGTGGGATCATTGATAATAAAGAATTCAAAGCCGTGCAACTTGGTGGCCCTTCCGGTGGATGTATCCCTGCACACCTTGCACATACTATCGTTGATTACGACTCGGTGAACGCTACAGGAGCTATCATGGGATCAGGCGGTATGGTTGTCATGGACGAATCCACATGTATGGTGGATGTAGCCAAATTTTTCCTGGATTTTACTAGGAAAGAATCATGCGGAAAATGTACATTCTGCCGAATGGGAACAAAAAGGATGCTGGAAATATTAGAACGGATCACCGAAGGCGAAGGCGAAGAAGGCGATATTGAAAAACTGGAAGAACTTGCCTACCAAATTAAGAACAATTCCCTGTGTGGACTGGGACAAACAGCTCCCAACCCCGTTCTTACAACAATCAAATACTTTAGGGATGAATACGAAGCCCATATCAGGGACAAAAAATGCCCGGCATTGGCTTGTAAGAAACTTCTAATATACACTGTAATCCCGGAAAATTGTACAGGATGTACCGTTTGTGCTAAAAACTGCCCTGTTGACGCAATATCAGGCGAAAGAAAAGAAATCCATTTCATCGACCAGGACAAATGCATCAAATGCGGATTATGCTATACCAAGTGTAAATTTGAAGCCATAAAATTATCATAAACGTTTTGTCAATATTAATCAATTAAAACCAGGACCAAGGAACAATGAGCGAAAAACTAAATATAATACTTAACGGAAAAAAGGTTACAGGCACAAAAGGCGAAACTATTCTTGAACTTGCTCGCAGAAACAATATAGATATCCCAACCCTGTGTAATGACCCCAGGTTAGAACCCTATTCATCATGCTATGTTTGCGTGGTTGAAGTGGAAGGAATGAAGGGATTACAACCATCTTGCTCTACCAGGCTTACAGAAGGTATGAAGATAACAACGGATAGTGAGAACATTAGAAAATCCAGGAAAACATCATTAGACCTTCTTCTTAGCGATCATTATGCCGATTGCATTGGGCCATGTAAAGAAACATGCCCGGCAGGTGTTGACGTTCAGGGTTATATATCTCTTATTGACAAGGGTATGTATAGCGATGCCGTAGCCCTTATCAAAGAGACCAATCCATTACCTGCAATATGCGGTAGGGTCTGCGTGAGGCCTTGTGAAGTTGCGTGCCGCAGAAACCTCCTGGACGAAGGAGCGCCAGTAGGAATTGACTATATGAAAAGGTTTGCCTCTGACGCCGACCTTGAAGCAGAAGAATCATGGAAACCCCAGGTCAAAGAAAATACAGGAAAAAAAGTGGCTATTATTGGCGCAGGACCGGGTGGCCTTTCTGCTGCTTTCTTCCTTAGAAAAGAAGGACACGATATAGATATTTTTGAAGCAGCGCCCAAAGCCGGCGGATGGCTTAGATATGGAATTCCTGAATACAGGTTGCCCAATGACCTGCTACAAAAAGAAGTTGACAATATTACCGATCTTGGCGTGAACATCTTCTATAACAAAAAATTGGGCGAAAACATCACCTATAAGAATATCAAAGAAAAATATGATACCACAATCTTAGCTATTGGTTCACAAAAAGGAACCTTAATAAGAACGCCAGGCGATGATGCAGAAAATGTTTTGCCAGGAATTGATTTCTTGAAAGAAATGGAAATGACAGGCGAAAAATATGATTTTAGCGGTAAAACAGTAGTTGTTGTTGGTGGTGGAAATACAGCCATGGACTGTTGCCGTACTGCTATGCGCTGCGGTGCGAAAAAAGTCTACGTGGTTTACCGTAGGTCGGAAAAGGAAATGCCTGCCAATCCTATTGAGATTCATGAATCCAAGCTAGAAGGTGTGGAATACTTGTTCCTCACCAATCCAAAGGTGGTAAATAAAGATGAGAAAGGTAAAGTAAAATCCTTAACCTTACTTAAAATGGAACTTGGCGAACCTGATTCATCGGGAAGAAGAAGGCCAATACCCATAGAAGGCTCTGATTATGAATTGAAAACCGATTTTATTCTTGCAGCCATTGGCCAAAATACTACCGTGGACTTCCTAGAAGATATTAATGAATTTACAGACAAAGGCGAACTCAAACTCAACCGCTGGGGAGATATTGATGCTGATCCTAAAACTTTACAAACCGGTATTAAGTCGGTTTTTGCCTGTGGAGACGGTGTTACAGGGCCGGCAACGCTGATCGAAGCCATTGCACAAGCAAAAATTGCCTCTTATTCATGCCATCAATTCCTTACACACCAGCATATTGAACCACCTAAAAAGGAATTCCTCAGCAAAAAGGATAATTTTAAACCCCAAGAACAAGAAGAATATAAAAACCATTTCGAAATGCAAAAGCGTGAAGAGATGCCTACCCTAAAGCCTGATGCACGTTATAATTTCAAAGAGGTAGAATTGGGATATTCTGAAGAACAAGCAAAACATGAAGCCCAAAGATGCTTGGAGTGCGGATGTGTGGCTTATTACGATTGTGACTTAAAGAAGTTTGCCACCGAATATGGCGCTGAGCAAACCAAGTATGATGGTGAATTCACAGAGCATAAAGTAGATTTTAGGCATCCTTTTGTTGAAATTGATAACAACAAATGTATTCTTTGTGGCCGCTGCATCAGGATATGTAACGAAGTGGTAGGAGCTAAAGCGCTTGGCCTTGTTGAAAGAGGCTTTAATACCTTTGTTGCCCCCAGTATGGGAGATAAATTGCAAGATACTACTTGCGAATCATGCGGTATGTGTATTTCTACCTGCCCTACTGGAGCCATTACAGAGAATGTTGACTTTAAACCGGGTCCCTTAAAATTAGAATCTATACCAACGATATGTAATTACTGTTCAGTAGGCTGCGAGATCAACATTAACCATCATGATGGTTTTGTGATGAATGTTTCTGGTAAAGAAGGTATGGTGAACCAAGATGGCAACATTTGTCGATTCCCTAAATTCGGGTATTCTTACATCAATGACAATAGCCGGGTTAAAAAGCCTATGTTGAAAGAAAACGGCAGTTTTAAGGAGATATCTTTTAAAGAAGCTTACCGGCTCATTGCAGAAAAGATCAAATCGGTTTCTGCCGAACAAAACGCATTCTTTGCAGGGGCAAGGCTTTCTAATGAAGAGATGTACCTTGTGCAAAAAATAGCAAGGGCTGCCGCTAAGACAAACAACATCAACAGTTTCCATTACATTGGAAGAGGAAGGGGATATGTATACAACTCTTTTGCTAACGTGCCTTTTGAGCAAATCAAAGAAGCAGGTAAAATTTGGATCATTGGCTCAGAGATCAACAAAGAAAATGCAGTGGCAGGATTCATGATCCATAATGCACACGTTAGAAACAACATAGATGTGAACCTTGTTACTACCAAGGAAAACAATTTTATGGAGCACAAAGTTAGCAACACCATTAAGATAAAATCATACTATTATTTTATCAAAGCGGTAAACCATTACCTTCTCTCCAATAATAAAGAAAACATGCTTTTCATCAAAGATAATTCTGAAAAATTTGATGAATACAAGGAAGCTTTACTTAAAGAAGATTTTAATAAGCTTTACGAGAAATCAGGCGTTTGCTGCAAAGAACATTTTGAAGCTTTTGCCGAAGAATTCAATAGGGAAAACAATGCTGTTATCGTGTTCTCTGAAAAAGAGATATCAAGCACAACAAGTTTTGAGTTGTTTAATTTAACCCTCATCACCGGGAAATTTGGGAAAACCGCTTCCGGTTTGATCTCGCTAAAAGAAAAGAACAACTCACAGGGCCTTGTTGACATGGGCATAACACCTAATTTAGGAACAGGTACACAAAAGATTACCGACCACGACCTCCAGCACAGGCTAAAAGAAAAATGGCAAGTATCTTCGCTTCCTGGAAATATTATTGAAGACCAGGTAGAGATGTTGGAAAAAGGCAAAGTAAAAAACATGTTCGTTTTTGGTGAAGACCCTGTTGGATGTGCTTTTAATAAGGATGAAGTGAAAAAATGGCTGGGAAAAGCTGGTTTTCTGATGGTACAAGATTATTTTATGACCGACACCGCCAAAGAAGCCGACCTTGTTTTACCTGCTTCCTTCCCGTTTGAAACTGGCGGAAGTTATACCAACACACAAAAGGTTATTCAAAGGTTTGAGAAAGAAGTGGAACCGAAAATCGAAATGACTTCACCAGCGCAATTATTGGGAATACTCAAAGAGTTTGGGCATAATAACTTGCATTCGGTAGAAGACATTATGATGGAGGTGATATCCATACTACCGAGCGAGTCTATCAAACTCAAACATAGGTTTTTCACCACCGAAGAAGATGAGCTCTCCCGGCGTTTCGACCATGGCGCAGACCACCTGGTAAAAAGGTTCCAGGAAATGTTTGAGGAAAAGTTCAAAGAGTAAGCATACATCAATCACTAAAATACAACAAAACCCTGGAAGCTTCCCAGGGTTTTGTTATTGGTTTATATGCTGCATTATGTGTTTGGCGTTGTGGTAATTCTGAACAGGAATTATTTAAAATTTACCAATAATAATCCATAAACCACACCCCTCTGGTATATTAAAACGTTACCAATTAAAGCAAATTAAGGAGGTCTTTGGCCGCGCAATCGCCTTTAACATTTTAGTATTTTTTTTAATGAACTTTTGAAATATCATCGTGCTATTTTTTTAGGGCATTACATCTTGATCTGCCCTGTTTCCCATAATATATATTTAAAAGCGATTTCCCTTACCTGCATTGGCGGAAATTGTAGAATGGTTCTTTTTTACTTTATATCTTCTGTGGAAAATGCCAGGATTTAAACAAAAAACACTTGGATTATTCCTCCCCAACCACCAACTGCTCCACGAAAAGCAACCCCAGCCTGGAAATTCGGTTTTTTTCTTTTTCGATCCCAGGTTGAGTGCTTTTGCCAAAATATGGGTCGTCTATCGAGGAAGCTTCCTTAAGGATTGTGCTTTCAATTAACCCCAGGCGGGTTAGGTTTTCTTTTAGTATTTCTGCATTCCTATAATCAATATGAAAATACCGGGCTACGTATCCAATCGATAGCCATTTCCTGTCTTCTGAAGAAGTTTGGAAGGATTCTTTTACCAATAATTCCAATATACCGGCTTCTTCACAGGAAATTTGGTTGAGCATCTCCACGAAAACAGAAAAAGAAACAGGGCTTTTCCCGGGGTTCAATGCATTTACTAACAAAGCAGCCCATTTTGATTGTACAGCTTCGTTATCAGCATAAGCCGTGTATTCAAGCCATTTGCTTAGGTCTTTAATACGAATTTCTCCCGGTTGGTAAGGCGCATGGTTTAGCATGTTTATTGCCCTCAGGATAGTTTGCACCTGGTTTTGTTGCTTCCAAGTTGCAATTTGTTCCATAGGAGTGTTGCCCAGATCTTCATCCAGTTTTACTAAGGAATTGATAAACCTGTAAGCCCTTGCTTTGCTTTCTTGGTTGGTTTCAGGGTGATAGCTCATGGCTTTGTCTTGATGGGTTTCGCGTAAAGATCAAATACTTCTGCGCCGGTGACCTCAGTTTCATAAAAGTTTCCAACCTTTAAATGCCCGTTGTTTTTATGAACCAGGATCTCGTTATCCACTTCGGGGCTGTCGTATTGGGAACGGCCTACGTAATAATCGCCTTCTTCCCTGTCAATTATGGTTTTTAGTGTTTTCCCGATTTTTTTCTTGTTGAGCTCAAGAGATATTCCTTCTTGCAGCTCCATGAGCCTCCCTACACGCTCTTCTTTTACTTGTTCGCTCACGTTATCTTCCATTTCATAGGCCGGGGTGTCTTCTTCGTGCGAATAACCAAAAACTCCAAGCCTGTCGAATTGAGCCTTAGAAACAAATTCTTCCAGCTTTTTGAAATCTTCTTCGGTCTCGCCCGGGTAACCTGTAATAAGCGTTGTCCTCAGCGCTACACCAGGAATGTTTTCCCTAAAGGTATCAATGAGTTTGTAAATGGTTTGGGCGTCATGCCCTCTCTTCATTGAATGCAATATTTTATCGCTAATATGCTGGAAAGGAATATCAATATAGTTGCATATTTTTTTGTTGCTTTTCATGATATCCAAAACCTCAAGTGGAAATGCCGTTGGGTAAAGATAATGAAGCCTTATCCATTCTATGCCTTGCACTTTTATCAAAGATTCCAAAAGCGGTGCAAGCATATTTTTTTTGTGGGTATCATAACCATAGTAAGTAAGGTCTTGAGATATGAGAAGCAGTTCTTTTACACCTTTATTAGCAAGCTTTTGTGCTTCACTTGTTAAAGATTCTATGCTCAAAGAATGATGTTTGCCCCTTATGAGCGGGATGGCACAAAAGGAGCATTTCCTGTCGCAGCCCTCGGCAATCTTTAAATAAGCATAATGTTTTGGTGTGCTTAATAGCCTTTCATCCAAAAGATCTTTTTTGTAATCGAAATGCAGATATTTGAGCAGCCTGGGCATTTCATCAACACCCAAGAATGCATCTACTTCGGGTATTTCTGTTTCCAAGGATTGCTTATAACGTTGGCTCAGGCAACCTATCACATACAAGTTGGATATTTTATTGCTTTTTTTGGCTTCTGCAAAAGAGAGGATGGTCTTGATGGATTCTTCTTTAGCATCATGAATAAAACCGCAGGTATTGATAATGACTGTCTCGGTATAATCGTCCTTATCAAAAACCACGTCCAGGTTATTGGCTTGCAGTTGAATGGAGAGCTTTTCGCTGTCAACAATATTTTTAGAGCAACCCAACGTAACAATATTTACCCTGGGTTTTGCATTGGTTTTCATCATCTGCTATGGTTATCCTTCAAAAAGGCTATCAACAAATTGGTTTTTATCAAAGATCATCAGGTCTTCCAACTTTTCTCCCACGCCAATATATTTCACGGGTATTTTAAACTGGTCGGAAATTCCAATAACTACACCTCCTTTTGCGGTTCCATCAAGTTTTGTGATGGCCAGGGCTGTAACTTCCGTGGCATTGGTAAATTGTTTGGCTTGCTCAAAGGCATTTTGTCCGGTAGAGCCGTCAAGGATGAGGAGGATTTCATGGGGTGCACCAGGGACAACTTTACTCATCACTTTCTTGATCTTTGAAAGTTCATTCATTAGGCTTACTTTGTTATGCAGTCTTCCTGCTGTATCAACGATTGCCACGTCAGATCCTTTGGCTTTGGCCGAGGCTATAGTATCATAAGCTACTGACGCTGGGTCCGAACCCATTTTTTGAGCAGTGATAGGAACATCAACGCGCTCAGCCCATATTTTAAGCTGGTCAACAGCCGCTGCTCTAAAAGTATCGGCGGCGCCCATCATAACAGATTTCCCGGCTTTTTTAAAATGATATGCCAATTTTCCTATGGTAGTAGTCTTTCCAACGCCATTTACCCCTACAACCATAATCACATACGGTTCTTCCATTTCCGGTATAATCTCTTTTACTTGTTTGTCAGCATCATTCTCTGATAGAAGGGATGCAATTTCCTCTTTCAGGATTTTGTTGAGTTCTGAAGTGTTCAAGTATTTGTCTTTGGCAACCCTTTCTTCCAATTTCTCTATAATGCGGAGGGTTGTTTCTACACCAACATCTGATGTAATTAATACCTCTTCCAGTTTATCCAGTACATCATCATCAACCTTGGATTTTCCGACAATAGCTTTTGAAAGCTTGGAAAAAACGCTTTGTTTGGTTTTGGATAATCCTTTGTCAAGATTTTCCTTTTTATCTTTTGTAAATATATTTTTTATGAGACTCATGGGTTTTTGTATTTTGACCGCTAAATTAATGATTTTTAATAAAATGCTTAGCGAAATTCATAAAAAAAAGGCTTTCCCCAAGTTGGAAAAGCCTTTTTGTGCTTTTTCAAAATTTTTATTACTTTTTAGCGAAATAGTCTTTTACTTTTTCATTCGCTATATATTCTTCTTTAAAAGTATAAGCCCCTGTTTTGGGTGATTTTTCCATTTTGATCACCTTGGATATGCTTTTACCTTCACCTTTTTGTAATGTTGCAACTACTTTCTTTGCCATGGTATATAATTTTTATTTTATTTCTTTATGAACGGTTTTTTTCTTTAGAATAGGATTGTACTTTTTCAATTCTAACCTGTCAGGAGTGTTTTTCCTGTTTTTCGTAGAAATATATCTAGATGTGCCGGGCATTCCACTCTTCTTATGCTCCGTGCATTCTAAGATCACTTGGACCCTGTTTTCTTTAACCTTTTTTGCCATTGTTCTGCCTTTTAAATATATTATTTACAAATCAGTCCTTTTTGAGGTTTGCAAAATTATATAATTAATTTGAAATACCAAAATCTATGATTCAATTTATTGTGTTAATTTTGTGGATTGGTGGATTGGTGGATTGTGGATTGGTTAATTGGTTGATTGGTTAATTGGT
>CAZJDA010000016.1:11513-58791 GCA_964544705.1 uncultured Bacteroidales bacterium
GATTGGTTAATTGGTTGATTGGTTAATTGGTGAATGATAGAATTAGTGAATGAGTTGGTTGATGAGTTAATTGGTTGATTGGGGGAAGTAGAATGATTGAGTGAGTGGTTGATGTGATAATGTGGTAATTTGTTAATGTGTTAATTGAAGAATGGTTGAATGAGTGGAGGTAGGGAGTAGAATACAGGAGTCAGGAGACAGAATTCAGAAGTTTGGTAGCGACTTTATCCGGTACCTGTTAATTTTACCTTGAAAGCCAACTTTCCAAAAATAATCAATAATAAATAATCAATAGTAAATTGAACAACATGCCTTGGCAACCATACATAAAAGGGTTTATAGCTTTCTTGAAGCTGGAAAAATCCCTATCAGAAAACACGATTTTGGCTTATATTAAGGACTTAGATAAGTTATTGCAGTTCTTCAAAACAAAAAACGTGTCTAAATCGCCTTTAGAGATAAACAGCGAAGAGTTGCAATCGTTTATATGGTGGTGTAGTGAATTGGGAATGAACCCAAGAACTCAAGCAAGGGTGATTTCCGGGATTAAAGCTTTTTATAAATACCTTGTAATGGAAGACTTGGTGACCACAAATCCAACAGAGCTTTTGGAAACGCCTAAAATTGGCAGGAAACTCCCGGAAGTGCTTACTAAAGAAGAAATTGACAAAATATTAGCAGCAATAGACCTTAGCAAGCCTGAAGGAGAACGTAATAAAGCGATTATTGAAACGCTTTATAGTTGCGGATTAAGGGTTTCGGAATGCATTCATCTTAAAATTTCCAACCTGTTCTTTGATATGGGGTTTATGAAAATTACCGGTAAGGGTAACAAGGAAAGGCTAGTGCCGGTTGGTTATTATGCCATTAAGCAAATTAAAAACTATGTTGATAACGTAAGAATTCATCTTAATATACAACTTGGTAATGAAGACTTTGTATTCCTGAACCGTCGTGGCAAAAAACTCACAAGAGTCATGGTCTTTACCATTATTAAAGAATTGGCCAAAGCAGCAGGAATCAAAAAGAATATCAGCCCGCATACTTTTAGGCATTCTTTTGCATCACATTTAATAGATGGTGGAGCTGATCTACGGGCGGTTCAAGATATGCTGGGCCATGAGTCTATTACTACTACAGAAATTTACACCCATCTTGATAGGGACTATTTAAGGGAATCCATTATTTCTTATCATCCTAGGGAAAGAAAAAGGTAGAATCCTTTTTACAAGCTAGAAATTGCCAAATCAAAATATCCAATGGTTTCTTAAATCCATTGAAAAACATGCAAAAGTATTTGTTTAAAAAAAATCAAATCTCCTTAAATGGGCATAAATACTTTAACGATTTCTTTTCTATAAGTGTTAATCTTGCAGGGTATCAATTTTCTCTTTCTCGTCCAAGAATACACCCCAACTTACAGAGTTAAGATTTCCTTTGTCAAAATAAAAATCCATTAATACTTCTTCAAAGGTGATTCTTTTTTCGCCCCAATTTTCTTCTTCAATATCAATTACCTTATATCCTTTGGCTTTCATCAGGTCGATAATTTCGTTTTCTGGGAGCTTGAATATTTCTTTACCGTATAAAACAGCATTTTGGTTATCCAATTCTATATAAGTAAAGATGGTATTTTCACTTCCTTCAAAAAATAGGTTATACCCCTTTTCCCAATAATTGCATGCCAATGCTTCAAACTCTTCTTCGTTGTTGATCTCGTTTGTTTCTTCGGGTTCACCGAGAATTTCAATTATGTCTTCAATTTTTTGGCCGAATTTCACTTTTCCGAATCCTTCCAAAGGTTTAATCTCTAATTCTTGTTCCATGGTTGATGTAATAGTTTTCTGTATAATTTAATTTAGCTTTGTAATATCAATAATTTACTGTTTTCTCCTAAATTCAAGAAGTTTACAGCTTATTTACGCAACTAAATTAAAAAATTATTGTAACAGTAATGAAGGAACAGCAAAAATTTTATTTTTTTTTTGCATTTTATAACCAGTCTAAATAGCAAGCAACAAATTTATTTGAATGGTGAATTTTCTTCCTTGGCCATATTATTGTATACCAATTTATCCATGGTGCGTTTGGGAAGAAATTTATTAAGGGTAACGGTTAATTTCCCCTGTGAAGTAAGTATTAAGGTACGTTTACGTTTTTCAATAGCTCTTACAATTTTTTTTGCAACCATTTCTGAAGACATCATTTTATTTTCATCCCTGGGTGTTTCGCCTTGAGCTGTGCCATTGGCAACAAGTGCAGTATTTCGAATATTGCTGGTAGTAAAACCAGGGCAAGCGATTAAAACATGCAATCCTTTTTTTATATTTTCGGTTCTGACAACTTCAAGAAAACCTTGCATGGCAAATTTTGAAGCAGAATAACCAGTTCTTCCTGGCAGGCCAATATACCCAGCAATAGATGACACACCTGCAACCGAGCCTTTCGATTCAAGCAAATATGGTAAGGCATATTTTGTACAATATACAGTCCCCCAAAAATTCACATCCATAAGCCTTCTTATAACATCAAGGTCAACATCTTGGAATAGAGCCCGCATAGAAATCCCGGCATTATTTATCAAAACATCGATTTTGCCGAATTTTTCTATAGCCTTCTTAATTAAATTTTTACATTCATTCTCTTGACTAACATCCGTCTTAACGGCCAGTACTTCACATGGTTTGTCATTAAGTTCATTCTTGAGGTTATGAAGTTTTTCCTCGTTTCTCGCTGCAATTACAATGCTTGATCCATTTTTTGCATATTCTTCGGCCAGTGCTTTTCCTATGCCAGAAGAGGCTCCTGTAATAATAACTACTTTGTTGTTCATTTTTTAGGGTATTTTATGCACCAAAAGTAACAATTATAGGCCAAAAAAAAGCCTGCCACGTTCTAAAAATGGCAGGCTTTTCTCCTTTTATTATATCTTAATGCTTGACAATCATCTTCTTAGCTGAAAACTTTTCTTTCCCTGCTAAAATCATATAATAATATATACCATTGTGCCAATTTTGTGTATTTATCTCTAATGTACCTGAAGTATTTGCAATTTCTTCTTTATAAACCTCCATTCCTAATACATTAAAGAAAACAACCTGGACATTTCCTGGATTACTACCAAAACTGTAATCTATTTTAGCATAGGTGTTTGAAGGGTTTGGATAGGCTTTGGAAAGCACGTTCTCATCCAAGAACATTTCATTTATACTTTCTGGCGGCGCTTGGTATTCAACAGTAGCATAAACCGAATCGTTTGGGCTGGCTGTTGGTTTAAAGATGTAGGTAATTGTAGAAATACCTTCATTTCCATTGGCATTATATTCACCATAGAATGAATCGTTAGTAGCGCCCGCTTCAATTGTAAATGGTGATGATACATAAGTTGACGGTGGGTAACAATTGATGCCAACACAAAATGTATTGTTACTTCCATCAACAAGCTCCTCTTCCACTTTTTTAACGGTAATATCCATAGCGCTACCGGTAGTGTTGGTAATATAAATATGCGACTCTATGGTTTCATCGGTTGTGCCGCCAAATAAAACTGTAGAACCACTTTCAATGGTATTACCATATGCATCCGATAAGGCTAAAGATTGTGAATAAGCAGCTGGCAATGAAAATGTTACAGCCGAAATTAGTAGTAAAATTTTTTTCATAACTCCATTTTTAATTGTTAAACTTGTTTCCCGTTATTTCTCTACAAATATAGATAAATTAATATGTTTCAGCAAGCAAATTAACGTTTTTTGTAATTTTTTTTTGAATTGATAATGAGGATGTAAAATAACAATTTATAATTTTTTTTGGGAATATGGCTTCTTATTAAAATAGAGTTTATTACTTTTAGAAAAATTTGATTAAAAAAAACTGAATTATGGCTATAGTATTAGATGGAACTAATTTAACCATTGAAAACCTGGTAAAGATTGCCAGGTACAATGAAAAAGTAGAATTACACCCTGATTCACTGGAAAAAATAAAAAAATGCCGTGCTATGCTGGAGGAAAAAATCGTGGCTAAGGAAATAATGTACGGTGTGAACACGGGTATTGGCGAGTTTTCTGAGGTTGTTTTAACGGATGACCAAGTAAAAGATTTCCAGAAGTATCTGATTTATAATCATGCTGCAGGCATTGGTGATCCTGCGCCAATAGAGCATGTAAGAGGCGCTATGGCTGCACGAATTAACGTTCACGCTCATGGCAACTCTGGTTGCAGGCCGGAAATTACACTTACATTAGTAGAAATGCTAAACAAAGGCGTAACTCCTCATGTATGCGAAAAGGGCTCGGTAGGCGCTTGTGGCGACCTTGCCCCTATGTCGCAAATTGCATTGTTATTGATGGGCGAAGGAAAAGCCTATTATAAAAATGAACTTCTTGATGGCAAAGAAGCCATGGATAAAGCCGGGATTGAAGTGCCTGGGCTTATGGCAAGGGATGGCTTGGCAGCAATTAACGGCTCTAATGTATTAACAGCTATGAGTGCTATTTTTCTTTATGATGCTGAAAGGTGGGTAAAACAAGCTGAAATTGCTGCAGCGATGTCGCTTGAAGCGCTTAAAGCCAACATGAAACCCTACACGCCCAAACTCCATGAAATACGTGGGTTTAAAGGCGCTGTTAGAACAGCAAAAGCAATAAGAAAGATCGTAGCCGAGGGCGACCTTGTTGAAGGAAGGGTTAAATGCAAGGTACAAGATGCTTATTCTATGCGCTCCACACCGCAAGTTATAGGCGCTGTACATGATGCATTAGCATATGCCCGGTCACAAGTTGAAATTGAGTTGAATGGCGTTGGAGACAACCCCGTTTTCTTCCCTGATGAAAATCTTCAACTATCAGGAGCCAACTTCCAGGGTACTCCTGTTTCTGTTCCAATGGATATGGCAGGTGCATGTGTAACGATGGTAAGCGTGATGTCTGAAAGAAGGATGAACAGGCTCAACCATCCAGCGCTTAGTGTTGGTTTACCGGCATTCTTAACCAAGGGGGCAGGCATGTTCTCTGGGCTTATGCTTAGCCAGTATACAGCCGACATGCAAATCGTTGAACAGAGAATACTCTCTGCACCGGCCTCTATCCAATCTATTCCAGCGGCTGCCGACCAGGAGGATTTTGTTTCTATGGGTATGAACACCGCCCTTAAAAACAACCAGATACTGGATAATGCTTATGGTATTTTGGGTATAGAATTTATGGCCTCAGCACAAGCATTGGATTTTAGGGATTATAAATTTGGCACCGGAACAACAAAAGCCAAAGAAATAGTAAGAAAATATGTTGATTTCCTTGATATCGACAGGCCATTGTACCCTGACCATAACACCATGAAAAAGCTTGTTAAATCCAACGAGATATTAACCGAGGTAGAAAACACCATTGGTAGTTTAGGCTAATTTTTGTTTATAATAAATAGGTTAATAAAGACTTAAAGAAACCATAAAGACAGAATCATTCTACAAATCAAAAAAAATATTTTTTGTTTTTTAAATATTATTATATTTGTAGGTAACAATTAAAACTATTTACTAACTAAAACTTATTGAATTATGGAAGAACAAAACACTACAAATCAGGAAACTAACAAGCCTGATATTAAGGCGTTAGGTGTTTTATCTATCATTGGCAGCAGCATTTACATCTTACTGGGGTTAATTTTTATCTTTAGCATAGGGTGGCTAATGAGTATGCTAGGTGGTGGGGTTGCTGCTATGAACGCTGCCTCAGGTGCATATGCCGATTCTCCCGAGATGGCAGATGCTATGGCACAAGCTGGTTCTGCTATGAGTGGTGTAAAAACGATTGCTTACATTAGCCTTTTTGTTTTCATTATTCTTGCTGTTGTTAGGCTCATTGGCGCAGTTAAGATGATGAAATGGAAGAAAAGCGGTTACACGCTCTACATGATCGCTAATGTAATTATTTCATTGCTTTTTGTTTATTCTCTTATTAACACATTTAACATCTGGACGCTCATATTATTATTACTCCAGATTTTCTTCATGGTGATGTTCACCAGCAGAAAGAAACACATGGCTTAATGGATAATAACAAAATATTAATGTAATTGAAGAAAGTCCTTATTTTTAAGGACTTTCTTCATGTTTGACAAATTTAGAAAAAAATGGAAGATCAAAAACCCATAACAACAACTCGTACAAAAAAAAGGCCAACATTTTTAACCATATTGTGCATTCTTAGTTTTATTGGTATAGGGTTGGCTATCTTAAGCAGCATTTTGACTTATATCAGCACGCAAGCTATTACTGGTACACCAGGGTTGATGGAAAAAATATCCAGCATTGGTGTACAAACCGCCAATCCTATGTTTGAAAAAATCTATGCTTCTGGCGTCCAAGCTTTAATCAATGCCAAACTATATGCTCTTTTAAACATCCTAGCCAATGTAATTTGTTTAATTGGAGTTATTATGATGTGGAAATTGAAAAAACCCGGGTTTTATATTTATACACTCGGTGAATTGACCACACCTGTACTTTCCATCGTATTAATAGGAAATGTTTTTGGAGGTACTTTCCTCTCAGCCATGGGCCTTGCAGGCTATGTAATTGGGTTTATTTTTCCCGTAGCATTTATCGTCATGTATGCATTGAACCTTAAACATATGACATAAAAGGATTGTTTCAATTCATGTAAGAAACAGCAAGGAGCTTCCTTCAACTTGTTTATATCTCGCAAGCCTACCATTGAAAAATATACATAAAACTCTGTAGATGAGCAGTGAGGGTCTGCTTTAATCATGACCATCACGAAACGATGACGATTTATGAAAATAAACAATATTTATCAATAACTTAACATTAATTTAAAATAAGAATATCCTGCACATTAGAATTTTGATGTAAGTTTGCCGCATTTTATATAATATCGAACCTTAGTAATTACTGATGAATTTCACGCTTTTAGATTTATTAAAAGTTATAGGGTCTTTAGGCCTATTCCTTTATGGGATGAAAGTGATGAGCGAAGGGATTCAAAAACTTGCCGGGCAGCGCTTGCGTTCAGTATTAGAGGCTATTACCCGTAAACCCGCTATGGGTGTTCTTTTTGGATTGCTTATCACATCTCTTATCCAATCATCATCTGCCACAACAGTAATGGTAGTAGGATTTGCTAATGTTGGCTTGCTTTCTCTCCTGGAATCTTTTGGCGTTATTATGGGGGCGAATATCGGTACAACCATTACTGCTTGGCTGGTCTCTATCTTTGGTTTCAAAATCCATATAGAAATAATCCTTCTCCCCCTGGTTGGTTTTGGGTTTTTTATGATGCTGTTCTCAAGGGAGCAACTTAGGTCGCTGGGGCAATTTATCATTGGGTTTGCATTGCTGTTCCTTGGCCTTGAATACTTAAAATCAAATGTTCCCGACCTGCAAAACTTCCCGGAAATATTTCATTATTTCGAGAGCTTATCAAGTAAAGGGTTTGGAAACATTTTGCTTTTTGTTGGCATTGGTACTGTCGTTACAATAATCCTTCAATCATCAAGTGCAACAATAGCATTGACTTTTGTATTATGTATCAACGGATGGATCAACTTTGAATCTGCCGCAGCCATCGTGCTTGGAGAGAACTTGGGAACCACCTTAACAGCCAACATTGCAGCCCTTATAGGAAATATCCATGCCAAAAGAGCCGCATTTTCCCATACATTGTTCAACCTCTTCGGCATCCTTTGGGCAATCATAATTTTTCAACCCTTTCTTTCCTTTGTTGATTTCCTTTTAACAGAATTTGCAAACATTTCCCCTTATGCTGATAAACAAGCAGTTCCTATTGGATTGGCTTTGTTCCATTCTTCTTTTAATATTGTTAATACACTTATACTTTTAACTTTTAGTAAATATTTTACTGACTTTATCAAAAAGATTATCATAAGCCGCAAGAAAAATGAAGACAGGTACCAATTGGAGTACATCGGCTCAGGATTTATTAATATTACAGAGTTATCAATTCTTGAAGCTAGGAAAGGATTGCATAAATACGGGGGAATGATTTCTAAAATGTTCAATTTTGTGCCGGAATTAATTGTTAAAACAGATGAAGTTAAATTTGAGCAGCTTATGCAAAGAATAAAAAAATACGAAACCATTTCTGACCAAGTTGAAATAGAGATAACACAATTCCTGGTAAAGGTCTCCAATACGGATATCAGTTATTCCGGGGCATCTAAAGTGAGAAAAATGCGGCAAATAAGCAGCAATTTTGAAAGAATTGGCGATACAGTTTATAAAATATCACAACTCATCTATAAAAAAGATGAAGAAAAAGCCTATTTCACTCAAGATCAAAGAAATGCCATTAATACAATGATAAAATTGAACAACGAGTTGTTCGATATTGCCCTGGAAGGTATAGAAAATAAGAAGAACAAAATAGACCTGGAAAGAGTTGAAATGGTTACAAAAAAGATAAGCAAATGCCGCGATAATATAATAGAAGAACTTTTCTCCAGGATCAATACAGAAGGATATAACATCAAAAGCGCTTTTTATTTTAATAAATTAACCGGCGCTTACGAAAAGATATCTGATCTGCTAGCCAACATTAACGAATCATTGGTAGAGATTAACCAGTAGTTGTGAAAATATTTTACAACCAACTAACGGGGCAACCCTTCAGATTATGTCAGTAAAAAAGGAGAGCTGCAAAAAGCAAACTCTCCTGGAACCAGCAATTATATAAAAATAAAACCTATTCAATAATTTTTTCAAGCTTTTTAAAAGCTTTATCATAATCGGGATGTGATGCGATCTCGGGAACATACTCTACATAACGGATTACATCGTCTTTATCAATGATAATGATGCCGCGTGCCAACAGCCTCAATTCTTCTATCAAGAAACCGTATTTTATCCCGAAATCAGTGTGTAGATAATCGGATAAAGTAGTAACATTATCGATACCTTCGGCGCCACAAAAACGTCCCAAAGCAAAAGGCAGGTCATTGGAGATACTCAATACCTCAACATTCTTGTAAGATGTGGCTTTTTCATTGAATTTTCTTGTTTGTGCCGAACAAATGCCTGTATCTATTGATGGCACTACAGAAATAACCCTGGTTTTGTTTTTATAATCACTTAAATTTACTGTTTTCATCGAGGTATCCAAAACCGAAAAATCTTGTGCTTTTTCCCCGGTTCTTGTCATCTCTCCAACCAGTGTCATGGGTTGTCCATTGAATGTAATAATTCCTTCGTTTTTTTTCATAGCTTGTATTATTTTTGGTAGTTTTAAAAAATCGTTACGTTTGGTAAACAGTCTTTTTGTATTATTGTTCAATATATAAAAACACAATAGTTAATTTACCAATAGGCAAGTTACTATATTTATTGCAAATTAATTACAACCATACATGAAATATAAAAGTCTTACGCAATTCATAGATTTACTCGAAGAAAAAGGGGAATTAAAAAGAATCAATGAATTTGTATCACCTACCTTGGAAATTACAGAGATAACTGACAGGACCACCAAAAACAAAGGCCCTGCGCTTCTTTTTGAAAATACAGGTACCCAATTCCCTGTACTCATTAACTCCATGGGTTCGGAAAGACGTATGGCTTGGGCTTTGGGTGTTGATTCATTGAACGAACTTGATGACAGGATTATCGAATTAAGCAATTTGCTCAAAAAGAAACAACTTTCATTAAAAGATAAATTGGGCATGTTGTTCAAGCTAAAAAGTATCACGAACTGGCTGCCGGGAAAATACAAAGGCCACACGCCCCCTTGCCGTGAAGTTATACAAAGCGAGCCGGACCTCAACAAACTCCCTATCCTTAAATGTTGGCCATATGATGGTGGCAAATTCATAACTTTACCCGTTGTTCATACCATCGACCCTATTACAGGAGAAAGAAATGCCGGGATGTATAGGATGCAAATATTTGATGGCAAAACAACGGGGATGCATTGGCATATCCATAAAGATTCGGCTAGCCATTACAGGAAATACAAAGAACTTGGTAAAAAGATGCCGGTAGTGGTTACACTTGGCGGAGACCCTGCTTATACTTATGCCGCCACCGCTCCCCTACCCGAAAACATCGATGAATACATTTTTGCAGGGTTTATAAGGAACAGCAAAGTAAAAATGACAAGAGCCCTAACCCAAGATATTGATATTCCTGCTGATGTTGATTTTGTTATTGAAGGCTATGTTGATCCTGCCGAAGAACTTGCCATTGAAGGGCCTTTTGGCGATCATACAGGATTTTATTCGTTGGAAGACTATTATCCAGTTTTTCATGTAACAGCCATAACCCACAGGAAAAACGCAATTTACCCGGCTACCATTGTAGGTATTCCGCCCCAGGAAGATGCCTATATTGGAAAAGCCACAGAAAGGATTTTCCTTCACCCTCTAAAAATGACGATAAGCCCCGATATTATTGATATTTCCATGCCTGCCGAAGGTGTTTTTCATAATTTGGTTATCATTAAGATAAAAAAGGACTACCCTGGGCAACCCTTCAAAGTGATGAATGCTTTATGGGGAGCAGGTCAAATGATGTTTAGCAAAATCCTTGTTATCGTAGACGAAAATGTTGATATCCATAATTACAAAGCTGTAGCTGAAGTTGTGCTAGAAAATACGGATTTTGAACAAGGCCTGCATTTCAGCAAAGGCCCTGCGGACATTCTAGACCATGCAAGCAGGAAGATGGGAATGGGAACAAAACTTGGTATTGATGCCACCCATAAAAATTATCATCTTAAAAAAACTTCAAAAACACTGGATATTCAGGATATACAAACATTATTGGAAGAAATTCCATCCATGAAAAATATTCTTATTGTTGATGAACTTCCTTTGCCGGTAGTGCTGATAAATATTGCTAAAGACTTTACAAAAGACATCCATAATCTAAAGCTAAAGGTCAATGAAAAATTTTCTATGAATTCATCAATTATTTTTCTGTTGCTTGATCATACTGTGGATTTATACGATTGGAACATGGTGTGTTGGATAATTCTTAACAACATAGACCCGGTTTTTGATATACATGTAAAACCACCATGCCTGTTTATTGATGCTACTTCAAAACATGGAGGCAATTTTGAAAGGGACTGGCCCAATGTTGTTGTTATGGACGAATCCACTATCAATAAAATTGATTTGATGTGGGACAGGCTTGGGTTAGGAAAATTCTTGGAATCTCCTTCATTGAAATACCAAAAGCTTAATGTTAGCCCGGGGGCAAGGAGTTATTCTATTGATTAATCCAACTACTGGTTTTTTAATTTCCAAGCTAAATGCCATTCTTCTCACTCTTCACAAATCGATCCTTACCATGCATATCTTTTATTATTACAGGATTTTTAAAATAGCCGGTTTCGGCAAGCAAGTTTAGCATTGATTCCCCCGTGGCTTCGTTGATCTCTAAGTATAGTTTTCCTATAGGTTTTAGATAAGTAGCACAAAAATCAATAATATGCTTATAAAAATACAAAGGATCCTGGTCTTTAACAAAAAGAGCTTGTGCAGGTTCAAAATTGAGCACATTTTTATGCATTAGACGTTTTTCGCTTTCCCTTATATAGGGTGGATTGCTAACTACCAGGTCAAATCTTTGATCAAGCTTTTTATATTGTTGGGGATTTGTTATATCCATTTCAAAAAATGTTATTTCTTGCTGGTTTTTTTTAGCATTATAATTGGCAGCTTCCAAAGCTCTTGCGCTAATATCAATACCCACAACAAAGGCATTTTTCAGAAATTTGCTTAATGCAATAGCCATACATCCGCTTCCTGTACCAATGTCAAGGATTCTTAACTCCTTATCGAGGTTTTTGTTTTCTTTTATTATAATATCTACAAGCTCTTCTGTTTCCGGCCTTGGAATAAGGATATATGGATTTACGTTTAATTGCATCCCGTAAAATTCTGTGTAGCCAATAATTTGTTGAATAGGTTTCCCGGTTTTTAGTTCTTCCAGTATTTTTTTAAGGTGTGAGTTTTGTAGGGTGGTGAGTTTTTGATCTTTTTTGGCTAGCACTTGGTGTCTTTCTTGCGAAGTAACTGCCTCCAAGGCAATCATGGCAAGGTTATCGATCTCGCGTGATTCATACATACCTGCAAGTGATGAACGGAATTTCTTGATAATCTCCTTATTTGTATAGTCAATTTTTGTCATAAAAAAAGAGCTTTTTTCTCAAAAAGCCCTGTTATTTAGAGAGGTTTGGTTGTAAGTTTCTTTATTTATTCATCTTCATAAGTAGTTTCTATGAAATTAAACGGTATTTTTACGAGCTTAGAGAGCTCTTCGCCAGAATCCATAATATCTTCATCGTCTTCAAAATAATGCCAATTGATCTTGATAGGTAATCCTTCGTTATTAAAATAGCGGATTTTTTTAAGAATATCAAAGATCATCTTGGAAGAAGCGGAATTAAAATATTCAAACTTGAAATTAAATTCCATAGGGTTGTCTTCTGTATAAATTTTCTCCGGGCTTTCAATCACTTCTTTCATATAGTTATTGAGCCAGTTAAGCACAGGTTCGTAAAACCCGCTAACATCTTCAGGCCTCGACTTCCCGGCTATTTCAAAGTAGTGTTTTTCCGGGTCAAAAACTACTTTGGGTGTAAATTCAACAGGTTCAATTTTTAGTGCTTTCATAAATAATTACCTCTCTCTATATTTATGGTGTTATTTTTACTTCAAGCCAAAAATACGAAATATCTTTTTTTAAAGGTTCAAATGAATATTTCAATTCATTTTGCGATTTAATAGCAATATCAATAATTCCTAACCCTGCTCCGCCTTTATTGGATATGGTACCCCTGGAGATAACCTCATCATGCATTTCCTTTAAACCGATCAAATCCAACTCATTTACTTTATCCAATTTTATTTTCACGGTTTCCACGTCTTTATTAAAAACAGGATTGCCCGTAGTAAGAAAATAATTTTCTCCATCGGTCTCAAATGTAAACTTAGATAAATATTCGCTGTGGGAGGATTCTATTTTTAAGGAATGTTTTAAAATGTTTTCAAGACACTCTACCATTACACGATAAATCTTCTTTTTTAGCCTATAGTTGGTACCCAATTTGTCTAGCTCAGCATTGGCTTTATTTAAGAGTACCTCTATGGTATCGTATTTCAGTATGCCTATAAATTTAACGAGTGTCGTTCTTTCTTTCATCAAATATTTCGTATATTACTTTTACTCCTTAACTTATACGGGATAAAAGTATAAATGTTTTATCTTTTTCCAGAAACAAATTTAATAATATTTTTAAATTGTCTCATACGAAAATAAAATATTTTGTATTCAATCTTTCAAATTTAATGTTTAATCTTTAATTTTTATGCTTTTTAAAATTTTAAATACATTATAACAAGTTGATTCAATAATATTTATATTTTTCCAGTTTTCTATGCCAGTTTTTACAATGAACTTAAAAATATAGTTTTTTCTAAATGCTTCCCATAGCTTTTAACTCGAGGTATTTATTTAAGGTATTGAGGGTTAAATTTTCCGGTTTTGTTAAGATAGAGGCTATGCCATTTTTTTCTAAATGACTGGCTATATGCTTTTTGTCATAGATCAACTTTTCTGTTATTGTTTTTTCATAAATATCTTCAGTTTTCGCCGGATATTTTGCCAACAAGTCTTCCATAACACTATTTTTAAAAAATATTACCACCAAGAGATGACTTTTATTAAGTTGTCGTAAAAATTTTTTATACCGTTCCATAGAAAACATACTTTCATAATTCGTAAAAAGCAATAGTAAACTTCTATGCCTTATTTTTCTTTTAATAGTGGTATAGAGCAGTTCAAAATTAGGCTCGGGAAATTGAGTATTCTGATTATACAACATCTCCATGATATTGGGAATAGTACTGCTTTTTCTTGTGGCCGGAACAATCGCATTGATTTTATTTGAAAAAGTGATGACACCGGCTTTATCATGTTTCAATACTGCAATATTCGACATTACTAGTGTTGCATTTATTGCATAATCTAATAAACTCATGCCATTGAAAGGCATTTCCATGCTCCTTCCCATATCTATTAAAGAATATACTTGCTGCGAACGTTCATCCTGGAATTGGTTAACCATTAATTCGCTTTTTCTTGCCGTAGCTTTCCAGTTGATGGTTCTATAATCATCACCTTTAACATATTCCCTTATATGATCAAATTCCATTTGGTGCCCTCGCCGTCTTATCTTTTTAATACCGGCCTCGGTAAGTTTGTTTGAAATAGCCAACATTTCATACCTGCGCATCTGTATAAAAGAAGGGTAAACGGCCAAGGTTTGCTGTAGAGGAATTTTAAAGCGCCGTGTCACAAAGTTTATGGTTTGGCTGGCAAATATTACAAGATGGCCAAAATGATAATCTCCTCTTGTAGTTGGCCTCAAAGTATATTCAAAGCTTTTGCTCTCTCCTTTTTTTAACCTTGTATTGATCCTGAAGTTTCTTTCCTGGAACTGGAATGGCAATTCATCAATAATAATAAAATGAACACGGAAAGGATAATTGTTTTCAATTTCAATCTTTATACTATTTTCGTCGCCATTAGAGAGTTTTTCAGGCGCAATTCGCTTTGCTATGATGGGATTAGAAGAATTGAAAAATAAAAACAAGATGTCGATAATAAGCAATGCTATCACTGTAAACAAAAACACATTAGCCATGCTATTAAGCAATGGAAAAAAATGCCCTGCAATAAAAAGAAGGATATTCAAACCCAATAATTGGTAAAATGTTCGGTTAAAAAACAAGTTCTTGAAGAAATTTCCCATTGTATTACCTTGGTATTTCAATGCTTTTAATAATTTGCTTAATGACAATATCTGTTGTAATGCCTTCCATTTCTTTCTCAGGGGTAAGGATAATACGATGCCGTAGAACCGGGTAAGCTACAAAAATAATATCATCGGGTGTTACAAAATCCCTTCCTTGTATGCCAGCATAAGCTTTTGCAGCTATTAAGATATTTAAAGAAGCACGTGGTGATGCGCCCAGGAACAAGGCATCGCTTTTTCTTGTTTTATCAACAATTTGTGCAATATACCCCATTAACTTTTCTTCTATATGGATTTCCCTGGCTTTTTGCTGGAAATGCTTAATATCCTCACCTTTAAGTACTGGCCCCACTTCTTGCAATTTTGGTTTTCCTTTGCGATTTTGCTCATCAGCAATGATCTTCATTTCTTCTTCAAGCTTTGGATAATCTACTTTTATTTTAAAAAGGAAACGGTCTAATTGTGCCTCAGGCAGCCTATAGGTACCTTCATGCTCAATGGGGTTTTGTGTGGCAAACACAAGAAAGGGTTCATCCATAGCATAGGTAACACCGTCTATACTAGCTTGCCTTTCTTCCATTACTTCAAAAAGGGCCGATTGTGTTTTTGCAGGAGCACGGTTGATCTCATCAATAAGAATTATATTGGAAAATATAGGGCCTTTATTAAAAACAAACTCAGTCTTATTAGCATGAAACACCATTGTACCAAGAACATCAGAAGGCATCAGGTCGGGTGTGAACTGTATCCTGGAAAATGCCACTGAAACTGAACGGGCAATAAGTTTTGCTGTGAGTGTTTTAGCTACACCTGGTACGCCTTCAATAAGTACATGCCCATCGCTGAGAATGGAAACCAAAAGCAAGTCTATCATTTCTTTTTGACCTACAATGACTTTGTTTATGTTTGATTCTATTTTTCTTACCGAATTATTGAGCTCTTGTAAATCTACACGGCTCCGGAACATGTTGTTTTCTTCCATTATAGTTTTGTTTTAATGTAAAATGACTCTATTAAATGGTTGATTTTATGAAGCTTAGGCTCACTGATAGCCTGTTGCCCTAATAAATCTTTACATCCTGAAAAAGTTTCCCACAATTCACTTTCTTCAATACCCGTTTTATATGACAGCTCTTCGATGAATTCATTATTGATGGATGAAGTTTTCATGTAGTACTTATCGCGTATGTGTTCAAGAAAATGATTGTATTTTTTATGTGCGATATCTCTATGATTTTTTCTATAAAAATATAAACTGCTTAAAGTTTTAACAAAGTTGAGTGATGTATTTTTTTTAGGTTCAATAACCGGTATGGCTCGTTGTTTTCTTCTTGATTGGAAAAGAATAAACAACAACAAGGTAAGGATCAATAGAATATAAGCAGCTTTTAATGAGGGTTGGCTTAAAATATAACTTAAAGGGCTTGCATGAGCTTTGCGCAAGGGTTTATAAAATTCGTCCCAATAGGTCTTTTTTACCGGCAAATAAGAAAAGGCTTTGGAAACATAAGATGCATTACCGGTTTCTACAAAGTTGATATTGGTAAATACCAACGGATTGCTGTGGATATAAATATTTCCATTACCCAATTCATGCTTGATGAAATTAACTCCCAAATCCCTAATTTCTCCAAGTATTGTAACCTTAGAAGTATCAAAAGAACTCATAAAAACGTTTTGTATCCCACGGGTATAAATATATTTTTTATTATTTATTGAAGGATTGGTGAAGCTAAGGATTGTAGAATCTTTTTTAACAAAAGGTTTGGGTGTATAAACCCATTTAAACCTCAAATTTAATGTGTCTTTTAATTCTTTGCTTAATTCATTGGCTGCAATAAATACATTATTTCCCCTAGCTGCGAATTCAAGGAGCTTTTCCATCGCAAATTTGTCGATATTAAAATTGTAACTGATAAAGATAAAATTGGATTCTTTTTGCTTTTGAACTTCTTCCATCTCTAAAAAATCATACAATCCTTGTTTAGATTCAATGATGTTTTCACCCGGAAATACATCATCCAGCATATGGTAGAGAATATAACATCCAAACGGTATTTTGTCGTCATTTTCAAAGCTATAGTTCCAGTCTACCGGCTTTTTCTTAAAAACTTCTATCAGTAGCAAGGCTATAATAGCTAAGGAAATAAAACCGTATACCAGGATTTTCTTTTTATCCATGTGATTGATATTTAACCATATCCCATTCAATTCTCAATATACCAATCATTTCCTGTTGATTTTTTAACTTTTTCTGCAAATTCTTTAAACGATTGTCCAATAGAAGCAAATTGCTTTTCTTTCACTGAAAAATTTCCATACCAGGTGTTTTCGTAAATCCATGTTAAGTGTGTAAATTCTTGTTGAAATGGTTTGCCTTCCAATTCATAGAAATACTCCTTGTTGGTTTTATTCTCTTGCCATTGAATAAAAGATTGTTTATTTAAAAGATTCAATATTTTAATGTAATACAAACGAACTGCTTTGTTGAAATTTTTATTCTTTACTTCTTCACGGATTCGTTCATCAATGTTTCCAACTTCTTCTCCTTGGTCAAGCTCAATAGGCATAATATGGCTTGGCCTGGATTTGGCGGAGAATATATGTTGTAATTTTTGATTGCTAAACCTAATAATAGCATAGGCAATAATCAGGGCGATAATAGTATATCGAATTATGGGTATTATGCCGTGATTGCTGAATAAAAGTCCAATAATCTTGTTAAAATAATAAACAATATAATCCCAAAAGGTTCTGATAGAACTCTTATCTGCTGTCTCGTAATTAAAATCACTGCTGTTTTTATAGGCTTCAATTTTTTGTTGTTCAAATTGACGAATGTTTATACCCGATGAATCATCATAAACATTGCTTTTTTGCGCATTTAAGGCAATAAAACAAAAAACAAATAGAATTATTAACGGGTATCTCATAAAACTTTTATCCTATTTGGTTGATCCTGTCTTCCAAGCCTTTTCCTTCGTGCTCTTCCATAACGCTAAAGTATTGAAAAGCGATGGCCGTTAGCGGGATAACATTCAATATTGAAGAAACAAGGGTAGATAATATGGTAAAAAACAATTGTACATAGTTTACCGATTCGCTTTGCACTTGGTTTAAGGCAGTCGTGAAGCCAATAAGCATATTGGGCAAAGAAAATATAATATTGATAAGGCCAATGATCATAAAAACAACAATAAGAAGCAAAAGCGTCCACCACCAGCGTTTATGGGTAAGTTCAAAACTACGTGATAAAGCCGAACCAAACCCTCGTTTTTCATAGATGGCAATAATGAATAGGAAAGCCAAAGATACGCCAAGATAAATACCGGGTAAAAATAACATCATGAATCCAAAACCCACCATCAAAGAAAACAAGATGTTGGAACCCAATATCTTGAAGAAATTCTTTTGTATCATAAGCCATAATTCCCCCATTCCAAATTGAGCGCCATTTTTTTCAACATATAGGGTAATGTAACTGTAAGTAGTTGTTATCATCATAGAATAAGCAATAAGCGAAACAATAAGAATGATAATGTAGTATAAAAAGAACTTCCCGAATGAATATCCATAATTTGCCGGGTTATAAGTAAACAACGAATTCATATCAATTTGGAAAAGGCCTGTAACAATCCCGGCAATTAAAGAGAATGGTATAACATAACTCAATATTGCCATAAAAAGGGGTTTTGCATTTTGCCTTAAAAACATAAAGGTGGCATTAAAAACCTCTCCGAAATCCCTGTTTTGTTTAAAATCAATGTAATTTTCCTGGTTGTTCATAAGCTGAATATTTATTTTGAATTTTATTTGGATAAATAATAAAGTACCATATTATAAAAGCCAACGAAGCCACTATAATGGTTCCCCTGGCACTATAAGGAAATTCCGTATGCCTAGTGATAAAACCTTCCAAAAAACCCGCAACGATAAATATAGGCATTAACCCCACTACGATCTTAACCCCACTTTTAACACCTTTTAAAAAGGAAGTTTTTCTTTTATAGGTGCCGGGAAAAAGAATACTATTGCCCAAAACAAGTCCTGCGCCACCGGCAATAATAATGGCAGCTATTTCTAATGTACCATGAATCCAAACCGTAAAAATTGACTCTGCAAGCAGGTCATGTTGATAAAAGAAATAGCTAAAAGCCCCAAGCATAACACCATTATAAAAAAGAATGATACCGGTGCCAACAGAAACAAACAATCCCAATACAAAAGCAAAAAAAGATACCCTGATATTATTGATGGTTATACCAAGAAACATATTCATCTCGTTGGCTTGCTTGTAAACAGCCATTGGGTCGCCTTTCTCAATGTTAGAAAGCGTCATATTAACATAGCTTTCGCCAAGGATTAAGCGTACAAAGGTGTCGTCATGGGCTGTAGAAATCATCCCTATCAAAACCGAGACAACAAAAATAACAAAAGAATAAAGCAATTTGCGGTGTTGTTTCTTCACTTCTAAGGGCAATTCATATTTCCAAAAAGTAACCATACGGTTCTTTTTCTCTTTCTTGTTGCTGTATATTACCTGGTGAGCCTTACCGGTAATTTGATTTAAATATTTTGTAGTATTGCTATTGGGGTAGTATGTTTTAGCATAAGCCAGGTCATCAGTAAGTTGTATGTATAATTCTGCCATGGTATCAGGATCGGCCTTGGCGGGAATATTAAGCAATTGTTCAAATTGCTCCCAACGGTTGGCATTAAGGTTTACAAACCTAATCTCTTTCATAGCACTATTGCGGATAAAAGTTTTTTAGGCAAATATAAAGGATTAAGATGGATTAAGGGTTTTAATGAAAAACTTTTAATAATGCATATGATTCTTTTCCTAAATAGTGAATGAATTTTATTGATACTTCTATATTTTACAATATTGATAGGTGAACTGTTAATAAGTTAATAACATGTTTTTATATTGAAAAATAGCTTAAATACTTTAATTATTTATTTTAGCCTTTTAAATATTAATTATTAACTGGATACCAAAAAAAGAATCATAAAATAATGTTAACAATATCAGGTTTAATATATACTAAAACAAGAGTATGGATAAAAGAACAAAAAGAAGATAATCAATCGGTTATTGGAGAGCTTGTTTCTTTTATGGAAAAAAAAGGAAGATTAAGAGAACCACAACTTGAAGCGATTGAGGTTTATCTTTGGCTAAAGTTTGTAGGCGAGAACAAAAAGTTAGCTGAAATTATAAAAGATGGATTACTTTATGATAAAGGCAAGGCAGAGGAGTACGAATATTTTAATGTATTCAATGGTAATTATGTAATGCAGTTCCTTAATCAATTTGCACAAGACAATGGATTGAAAAACTTTCAAAAACTTTTATTGAATGACCCACATGGAAAAACAACCAATTGGAATAAAATCCTCGAAGAATTATTGCACAACTTCGATTATCCAAATTTTCTTTACAGTTTGCCAATGGGTGCCGGCAAAACTTATTTAATGGCTTGTTTTATTTATCTTGACTTATATTTTGCAAAAATTAATAAAAAGGACAAAAGATTTGCTCACAACTTTGTTGTGTTTGCCCCTCATGCTTCAAAAACAGCCATTTTACCTTCACTTCAAACAATTAGAGATTTTGACCCAGGATGGATTTTACCCAAAAATGAAGCAAAAACATTAAAGCAAATAGTTCACATTGAAGTATTAGATAACCTTAGCTCACAAAGAAGGGATAAATTACAAGGGAATAACCCAAACCTGGAAAAAGTAAATCGATTAACCCAGACAAACAATTTTGGTTTGGTTTTTATTACTAATGCTGAAAAAGTTGTTTTGGAAAGATACGATGATGAAAATGCCTTGCTGGAAAAAATGAAAGCAAACATTGACGATGAAAAAATTTTATCCCAAATAAAAAAAACCAATGAATTAAGAGAAAAACTGTCTCAAATTCAGTATCTCGGTGTTGTTCTTGATGAAGTACATCATGTTTATAAAGGGAATGGCAAACAAGAGAAAAAACTGCGTGAGGCGGTTAACATACTCAATCAACACAATCATGTTGTTAATGTGTTAGGTATGTCAGGAACCCCCTTTGTGAAAACAAAAGTAAAAATTGGCGATGATGAGATTCGCTTAAACCAAATCCAGGATATTGTTTATAATTATTCATTAGCAACAGGAATTGGAAGGTTTCTAAAAGTTCCCGAAGTTGTTAAAGTTGAAGATGTGAAAGAAAGTGCATTTTTAACCCAGGCATTAGAGCGTTTTTTTAAAGATTTTGACATAACCTATTCAAATGGTGCAGTTAGTAAGGTGGCTTTCTACTGTCCAAACATTAAAACACTAAATGAGGAAGTTCTGCCTGTTATAAAAAAATGGTATGATGAAAACCGACCCGGTAAAGATGATGAGATTTCTAGGTATTACTCAGCAGTAAAAAAAGAAAACAAACAATACGAATTACCAAAAGATAGCCTGTCAATTTTTAATAATCTGGATAAACCATACAATAAAAAGCGAATAATTTTGCTTGTGGCAGTTGGTACAGAGGGTTGGGATTGCAAAAGCTTAACATCTGTGGTATTGCCTAGAAAAACAACCACCAAAAATTTTGTATTACAAACTACTGCCCGCTGCTTGCGTGAAGTAAATAATGCAAAAAACGAACAAGCGCTGATTTATCTTGGCTCCGGCAACTATGATATTTTAGACAAAGAACTTAAAGAAAATTACAAATTAACTATTAATGACTTAAAAGTTACCGGCGAAAACGATGTGCCTATCGTGGTTCGCAAACCCAAACTTGGCGATCTGAAATACAAGCAAATTATTTATAAGTATCATATCAATATTTTAACTCAAACACAGGACTATAAAGCACAACTCAAAGCTTTTGATTTTGATGTCTTTAAAAAGAAATATGATTATTCAGCAAAAGAAACAAAAGGAAAAATAAGTGATGCAGGAATGCAATCTGAAGTTTCTGAAAACATTGAACAATATATCGCGCAAAGTTATCATTTTACAAATTTTATTTATGATATTACAAAAGCACTCTATTTCAGATATTCACCAACAGAAATTCTTTCTGAATATAAAAATGAGTTAACAAAAATTCAAAAGACATTAAATGAGAACTACACATGGATTGTAAATAATCCATACATTGGATTCAAAAATGTTGCTAACTATGTGGCTTCTCATTTGACTTACATCATAGAATACAAAACTGAAACAATAACCGATTTAGATACCATTAATTTACTAGAATGGACATCACCAGCTTTTATAAACTATGGCGGTGGTAAATTCTTGCCCAAAATTGCCAAATCCCAGGTTCAACGATTACAAAAAAGGCCGAATAGATTGGAAGAAGATTTTGAAGATGCAGAATTAGACCCACAGGATATTAGTTTTAACTATTTGCCTTATCGGTTTGATAGTGATTTTGAACAAGCAGCTATTAGCGAAATGCTGAAATTAAACACTTTGGCTGATTTGGAAGTATATTTTAATGGTATAAAAGAAAACAAACTTGAAAGTTTCAATATTCAAACACCTTATGGAAAATACACTCCAGATTTCTTGATTATTAAACGTAAAGGAAAACGTTATGAATGGCAGGAGGAAAATGAGAAAGACGATAACGCAGGTGATATAAGTAAAATTTTGATAATTGAAACCAAAGGCGAACCCTATTACACGGAAGAATTCCAACAAAAAGAAAAATTCGTAAAGGATGTTTTTTTAAAACACAATCCCGATTTTAAATATGTCTGCTTTATTGACAAAGGCGGAAATGACTTTACAAAGCATATTAAGGAACTGGAAAAAATGGTAAAAGAACTTTAGAATATGAACCATATAAGGCATATAAGGAAATATAGGAAATCCTCATATGAACTTATAATCCTTATATGGTTCAAAAAATAAAAATATGAAACCAATACAATACAACATCACGCCGGCAAAAGGACAAGCACTATTAAATTTCCAGGGCAGAAGATTGCCTGAAAAGATAACTTTGTTTGAAACCGAACTGGTTGAAGAAGTAAGAGCCAGCAAAAACGGGCAACAAAAAATTGATACCGATGAACCAGGACGCAACAAGGATTTCAGAAACCTGCTTGTGCATGGAGATGTACTTTCTACCTGTGCTTATTTGAAAAGCAAAAACATAAAAGTTGACTTGGTTTACATAGACCCACCCTTTGCTAGTGGAGCTAATTATGCAAAAAAAATATACTTGCGAAACGGAAATAAAACCGAGTTTGAAAATACCAACGCTATTGGTGAAGAAGTAATGTACGGCGATATTTGGCAAAAAGAAGATTACCTGAACTGGCTCTACGAACGCCTACTTGCCATTAAAGAAGTAATGAGTGAAACCGCTAGCATTTATGTGCATTTGGATTGGCATATTGGGCATTATGCTAAAATACTTTTGGATGAAACATTTGGTGAGGAAAACTTTGTAAATGAAATTGTCTGGGCATATACAGGACCAACAAATCAAAAAAATAATTTTCCTCGAAAACACGATATGATTTTTTTATATTCAAAAAATGATAACTATATTTTCAATGCTGATGATGTTAGAGTTTCATTTAAAAAAAGCACAAAATCTGGTGGAAAATCTGCATTAACAGGAAGAAAAGAAGATACTCTTTTAGAAGAGTTAGATAAAAGGGGAAAAGTACCAGAAGATTGGTGGGTTGATATTGCAGACTTAGGAAAAGTTCATAATGAAGATGTTGGTTACTCAACACAAAAGCCAATTAAACTTTTAGAACGTATCATCAAAGCCAGCAGTAATAAAAACATGATAGTCGCCGACTTCTTTGGTGGAAGCGGTGTAACAGCCAAAGTAGCGCATGATTTAGGCAGAAAATTTATTACAGGAGATGTAGGCATCAATGCTATACAAACCATGCGCGACCGCTTGGTGAAAGCCAAAGCCGATTTTGATGTTTTAAAAGTAAAAGACGGCGTACAACTTTTCCGCAATCCGGCACAAACACAAGCCAAAATATTTAACCTTATTGATGGCTTTGTGTCAAACACAGAACTTGAGTTAAACACCTTTTGGGATGGTGGCATTCAAAGCAGAAAAGGAACTTATGTACCCGTAAAATTCATTGGTTTGGATAAAAAACTTACCAAAGAACAGGTAGACTTCATCATTCAGCAAATCATCGCATTAGAAGATAATGAACAGGAAGAGGTACAAATCGATACAGAAGAATGGACAAACAAAATTCCTGCTTGCAAAATTATCTATGCATACAAAGACATTGATATAGACCAAAAATATGTAAATAAGGCCGTTAAAGAAGCCAAGAAAACCAATATAAAAGTGGAATTGTTGAGCCTGGATGATTTATTGGAAGAAAAAGCCGATTTACTCATGGGAGAGGATACAGCCATGATTGAAATGACAAAAGAAAATGATAAATATAAAGTAGAAATTAAACAATATTTTAGCCCATATATTAAAAATAAATTGGATGATTTCAACCTCAAACGAAAAGAAACCGCTTTCAAAAAGCAACAAGACTATAACCCCATAGAATTATCCAAAAACGGGCATGAGATGATTGAAAGTGTTCAATTTGATACAACCCTAAAAAATGGAATTTGGACAAGCAATTTAAACTTGGAAGATAAAGCCACCTTAAAAACAAAAATTAAAGGAACCTATTTTTTAAAAACAAGCAAATTTGAAATAAAAATGAGAAATATTGCTGGCGATGAATTAATATTATCATCAGAAGACATAGAAAAGAATTCTTTTTAAGAGATTTATCAATTAGCTAATCTTTTGAACAAAGGAACAACTTCTAATTGCATAACAAAACATGGAAAACTTAAGCATTTCAACTACCCAAAACGTGGCTATTGATTACCAACTTGCCAGCATTGGAGAAAGATTGTTAGCTGGAATCTTGGATTACATCTTGTTTTTCGTGTATTTTATGTTTACCATGCTTATTACTTCAATAGCGCAAATGGGCAGTGGGTTTTTTATTATTATTTTTCTGCTTCCCGTGATGTTTTACCACCTGGTATGTGAGGTATTTTTTAGCGGTCAAAGCTTGGGAAAACTCATCATGGGAATTAAGGTTGCCAAAATTGATGGCTCCAAGCCTACCCTCGGCAGTTATGTTATTCGCTGGATATTCAGGTTGGTTGATGTAGTGCTTTTGTTTGGCGCCATTGCCACTGTAACAATTATCGTTAATGGTAAAGGACAAAGGTTTGGCGATATTGCAGCTAATACTACCGTTGTGAGAATGAAGAAGAAAGTAACACTCAATGATACCATGTATAGGAACGTACCACAAAACTATGAAGTGGTTTATCCCGAGGCCATTAACCTAGAAGATGAAGATATAAAAGTTGTTCACGAAGTTTTGGCCAATATAAGGAAGTTTAGGTCAATACCTGCTATGAAACTTACCAACAAAACCAGGCATGCCATCGAGAATAAACTGGGAATTCAATCCAAAAGCCCATCCGAGCAGTTCCTTAACACGATTGTGAATGATTATAGTTTCCTGCACAGCAATCAGAACGTTTAATTCCATTAAGCGGAATTAGTCATCAAACTTTATTACTTTTGCAGCTTACTAAAAACAAGAAGGAGCACAAAATGACAGGAAAATTTGAACTAAGTGTAAGATCGGAGGTAGGAAATCTTGAAGGAGTTATTGTTCATTCACCGGGTAGCGAAGTGCAAAACATGACTCCTGAAAACGCTGAAAGAGCCCTATACAGCGACATTTTAAACCTAAAAGTAGCAGAACAAGAATACAGCCAATTTCAAAGTGTATTGGATAAATATACGCGTACTTTCCAAGTGAAAGACTTGTTAAAAGATGTATTGGTTAATGAAAAGGTTAAAGAAGACTTGATAGAAAGAGTCTGTAAAAACGAGCATGTTTATCATATAAAAGAACACCTGGTATCTCTTGATGCAAATGACCTTTCAAACCAGCTTATTGAAGGTGTTATATGCATAGAAGACAATCTTACCAAGTTTTTAAGCAAGGAACGTTATGCCTTGATGCCTTTGCATAATTTTTTTTATACCAGGGATGCATCCATCACCATAAAAGAACATGTACTCATTGGCCGAATGGCCAGCAAGGTAAGAGACAGGGAAGCGCTGATCATGGAAACCATTTTTGATTACCATCCCAATTTCAATACCAAAACATTTAATTCAGCACGAATCAACCAAAACCATCATATTACCTTAGAAGGCGGAGACATTCTTGTGGCTAGGGATGACATTTTGCTTATCGGTATTGGCTCCCGAACAACTTCTCAAGGTGTTGACCAGATCATTGAACATTTTAGGAATGTAAATGGTGGCAAAATGAACATTATAGTCCAGGAATTGCCATTCTCTCCCGAGTCATTTATTCATCTTGATATGGTTTTTACACTTTTAGACCGTGATAAATGCATGGCCTATGAGCCACTGATTCTCAAAAACAATAAATATCAAACGGTTCATATAGAGATTGATAATAAAGCCGTAAAATCAATCAAAATCGTGGAAAATATTCCTCATGTATTAAAATCACTTGGTATGGAAGTAGAGGTATTATTTTGCGGGGGAAAAAACGATACATGGATACAAGAACGAGAGCAATGGCATAGCGGCGCCAACTTTTTTGCTTTGGCACCGGGAAAAGTAATAGGCTATGGCAGGAATCTTTTTACCATTGAAGAACTGAACAAAAATGGTTTTGAAGTAATAGAGGCTGAAGAGATCATTAAAGGGCAAAAAGATGCTTTTGATTATGAACAATGCGTTATTACCATCGAAGGTTCTGAACTGGCCCGTGGTGGTGGAGGCGCTAGGTGCATGACCATGCCGGTTAAAAGAAAAGCATTATAACCCTATTCCATTTTGCGTTTTGCCAGGAATCTATTACTTTTGATTCCATATTTTGAATAATCTTAAGGTAAAATATGCAGAAACCATCAAAACCCGGTACAAAAACGAAAAATTCTATAGGAAATTCTTTTTTAAAAGGGTTTGAACAATTTTATCAAATAGCATTTAATGATACGAGAGAAGGCATAGCTATTATTGGCCCGGACGGTAAGATTGCGAAAGCTAATCCTGCTTTTTTGAAAATTCACGGGCTTACAGAACATGAGGCCTTAGAATATTCAGCCAACCCGGGAAATTACTTTTTACTCTACGATTTCAACGGTAATAAAATTCCGCTATACAAATGGCCGCTCGCGAAAGTATTAAATAAAGAAAGTTTTCATAACCAACAATATATTATTGTGAAAAAAGGGCAAGGCCTTTTATTTTATGGAAGCTTTAGCGGTAAACCCACGTTTGACGAAAATGGTAATTTTATAGCTGGGTTTATTTATATCACGGATATCACTAGGCAAGTGCAAACAAGGTTAGAACTTGTTAAGGAGATCAACCAGAAAATCAAGAATGTAAAAGAAAAGGAGCATTTTCATCGTGCGCTGAACAGGGATAGAAAATTGCTACAGACCATCATTGATAGCATACCTGTAATGCTAACAATTTATGATGAAAATATAGAGACTGTAGTGATCAATAGAGCTGTTGAAACAATCACGGGGTGGACTAATCAAGACATAGAAAAAGTCAACATCATGGAGCTTGCTTATCCTGATAAAAAATACAGGGAAGAAGTATGCAAATTCATGCGATCATTAAAACCCGAATTTAAGGATCTTATTATACGTACAAAAGATGGCAGGGATATAGAAACCAGTTGGGCCAATATAAAAATCCCTGATGGCAGGCAAGTGGGTGTGGGAATAGATATCTCGCAAAGTAAGAGAATGGAAAAAGAATTGTTAGAAGCAAAAAAGAAAGCCGAAAAAGAAAACAGGGTGCAATCAGCTTTTATACAAAATATTTCGCATGAAGTGCGTACACCCATGAATTCTATACTGGGTTTTACTGAACTATTACAAAAAAGCTACAAAGGAGAAAAAGAAGAAAATTATCTTCACTCCATCATTTATAATGGCAAGCAATTATTAAGACTCATAAACGATATTGTGGACTTTTCGCGCTTGGATAAAAATGAAATGGCGCTCTCAAAAGAAAGTACCAGTCTCAAATATTTCATGAAGCAAACCCAAAGAATATTGCCCGGGCTAAAAAGAAAATATAATAAACCGGGTATTGATATCCTGGTTAAAGAGCCGGCAATTGATAGCAAATCCATTACGCTGTACACCGATATTTATCGCCTTCAACAAATACTTTCTAATCTTATTAGCAATGCGCTAAAATATACGGAAGAAGGAGAAATTGAAATTGGGTATGAAATTAGACACGCCAAGCAAGAGGTCATGTTTTTTGTGAAAGACACCGGCATTGGAATAAAAAGTGAAGACCATGTCCAGGTTTTTAACCGGTTTAGCCGTTTTCATGATACAACAGATGTCGAATTTCGTGGTACGGGCTTAGGTTTGGCTATTTGTAAACACTTGGTGAAAATACTCGGAGGTGAAATCGGGTTTGTGTCAGAATGGGGTAAAGGCTCAACGTTTTATTTTACGCATCCCTATTCAAAAGAAATAAAAAAAGAGGAAGATAAACCTGGGAAGGAAGTTGAGGAAAACGGTGATTCTCTTCCCCTTTTGCAAGGCAAAAACATCCTTGTAGCTGAAGATGACCAGTATAGCTTTATGATGCTGCAAGGAATGCTGAATGAAACCAAGGCAAATATTCTGCATGCTGATAACGGTAAAAAAGCTTTGGAAATATTTGAAAAAGAAAATATTGACCTGGTTTTCCTTGATATTCGTTTACTTGGGATGGATGGTTATGAAGTGATCGCTGGGATTAGGAAGAAAAATAACACTTTGCCTGTTATAGCGCTAACAGCCAATGCATTGCCGGAAGATAAAGAGAAAAGCAGGCTTGCAGGATTTAGCCACCATGCAACAAAACCAATTTCAATTTCCGGGTTGTATACCATTCTAAATCAATTTTTCCCGGTTAATTGATACTACTTAACCTACCAAATTTCAACCCATTTACATACCAACGGGAATATAGATCTCGCTTTCCGACTGTTCGTTATCAGGCCCCAGGCATTTTTCACCGTAAAACTCGAAATTAAAAGGTTGGTTTAATTTATAATCCGTACCTGGAAGAAATTGGTTATAGATATATTTATAGGTATACCCCACTTTATTGGCCAGGCCTTTGTGGATAAAACAAAGATATTGGCCTTTGGGAATGACTTTAACAACGAACTGTGGATCAAGGCCATGGATAGAGTCTACTTCAACGCCGATAAAAAAATACATACCGCCAAGGTCTTGGTTATCAGACCAAAATTGAACCTGGTAATACCTTTCGTCAACAACACGATCTTTTATGGTGTGAACCTGGCTCATAAACTGCCCCCATTCCTTGCCCAGGCTTTTTATTTCCGTATCATCAGCAATGAAAAATGCAATGCCTGCAAGAGTTTTGTTTTCTAAAGTCACCAATTCCGGCGGTTGGTTCCTTGCTTTATCCGATTGGTAAATGTAATCTTTCGTAATAGGGCCTAACAATTGAAGCGAATTGACAGGGAAACCTTTCCTAATCTTAACCGGCGACACCCCGAAGTATTTGCTGAATGTCCTGGAAAACGATTCATAACTGCCAAATTGATAATCGTAAGCAATATCCGTTAGCTTTTTGTTTGTATCTCTTACCTGGTATAATGCCTCGGTAAGCCTGCGGTGCAAAAGGTATTTTTTTGGCGGTATGCCCGTAATATAATGGAAAAGCCTGGTGAAGTGGTACAATGAATAACAACCTTCAGAAGCGATATCCACTACGCTGATACCTGCATTCAAATTATTCTCAATAAAATTAATGGTTTTTAAAATGGTTTCTTTGTTTGTCATTATTCTTTTTTAAAAACACCCCGGCATGAATACCGGGGCACAAGTTAACAAAATATCAGAAATTGAATTCATCTTCCCAATCAAAAGAAGCCGCCTCTTCATACCATTTTGGCCAATGTGCGCACCATCCTGGCACTGAACATTCTTTTACCCGCTCAATGAAATGATAAGGTTTTATATCCAAGACCGGCGTATTGTCCTCAGCATCAATATATGGTGTATAAATCAAGCCTTTTTCTTGGTCAATATCCATTACCATGATGGTGGTAATGAGTATTGGGTTGGGCCTAAACTGCGACCGTGTTGCAAAAATCCCCAGTTTTTCCGGGCTTTTTTTATACGGTTTGTTTGTTACCAGTTGTTTTCTATAGCCTGGTTTATCGAACAAGTTGCCCCACCATACCACTTGTATATGGCTAAAACCTTCAATATTGGTTAATGCCGGGATATATTGTTCGTCCAACTTAATGCAAAAATTCCCGTTTTCTGCTATTACTTTGCCTATTGGTTTTACTTGGATCTTTGTTTCCATCGTTTTATTGATTTATTGGTTCATAAAAAAATCTTACCGGTAATTATGCGCAAAATTAGGGTATGATCTTAAATACCAGTTGATGATATTTGCGGAAATGTTTTGGATTTTTGATGAATTTTGCTGTAGTAGTTGCAAATATTGGGTATTCAATGACGGTAGAAAAATGCCAGTTATTTCGATGAATCCGAAGTGATAAGAGGGTTGCCTCTCACAGCTAGCAGGAAAACCTGTAGTACGTATTGCCAGGAACGCCTATAGAAGCGTAGCTTAACGTTTCCGACTCCTGTCGGAAACTACAAAATTTTCTTAAAGCCTTCCAGGCTTTTGGGCTTGCCTGTTTTCCTAGCCCAGGGCGCTGCCCTGGGCTCTGATGTGAAAGCCTTACAGGCTTTTTGGGTTTTGTTTCCTTCAGTGAAAATTTTTGATTGCACTTCATTTTATACCTATCAATATGGCAATAGAGAAAAGCCCGGGGAATAGATAAAAAGAAAATCACTCCCGCCGACCTGGTGTTGTGATTTTATTGTAGACAATTGGTATCGGCGGGAATTGTATACAGTTAGCAACATATAGTAAGCCATTTCCTTTGGCATTGGCAGTGCAGTAAAGAAACCTTTATGCCATCGCTGCTGTGAATTCATAACAGATTTAAACAATGACGCACTATTTTCTTTTTTCCATCCTCATCCTATAAAATACCATTACAATTGTGTATATTTGTAAGAAAAATTACCATGATTGGGTTTGAAGAAAAATATATCAATCCGCCCCATTGTTCTTTGTCTACTACAGTTTGACCTAAACACAAGTTTTGTTTTGCAGCATAAGCCAAAACTAAATGAATGGCACTATTAGGTTTATCGGAATCGCCAGAACATTTTATTGTCTTGCCGTCAATAGGAACATTTTCTCCTTCTGTAAGTTTCGATATGGAATTAATAAATTTTAAAAAAACAGTTTGAAAATTCTCAACATCGATTCGTGCAAAAAGCTTTCCCAAGACATCATGAGAGCGTGTGCCGTTTTCAAAATCAAAAAACTCAAGAATTTTACCGCTTTCAAGAGTGAAAATAGTATTAATTTTTACCTTCAATGAAATACATGTGTGATTTTAGTCTTTCTCTATAACTAAGGCAATTCCCTGGCCAACTCCAATGCACATTGTACAAAGAGCCTTTCCTTTGCCAAGTTTTTCGAGTTGATAAAAGGCTGAAGTAATAATTCTTGCACCACTCATACCTAACGGATGACCTAATGCGATAGCTCCTCCCCATGGATTAATTCTATGGTCATCTTCTGCCAACCCTAACTCACGGGCACAACCTATTGACTGTGCAGCAAATGCTTCATTAAGTTCTATAATGTCAAGATCATCAAGTGATAACTCTAATCTTTCCAGTAATTTCTTTGTTGCAGGAATCGGCCCCATTCCCATAAATTTTGGCAGAACTCCAGCTGTTTCCATTCCTAAAACCCTTGCTTTAGGTGAAAGATTATACTTGTTTACCGCATCTTCAGATGCTATCAATAGAGCAGCTGCGCCATCATTTATACCAGATGCATTCCCGGCAGTGATTGATGTTCCCGGCCCCAAAATAGTTTTAAGACTAGCGAGCTTTTGTAAATTTGATAACCTGGGGTGTTCATCTTTATTTACTACAATAGGCTCCCCTTTTCGTTGAGGAATTGTAACCGGTACTATTTGCCTTGCAAGCCAGCCTTTTTTTTGTGCCTTATCAGTTTTTTCCTGGCTCCACTGTGCAAATTTATCCTGGTCCTCTCTTGAAATATTCATCTCCTCGGCAATATTCTGTGCAGTCTGAATCATTGATTCTGTTCCGTATTGCTTGTCGAGTGCTTTGTTTACAAAACGCCAGCCAATTGTAGTATCATACATCGTTTGCGTTCTGTCAAACGCATTTTTGCTTTTTCCTATTACAAAAGGGGCCCGGGACATACTCTCAACTCCCCCTGCAATAATTAAGTTTGCTTCTCCGGCTTTAATTGCCCTAGCTGCGGTTCCAATGGCATCCATCCCTGAACCACACAGCCTGTTAATAGTTGCACCAGGAATAGTTTCAGAATAGCCTGCCAGTAATAAAGACATCCTCGCGATATTTCTGTTATCTTCACCGGCCTGGTTTGCACATCCCATAAAAACATCGTCAATTTTATCCCAGGGAACATCAGGATTTCTTTCAACCAATGTTTTTAAAGTAACAGCAGCTAGATCATCTGCTCTCACTCCTGACAATGATCCGCCGTATCTTCCAACAGGGGTGCGCAATGCGTCACAAATATAAACTTTTGTAATCATATTTTTATTTATGTAAATTCAATAATTCGGGTTTAAGGTGTTTAAATGCATTTAGCATGCCTTCAGATAAGCGATCCACTTCTTTCTGGGTTATTACTGTTGAGAACATACATGCACAAGTATTTATCATCATAATGTTTTCTACATTGAACATATAATCCAATAATTTCACAATAAGAGCTACTTCCCCAGGTGTTTGATAGGCTTCGCGGTATGTAGTTGGGCTAGCAGATTTTGGGTGAACCCTGAACATAGAGGCAGAGCCTGTAACGGAGACAGGTACATCAGCAATCTTAATGGCTTCATTGATTTGATTTTTAGCAATTTGCGTCAATGCATTTAAGTTTTTTATCGCTTCCTGGTCATATAAATCCATAGCAATGTAGCCTGCTGTCATCGAAATTGGATTTGCAGAAAATGTGCCTGAGTGAGGAAATCTGAGTTTACCAGGTGCTGTGGGATCCAAAACTCTCATAACATCAGCACTGCCCCCAAATGCACCAACCGGGAAACCACCACCGATGATTTTACCCATTGCTGTTAAATCTGGCTTTACAATGTAATCTTCTTGAGCACCACCATAATTGGCACGAAAAGTAATTACTTCGTCAAAAATAAGTAAAGAACCATTTCTACGTGTCCAATTATAAATTGCTTCAATATATTTAGGTGAAGCTTGAAGTAGTCCTACCCTATGAGGAATAGGGTCAATAAGCACAGCTGCAATTTCAGATACGTTTTGATCTAGGAGTGCCAGTGTTCTTTCGATATCATTATAAGGAAAAATGATTACATTATCCGTAACGCCTTTTGGTGTTCCATGAGCAAGAGGCACACTGTTAGGTTGATCTATATCGCCCCAGTTATCTGGCCCAACAACTTGGCTTACTTCTGCAAAATCGTAGGTGCCATGATAAGCACCTTCTGATTTGGCAATTTTCGGTCGACCGGTGTAGGCTCTAGAGGCTTTGATCATTGCCATCACCGCTTCAGTCCCGGAGTTTACAAAACGAATTTTTTCAATGCTCTCAGCACGGCTTGTTAAATGTTCTGCAAAACGTACTTCAACTTCTGTTGCTAAAGTATAAGCAGTGCCTTTTTTTAGCTGTTCAGTAACCCCTTCAACAATAGCCGGATGGGCGTGGCCATGAATCAATGCAGCCATATTGTTAGCAAAATCGATTCTTTTATTTCCATCAACATCAGTTACATAACACCCTTTTGCTCCTTTCGCATAATTTGGGTATGGTTTCCGTAAGATAGTGTTTCTGCTCACACCACCGGGCAAAACGTTAATAGCATTAGCATAGATATCCTTGCTTTTATGCTTTTGTGAATTTCTTGCCATTATTCAACTAATATTGATTTAATTTAGCTTCAGTGCGTTCCTGTAAATAACCAAAGGTTACATTTGGAGCCATTTCTCTTACAAATAAGCCCTCTTTTTTTACATCAATGACAGCTAGATCAGTATAAATACGATGTACGACATTTTTACCAGTTAAAGGGAAGGTGCATTTCTTCACTATTTTAGGCTCTCCATTTTTTGTATTATGCTTAGTGATTACAAAAATGGTTTTTACACCTGCAACCAGGTCCATGGCACCACCAACAGCAGGAACGCTTTTAGTATCACCTGTAGACCAGTTTGCCAAGTCACCTTGTTCAGAAACCTGGTAAGCACCCAGCACACAAATATCAATATGGCCACCCCTGATCATCGAAAAACTGTCAGCATGATGGAAGTAGGATGCTCCAGGAATAGCAGTGACATATTTTTTTCCTGCATTAACAAGTTCAAAATCTTTATTTACTTCATCTGCAATCTTTCCCATACCAAGCAGGCCATTTTCAGTATGATATATAACTTCCCGATCTTCGGGAACTAAATTACCAACTAACTCTGGTATTCCTATTCCAAGATTAACATAAGCACCATCGTGAATATCCAAGGCAGCTTTCTGTGCCATTTCAGTGGGTTTCCAACCTAATTTTTCATTTAATTCCATGGATACCTCCTTTCTTCTGCAACAAGAACAGATTCGTTTGCAGGGTTAGTAATATTAACAACTTTTTTAACAAATATGCCTGGTGTAACAATATTTTCCGGGTCAAGTTGCCCGGGCTCGACTATTTCTTTAGTCTGGATAATAGCATTTTTTGCTGCCATGCACATAACAGGGCCAAAATTTCTTGCAGTTTTATTATAAATTAAATTACCATACCTGTCTGCAGCCTTACACTTTACCAACGCAAAATCAGATTCAAGTGCATGTTCCATTACATAAGTTTTGTTATTAAAAACTCTTGTTTCTTTTCCTTTGGCCAAGGGAGTATCCACAGAAGTAGGTGTATAAAACGCGGGAATACCGGCTCCAGCCGCTCTTATCCGTTCAGCAAGTGTTCCTTGTGGTATGAGTTCAAGTTCGATCTCGCCATTTTTATATAATTCAGGAAATACAACTGAAATTACAGTTCTGGGAAAAGAACAAATGATTTTACTAACCTGCTTATTTTCAATTAAAGCAGCTAAACCAACATGGCCACTACCTGCATTATTACTAATAATAGTAAGATTTTTAGTACCCTTATCAATAAGTGCATGAATAAGTTCAATGGGGCTACCTGCTTCCCCAAAACCACTTATCATTATAGAAGCTCCATCAAAAATGTCTTCAACGGCCTCTTTTGTAGATGGAATAGTTTTATTTATCATAAACATGTTTTTTGTCAATTTCTTTTTTTAACTCATCTTCAAGTTTTGTTTCAATTTCAATCAATTCATCTTCATAAAAATGCTTATCCGATCCGAAGGGTTTCAAGTTTTCGATGGTGTGTTCATTTTCATCATATTTTGCAAAATAGACCTTGTCCATCCAATCCATATTTCTTCCTTCATTGAACTTTAATACAAATACTTTTTCACCATTTATTTCAGATGTTCCCAGTAATGAAATTTTTCCAGAGGAAGATGTCATTGTAATAAAACGTGAAGGCCTGTTTATAGAAGCCAGTTCTTTATATATTTTATTGAATACTCTTGAAATAACTGCTAATGGAGCTGTAAAGTAGTGATGTTCTCCAGTAGGACGGGCACAATACATCGAATGGAATCCTACGCCTACCATTGCAAGAATATTTCCAAGGTCTATCCAGTTTTTAGCGGATTTATCTATATCATACTCTCCACTTTTCTTTTGGTAAAGGCTGATATGTTTCATGATTGGGCTTTGGCTTTTAATCGTTATGCCATATTTTTTCAATCTTCGAATGGCTGCTATACTACCAGGATTTAATACATCTCTTGGAGTTGAAAGGTGAGCCACCCAAACCACCTGGATGCCATTTCGGAAAACATCGTTCCATAATTCAAGAATATCTTTAAACTTAGAACTAAGTATTAATTCGGGATGAAAAGTTATGGCCCTCGAACCAAACCTGATTGTTTTGATATGTGCTAATGCAGGGTCCTCCATTATAGGTGTAACATACTCTTTAAGGCGATTATAGCTTATAAAACCGCCATCACCTCCAGTAATCAGGATATCACTGATTTCTTTATGTTTTCTCATATAATCATGAACTTGTGAAATGTCATTCTGAACAAACATATCTTCATCACCCCTAACCTGTGCATGTCTGAAACAATAGGTGCAAAATGCAAAACAATGCTGAGTGGTCTTGTCAAAGATTAGCTTAACAGGTGGGTATTTATGCTGGCATCCCTGAAGTATTTCCAGTTGCCCTTCATCATTAACAAACCAGGGTTTGTTAAGCATTTGTTTACCATCGTGAGGATTCGTTTTCTTCTTGTATTTTTCAACAACATTTTCTCTCTCTTCATCGGTGGTTGCAACAAGGTATTTTTCTACATCTTCTTTCGGAATCATTCCTGCCTGGGGAAAGATCAGGTGATACATCGGATCTGTTTCGTATTTACACCAGTCGATAGTGTTTAATGTATGCTTGGTTGCCATGAATCTGTATACTTCTATAAAAAACTCACGTTCCTTTACATCTTCTAATATTATACCTTCTTTTTCAAGTATTGCCAATATTTCCCTAAAACCCTTCAAGCCTGAGTAATATGTTTTACTTTTAAATATTGGTTCATTTTCTCTGAAAAATCCAGAATAAGCAGGGTAACAATAATGTAACCTTTTTAGTAAGCCAATTGGCAAAAGATTTTCATTTACAATGTTATTAACTGTTTCTTCATCGTAATTATAACCATGCATCATTTTAAATATATCAGTCCAGTCATAATCTATAACACTCTTTTTTAAATTCATTTTTTAATCTTTTTTATAGTAACTATTTATTGATTTATTGTATAATTAGTCTTTGCAAGAAAACTCCGATAACTACGTTACGCTCATATTTATCATCAGTCATGTACGCATGTAAACTCCTGATAATAAATACTCGCAAACCTTGTTCTCGAAGTTTTCTTATCAAAGACTTCGAAAAAATAAGGGGTTTTCTTGCTGCCACTAATTAGCATTTTCAATTCTATTGTGATTATTAAATATAATTTAACGATAAAAGCAAAAAAATAATGCTTAATGATTAACTATCCAAATCAACTGGGCATTTCCTTTGCTGATATTTGAAAATAAATGATATAAATCAGAAGTAAAATAAAAACTATCATCTTTTTCTAACACATATTCTTTAATGTTTAAAACTACTTTAAATTTCCCTTTCAACACATAACAGAATTCCTGCCTGGGGTGGGCACTGGTCATTATTTTTTGTGAATCAGAATCTTTTTCAAATTCTACAAGAAATGTATCCATTTCTTTTTTAGGGTCATGATGGGATAATAAATATAGTCGGGTTCCACAATCATTTTCCTTTACAAATTTTCTGTTCTTTGATCTGAGTAAAGGGTTTGATATCAGAGTTTCATACTCACCAATCAACTCCCCAACTGTAGTTTGAAGTGCATTAGCAATTTTTTTTAATGTTAAAATGGACGGAAATGCTTTGGCTCGTTCTATTTGAGATATCAAACTGGATGAAACGTCAATGGCTGTGGCTAAATTACCTGTACTGATATCCAGAAATTCTCTACGCTTTTTGATCCTGTCACCCATTTTTTGCATAACCAACTTACATTAAATAATAGTGTACAAATTAAATAAAATTTAATTTATTATACAAATTGTTTTTCAAACCAATATATGAAAAACATATTAAGTGATAAATTAAATGGCAGTTGACAATATATTAGGAATATGAGCGTTCTTTAATGCCTGTCCACCTTAGCCCAAACCCCACGAGTATTCCTTGCTTTCGCTGTTGAATAGTTTTTTAATTCAACAAGGTAACAACAAAATCCAGGTAATTTCTATGCACCCATGCAGGCTATTTTCAAAAAAACGCCATTTTCCTTTTTTAAGACAAAATGACGTTAAAAAATGCATACTTTTTTTCGCAGCATTCAATATATAAATTTTTAACCCATCACAACCTAAGTTTCTTCAAATCTTCTTTCATCCTCTCGATGTCGTTCAGCCAGTCTTCAATTTCTTGCTCATGTTCTAATTCTTCATCCAGGATGGTTGCAGCCATTTTGTATGTAGAATGGTCTTTGCCATAAGAGAAATCGGCCAATTCGTGGTAGCGTTTTATGGCACATCTTTCTGCAGTAAGGTTTTGATTGAGCACAGCTTCCACGTAACCATCGGTAGGCGCTTCGTACTTGCATTGGCTAAGCTTCATCCATTCGGCAGGGCTTAGAACTGGGGTGCCTCCCAGTTGTACGATACGGTCAGCTACCATTACCGCGTGATTTAGTTCCTGGTCTGCATGAATTTGCAGCTCCGGCTCAATTTCGCTGCGCATCGGGCCTTCGATTACTCTTACGCCAATCCAGTATTGATAATAAGCTAACCATTCTTCTGCCAAAGCCTCGTTGAGCATTTTGATCAATTGTTTGGCATCTACTTTAATAATATCTATTCCATGTTTTCCCATAACTATTAAATTTTATTGGTTAGAAACTTTGAAATTACCATTTTTTTGCAATTTGAACAAATTATTCACAATTTATAGTCCCAAAATCATAAATTTGCGAAAAAAAAAACAATATAAGTATGAAAAGAATATTTTTTGTATGTACTGCATTGGCCTTTATTGCTTGTAATAATACCGAGACAAGTAAAACATTTAATTATGAAATTCCTTTTGAAAAGTCAAGAGAGAAAAGAACTGCTACCTATGAGCAGACCATAGAATACTGCAAGGCTATTTCAAAGGCCAGTCCCTGGATACATTACGAGGTGTTTGGAAAATCAGCGCAAGGAAGGGATTTACCTTTGTTGATTGCTAATAAAAACGGGGATTTTACGCCAGGAGAAGTAAGAAAAACAAGCCAAGCTGTCTTGTTGATAGAAGCCAATATTCATCCCGGTGAGCCCGATGGCAATGACGCGGGGATGATGCTGCTAAGGGATATTGCCATCACAAAGAAAAAGGAATCTTTGCTGGACCATATTACCATTTTATTTATCCCGGCTTTCAATGTAGATGGGCTGGTACGTTTTGGCCCGTACAATCGTATCAATCAAAAAGGCCCAGAGAAAATGGGCTGGCGCACAAATGCCCAGAACCTGAACCTGAACCGCGATTTCCTTAAAGCTGATGCGCCTGCCATGCAAGAATGGTTGAAGCTTTTCAACGATTGGTTGCCCGAGTTTTTTATCGATTGCCATGTGACTGATGGAGCTGATTACCAGTATGTAGTTACTTATGGACTGGAATTGCATGGCAATATGGACACTGCCCTTACCAAGTGGCAAAAAGATGTTTACTTAAAAGAAGTGGAAGAAGAAATGTTTGATGCCGGGTACCCTATATTCCCTTACGTGGCTTTCAGGCGTTGGCATGACCCTCGCAGCGGGCTCAGGACTTGGGTTGCCAATCCTATGCTCTCGGAAGGATATACAGCTATTCAAAACCGCCCGGGGTTGCTTATTGAAACCCATATGCTTAAGCCTTTCAGCCAAAGAGTATGGGCAACTTATGAAATGCTTGAACTATCAGCAAAGATATTGAACAAAGAACATGAAACCATTAAAGAAATGGTATTGGAGGCCGATAAACGAACAGCATCAAAAAAGTTTCGCGAAGAACCTTTTGCAGTCACTTACCAGCGTACCAAAGATAGTGTTATGGTAGATTTTCTTGGTGTGGAATATGATATAGTAGAAAGCGAACTCACTGGCGGGCTGTGGTTCCAGTACCACCCTGACAAGCCTACTACATATCGCATACCCTATTTTAACCAAATGAAACCAGGCAAAACGGTTCGCCTGCCTGAAGCATATATTATTCCTCCCGAATGGAATGACGTGATAAAACGTATTGAATTGCATGGTATACAACATACAAGATTAGAAAAGGATACCCTTTTGGTTGTTGATTCATATAAATTTAGCCATTACAGGTATGGAGGCGGGGGTTATTTTTCCCAATCCGGGCCAAGAGAAGGGAGGCTTACCGTAAATTGCGATATAGATACCGTTAAGGAAGAGCGGTTTTTCCCAAGGGGCTCTGTTATTATTGATATGAACCAGCGTGCTGCAAGAGTAGCAGCACATATACTAGAGCCTGCCGCACCGGATTCTTATGTTTATTGGGGCTTTTTTAATGCCATGTTTGAGCAAAAAGAGTATGCAGAAACCTATGTCATGGAAAAGAAAGCCAGGCAAATGATTAAGGAAAATCCAAAACTGCAAAAGGAATTTGATGCGTTCAAAAAGGAAAATCCCAGGTTGGCTGAAAGTCAATGGGCTATTTGTAATTGGTTTTATGAGAAGTCGAAATGGAAAGACTACAAAAAAGATGTTTATCCAGTTGGAAAAATATTTGACAGGAAAATTATTGAAGAACTTCAATAATTTTTCAATCATATATAAATTTTATGTATCTTTAATCCATAGAATTTTAGTTCAAAGCATATATATTTTTGATAAGTAAACGCATTAAATAGCTAAATCCAATAATTATGATCACATTTCATTCTGTAGTAGTTTTTGTAAAAGAGATACAAACTGCTAAAAAGTTCTATCAAAAAGTTTTTGGCCTGAAAATAGAACATGATTTCGGCAAAAACATCATTTTTAAGAGTGGACTAGCAATATGGGAGATAGGTGAGAAGCATGTTATCCCCAAAAAGCTCGGTAATCTTTATACCGATATTGGTAATAAGTTTGAGTTGTATTTTGAAACCACTGACATACAAACGGTTTATGCCAATTTAAGAGAACAGGATGTTGTTTTTCTCCACGAGGTTCATGAAGAACCCTGGGGGCAAAAGGCCATACGTTTTTTTGATCCTGATAAGCACCTTATAGAAGTTGGGGAAACCTTGCAAACTTTCGTAAAAAGGATGCATAGCGAAGGCATGTCAGCAGAAGATATCCACGAAAAGAGCTCCATACCAATTGATACAATCAGGCAATTGTTGGAGTAAGAAAATCCTTCAAGGGTTAGGTTTGTTATTAATAGAGTTATTAAGTGATTGAGTGATTAAGTGAAAGCGTAAACTTTTCAAGGGTTAAGCGTGCATTTTTCCACCGTCATTTCGATCCGCCACAGCGGGGAGAAATCTCCCGGCTACCTTCAGCGCAGCAAATAAAACCTTCAAGCGGTTGGTGATGAATGGAGTTTGTAAAGGTTTTAAAGTTTATAAGTTGAAAGTTAAAAAACGCACGTCATTACGAGGCATATTTACAGGCCGGCCAAGGCCTTTATGTTTGCCGAAGTAATCTCTTGGCTACTTGCAGCACATCAAGCAAACCTCTTTAAGGCACAAAGTCTCAAAGAGTCACGAAGTGCTTACGCCGGTGGCTTTTAATCTTCGTGTTTCTTCGGGTCTTCGAGTCTTGGGTACGCCATGAAGTGAGCGTATATTAATAATTAAAAACCTAGTAATATGGTGAAGTGAAGTTCCTGAATGAATTACAAGAAGAACTTCGCAAACGCACCTACAAGCCTCAACCTGTAAAGCGGAAGATGATAGAGAAGGAAAATGGTGGTTGGAGACCACTGGGTATTCCCACAATAAAAGATAGGGTAGCCCAGGCGGCATGTAAAACAGTAATAGAAGCTATTTCGAAGCTGATTTTGACAACTCATCTCATGGGTTCAGGCCAAAACGCTCAGCGAAAGGGGGCCATTAAAGAAATCCGGGAAAATCTCGGGAAAGGGAATCATGAAGTATATGACGCTGACTTGAGTAGGTACTTTGACACAATCCCCCATGATAAATGGAATGGAAATCCGGGTTTCATCGAATTATTTTTTTTTTGCCTACGTATGCGTACTACTTGGAGAAAATACACATCATTGCTAAAAACGAAGGAAACCTGACCCTTCAAGGGTTCTATTCAACACCATCCTGTTGGCAAATCATAAATAATGAGAATTACTTGGATTTTATATGTTATTGAAAATGGTGGATAAAAAAAGCTCCACAATATAGTGGAACTTTTTACAGGATTAGAGTTTAATTTTTTTCTCGATCTCTTCAACGTATACTTTAAAACGTTTATCTGTTTCTAAAAGGTTGTTTACTGTTTTGCAGGCATGTAGTACAGTGGCGTGGTCTTTATTGCCACATTGCAGGCCAATAGTAGCTAGAGAAGATTTGGTGAGTTTTTTGGAGAAATACATGGCGAGTTGCCTTGCTTGTACAATTTCTCGTTTGCGGGTTTTAGAGTTCAATAATTCAAGAGGCACATTAAAATAATCGCTAATTACTTTTTGAATATAATCTATGGTTATTTCCCTGGAAGTACTCTTAATGAACTTATCCACGATTTGTTTTGCCAAGTCAACCGTGATAGATTTTTTATTTAAAGATGATTGGGCAAGCAATGAAATGAGGGCACCTTCAAGTTCCCGAATATTGGAAGTTATATTGTATGCTAAGTATTCAATAACTTCTTCCGGCATATCTTCAACACCATCACTGTAAAGTTTATTTTTCAGGATTGCAACCCTGGTTTCCAAGTCAGGAATTTGCAAATCAGCAGAAAGACCCCATTTGAATCTTGAAAGCAGCCGTGATTCCATTCCTTTCATTTCAACCGGGGGTTTATCTGAAGTAATAACCAATTGTTTTCCATGCTGATGCAAATGGTTAAAAATATGAAAATAAACGTCCTGTGTTTTGGGCTTCCCGGCTAAAAACTGTATGTCATCGATGATAAGGGCATCTATCATCCGGTAAAAGTTTACAAAATCGTTTTGATTGTTATTTCTAACAGAGTCTGTAAATTGGTGGTAAAATTGCTCTGAAGAAACGTAAAGCACGGTTTTATCGGGGAAATTGTTTTTGATTTGGATACCGATAGCATGTGCTAAGTGTGTTTTACCTAGTCCAACATCGCTATAAATAAATAACGGGTTGAAAGAGGTCTTGCCAGGGTTGTTAGCAACAGCATAACCCGCAGAACAGGCAAGTCGGTTACAATCGCCTTCCACGAAATTCTCAAATGAGTACGAATCAATAAGTTGTGAATGAATTTTGATTTTTTTCAGTCCAGGTATTACAAAAGGATTGGGTATGGATTTGTTCGCGTTGTCTGAATTAAGATTAATGGGCATAGATACTGAAGGATTTTTTGTTGCCTTCCTGTTAGAAGTAGGTACTTTAATTGTGTATGGGTTGTTATTGCTATAAGAATCTTCCATAATAATGCTATATTCCAGCCTTCCATCTTGTCCAAGTTCCTTTTTTATAGTTGTTTTCAGGAGATTTATGTAGTGTTCTTCCAGCCATTCATAAAAAAATTGGCTTGGTACTTGTATAGTTAACACGCTATCCTTTAACTTGATCGGTTTTATAGGCTCGAACCAAGTTTTATAGCTTTGATGACTAATATTATCCTTAATAATTGTTAAACAATTACTCCATATTTCTTCAGACTTGTGTTCCATTTTTAAGCTCAGTTATTTCAGGTTTTAAGTTGTAATAAAAAAATATTCATTCTATTACAGATGCATTTGTTTGTTAGATGTTTAGGTTATTGCTTTCTATAAAATAAATTTCTTCGCAAATTTTGCATAAAAAAACGAGATAAAAAAGAAAAATTACCCTTGATTTTTTAAAATATTTATTGCATTAGCAAATCCTAATTTCTTTTTACCGTTTTTTTCAAAAAAATAATTCAATTGCCCCAATTTTAATCCTCCCCAACCAGCTTGCACAACCATAACTTCTTTACCTTCAACATTTCTAAAAGGTATTGGTTTTTCTAAGAAAGTGTGTGTATGCCCTCCAATAATTAAGTCAATATTCTTAGCGTTTTTTGCAACAATCTCGTCACTCACTTTTCCATGCTTGTATTTAAATCCTAAATGAGAAAGGCAAATTACAAAATCACAATTGAGGTCTTCTTTCAAAAACGTAGCTGTTTTATTAGCTGTTTTAATGGGATCAAGGTATTTTGTATTACCATAATTATTTTTGTTCACCAACCCTTCAAGTTCTATTCCTAAACCAAAAACACCTGTTTTTATACCACCTTTATTAAAGATCTTATATTTCTTGATCTTTCCTTCTAAAGGTGTATCACGGAAGTCATAGTTTGATGATATAAAAGGAAAACTCATATGTTTCAATTGAGTTTTTATGTTTTCCAAGCCATTATCAAACTCGTGATTCCCGATAGTAGCAGCATCATATTTCATACCGCTCATTAGTTTTAATTCCAATTCACCATTAAAAAAATTAAAATAAGGTGTTCCTTGGAAAATGTCTCCGGCATCAAACAACAAAACGTTTTTGTTTTGATTCTTGATTTTATTAATTAAGCCAGCTCTTTCAGCAAAACCACCTTTACCCGCATTGCGAGGATCATCTGCCGGAAACGGTTCTATATGACTATGACAATCGTTGGTATGCAAAATAGTTAGTTGGGTTACGTCTTCTTTTGCAAGGATTTTTAAAGGAGATAATCCTAAACTTGCAAATGTGCCTCCCAGCATCATTATTTTCAGAAAGTCTCTTCTATTTTGCATATTTGATTCTATTATCCAGTTGTGATTGAACGTTTACGCCTTTTTTAGTAAGTTCTTCAATATGCTCAACAATAGCATCTCTAACTTTTAGCCCAATTACTTCTTTTTCCAGGGAGTCAGCAAAAAAGGTCATTCTACTACCCCCGTTGGCAAGGTAATCAGATGTAAGAACTTTGTAATTCTTATCAAAAGAAATAGCACTACCGTCTGCACGTTTTATGTCTGTATAGTTTTTATCCTTAATTTTCATTACAAAACCCGCCACAGGGACACCATTTTTGCGGGCAATATGCTGGAACATCTTTTCTATGCCTTTTTCACCTAATGTAATAACAACCAATTCATTTTCAAAGGGCATGAGCTCATAAACATCTCTCCGTGTAATATTTCCTTTATTAATAGGTGCTCTTAAACCCCCGTTGTTAATAACACAAAAATCGATTGGGTTATTGCCCTGTTTATGTTCATTGGCTTCTTCAAGCAGTAGGTCAGCAACAAAATTTCCTAAAAGGCTTTCAGGTTTTCCTTTTTCCATTTTACGTTCTGCAAACCCAATTACTTCATTCATTTCACTATTAATTTTAGCTTTATAAGGCTGTATAATTTTTGCCAATTTCGGGTCAGTACCTATTTTACTATCAACATCAATTAGTTTTCCATTTACCCGGTAGCTATCAGAAAATGAGCTACATGCTGAAAAGATAAATAAAATGAAGGTTGCTAATTGAATGTTTAATAAGCATTTATGCATGGGAATACTTGTTATATAAGTAAAACGTGAGAACAAGTATACAATTTTTTTCTTAAAAAATCAACATAAAAAATAATTTAGAACGAGTATTTTCAATATTTTCAGGAATTTTGTAGTAAAATTTAATTTATTGAATAACAAGGAGCGCCGGGGATTCTAATCCTTATTTATAATACCCTGTTCTTTATCATCCACAATACCAGCAACATAAGAGGGTTTCGTGACTACCTTGTTTTTCCACCGTCCTGTGAGGTAATATAAAAAAGCAAAAACAAAACCAGCCACCCAGGCAATAGGAACACCCCACCAAATACCGTCTGTACCCATTATTCGAGATAAATAGTAAGAAATTGGAATTCGCAATATCCATAAAGAAATTATTGTAATGAACATTGGGATCAAAGTATCGCCGGCTCCTCTCAAAAGTCCTTGTGTAACAAACATATAAGCAAAAATCACGTAGAAGGAACTTACGATCAGTAAATAGGACTTACCTATTTCAATAACTTCTGGAGTTGGGTTGAATACTTCCATTAAATCTCCCCTAAATATTAAAATAAGTATGGTAATTGTAATCGAATATATTGATGTCATAAGAATGGTTGAAATAAAGCCGCGTTTTACACGGTCTGGCCGATTGGCACCAAGATTTTGCCCTACAAAAGTGGAGAGTGCAGCAGCAAAGGTCATGGCAGGCATAGCAGCAAATGAATTAATTCTCACAGCCGCAGAATAGGCAGCCACGGTATTAGTACCAAAGTCATTCACGATTCTAAACAGCGCAATCATTCCTAAAGCAACAAATGTTTGTTGAAACCCGGATGGTATCCCGATTTTTATACTTTTTTTAAAAATATCGTAATCAAAAATGAACTTCCTAAACGAAATTTGAATGAGTGTGTGTGTTTTGTTAAGATAGGCTATTCCGAGGAAAAATGTTAATGCTTGTGAAATAACCGTTGCAGCGGCAGCTCCTTCAATACCCCATTTAAAAACAAGGATAAAAAGTAGGTCGAGGCCAATATTGGCCAGGGTAGAAATGATCAAAAAAACAAGTGGTGTTTTAGAATCGCCTATACCTCTCAAAATTGCATTTATTCCATTAAACCCGAACATTAAAATGAAGCCACCAATAAAAATACGGAAATAAGTTGTAGCCTTTGGAATGATCTCTTCCGGCAATTTTATTAAAACAAAAATATCGCGGCTAAATATAATTCCAAGCACAGTGATGATAATTGAAGACATGAACAGAAAAATGAACATGGTGTCAATAGTTCTCTTAACGCTATCCAGCCTTTTTGCCCCAAAGTACTGCGAAATAATGATTGTGCATCCAGAAGAAATTCCAATAACAAGCGAAATAAGTGCAAAAATCACGGGGAATGATGCACCAACAGCTCCAAGCGCTTCTTTACCCAAGTAATTGCCAACTATGATGCTGTCTACTACATTATAAAGCTGCTGAAAAACGCTACCTAGTAGCATAGGTAAAGCAAATTTCAATATTTGTGTACGTTCTTTTCCCTCTGTTAAATCATGCATAATCTACTGGTACAAAGCCATCAGCTTTATAAAACAAGAATTATTATTTTCTATTTTGTTAAGCAAACAGCAAAATTAGTATTTCTTATTAGCTTATGATAATAAATATAGGGGTATATTTTAATTATGCTTCTTTTGTGTTTCAATAATTATCCCAGGCATAGCCTGTTTCATTCGCTCAAGATTTTTGGTGATCTTTCTATTTGGTACATGCTTTAATCATGCTTCTTTTGTGTCCCAATAATTATCCCAGGCATAGCCTGTTTCATTCGCTCAAGATTTTCGGTAATCTTTCTATTTGGTACATACTCTAATCATGCTTCTTCTTGTGTCTCAATAATTATCCCAGGCATAGCCTGTTTCATTCGCTCAAGATTTTCGGTAATCTT
>CAZJDA010000016.1:58891-83918 GCA_964544705.1 uncultured Bacteroidales bacterium
TCGCTCAAGATTTTCGGTAATCTTTCTATTTGGTACATACTCTAATCATGCTTCTCTTGTGTCTCAATAATTATCCCAGGCATAGCCTGTTTCATTCCATATCTCCCAAGCTTTTTCCGCTTGCATTTGTAACATTTCCATACCATTTTTTATAGTAGCGCCGACGGCTTTTCCTTTTTGTAAAAAAAGAGTTTCAGCAGGATTATAAATGGTATCATACAAAAAATGCTCATGAGTAATGCTTTCATAAGGAATAGGTGGCGATATAGCTGTATTGGGATGCATACCTAAAGGTGTGGCATTAATAATCACTTTATTTTTTATTATGATCTCTTTGCTAAGTTCGGAATATGTAATACAATTATTTTGAGCGCTTCTACTTCTAGAAACAAATAGGATTTTATATTTCAACTTTTTAAGTACGTAATCAATGGCTTTTGATACTCCACCCGTTCCAAGTATTAATGCATTCTTGCCAAATTTTTCGCTATACTTCAAAAAAGAAGCTTCAAAACCATGAACATCCGTATTGAACCCGGTAATTTTAGGTGAATGGCCGGTATTGTTTATTTTAAGTGTGTTGATCGCGTTTGTTTCGCTGGCGGATTTGCTTAGAAGATTTGTGAATTTTACAATTTTTTCTTTATAAGGGATGGTTACATTAAGCCCTTTTATTTGTGGGTATTTTTTTAGCAGCGCCGGTAATTCATCAATCGTTTTTAAAGGAAATAATTTATAATCAACATTTTTTATACCTAAGCGATTGAATTTTTCCCTAAAGAGGTCTTGTGAATAAGAATGTTCCAGGCTTTTCCCTATGAGCCCGTAAAGTATCATTTCTTATCCAATTTTTTATTTAGCATTTCAATTCCCCAAATAAGCAGGAACCCGGCTATTGCCAGTGTAATGGCAAGAATCGTCTCCGGGTCTTTACCAGTAACTTCAAGATAGCGAGCAGGTGTAACGTTTTTGTCGGCTATTATCCTCATTTCCCCATGTATCATTGCTGATTCGGTTACCTCTTTCCATGGCCATACTTTATTTAAGGAACCTATCATAAATCCTGCTAAGAGGGCAATAGTAATATTATGGTATTTTTTTAACAACCATGACAATATATTGGAAAAAGCAATGATTCCAACTAATGCGCCAACAGCAAAAACAGCAATAACTTTAATTTTTAGTTCACTAACAGCATCAATAATAAAGGCATATTTCCCTAAAAGCAACAAGATAAAGCTTCCTGATATTCCTGGCAATATCATTGCACAAATGGCAATAGAGCCTGCAATAAAAATAAACCACCATGCAGTAGTAGTTTCTGAAGGAGATATTACCGTAATCCAATAAGCAATAGCTGTACCGGCAATTAGTGATATTACTACGCCAGCATTCCATTTAGGTATTTGTTTGGCAATATAAATAGCAGAAGCTATGATCAGTCCAAAGAAAAACGACCAAATCAATTCAGGATGGTTATCTAGGAGTATTTTCAATAACTTGGCGAGTGAAAACACACTGATTAATATTCCTGTCATAACAGCGAGCAAGAAGTTACCATTAATTGTTTTCCAAAACGATGGAATCCCTTTTTTAAATAGTATTTTTATAGCGTTGGCGTTAATAGATTTAATAGAGAACACCAATTCTTCGTAAATACCAGTAATAAAGGCAATTGTTCCACCTGAAACACCGGGTACTACATCTGCTGCTCCCATACCCATGCCTCTTAAAATCAGGAAAAAAAATTTCATTCGATGCTATTTTTATTTAATGGATTGTTGTAAGATATTATTTAGACAAAAAGGATTTGTATTATTCTTTTCCAGCTTTTGTATTATTTTCTTTTTTGCTTTTGTTTTTTATTTTTTTAGGAGGTTTAGGAATTTGTTTTTTCTTAAATTCTTTAGGAAGAAAAGTAAAGAAGGTATCACCTCTTAATCCTACTCTTAAAGTTTCAAGGGCAATAACCTCATGAGGGGCAATATTTCCAATATTTACATTGGCGCCTAATTGTTTTATAAACCAAATCTGTTGAGATTTTTTGGGGGCTTCCCAAAGGATTTTTTCTTTAGGTATTTTGGCAATAATTTTGTTAACAAGGGCCACGTGGGGAACGCCACTAGGCCTATAAATCCCCACAGTTCCGCTTTCGCGGGCTTCAGCAATAACATAACTGGAACCAGCCTTCAATTCTTTGTCCATCATGGCGATCCATTTGTTGGGAGCGGTAATAATCCCAGCTTCCTTTGTTCCAACTTCAGATAATACAGTATGTGTTTTAGAAATTCTTTGAATATACCCGCATTTAACATGATGTTCCATTAATATAGAGCCATCAGAGACCTCAACGGTATCAATATTGTATTTATCTATCATCTTAAGATAATCATCAATCATATCTCTAACGGCATAGGCTTCAAATAAAGTACCCCCGAGGTAAGTTTTAATATTTGCATCCTGGAAAAGTTTAATTTTTTCTTTTAGATTCTTTGTAATATAGGATGTTCCAAAACCAAGTTTAACAAAATCAATAAGCTCTCCCGCAGAATCTATGAGGTTTTCAGCCTCTCTTAGGCTTAAACCCTTATCCATAACCATCGCAACACCATCTTTTCGTGGTTTGGTAGTACGTTCTGGAATATGGGGTAAATTAAAATTCATATCTTTTCTATTTAATAAATTCAATTAATGATATCAGGGTTATATTTTGCCAGCAAAGATAGTATTTCTTTGCAATTTGCAAGGCTTGGATTGTATTCAAAAATCGTTTTGTGGTCGGGATAATTGATTGCTAATCCTTTGGAAAAATATTCCCAGGCTTTGTTTTTTTCATTGATCTCGTATGCAAAAACCGTGGCTTTATAATAAAGCATTTGATTTTGAGACTGGAACTTCATACCTTCTTCAACAATTGCTAAAGCACTGTGGTAATCATCTTCTTCAGCATAACTTTCTGCATAATCGAGCCATATTTCGGGGTCTTCTGGATGAAGCTCTGTAACCTTACTAAAAGCATCTCTTGCAAGTTCATATTGACCTGACTTTTGGTAAATATCACCTAATACATAATGGTATTCCGGGTTCATTGCTTCCAAGCGTATAGCCTCGCTAATACATTTTAGCGCTTTTTCGTGGTTCTCTTCTTCGCTAAAACTAATGCCCAAACCGAACCATGAATCTGGTAATTGATTATCCAGTGCAAGTGATTGCTTATAATATTCAATAGCCTTTTTAAAATCATTCACTTTCTCGAAACATTCAGCTATATTACAGATAGTTAAAGCATCTGGTTCTTCGATCTCGAATGTTTGTTTATACACATCAATTGCTTCCAAATACTTGTTAGACGAAATAAGCGACCCTGCCTTATTAAAATATGCTGCAATAAATTCATCATCAATAGCTATTGCATAATCATATGCCTCTATTGCTTTTTTGTAGTTATTTATATTATTGTATGAAGTTCCTAAGTTGAACCAAGCTGCTTTAGAGTATGGATGTTTTTCAATGAAATCCGTTAGGTAATAAATACAAGATGTATTGTTTTGGACAAGGTCATAACATAAGGCTATTTCGTAAATAGCGCTTTCATTGTGCGGGTTTGCATAGAGGCATTTTTTTAAATAGTAAATGGTTTTTTTGTAATGCCCCATTTTTTCATATTCAGATGCTATATTATAATAGAGGTCATCTATTCTTTCATCAAAATGCTCTATAGCTTTTTTGTATTCTTTAATAGCATGTAAGTTTTTGTTAAGTTGGCTATAAATAGCTCCTTTTGTAATATATACCTCAGAGTTTGAAGGTTCTAATATCTCTATTTCCGATAAAAGTGTTAAAGCCTTTTTTTCTTTATTAAGTGAGGCAAATATCTGGGCCTTTTTCATTTTAAGCCTAAGCGTTTGTGGATGCTGCTCAATAGCTAATGAAATAGCGTTTAAAGCCCTATGATAATTACTTTTCTCTATATAATAATCGGTAATTGCTTCAAATTCTTCAATATCAAAATAGAGTAATTCTTCGTTGGAAAGCATTTTCTCGTATTTAAGCAAAAGAGCAAGCGCTTCCTGTTCTGCGCTGTTGTTAGAAAGATTTCTTCCTTGCATATATCATAATTATATTATTACGTACTTTATATGCAAATGTATAAAAAAACTATAATAATTGATTTGCTTAATTGTGTTTCAAAAAAAAAATACGATAGATTATTATCAACAGTATTAAGCAACGTACTAATAGTCAATAAAATACCTTGTTAATAATACCCCTATATTATTACTGCAGGATTTTTTTTACTTGTTGATAAAACCCTATTTTTGTACCAAGCAAAATATATAGTGTATGACGTTAATAAAATCCATTTCAGGAATTCGCGGTACAATAGGTGGTAAAGAAGGCCAAGGTTTAACACCTATAGATATTATTAAATATACTACTGGCTTTAGCGCTTTTATAGGCAGTGGCAGTAAAAACAAAAAACTTCATTTTATAATAGGGAGAGATTCCAGGGTATCAGGTACTATGGTTAATAACTTGGTAAAAGGCACACTTTCGGCCCTCGGAATTGATGTTACTGATATTGGGCTTACAACTACACCTACAGTTGAAGTGGCAGTTCCTGAATTAGAAGCTGATGCAGGAATTATAATCACTGCAAGCCATAATCCTATGCAGTGGAATGCATTAAAACTATTGAATAATAAAGGAGAATTTATCTCTGCTGGCGATGGAGCGAAAGTACTTAAATACGCAGAGAAAAAGGATATATCCTATGCAATTGCTGAGGAATTGGGAAAAATTAAAAAGGATGAATCTTTAATAGAAAAACACATAGAAAAAATCCTTGAGCTTGACCTTGTAGATGTTGAAGCTATAAAAAAAGCCAAGTTCAAAGTTGTTATTGATTGCGTGAATTCAACCGGTGGCCTTGCCATACCATTATTATTAGATATGCTGGGGGTAAAACAAATAACAGAATTGTTCTGTGAACCTACAGGCCACTTTCCTCACAACCCGGAGCCTTTGCCCGAAAACCTTGATGAGATATCAAAAGAAATTATAAGGCAAAAAGCCCATCTAGGCTTTGTAGTTGACCCAGATGTTGATCGCCTGGCTATAGTGATGGAAGATGGTGAAATGTTTGGCGAAGAATATACTTTAGTAGTTATAGCAGATTATATCTTGCAAAATAATAAAAATGGGAATACGGTTTCCAATCTGTCATCCACCCAAGCTTTGAAGGAAGTAACAGAAAAACATGGGGGAAGATACACAGCTTCCGCTGTTGGTGAAGTAAATGTTGTAGAGGAAATGAAAAAAACAAAAGCAGTAATTGGTGGTGAAGGTAATGGAGGAGTTATATACCCTGAACTTCACTATGGTAGGGATGCACTTGTTGGAATCGCTTTATTCCTTTCTTTTCTTGCAAAATCGGGCAAATCCTGTTCTGCCCTCAGAGCACAATACCCTGCATATACAATCTCTAAAAACAAGGTAGAATTAACAGAAGATATTGATGTTGATAAGATTATGCAAATGATAAGTAAGAAATATTCTGCCCATGAGCAAATAAAATCTGATGGAGTAAAGATTCTTTTTGATAAAGAATGGGTACATTTAAGAAAATCCAATACAGAACCTATTATAAGAATCTATTCAGAGAGCGACTCGGAGGTAAAAGCAGAAAGCCTTGCACGAAAAATCATGCAAGATATAAGCGAAATTTTAAGGGAATAAAAAACATGTTATGATATACCTTGACAATGCGGCCAGCACCCCGGTATACAAGGAAGTGGCAAATTATATGGATGAGGTTTTGCGAAATGTTTACGGCAATCCTTCGTCAATTCATAAGCAGGGGAGAGAAGCAAAAGTAATCATCGAAGACTCGAGGAAAACCATTGCTGGTTTTTTAAATGCTGACCCATCAGAGATTTTCTTTACTTCTGGAGGAACAGAAGCTTTGAATATAGCGCTAAATGGAATGGCAACACACGTAAAAACTATAATTACCTCTTCCGTCGAGCATCCTGCTGTTAGCAAAACATTAGAGCAAATAGAAAAAAATCACAAACTGGAAGTAAAGTTCTTACGTATTGATGAAAAAGGCCATCCCGACCTTAATCAATTGGAATATTTTCTCAGCGAAAGTGATAATAATTTGGTGTGCCTAATGCACGCTAATAATGAAATCGGCAATCTTTTGCCCATAAACCAAGTGAGTAAAATATGCAAAAAATACAATAGTTTGTTTCTGTCTGATACAGTGCAGACTATGGGAAAATTCTATAATAGCTTAGAAATTTTGGGCTTGGATTTTGCAACATGTTCAGGGCACAAACTTCATGGGCCTAAAGGCAGTGGTTTTTTATACATAAATAAAAAATGTAAAATTAAACCATTGATACATGGAGGAGGGCAGGAACGCAATATGCGCGCAGGAACCGAAAATGTGTATTGCATTGCAGGACTTGCAAAGGCTTTTGAATTGGCTTACCAAGAAATGGACAAAGATATTGAATTCATTAATGGTTTAAAAAGGTATTTCATTCAAAAGTTGAAAAACGAAATTGATGGAATTGCTTTTAATGGTGATTGTGAAGAAGGAGGCTTACATACTATTATCAATGTATCATTTCCAAACAATGAACAAACAGGGGCTTTACATTTAAATTTGGATATTGAAGGGATTGCCGTTTCAGCCGGAAGTGCATGTTCCTCTGGAAGTATCAGGACTTCGCACGTTATGAAAGCCATTGGGGTAGATTCTACAAGGCCTATTATTAGGTTTTCGCTAAGTAAATTTAATACCAAAGAAGAAATTGATATTGTGATGGAAAAATTAAAAAGTTTATTATATCACTACTAGTGTTATGTCATTTCTAATGTGACGCTTGGAGATTACTTCGTCGACTGAAGTAGACTCGCAATGACGTCACTCCGAGGAGGCACGACGAAAGAGTCTCCTTACTATTTTATATGACACTAGTTAGTATGCCAGTATATGAATGCATACTGGCTTTATGATTTTTTATAAAAATACTTAATATGGGCAAGTATAAAAAATACCGGAAAAAGACCAAGTATAAAAAAGTAGCTTTTAAGCTAACACAAAAACAAAAGCAACGGTTGGATGATTTTTGCGAAGGAAGTGGGGGTACACCTATTAAAACGATAAAATGCGCAATAATGGATTACATTGAGCGCAATGAATCCATGAAGCCACAGATAAAAAGCAAGGTAAAAATTGGTAAAAACCAATTAAGTATTTTTGATTTGATCGATTCGTCACAAGATAAAAAATCAACAAGTAAAAATAGCCAAAGGATTTCGGGTAGGGCATAAAAAAATAACTATAGGAAAAGTTATTTTTTTAATACGGAATTAATGATCGTCAAAAGTTTTTCTTTATTTAATGGTTTAGTGATGTATTCGGAGCATCCGGCTTCCATAGCTTTATTTCTTTCATCTGCAAAGGCGTTAGCTGTTTGGGCTATTACAGGTAAGTTTGGACGCATTTTTTTTATTCTTTTAGTAGCTTCATAACCACTTAAGGTAGGTAATTGAACATCCATCAAAATAAGATCAAGATTTTCTTCTGCTTCACATATTTCAATGGCTTTTTCCCCATCGCTTGTAAAAATAAGCCTTGCACCGGTTCGTTTTAAAACTTCTTGTAAAAACCTAGAGCTAGATTTATCATCTTCAACGATAAGGAAGGTTTTGTCGCTCCAATTGTTTTTATCTTCCATAGTAGTTTCATGGGTATTACTCCCAGGTTCTTTATTATAAGCAATGGTAAAATAAAAAGTAGAGCCTTTGTTTTCAATAGATTCCACCCATATTTTACCGCCTAATAGTTCAATATAAGCTTTAGCTATAGCCAAACCAAGGCCTGATTCACTTTTTGTTTTGCTATCCGGTTTATCAACAAGCATATATTTTTCAAATATCATGTCTTGTTCCTCTTTGCTTAAGCCAGGTCCATTATCTTTTACGTAAAATTGAAGCAGGTCATTATTTTTTACTGTATATCCAAATTCTACATTCCCCTTATCAGTAAATTTAATTGCATTAGATATCAATTGTGTTAAAACTTGTTGCAGTTTTGTTTGATCCGAATTTATAATGCTATTCGTATCGTCAAGGCCTTTTTTAACAATTAGGTTTACATTATCTTTATTTCCGAGTGATTTTTCCGAGTTAAAAAAGTTATAAAGATCATCTATCAATATGTTTACAGAAAAATGATCTTTATTTATCTTAATTTGCCCTGCTTCAATATCAGACATGTCAAGAACATCATTAATAATATTCACCAACAATTTGCTACTGTTACTAATGGTTTCAATATAATTTTCCTTTTCCTCTAAAGAAACACCCTTTTCTTTAATTAGTTCCGAATATCCAATAATAGCGTTCATGGGGGTTCTCATACCAAAACTAAGATTGGATAAAAAAGTATCTTTTAGAAAATTTGCTTCTTTGGCTTTTTCCAGGGCGTCATTAAGAGCATCCTCGAATTGTTGTTGTTCGTTAAGTTCAATTTCCAATTCCTCGGTTCGTTCTTTCACCTTCTTTTCAATTTCTTGGTCTATAGTAGTGAGTTGTTTTTTTTGTTTATCATAAGCTTCCTGTTTTTCTGAAAGCTGTGCTTTTAAGGATTTATTTTTCGACAGGGTAATAATCAATAAAAGAATCATTATCAGCGTTAAAGCGGCGAGTAAAATCAATATAAAATTATTGCCTGCCGTGGTATTACAAAGCATATGGTTATTAAATCCATTCATATCATTAATAACAGGTAGGCTTATTTTACCATTAACCTGGTTGCTAAATTGTAAAAGCTCCATTATTATCATAGCTAATTAAATTTATAGCGTTTTTAATGAAGTAAAAATAATAATAAAATTGCAATAACTCCAAAAAAAAACAATTTAATCGATAAAAGCGTTAACTTAGTAAAATAAATTTTACTCACTACAATTCCAGGCCTATTACCAAAATGTCATCAATTTGTTCAATATTGCCTTTCCATTTCATGTATTTTTTTATGAGATGGTTTTTTTGGTCACTAATGGCGAATTGTTGAATATCCATAAGATTTTGTTTAAAACGTTTTTTTAGAAATTTCCTGTTATGAGGCCCGCCAAATTGATCAGTGATACCGTCTGTAAATAAGTAAAGCTTGTCTCCTTTTTGATAACTCATTTTCCTGTTAGTAAAAACTTTATTTTTGAGGCCGTAATATATTCCAATAGGATATTTATCGGCTTTATATTCTTGTATATTGTTTCCAGAAACAATGAACATAGAGTTATGTGCTCCTGCATATTGAAAAGTATGCTCTTGTGTATTGATATTGATAACAGAAATATCAAAACCCTCATTTAATGATTGGTCTTCGTTTGTTATTCTTAAAGCTTTATTAATGCTTACATTCACATGGTTCAGTATCTCGGATGGAATAACCAACTTTTTTTGTTTTACGGCTTTATTAAGGTGTGTATAGGCAATAAATGTCATTAAAGCTCCTGATACACCATGTCCCGTGCAGTCTACTGCTGCAACAATAATATTTGTATTCATTTTATGAATCCAATATAAATCGCCGCTAACAATATCTTTAGGCTCAAAAAAAACAAAAGAACCAGGAAAATATTTTTGTAATGATTCCTCGCCAGGAAGTATTGCTTTTTGAATCTTTTGTGCTGTTAAAATACTATTGGTTATATTAATATTTTTTTTAAGGATGGATTCTTTATTCTTTTTTATCCTGGTAACATCAGAATTTATTGCTACAATACGCTCTATTTGAGAATTTTTAAAAACAGGTGATAAAGTTGTTTGAATCCACAATTCCCGATTTCCTGTATTATGCTTGGCATCAAAGATAACGGTTCTTTTATCTTGAATACAGGTATTAAAATTCTTTTTTAATATTTCATTGGTTTCAACATCAAATGAATTGCTATTATTTTTGTTTAAAATATTTTTGTACTGGTAACCAAATAATTTATAAACTCCATGATTTTGATAGAGTATGTCTCCATTGGTATTAAAAACCGTTACTCCATTATCGGTTTTTTGTGCAACCAATGACAATTTTTCCAATTCTTTATTAGCTTTTATAATTTTTTCAGTTTGTTGCACCATTTGCTTGCTTTGTTCTTCAATTTCTCTTGTTCTAGCCCGTGCTTTAGCAATTAGCTCACTTCTTGTTTCGTCTTTCATCCTCCTGAATCGTTCAGTAATAGCAAACAATAATGTGATAACCTGGAGAGCAAATCCTATCTTAAGCCCATATTCGGTAATAGTATTATCTTCAAGAAATCCAGAGTTTCTTAGTACGTAAGTCATTACACCGCCCATAAAAAGGAAAAAAGACAAGAGGAAATAAAAAGCTATGTTTTGTTTTTTATTATAAAATATGATAGCAAAAGTTATTACTATGATTGAACTAATGGCTGCAAAAACATGGATTAGAATAGTAACAAAAGGGTAAATTACCCTATGGTCGACCCAACAAATTACAGATAGAACAATGATTATAAATCCTGCAATATTTATTACCGTGTTGGCCGTGTTTTTAGATTTTTGCAATTCCAATAGGTATTGCGTAAATTTTAGCAATGCAAATGCTGTTAAAGCAGCAGTAAATTTAGATATATGATTAGCAAGGTAAGGACTCCCTGGCCAGAGAAATTTATAGGCTAATCCATCTGTACTTAAAAGAAAAAAGGTTAGGGCAATTACAAAAAGGTTATAAAAAATGTAAAGTCTTTCTTTAAGGCTGAATATCAAGAAGAAATTGAAAACAACAATAAATATCATGAGGCCATAAAAAAGACCGTTAAATATTGTATCAATGGTTTGAGTCCTGAAAAACGAAGAATATTTATGAAGTGATAAGGGAATTCTTAAGGACTCACCATGATTTTGGAGTTTTAAATAAATAGAATGGTTGGCATTCTTTGGTAATTTTATATTGAATACAAATTCATGATGAGGTATTTCCCTGCTATTAAAGGGGTAAATATCGCCAGTAACTTGTTTTTTTACAATTTCACCATTATTTACCTGGTAAAATTCAATGCTGTTGATCAAAGGGTATTCATATAATAGAAGCAAATTCATTTTCTTTCCACTGCGATTCTCCAGGTCAATCCTTACCCAGTAGGAATTATTTGTAAACCCAACATTGAGCCTGCTTTTCGAGACTTTCTTAAACAGTGGATTATCTTTTACTTGATTAATAGTATTATACGTGTTATTTGTATCTTTAAGGATAAATAGGCCATTTTTAAGGAAAAAAACATCCTTATCCCCGTCTTTTATCTTTACATTATTACTTCTTCCTGCTATATCAAGAAAAATCAGCATAAAGGCTAATAAGAGATACGATATGTTGATATTTCTATTCATTTTAGTAATCAAGTTTAACACCCATTATAAGTACATCATCTACTTGTTCGTAATTATTTTTCCACTCATCAAAAGTTTTTCCTAATATTCCTTTTTGTTCTTTCATACCAAGTTTGCTAACCTTAATAAGTAATGCTTTGAAATTTTTCCTAAGAAATTTTTTCCTTTTCTCACCACCAAATTGGTCTGCAAAACCATCAGAAAAAAGATAGAACATATCTTCTTTTTGTACATCAACTTGGGTATCTTCGTAAGTAGTATCTATTGAAAGGCCAATAGGAATATAGTTAGAATTAAAGACTTCAAGTTTTTGATCTCTAATTCTATATAATGGGTTCCTGGCTCCTGAATATAGAAGTTTTTTTTCTTCAAAATTAAAAGAACATAAAGCTAAGTCCATTCCCTCACGTGTAGTTTTTGTTGAATCAGAATGACTAAGTAGCTCAATAATGGCTTCGTTGATAAAATTCAAAATCTTTGATGGTTCTTTTAATCGATGTTCTTTAACAGCTTGGTTCATTAGATTAACCCCCACCACACTCATAAATGCACCTGGTACTCCATGTCCGGTGCAGTCTACAGCAGCAAAAATAATATTATGCTCAATTCTCTCAATCCAGTAATAATCGCCACTTACTATATCTTTTGGCCTATAAAAAATAAAAGAATTGGGAAGCAATTTTTTTATCTCATGATTTGGTGGTAGAACAGCTTGTTGTATTTTTTTCGCGGTCAAAATGCTAGCCGTGACATCTTGGTTTTTTTTCAATAATTCTTTTTCTGTCTGTTTTATCTTGGTAATTTCTGAATCAACAGCAATAAACCGAACTACTTTATTCTCTATGTCAGTAATAGGAGTTAGGTTGGTTTGTATCCATTTATTCCAGCCTTGTTGCATTTCAACTTCTGTTTCGTAAAGTACCGATTGAGCTGTTTTACTTGCCCGTTCTAAGTATTTGCCAAAATTTAAATTTTCTGTAAGCCCAAAAACGTTGGAAATTTTTTGTTTTTTCTTGTTTTTATAAGTATACCCGAATAGTTTCTCAAATCCTTTGTTTTGCCATTCTATATCCCCGTTTTTATTAAAAATAGTAACTCCATTATCTGTTTCACTGGCTACAAGCGAAAGCTTTTCCAACTCTTCGTTTGCTTCTGTTAACTGTGCTGATTGCGACCGGATTTCTTCATTTTGACTTTTTATTTCTTCAGTTCGCGTTTTCACAAGCTGCTCCAGCTCTAAGTTTTTTTCGTTCTTAATCCTCTTGAACCTGTCAATTATTGCAAAAGTTAATAATAGTACTTCGCTGGCAAAACCAAACTTTAAAATTATTGTGGTATAAATATTATCAGTAATAACTCCTAAGTTTCTTAATACATAGATCATCACAGCAAACATGAACATGATAAATGACGAGATAAAATAGTAAGCTTCTTTGTTTTGTTTGGAAATACTACTAAAGGCTGTTATCATTACTGTAATAATGGTGATAAGTGAAAACAAGTTGGCAGTAATTACAGCATAGAGGTAAATTTGTCCTCTGCCAATAGCTGCTACAAAAATAAGCAAGGACAAAAACATAAGAATTTGCAATACTCTATTAAACCTTGGCGAATATTTTTTTGTGTTGAGGAAATCCTTGGAAAATAGCAGGAGAAAATAATTAGCAAGGCTGATAAAAAATATAGTACTGTGGTTGGCAAACCATGGAGAGCCTGGCCAGAAAAATTTAAAAGAAATCCCATCAACATTGCTTAGGAAAAGTGCTAACGTTGTTACATATAAAGCATAATAAAGGTAAAGTTTGCTTCTTAATGTAATAAAAAGAAATATATTGAAAATAACCACAAAGATCAACAATCCATAAAATGCACCAATGACCATCTTATCTTTGTAATCATTATTAAAGAAATCGCTTAAAGTGTATATTTGTATTGGAAAACGCAATGTTTCGCCTTGATTGAATCCCATTAGGTAATATGTATACTGGCTTCCCGGTTCTATTGAAAGCTCGAAAACAAAGTTCCTATGGTCTACTTGCCGATGTTTGAAAGGGACATGATCACCGGTTTTTACTTCTTGCAGAATTTTACCAGCACCTGTTTTATAAAAAAACACTTCCTTGATTATGGGATATTTTAATTCAAGGAGATAATCTTGGGTTTTAGATGTATTATTGTGTATTGCAAATTTTAACCAAAAAGCTGACTGAGTGAACCCGGGGGTAATGTTTTCATTTGTACTATGCTCAAAACATTTTTGAATAGAAGGATTTAATATATCTTTAATCGTAAGGGAGGAAGAAGTATCTTCAAAAATGAACAAGTGGTCAGTAAGCTTGAATTTGTCCTTCTTGATATAGTCTACTTCTATAGTTTGACATCCAGTGACTCCACTGCTATTGTTAGAAAAGAATAAAAAAGCCGCAATGAGAAGTATTCTATACATTAATAAACTGCCTTATTCTAATATTACTATCACTTAAATTTATTCAATATTTTGTAAATTTAAGCAATAATTAATTCTTTACAAGACAAATGTTATAAAATTTTAAAATACTACTTAAAGCGGCATCATAAGAAGAAAGCCTGGTATTAAAGCTTAGCCTAGGTAAGCTTTTAGGTGCCTGCTTCTCGAGCTGTTACGCAGTTTTCTTATTCCTTTTTCCCTTATTTGTCTTACTCTTTCTCTTGTAAGTCCAAACTTAATACCGATTTCTTCAAGGGTTAAGCCATGTTTCATCCCGATACCATAAGAGAGCTTTATTATTTCTTTTTCTCTTTCCGATAGGGTAGAGAGGGCTCTCTCTATCTCTGTTTGTAATGATTCGGAGATAAGTTTGTTGTCAGAATCAGGTGAATCTGGGTTTGAGAGAACATCGGATAGGTTAAGGTCTTCACCTTCGATTAAAGGAGCATCAATAGAAGAATGGCGTGAGGATGCTTTCACTGTGTCGCTGATTTCTTCTTCCGGCAGTTCTACTAATTTTGACAATTCTTCGTTACTGGGTTCTCTTTCGTATTCTTGTTCTAATTTAGCTTTGCCTTTATTAATCTTATTTATAGAACCAACTTTGTTTAATGGCAACCTAATAATTCTTGATTGCTCGGCAATTGCCTGGATAATCGATTGCCTGATCCACCAAACTGCATAAGAGATAAATTTAAATCCCCTGGTTTCGTCAAATCTTTTTGCTGCTTTTATTAATCCCATATTTCCCTCGTTGATGAGATCAGGTAAGCTCAAACCTTGCGATTGATATTGCTTGGCAACAGAGACAACAAACCTAAGGTTAGACCTAACAAGCTTATGCAAGGCAGCTTGGTCTCCCTCCTTAATCTTTTGTGCTAATTGTACTTCTTCTTCAGCCGTTATCAATGCTTCCCTGCTTATATCCTGGAGATACTTGTCTAATGAAGCATTTTCACGATTGGTGATTGATTTAGTAATTTTTAATTGTCTCATATTTCTTATTTTTCAAGCTTTAAATTTAAGTAGCTTAAAATCAATTTTTTACAGTGTTTGTTAGGAAAAAGTATGCAAAAGTACTATTTTTATACCAAGTCTAATAAAATATAACGAAAAAAAATATTAATCTTGTCATATTTCCCTTTATTTAATACTTTATGCAAAATAAATTCTTGTTAAAACGTAAAACATTGAAATAAAGCTGTAAATATTTTTTTTTCTTGTTATTAATATGAATAAAGTATAAAAACGGGTTGTTAATGACAATTTTATTCAGAAAGTTTTTATACTATTGTAATATAATAAAAATCTTTAGATTTTCAATTGTGGAAAATACGTATTTTATTAAATAACAAGTCATGAAGAAAAAAGTTCTATTTTTTTGTACCATTGTAACGATATTATTTATGTTTTCGTGTAAAACTAAAAAAAAAGTTGACCTTCTTATAAAAAATGCCAAGGTCTACACCTTAGATTCTTCATTTACCATAGCAGAAAGCATTGCTGTATCTGCCAGAAAAATAATACAAGTTGGTGAAACGGAGCGTATGGAAAAAAGTTTCATTGCTGACAGGGTAATAGATTTGGCAGGAAAACCTATTTTCCCAGGATTTTATGATGCACACTGCCATTTGTATGGATATGCTTTATCATTGAATCAAGCAGACCTCAGAGACGCAAAAACTTTTGAGGATATCTTGGAAATGACTAAAGTTCACAAAGAAAAACTCCCCAACTCGTATTGGATCATTGGCAGGGGCTGGGATCAGAATAACTGGCCTAACAAATCATTCCCAAGTAATAAAAAGCTTAATAAACTGTTTCCCAATAATCCCGTTGCTTTATTTAGAATTGATGGGCACGCTGCATTATTAAACAAAAAAGCACTTGATATACTGGGTTTTACAACCAAAACGAGGATATTAGGCGGCCCTTTAGAGGTAGAATCAGGCAATTTAACCGGCATTGCATTGGATAAGGCAGTAGACAGCGTAAGAAAGGTAATTCCTGCCCCAAATAAAGAAACGCTTAAAGAATTGTTTTTAACTGCCCAAGAAAACTGTTTTTCTGTTGGACTTACATCCATTGCGGAAGCAGGACTTGAAAAAGAAACCATAGAAATAATTGATTCATTGAATCAAACAGGAGATATGAGACTAAGGATTTACGCAATGTTGCATCCTACAAAGGAAAATTTTGAAACATATATGGAAAAAGGCCCATATCAAACTCCCTTTTTGCATATTAGGTCAATAAAACTATATGCTGACGGCGCTTTAGGTTCACGTGGCGCTTGCCTTTTAGAACCGTATTCTGATGACCCGGGAAACTACGGTTTTATTATTGAAAAACCTGTTTATTATGATAGCATTGCTAAAGTAGCTATTGAAAATAATTTTCAACTGAATACTCATGCTATCGGGGATTCCGCAGTAAGATTGATGTTGGATATTTATGGCAAACACTTAAAAGAAGACAATGACAAGCGTTGGAGGATTGAGCATTCACAAACTGTTCACCCTAGTGATATAGATAGATATGGGAAATATAATATTGTACCTGCTATCAATACAACCCATGCTACTTCAGATATGTTTTGGGCTGATGAAAGGTTAGGGGAGAGGATCAAAAATGCATATGTTTACAAAGACTTGTTGCAACAAAATGGTTGGCTTTGCAACGGCAGTGATTTTCCCATTGAAAGCATTAACCCCCTATTGGGTTTTTATGCCGGGGTTGCTAGGAAAAACCTGGAAGGTGAACCCAAAGAGGGTTTCCAAGTTGAACAAGCTTTAACCAGGAAAGAAGCTTTAAGAACAATGACCAATTGGGCTGCCAAAGCCTGCTTTGAAGAAGAAATAAAAGGAAGCATAGAGAAGGGTAAACTTGCTGATTTCGTGGTGCTTGACAAGGACATCATGAAAATTGATAAGGATGAAATCCCCCATGTAAAAGTGTTGCAAACATATATTGGTGGAGAAAAAGTGTTTCAAGCCAAATAATTGATTCAATAATAATATAAACGCTGAATATATGAACATCAATTTGAAAAACAGGGTTATTTTGCTTACTGGGGCAACAGGAGGAATTGGTGAAGCTATAGCCTCAGCTCTGTCGAATTCGGGCGCTACCGTTGCAATTCATTATCGTAGTGATAAAGATAAGGCATTGACCATGGAAAAGCGTTTGGACAATAACTCCAAATCTTTTTATGCAGATCTTAATCAACCTAAAGAAGTAGAAAAACTTTTTGATCAAGTGGTTGCATTTTATGGAAAAATTGATGTCTTGATCAACAATGCAGGTGTATTTATTTATTCACCCATAGAAAACAATGCATCCTGGCTCGAAGAATGGAATAAAACCATGAACATTAACCTTACAGCGGCCGGAATATTAAGTAAAAATGCTATTCACCATTTCAAGGAAAGAAATGGAGGGCGTATTATTCACATTTCTTCCAGGGCTGCATTTAGGGGAGATACTGAAAATCATTTAGCTTATGCTGCTTCTAAGGGAGGTATGGTCTCATTGAGCCGTTCTATAGCGCGTGCTTTTGGCAAAGATGGTATTAAAAGCTTTGTGATTGCCCCTGGATTTGTTCATACCAAGATGGCCGAGCCTTATATTAAAGAGGTAGGAGAAAGCTCTCTAGCAAAAGAAACAGCGCTTAAAAAACTCACTCAACCCAATGACTTGGCTCCGTTGGTTGTGCTTTTATCTAGTGGAATGATGGATCATGCTACAGGCACCTCCATTGATGTTAATGCCGGCAGTTACGTTAGGTAATGCTACTTGCAACGCAATTGGCTGGGTTCTACATCTTTTGCCGCACCATTTAAAAAACTCAATATGTGATCTATTATCATGATTTGTTTTTTTAATAATGATTTAAGCCGATTTCTGGTTTAAACCGGTTTTAAACTCGGAAGTAAAATGAAATGTAATGTCTGGATAGTTTTCAATGGCCACGTTCAGCATCCATTGCGATTCTGCCATAAAAACATAGTTATCATCCTTATCTTTATAAATATTATTGGCCTTGAATTTAACGAATTCATCCAATTGCTTTTTGTTATCTGAGGTAAGCCAACAAGCCTTATGATAGCTTATGTTTCTAAAATCGCACAATGCGCCGTATTCATGTTTAAGGCGGTATTTAATCACATCAAATTGCAATTCTCCAACAGTTCCAATTACTTTGATATTTCCCAAATCCCTAACGAATAATTGGGCCACACCTTCATCAGTGAGTTGGCGAATACCCTTGTTGAGTTGTTTTGATTTCATAGGGTCTCTATTAACAACTTCCTTGAATATTTCTGGTGAGAAGCTTGGTATCCCACTAAAAAAGAACTGCTCTCCTTCTGTGAGGGTATCACCAATTTTAAAATTTCCAGTATCATAAAGACCGATAACATCACCTGGGTATGCTTCTTCCAAGACTTCTTTCTTAGAGGCCATGAAAGAAGCAGGATTAGAAAACCGGAAATTTTTTTTTAATCTTACGTGATGAAAGAATTTATTTCTTTCAAACTTACCGGAACAAACCCTAAAAAAAGCAATACGGTCGCGGTGTCGAGGATCAATATTGGCATGAATCTTAAATACAAATCCACTGAATTTTTGGTCAACAGGTTTTATGATCTTTTCTCCAGCCGGGCGCTCGGTAGGGTGGGGGGCGATTTCTACGAAAGTATCCAACAACTCTTTCACTCCAAAATTATTGAGAGCACTTCCGAAAAACACAGGTGCAAGGTTTCCGGCAAGATATTCGTTTGTATCAAAATCATCGTATACTTCTTCAATCAACTCCACGTCTTCTCGCAAGCTTCCAGCGTCATCTCCTAAATATTCGTCAATTTTTGAATCATTAAGGTTTTTGATAAGAATATTATCTTCACCTGTAAGTGTATTTTTGCCGGGTGTAAAAAGATTTAAAGTTTTATCGTACAATTTATAAACCCCTTTAAAGTTTTGCCCCATATTTATACCCCAGCTTAGAGGCCTAACCCTAATATTAAGGTATTTTTCCAATTCATCCATTAATTCAAAGGGGTCTTTTCCCTCCCTGTCCATTTTATTTACAAATACCATAACCGGTGTATTGCGCATACGGCAAACTTCCATGAGTTTTTTTGTTTGCGTTTCAACACCTTTAGCAACATCTATTACAAGAATTACGCTGTCAACGGCTGTTAGTGTCCTGTAGGTATCTTCAGCAAAGTCCTTGTGTCCCGGGGTATCTAAGATATTTAACAGCATGTCTTTATATTCAAATGTCATTACGGAAGTGGCAACAGAAATTCCCCTTTGTTTCTCTATTTCCATGAAATCGGAAGTAGCAGTTTTCTTAATTTTATTGGATTTTACAGCACCAGCTACTTGTATAGCGCCCCCGTATAATAAGAGCTTCTCAGTTAATGTGGTTTTACCCGCATCGGGATGGCTTATGATTGCAAAAGTTTTTCGCTTATATATTTCTTTGTTTACATTCATTAAATCAATAGTTTATATTTTTCACTTATAGTAATGCTTTAACCTAATCCTTTAGATTATTTAAGCTATTCAAAAATTAATTTTTTGCAAAGCTATAATTAAGTTTTCTTATAATTGCTTCTATAGACACAAACTTTTTAAAGAATTTATAGTAATTCATATAATAACGTATGATATTGTTAGATTAAATTACTTATAATCTTTATTTTATACACAAAAATTATGTATGAACACGTAATGCAAATTCTATATATTTCTTGGATAAAGTAAATATTAAAATGACAATCATATTATATTGAAATCCATCATTTTAGCATGTGTTTAGCATTTAATGAATTCTCAGATACCAATGTATAAACCTAACAATCAACTTGTTTTAACAAAATATTTAAAGCAAAGTTTAATTAACTATTTATAAAATGCTATTATCCAATACTATAGTTGGCCTTATAGATTATCAACGAATTTATTGTTAATAATTTTAGGAAAAACACTTATATAATTATGGCTTTAGATTTTTATTTTGCAGAAAACTTAAAACAAATTTAACGCTAATGGCATTTGTTTTGCTATTTAATTAAGATCTTTGTAAAAAATTAGCCGTGAATAAGTCCATCAAAAAGCGCTCACCTTATTTATTAATACTTGTATTAGTTGCAGGTAGTTTATGGGCTGTAGTTTTTTTCATGCAAGGCACACCTGAAAAGCATTATTATAAAACACCCTTTTTAAATGAAAACTCCAAATGGGTTGATTCATTGGTAAAAAACATGCCGGCAAACAATAGAATTGGACAACTCTTGTTTTGCCAAACCACAATCCATAATAACAATGATATTGATAGTTTATATCAAAAATTCAGTAGTCTAAAACCTGGTGGTTTGTATATCAAAGCTGATTCATTAAGTTCTTATATAAATCTTATAAATAAATTGCAGGAAAAAATGGATATCCGTTGTTTGACTGGCATAAAAAGCCCCAACAGTCTTCCTGCATTAAAAGATTTACAACATTTAACCGATTTTAATCATTTGCAATGGTGCCAGGATGATAGTTTGACTAAGCACTATATTCGTTATATATCAGAAGTTTCCCAGGTGCTCCAGGTTCATATCAATGGATTTTATCCAACTCATTACCTGCACCATAAAAATATTGTTAATGATTCAACCACTTTATCAAAAACCATAAAATTCTATCTTAGCTACATAAAGCAATTTAATAATAGTAGGCGGTTGGTATCTTTAAATAATTACTCTTATTTTCCAAATGAAGATACTTCAAAAACATTTCAAAATAGCATCAAACCTTTCTCAATTTTGGCTAATGAAGGCTTATCGGCAATAACATTCCATGTTGATTCAGCGTTTGAAATCAAACATCCTATTAACATAAAAGCGGTTTTAGAGCGTCATTGCGAATTTGAAGGATTATTTATTGCCGATCTTTCTGAACAAGTTATCAATGAAGATTTGGTTCACAAAGCCTACAAAGCTGGGGCTGATGTAATAATAGCCGATAAAGGAATTGAAAAATTCACCGTTATTGTTGAACAACTCGTGAAAAAAGGGATTATCTCCAAGAAGCAACTTGATGAAAAATTGCGTAAAGTTTTATTAGCTAAGTCTTGGAGCCATTCTGAAACATTTCAACCCATCAATACAGATAGTGTTTTGAAGAAGATCAATCATATTGAAAGGCTATTATTGAATCATCAAATCAACGAAAGTTCAATTGTTTTAATGAACAACAAAGATGAACTACTACCATTAGAGAACATTCACCATTCAAAACCTTACCTTCTAAGTGTTGGGGAAAACGATATGCCAACATTGAATAAATTTGCTGATATTTATAAAAATACTCCATATCTTCACTTTAGTGATTTCAATCAAGAATTTTTAACCACTTTAGAACGTGTCTCAACTACCCGGGAACCTGTGATTCTTGCATTGAATAATGTTAATTTGGATACAACGGTCATAAATATTTTAAATGAATTCAATAATAGCCGAACCCAACTTATTATCTTGAACTTTAACAACCCTACCAATATTAACAAACTGGCCCAATTCCCAGTAGTTGTGCAGGCTTATGACAATTCATACCTGTCTCAAAAAAACATGGCGCAATTGCTTTTTGGAGGTATTGAGGCTAAAGGGAAACTGCCATGGAACGTTAATGATTCTCTGCCTCGTGGTTTTGGACATAAAACCAGTATTACACGTTTCAAATATACCCTTCCAGAAGAAGTAGGTATACGGGCAGAAAACTTGGAAAAAATAGATAAAATCGTATATCAAGGAATCAAGCATCATGCAATGCCAGGTTGCCAGGTATTTGCTGCCAAAGATGGTAAAGTTATTTTCAATAAGGCATACGGTTATCACACATACAAAAAAAACAAGCGAGTAAAAACATCCGATCTTTATGATATTGCTTCAATTACTAAAGTTGTAGCTACAACCCTTGAAGCTATGAAAATGTATGATAAAAGAAGGATACGCTTGAATGATAAGCTCGGAAAATTTTTCAAAGACAAATCCATTGATTACTCAAATATTAAGCCAGATACTGTTTACTCTATTGATACACTTTTTTTCGATGAAATAAGTGATATGGAAAAGCTTCTTGACGAAAGGGACACTACAAACCTTAATGATTCTATATTTATTGCTTATGATACATTATTGGTAACTGTTACTCCTAAAACCAATATTTTTGAAGTAAGATTGCACGAGTTACTGAGCCATCAATCAGGTTTTTTACCCAATATACCTATTTTGCCGTTTATGTTATTCAAAAATGACACAATGAATAACTTTGATGAATACTATACTCGAAACTACCATAAAGACACTGCTTCTAAGTTAATAGCAAAAAGTGTTTATTTTAAGAACCGCTATTTTGATTCCCTCTGGAAAGAGACAAAACGTATGAAAGTGTTTTCAAATAAAAGATACAGGTATAGTGATGCCAATTTCATTCTTTTGCAAATGGCTATGGATTCGATAAACAGGAGCAGTATACGCTCTTTTATGAATGGATATTTTTACAAGCCTTTAGGACTTAAAACCACGACATACAAGCCCTTGTGGAGCTTCCATAAGTCGCATATTATTCCAACAGAGGAAGATGATTTCTGGCGTGAACAGACTTTGCAAGGCTATGTTCATGACCCAACAGCATCTCTTATGGGTGGTATAGCAGGAAATGCGGGCGTATTTTCAAATGCCCACGATTTGGGTATTATATTCCAAATGCTGCTTAATGAAGGGACTTATGGGGGAAGAAGGTTTTTAAAGGCTTCTACGGTGAAAAAATTTGTTCAATGTTATGAAGGCTCCCATCGAGGATTAGGATTTGATAAACCATCCCGTAAATCTATTATTGCACCCAGCGCTTCAAAAAATTCATATGGGCATACAGGTTTTACAGGAACATGCATCTGGGCAGACCCTGATACCCAATTAATTTTCGTATTTCTTTCCAATAGGGTGCATCCCAGCGTTAAGAATTGGAAATTAAATTCATACAAGATCAGGCAAAGGATACACCAAGCTATTTATGATGCTATGAAGAAAGGATTGGAAACAACTCAACAAGAAAAGGGAAAACCTGTAACTTAATTTATCAACAGAACCTTCTTTTATAATTCTTTTCATTTATTTTGAAAAATACAGATTTATTAGATTGAATGAAAACAACATCAAGTTTTATTTGTTGAAATAATAAACCCTAAAAAAATTTATATCATGAAAATTACACAAAAAAACTTAACCGGCACATTCGCGATGATAATCCTGTTGATGGCAAATACCAATAAAAGTTTTGCCCATTGTGAAATACCATGCGGTATTTATGGAGATTCAATGAGAGTGGAACTTATTAAAGAACATATTATAACCATTGAAAAATCCATGAAAGAGATTAAAAAACTCAGCAAAGAAGGAGACAAAAATTACAACCAGCTTGTACGATGGATTGTGAATAAAGAGGAACATGCAAAAAAAATTCAAGACATTGTTTCGCAGTATTTCATGCATCAACGTATAAAGATCGCATTGCCTGGTGATGATAACTATGAAAAATACATCACCCAGCTTACTTTGTTGCACAAAATGCAAATATATGCAATGAAATCGAAGCAAACTACAGATCTAAAATATATTGAAATGATGCGCGAAACCATTAAAAAATTTGCACATAGTTATTTCAATGAGCATACACACGAACATCGCAAGCATTAACCCGTGAAAGTAACTTAGTTGAGCGCTTCGCCTATGCTTAGCTGCGGCAGAGCAAGGCTTCACCGTTCATAAATAACACGGGTTAATATTCTACAGTTCTATCCATCATTTTTCATAATCTGGTGGCGGCAGTAATTATTCTTCTTTAACAATAGGTATCGAACCTGGTTCATTATATTATCATTCATTTCAAATGGGTGGAATAACCAGTGAACTTGGTATAGATTTTAAAAAAGAAAGAGTAATACTTATATAAAATAGAAGTTCTGAACATTCTGCAATCCTTTTTGTTTATTCCTTTTAAAAGATCAATTCAACAAAATGATCTATTTTTTTTAATTATTATTATCTTTGAAAAAGAAAAGATATGGCTTTATGGATAAGGAAAAAACACATTCACTTCTTTCTAAAGCAGAAGAACACATAAAAAACCAAGAAAACGCAGAAGCTCTGAACTGCGTTAATGAAGCATTACGTATTGATGAAAACAACAAGGAAGCGGAAACAAAGAAAGAGCAATTGCTGCTCATCCTTAAAGCAGGGCATACGGATATTTATGCCTCAACAAATTTAAGCATGGACCCTTGGTTCGAGTAATACAATAAACAAAAATGATATGACTACACACAAACTAGATTTACAATGGAACGATAAAATGTCGTTCAGCACTGAAATGAACGGCCATAAAATAACAATTGATGCAGCCGATAATGTTGGCGGAGAAGACAAAGGCCCAAGGCCAAAGCAGATGATGCTTCTTGCCCTTGCCGGGTGTACGGCCATGGATGTGATATCCATCTTGAAAAAAATGCGTGTTGAGGTTGATGACTTCCACGTAAAGGTGGAAGCTAGCCATACGGAAGAGCATCCCAAGCATTACGATAAAATGCATGTGATCTATGAATTCAAAGGGAAAGACCTGCCTGAAGAGAAGCTCCAAAAGGCTGTTAACCTTTCGGAAGAGCGCTATTGTGGAGTTAGCTTCGTTTATAGGAAAGCATTGGAACTTACTTCAGAAATAAAGATCATGAATTAAATAAGGAAAACCCCTTGAAGGGTAACATTATAGAGGAATCCATGCAAACTTAAGAAACGAAAACCACTTCAAGCGGTTGGTTTAAGGAGTGATGGAACGATGGAGCGATTGAACGAGTGGATGAATGTGTTGATTTGTTGATTGGTTAATTGGTTAATTGGTTAATTTGTGAATGTGTGGATGATAGAACGAAGGAACGAAGGAACGAAGGAACGATGGAACGAAGGAACGAAGGAACGAAGGAACGAAGGAACGATGGAACGATAGAACGAAGAAACGAAGGAACGATGGAACGAAGGAACGAAAGCGAAAACCCCTTCAAGCGGTTAAGCATTGCATCATAAAAAT
>CAZJDA010000017.1:0-80706 GCA_964544705.1 uncultured Bacteroidales bacterium
TGTTTCAAAAACGAGTATAACGCAGTATTTGGCGTTTTCTTGCAAAGACTAAATATAAACAGATGAAACCCTCATGCACTGATGTACAAAAAAGGGCATGAATAAAACATAGCCTGTCCCGCTGCAGAGCGGGAAGGGTTCCATAGTAATTGAAACGAAAATGCTGCGATTTTTGCAAAATATTAAATTGGAAATCAGACGCTTAACTTAATTTCATTCTAATGAAACTGAATTTTATAGCAAGCCATAAGAAACGCGATGGTAAACCTGTATAACAAATTTACTATCAATAAATAATACCGATATGACTTTTGTAACATATAGCTAAATCTCAAAATAAAAACGAATTATTTTTCTAAAAGTTGCAATTTACATAAACGTCAAATCTATGTCAGGTAAAGAGAAAAATACGGCGAATGAATTGAAAACTTACTGAAATTGTTCTTGATAAACTTCTACTCATAAAAAATCCCCGGAGAACAGAAGTAACATCTCCACGGGGATTTTTTAAAGAAGTATTCATTAATTCACGATCACCTTAGTAACAGCATTATAATCCTTACCCGACAGGTGCAAGAAATAAACTCCCTTACCATAGCGCTTTAATTTCAATTCGTACGTATTCACATTATTACAATCGATAAGTTTGTTCTCTAAAATTTGCCCGGTAGAACTTTTAAGGAGATATGTTACTTTGCCGTTCAATTCCCCAAGATTGATGGTAATATTGCTTCTTGTAGGATTTGGGTAAATGTTCACACCTTTCCCGGCAATATTTTTTACCCGGTCTGTAACCATGGTTACATATTCTGTAACAGGAGCGTCAACTACATTGATGTTGCCGTTTTTGTCTAAGTAACCTGTAGCTGTAACCGTATAATCAATATTGTTTTCCGGTGCAACGGAATTAAAGATCGCTTGGCCATTGGTTCCAGTGATTTGTTCACCATACCCTGTGAGATTTACACTTGCATTCTCAATGGGCTCATCCTCCTCATCATACACAATAAATGTGACTTCAAATGCTGGGAGCGTAAGTAATTCTGTAACATCTGAATCCACAACGGTAACCGTCCCTGTGATCGGGCTATAACCTGTCATTTCTACTGTATATGCAATATTTCCGGGAGCAACATTCTCAAAAGTTGTTGTTCCCGTTGCATCGGTAGTCTGTTGGCCATATCCAGTGAGGTTAACAACCGCACCTTCAGCAGGCGAAGTGCCTATCTCTATTATGAAAGTCACGTTATAAGTCGTGAGTGCCATCGAAACATTTTCCGTAACATCGGAATCAACCACGTCCACGGTTCCGGTTGTATCATCGTAATTATCGGCACTAACAGTATATGCAATACCGCTCTCAGGTATTACATTATTGAATATAGCCTGGCCAGAAGCATCGGTAGTTTGTGAGCTATAGCCGGCTAAGGTAACTGTTGCATTGGCTATGGGGTCTGTGCCATCATCCACAACAAAAGTCACATCATAAGTTGTAAGTGTCATGGAAACATTTTCGGTAATATCCGAATCAACCACGTCTATGGTTCCGGTGCTATCATCGTAAATATCAGCTGTGACAGTATAAGCAATGCCAGTTTCGGGAACAATACTTGTAAATACAGCCTGTCCTGATGCATCGGTAGTTTGTGAGCCATAGCCGGCTAATGTAACTGTTGCATTGGCTATGGGGTCTGTGCCATCATCCACGACAAAAGTCACATCATAAGTTGTAAGCGTCATGGAAACATTTTCGGTAACATCCGAATCTAACACGTCCACGGTTCCGGTGGTATCATCGTAATTATCCGCTACTACAGTGTAGGCAATGCCGGTTTCTGGTATTACATTGTTGAATATAGCCTGCCCGGAAGCATCGGTGGCTTGTGTACCATAGCCGGTTAAATTAACTGCTGCGCCGGCAATAGGATTTGCGCCATCATCTATGTTGAAAGTAACTTGGTAAGTTGTAATACTCATAACAACATACTCGTTAATATCAGAATCAATCACATCAATACTTCCAGCTACACCATCATAACCGGTAGCTGCAACAGTATAATTGATATCTGCTGCTGGCACAACTCCTGTAAATACTGCCATACCAGAAGCATCCGTGTTTTCTGAACCATATCCATTAAGACTTACCGTGGCATTTTCGATGGACGTTGTTCCATCATTAACATAAAATGTAACTTGGTAAGTAATAAGGGATAGAGATATATCCACGTTCACCGGGGAGGAAACTACATCAACGGTGCCGGTAGAATCTGTATAGCCACTAGCGCTTACTGTATATGAAATACCTGTTGCAGGTACTACATTGTTGAATGTAGCTATGCCTGATGCATCAGTGGTTTGAGTGCCATAGCCTGATAAATTTACTGTTGCACCTTCCAGTGAATTGGCGCCATCATCAACATTAAAAGTTACGGTGTAGGTAGAAGTACCTTCCGGGATCATGGAAACATCAACAGTTTCATTTTCGTCTACCGTTATAGAACCGCTTGTATTATAATACCCTGAATTGGTTATCGTGTAATTATATGTTGAGCCGGCATTTACATCGGCAAAAATAGCCTGACCTGAGCTATTGGTTGTTTGAGTGGATCCATTAAAAGTAACCGAAGCGCCAATGATTGGATTTCCATTGGTTTGATCGCTTATATTGAATGTTACGTCATAAGTAGATACGTTAAGTGAAACATTTTCATTAACGTCTACATCGATAACATCAATACTTCCCGTTTGGTCGTCATAGTTTGCGGCAGTAACAGTATATCCTATGCTGCTTGCCGGTGCCACTTCTGTGAAAATTGCTACACCAGAAGAGCCTGTTACTTGAGCGCCATATCCCGTTAGATTCACTGATGCGCCTTCAATAGGATTGCTCCCATCATCCACAACAAAAGAGACCTGGTAGGTTGTAATGTTAAGTGAAACGTTTTCTGTAACATCAGCATTGATCACATCCACATCGCCATTATACGGGTCGTATCCTGGAGCTTGAACCGAATAGTTTATATTGGTTTGTGGAGCAACTGACGAAAATACAGCTTGGCCTGATGTATTTGTTGTTTGCTGCCCATAGCCGTTGAGGTTGATCGAGGCTCCTTGTATAGCATTGGTGCCGTCATTGATATTAAATGTAACCATATAAGTGGTAACACCTTCCGGTATCATTGACACATCAACGGTATCATTACCTGTAACAGCCATTTGGCCTGTGGCATCATTATAATCGGTTGCCGTAACTGTGTAATTATATCCTGTTCCGTGTTCAACACCTGTAAATACCGTTTCGCCTGAAGCTGAAGTTGTTTGTGATGTACCGTTGAAACTTACTGAAGCCCCGCTAAGAGGATTCCCGGTAGATTGATCAGAAACCCTGAAAGTAATGTCATAAACAGATAAAGACATGATCACATTTTCTGTGATATTGGCATCAATAACATCAATGGTTCCTGTTACATCATCATATCCTGTTGAGGTAACAGTATACTGAATATCATTTTGAGGGATAACATCTGTATAAAACACTTGGCCGTTAGCATTAGTGGTATGTGTTCCATATCCCGATAACATTACACTAGCGCCTTGTAATGGTGCGGTACCGTCATTTACATTAAATGTGACTTGGAATGTTGTCAAGATCATGGAAACATACTCGGTAACATCTGAATCAACTACATCCATGCTCCCTGAAAGGTCATTATAGCCGGTGGCTGTGACAGTATAGTTAATATTGCTATCTGGCGCCACATTTGTAAACAAAGCTTCTCCCGATGCATTGGTGGTGATATTGCCATAACCGTATAGATTTACAGTGGCTCCATCAATGGGGTTTGTACCATCATCAACAATAAAAGTTACATCATAAGTTGTAAGGGTTAATGATACGCTATCCGTTACATTAGCGTCAACCACATCAACACTATCAGTGTACTCATCATAGTTTTGGGCTGTAACCGTGTATACGATATCATTTCCGGGTATAACATCATTAAATGTAGCCACACCGGTAGCATCAGTGATCATATTTCCATAGCCCGATAAATTTACAGTGGCATTTTCTATAGGATCAGTTCCATCATCCACAACAAAGGTAACATTATAGGCTGTTAGGTTCATGATGACATTTTCTGTGACGTTGGCATCAACAACATCAATAGTTCCGGTTGCATCATCATAATCTTGTTTGGTGACCGTGTACGAGATATTATTGCTTGGAACTATATGATTGTAAACTACCGCCCCGGTAACATCTGTTGTTTTAACGCCGTATCCGTCAAAATTTACTTCTGCTCCTTCAATAGGGTTTGTACCATCGGTTATATTGAAAGTTACGTTGAAAGTGGGTTCAATATTTAGGGTGTAGTCTTCCACTTCGCCCCAGGTTTCTTCGCCACAAGGGCCTCCATTCACTCCAGCAGCTTCGGAAGAGCTGTCCCATACCCTTATTCTCATTCTTGTTTGGCCTGTCGTGGCATCAGAAGGTATATCAAAGGAACCGGAGAACGGCCCAAGACCAACCCCGGATTCAAATACCATTTCACCGGTGTCCTCAAAATCGCCATCTTGATTCCAATCAGCCCATACTCTTGCCTGGTCTTGGTCGTAAGCGCTGCCTAAGGTTATAGTTATAGAGCAGGTTTCTCCTTGCAACACATCGGTAACAATGGACGTGAAATCCTGGTAACCGCCATAACCTAAGCCTGTATTTCCATTGGTAGTTGCATTAAAATCCACTTGGTTGATGTGCTCCCAAGAGCTACTGGCAGTTCCATGGCAATATGGAGAAGCATTAAGGGATAAGGACTCCGTAACGTCATTATCAATCACATCAACGGTTCCATTTACAAGGTCATAGCTTGTAGCAGCTACAAGGTAATCAATTCCCGATTCTATACTTACATCTGTAAAGGTTACTTCACCGCTTGAATTCGTAGTTCCGGTTCCAAAGCCACTTAAGGTGACTTGTGCTCCTGTAACAGGGTTTGTTCCATCATCCACAAGAAAAGTCACGGTGTAAAGCGGTTGTAAGGTTATGTTTTCTGTAACATCGGCATCAATTACATCCAAGCTACCGGAGGCATCTTCATATCCTGTAGCGCTGATGGAGTAAGCTATTCCATTTTCGGGGGCTATACCATTAAATACAGCTTGTCCTAAAGAATTCGTAGTTTTTGATCCGTATCCTGTTAAACTAACTGTTGCGTCCTGTATAGAGTCCGTTCCATTATCAACAACAAAAGTAACGTTGTAAAGTAGTAAAACATCATCAACACTACGAGGTTGAATGCGATAAGTATCCCAAGAATACCTTACAACCCCTGTGATATTGTAATATTCTCCACTGGTATATCCCGGGTCATAAATAATTTCATCGAGGTTAATGGCACCGGAACCATCGTTTGCTTTCCAATCTACGTGGGTATCGCCGGTGTTCGGTGTAACTATTGCACCTTCCACTGAAACCAAAATACCTTCATAGTTTTCGTTGTTTACATTATTCGTTGTGAGAGCCATAGGAGCTGGTAGGTCATTGCCTGTTGATATGATGCTGATGCTTGGTGGGTTATTGATTTCTGTTTCGCCAAAGTATTCATCTACATATCCAGAAACCACGACCGAATCGCCTTGGCTAACAGCAGGGACACCGGAAGTATAGACCAACAGGCCATTCCATGATGCAGAGCTATCTTGAATATAAAATCCACTGCTTTTTACAGCAGTGACTATACCAGAGGTTTTTACCACTGAACCAATGAGTGGCGAATCGCCGGAAGCATCGCTTGTGTATTGAATGTCGTAAATGGAAGTGTAAGCAGGTTGTAAAGTTACTGATTCGTTTACATCTGAGCTAACAACATCTACAGCGCCGGTGTTATCTTCAAATCCTGTGGCTGAAACTGTATAACTTATATTGTTTTCGGGTATGACATTGGAAAAAATGGTTTGCCCAGAAGCATCTGTTGTTTGACTTCCATACCCTGCAAGTGTAACTTCCGCTCCTTGGTGGGGATCAATACTATTGCTTACATTAAAAGTAACATTGTATGTTGGCAAAATATTAACGCTATAATCTTCAACCTCTCCATAAGTTGTTGCTCCACAAGGCGAACCGCAATCACTATTCGAGTATTTTATTCGAATTCTCATAACGGTTTGTCCTATGGTAGCACCTGTTGGAATGGTGAAGTTATAAGTTCCATTAGCGCCATCATCTACAGCACAAACTACGTTTTCGCCGGTATCATCAAAATCACCGTCATGGTTAAAATCGATCCAGATTCCTAAGTCATCCGTAAGATAAGTATTGCCATTGGTGATGGTTATATCATAAGAATGATTTTTATACAGGTTAGCGGCAGAAACAGAGGAAGTATAATCAGCGTATCCGCTTGCTCCTGTGCCTGTATTGATAATATCCTCTAATTCAACACCGGAAATATGCTCATCTCCGCCTCCCGATGCAGAACAATAACTAATGGGTGTAACGGTTGTGGTTTCATTTCCTGTTAAAGCAGGGGTTAAATAACATTTCTCTGCATCATTATATTCGTAGATGGCAAAATAATACGTTGTTCCCGGTGATAATCCTGTAATTGTAGCGCTGGTGCCGGTGTTATTATACACCACATAACTCCCGGCGCCAGTTTCATCACCTGCTCCAAATATGGAGCTTGCAGTATAGGTTGACCCGTTGATCGGGTCCACACTTATGTCGCTATCTTTTTTAGCCACCACAAGAACAGCATCTCCATTGCCTCTTGCCCAATTAATAGTGATATCATTATCATTAACCGTAGTAACGGAAAAAGAAGAAGCTTGGGTGGTTGGCGGAGTGCATCCTGCACTTACAGTAAAATCATCAATAGCGATATCTGAATAATAACCTATACCTTGTACTGCCGTGAACCTGAAAATTACATTAGAATAACCTTGGTAAGATGATATATCAATAGAGGCATTTAGCCAGTTATCACCTTGGTCACCGGATTGGCTCCAAAGGTCGGCAGACCAAGACGATCCGCCATCGGTTGAGGCTTGGACGGATAATGTGCCCATATCAACGCCATACATGTGATACCAGAATTCTAATAAAGGGTTTGAAATCGAAGAAAAATCAAATGAAGGAGAATAGATATATCCAGTGCTGTTGCATGGACCGGATGATTCTGTGTATAAATAATTACCACTACCACTGGTATGATCTGCAGATGGACCTGTTTCTGTAGAGCCTGTACTTCCTGAAAAAATATCCCAATCTATTGCATCTCCTGTTGCATTGCTCCAACATTGCTCAAGGGTAACTGTGCCATCTGGGGTACAAGCAACAGCAGGTGAGCTTGTTGTCCAACTGTCAAAATCCTGGTTGTAAGGGTAGGTTGTAATGGCACCGCATAAAGTTGTTGCATCTGTTGTAACACCTGTAGAATAAGCTGTTCCGTCATTAGACCACACTTTATAATAATACCTTGTTGAGGCGCTTAAGCCCGTATGCGAATATGAAATTCCAGTTCCGTATTGAAGTACAGTTCCGCCGCCGGAAATATTATCACCAGCGCTGTACGTAGTTCCGTCTGTAGGTGTTCCAAAAGTGCCGTCAGTTGACCATGCAAGCAATACAGGGTCGCTACTGGGATTTAATGTCCATGAAATATCGATTTGTGTAGAAGAAACCGCACTTGCATTGACATTACCCGGATTCCCGGAGTCACCGCCCATAAAATCAAACGTGATAAAACCGGCATTCTCGGTGATATTGGTGATGGGTTTGTTTGTTGGGTTTCCGCTCCAATCAGTAGAACTGGGGGTTGAAGCATCAGAGAATTCCGTGGAGTTTGATGTTCCCGGGAAAGGACAGCCGGCCGAGCTTATAGACCCATAGTCGGAAGGTGTGGATGAGGGATCGGTAGTAGCGCTTGCACATACCGGGTACATGTATTGTGGGTGGGTAATATTGATTTCGTTAGAAGAATAATTTGCATCAACGTTGTCTTGATCTACATGATATATGATCATTCCGCTACCCGGTAAATAAGCATCAAACCCATTCAATTGCCTATTTTCTATTAACCAATATTCATTCGTAGAAGGAGTGGTGTAATAATATGCTTCTTGGTTGGTTTCAATGTTGTTTAGTGTAACTGTTTGTCCCGTGGTAAGTTCAGTAGGTGTAAGCCATCCATAATAATACCATTTGGTAAAAACATTATGATGGGCAGGCACGGCTCCTGATGGTGAACCATTATAAGCCCCGCTAGCCATCAAATCCCAGTTGCCTGTACCGGAGTATTGCCCTCCTGTTGAGTAATCGGTGTCATAATAATCTGGTGCGCCGAGGTTATGGCCAAATTCATGGCACATAACGCCGATGCTTGCCATGTTGTTGGAAGCATCAGCAATTTCAGGCTGAGTAGTATATGCATTCACTTCAACCCCATCAAAAGTTCTTTGTGCTGCAGTATACCCGGCACTAGAAAGATTCCAGCTATGAGACCAAATATCGTTTGTATTCCCGGAAACTTCCTGTCCTTGGCCTTGGTGTATAATGGCAACACCATCAACAACACCATCGCCGTCGTTATCAAATTGAGAAAAATCTACACCGGCTTGGTTCTCGGCTGCTACAACAGCATCATAAGCAAATTCACCCCAATTGCTTTGAGGCCCGTAATAGTCATGGGTGTTAGGAACTGTCACCCATACGGTAACGGTAGTATTTACCGTTAGTTGCCCATAGGAACATTCAAAATAATAATCTTTAAAACTACCTGTGCCATTGTAATTGGCTTGATTCATGTAATTATCAAAGTCTGTTTGCCCGTATGTAGTGCTTGTATTATTGAAATTTGCCATGACCATCAGGAGGTCGTTTGTCCCAGTGGTAGGGAACCCGCCCATCCTGGAAGCATCTTTCTTAAATGTAGCTTCAAATTTTGCAATTTGTTTTTTGCTATACCTTAATCCCTTTTGCATTGAGGAAAGGAAAGCACGTTCCCTTTCTTTTCTCTCTTTCCTGGGGCTTACAATGGTGTTGGATAATCCTAAAGAGCCATCAGTATTCTTGACAGCATAAACATAATACCCTTGTTCATTTTGCAGGATGGTATATCCATCAATTGTTTCGGCCCAATGAACATATTCATCGCCCTTTAAATTCATTTGGATCACTTTACCGTCCGGTTGCGTATATTCAACTGTATGAGGATAAGCCGGCACAGCATGAGCATTGCTGGTGAGCGAAATAAATATCGTGCCAAGTAGAATTTGTAATAGTTTTTTCATACTCTAAAAATTTTTATTTGCATAATTAATTGATTTACAATCAAGGTTGTTTATTTGTAAAATATTGCAGGGGCACAGTTTAGATTTCCAAATGTAAAAATACTTTAAATAATTGAGACATGAAAATGAAAACATCATTTTGTCGGCATTAACTATAATGTTGACTGTTTGCCAAACAACAACAGGAAATTTTTCTAACGCTTTTTTTGGGGATATATATTTTTGTTATTACAATTTTATTATTTCTCCTGTTTGCTTTATAGAATTTGAAAGAATTTTTTATTACTTTCGTGCAACTAATCTTTTTTAACTTTTAGAATATATCCAATGAAAAAAAGAAACATATTGTTAATAGCGATGATTTTGGTTAATGCAATTGTTGCATTTTCTCAAGAGGAAGCAAGATTGATGAGATTTCCTGCCATTCATAACGATCAGGTAGTTTTTACCTATGCAGGAGATTTATACACCGTGGATAAATCAGGAGGGATGGCGCGAAAGCTCACCACAGATTTAGGTTACGAAATGTTTGCAAGATTCTCTCCCGATGGAAAAAAGATAGCTTTTACCGGCCAATACGATGGCAATACCGAGGTATATATTATGCCGGCTCAAGGTGGAAAGCCCAAGAGGATTTCCATTACAGCTACATTGAACCGCGATGATGTTGGCGATAGGATGGGGCCCAACAACATTGTGATGGGATGGAAAGACAATGAACATGTTGTTTACCGCTCTAGGAAAAAATCCTTTAACTCCTTTAAAGGTAGGCTTTTTTTAGCCTCTGTAAATGGAGATATTTCATCCGAGATACCGCTTGCCTGCGCAGGTTTTTGTTCATATTCGCCCGATAGATCAAAACTTGCATTCAATAAAGTTTTTCGTGAATTCAGGTCGTGGAAATATTACCAAGGTGGTATGGCTGCTGATACCTGGATATACGATTTTAACTCCGGCGAAACAGAAAAGATCACGGATACACCAGCCCAAGACATCATACCCATGTGGCATGAAAACAAAATTTATTTTATTTCTGACAGGGACAGGATCATGAACCTGTTCTGTTATGATATGGAAACCAAGGAAACTAAGAAAGTAACCGATTTCCAGGAATATGACATTAAATTTCCATCCATTGGAAATAGCTCCATCGTGTTTGAGAATGGCGGATATATCTATAATTTTGACCTGGAAACACAAGAAGCAAAAAAAATTCGCATACAAATTGCTGATGATTTTAATTCAAGCCGCAGAGAATTTGTCAACGCCAATGAGAATATCCAAAGTTATACCATAGCCCCTGGTGGTAATAGGATTGCGTATAGCGCCCGTGGGGAAGTTTTTTCTGTTCCTTCAAAAACGGGTATCACTAATAATTTGACCAATACACCGGGTGTACACGATAGAAACGTAGCCTGGTCACCAGATGGCAAGTATATTGCCTATATTTCGGATGCAACCGGTGAAGACGAAATCTACATCATACAAAAAGATGGTCAGGCTAAACCGGTTCAGCTTACCAAAAATGCTGACACATACAAATTCAAGCTCAAATGGTCGCCCGACAGCAAAAAGATTCTTTGGTCGGATAAGAAGCTTAGGTTGCAATACATTAACATCGAATCAAAAAAAATTACGCTGGTAGACCAATCAATAGATTGGGAATATACAAGGTTCAACTGGTCGCCAGACAGCAAATGGATTGCTTATGAACAACCCAATAACCGCGGAAATAACAAAATTTTTATTTACCATTGCGAAACAAAAGAAAGTAAACCTGTTACCGAAAAATGGTATGCTTCTTCATATCCCGTTTTTAGTGATGACGGAAAATATTTGTATTTTGCTTCTTTCAGGAATTTCAAACCCATTTATAGCCAAACGGAATGGAATCATGCTTATGTAAACATGAGCGGCATATATTTTATCGCCCTTCAAAAAGATACTCCTTCTCCCTTGAAACCTGAAAATGATGAAGTAAGCATTGACCAGGATCAAGAAAACCAAAACGAAAAAAAGCCGGGAGAAAAGAAAGAGGTTTCTGTTGCCATTGATTTTGAGAACATCACCGAAAGGACAGGAAAAATTCCTGTTGAAGGCGCCAATTATTGGAACATCAACGTTGTGAATGGCATTGTATACTATATGAAAAAAGTTCATGGAGACAAGAGTAAACTCATGGCTTATGATTTAGAAAATAAGAAGGAAACAGAGCTTGGGCAATTCAGTAACTACCAGCTTTCTCCTGGTCATAAAAAAATGCTGGTTAGGAAAAAGGATCAGTATTCTGTTATCGACCTTCCAAAACCGAAACAACTAAAGATAAAGGAGCACGTAGACCTTTCGGGGATGAAGACATGGGCAGAATATAAAAAAGAATGGGAACAAATCTATAATGAATGCTGGCGGCAGATGAAATACTTTTTTTACGACCCCAATATGCACGGTGTTGACTGGGATGCAGTAAAAGACAAATACGGGCAGCTTATAAAACATGTAAACCACAGGAATGACCTTAACTACTTGATAAGTGAAATGATTGGCGAGCTGAATGTAGGCCATGCTTACATCAATGGTGGCGACAGGCCCCAACCCGAAAAGATCAAACTTGGATTGTTGGGCGTTGAGGTACAAAGAGATCAATCAGGATATTATAAGATTACCAAGATACTTCAAGGTGAAAACTGGGATGATAGCAAGCGCTCTCCACTTGCAGGTATTGGGAGAAATGCAAAAGAAGGCTACTATATTATTTCCGTGAATGGTTATTCTACAAAGGATGTCAACAATATGTATGAATTGCTTATCAATACAGCCGGGAACCAAGTAGAACTAAAACTGAATTCACAACCCCAAGTAGAAGGGGCTTATACTGAGCTTATCAAACCTATAGCTGATGAGGCAGAACTGTATTATTTCAATTGGGTAAGGAATAACATAAAAAAAGTAAATGAAGCAACTGATGGCAAAGTTGGCTATATCCACATACCTGACATGGGACCTGGAGGTTTGAACCAGTTTGTGAAGTATTTTTACCCTCAATTGGAAAAACAAGCTTTGATCATTGACGACAGGGGCAATGGTGGCGGCAATGTTTCTCCTATGATTATTGAGCGATTGAGACGCGAACTCACCCACATGGGCATGGGCAGGAATACCACAGCCACACCTAGGCCTCGCGATTTGATCTATGGACCAATGGTGTGCCTGATTGACCAGTATTCAGCTTCCGACGGAGACCTTTTCCCTTATCAATTTAAGGAACATAACCTTGGGAAATTGATCGGACAAAGAACTTGGGGTGGTGTAGTTGGAATAAGAGGATCTTTACCCTTATTGGATGGAGCTTCTTTGCGCAAACCCGAGTTTGCCCATTTTGATAAAGAAGGGAAAGAATTCATTATTGAAGGACATGGAGTAGAGCCGGATATAGAGGTGATCAACGATCCAGCAAAAGAATACAAGGGTATAGACCAACAATTGAACAAGGCCATAGAAGTCATATTGGAGGAAATGAAAGGTCACCCCGGCGAATTACCTGGTGTGCCGGACTTCCCGGATAAGTCAGAGTAAAAGTATTTGGTTGGTAAAAAAAAAGAGACTGTCCTAAAAGTGACGGGGTGAGTGATTTTTATGGAATCCTGAAAAGTTAAAAGACAGTACATCTGTTTATTATCAAACTCACCCCCGTCACTAAATTATCCTTTTAAAGACTTCTTGGACAACTTTTTTTTGGAATTTTTGCTGTTAAATGGCAAGTTATGTCTTCATTACTAATACCAAGTAAATATTCAAATTCTACTTGGTATCTTTGAATACCATTTGGTTTACCTGTTGATCCTGCCACCTCTATAAAAATATTTCGTATAATACGTTGCTGTTAAATCGCTCACTACAACACCCCTGGAAGATGAGGCATGGATAAACTTATTTTTCCCCAGGTAGATACCAACATGCGAAACCCTGGGCTTATTGATTTTAAAAAAGACCAAATCACCAAATTGCAGCCTATTTTTTGATATCAGCCTTGCGTTTTTTACCAAGTCTTTGGCAGAACGGTTCAGGTCTATGTTATAGACTTTTTTGTAAACCGTTTTCACAAAACCCGAGCAATCCGTGCCACGTTTGGTGTACCCTCCGTATTTGTAAGGTGTGCCAATCCATGTTTCCACCTCTTTGATGAGTTCAGGGTCTTCTGTTCCATCAAAATCTACGCCCATTTTCCTGGAGTACCTGTCGTAAAAACTATTTCCAGCCGGACGGCGGGTGGTTTTCCTTGTTGTTTTTTTCGCATCAACGGAATTTTTGCCTTTCCTGGCAAGGTATTCGGTATAGCTTAACCGTTCACTCTTGGCTTTGTCACGGGTGCGGCATGAAGCTACCGCGAAGAAGATCATGATCAAAGAAAAGGAATAATATATAAAAAATTTATTTAACCTCATAGCGGTCTTTTTATACAAAGTTAATAACAAATTGCTTAACCTTGAAATAGGTTTTTTTAACAGGATGCAAATGCTAAAAAAATTTAAGGTTTTGATATTGTTGATAAATTATTGGAAGGAAGGGAAAATGGTTGATTGGTTTCTGAAGAAATTAGAATTAAAAAAAACTTGTTATCCTCAAGAAAACATTTGACGGTTTAATTATAGCCTTATGCTCAAAATAGAAATGTTTTTTTTCCATTAAAACTAAAATCATTAAATTTGACTGATTCTTTTAATTTTTCAGAGAAGTTAGATGTTTTCTATTTACGTTTTTGCTTGATGCCTCCACAAGGACAAATACAGATTTACAAACATAGTGAAGCTACTACATAACCAATTTCTTCCATGAGGACAATTCGTGATGCAATAATATCTATCTTTCCAATACCAAGGGAAAAAGCAAACAAACCGCAGAGCTGCTTACGAAGTTGGTTTTGCGGGTGGTGGTAGAGGGGTAGGTTACTGATAAAATATGTGGGAAAATAAATAAAAGTAAATGGAGGTTAGAAAAAACCCAGTATCTCATAGACAATAACGTTCAGGAGGATTTGCATCTTGAATATAAAAAAATCTGTTTTATCTAAGGGTATACAAAATGTTTTAAAAAGGAATAAGTTGAGTTGTTAGATGTGAATGTGATTGAAATTGAAAGAGAATTAATGCTCTATTAAATTTTAATGTTTTAAATTTGAATAAAATATAGTAAAAATACAACTTTAAAGTTGTATTTACAAAATAATTATTTACCTTTGTAAATATATTTCCAATGGCAACAAAACAAGAAGTAGAAGAGTATTTAAACGATTTATTTGTAAAGATAGATATTTTCGGCATCTTGTTTATTGATCAACGAAGCAAGAATCATCAAACTTTACTAGAATTGGAAATTACCCCTGCAAAACGAAAAGAAATCATCCGTTCTTTAAAAACAGAAGATTATTCAGAAGGCCCTTTAGAAGAAAAGATGAGAGAATTGTTGCCTATGTGGGTCTTTGGTAAAGAACTTAAAAATAAAGAAATTTATATAAAAGTGAGTATGGGACAACCGAATAGTACTGCTGTTTGCATTTCGTTTCACATAGCAGAGCATCCCATTGACTACCCCTTAAAAAACTAACAATTATGAAAAGTCCGTTTACAGGTAATGAAATGAGCATTCAAAAAGAGATGCGTACCATGAGTTTTCGTAAAGAAGATTTTGAAATTCTTTTTCATTTTTACAAATGCGAAGACACAGGGGAGCAGTTCGAAGATGATGCTCTGGCAGAGTTGAATTACAACCAGGTTATTAATCAATACAGGGCAAAACACAACATCCCTTTCCCGGATCAGATGATTGCCATAAGAGGGAAATATGAGGTTTCAGCAGCAAAAATGTCTGAAATATTGGGTTTGGGGGTAAATAGCTACAGACAATACGAAAGCGGAGAGGTGCCAAACCAGTCCAATGCTAGGTTAATCCATCTTGTTAAAGATCCACATGAATTTGAGAGGCTTGTAAATATTTGCAGCACCTTGAAGGAAAAAGAAATTATAAACATAACAAAAAAAACCAGGCAATTAATAGAGGAACAAAAAGCAATTAAAACTGAAAGACATGTTGAAAGTTACTTGTTGCAAAAAGAAATACCTGACTCCACAACTGGTTATAAAACCCCCGATTTTAAAAAGCTTACTGAAATGGTTGTTTTTTTTACAGGAAAAATGCAACCTTGGAAAACCAAAATGAATAAGCTCTTATTTTATGCAGATTTCAGTCATTTTAAACAAACTGGATTTTCAATAAGTGGTATAAACTACAGGGCAATCCCTATGGGGCCTGTGCCCAACAACTTCAATAGTATTTTTGAATATTTAGCCAATAAAAATAAGATTGATATATTTTACACCCCTTTCCCGGATGGAGGTATTGGAGAACAATTTAACCCGAATCCGCAAAAGCAATTCAATACAGAATTATTCTCTGAAAAAGAGCTTTCAGTTTTAGAGGAAATTGCAGTTCGCTTCAAAAGCACTACTACAAAAGAAATTATTGAAATAAGCCATAAAGAAAAGGCATGGATTGAAAACCACAAAGAAAAGAAGATCATTGATTATAACTATGGGTTTGAATTAATCTAAACTATGATAATGTAGATATATCGGAATAAGCCCGTAACCAGGTTTTAAATATCATTGGTATTATGTATAGCAACCAAAGAAAATTAGATAATACCGAAGTGGACGTCAAGGTAAATGATGAAATCTTGATTGAATGCAAACTTACAGAGGAGGATTTTACTTCCAAAGATAAAACTATTGTCAATCAATATGCAAAATTTCAGGATGTCTTTCACGTTAATGAATTGCAACAATCCGGGAAAGAATTTCATAATTACAAATTTCCTGAATATTCAAAGCGGCATTGCAAATGCCCCTTTGCTTATGGAGAGCAATTTTACCCAATACACGAAAAACCCCGACCACTAGTCTTTTATACAACGAACAGAATAGAAAGCATGAAATGATGTTTTTTTACTGGGTTTAATTAATATGGCTCTATCATCATGAGTTAATTCAATAAAATTTGATTGACTCCAAAAGAATGCAGATAGTCCTATATAACCAAAAGTTGGATTAGGGGTAAAATAGGCACCTCCGGGAAGAGCAGAAAACCCGCTTTCATTATCAGCACCTTTATTTGGGGTACGCCAATGTTTTTCGCTTTTCATTTTACCACCTGCAATGCTATCTCCACCAAGGAAGTCGATCAGCTCCCTCCATTCCTCAGTAGTGGGCAGATGCCATCCATCAGGGCATGAATTACAAGCGCCTTCATAAGAATAAACTAACCCAAAAATTTTCAAATATGACGAATCAAAATCACCTCTATTTATATTAGGGTATTGTAGATTCTCAGCCATCCACCATTGGTTTCCTATCTTGACGGTTTTATACTCTTTGCCATCCCTTGTATCTATAAAGGAATCAAATTCATGGCTCATGACGGTAATATTAACCTGTTCTTCAGCGCTATTACCGGTATAATCATAAGCTATAGCCTTAATGCAGAAATCACCCGTTTCTTCTTTGGTTAGCCAGGAAAAAACAAAAGGATCATCATCTAAAGTTGTTTTCCCTATATCATTGAAAAATAAGTGCACCTGGTCAATTTCTCCATCAGGATCCGCTGCCACTATTTGAATTTCAATGGTATCACCTTTCACAAATCTATCCCCTTCTTCTGGGTTAGTAAGGTTGCATGTAGGTGCTTGATTAACAGGGCTTTCATTATCATCACTGCAAGACACCATTGTGAATAAACAATAAATAATAAAGCTCCAAGAACAAATGAATAAATAGTTTTTCATTTTTTTTGATTTATTTGAATGAACACTTAGTCTCTGACACAACGTAAAGAGAGATCACATCCGGTATACCAAATGTCTCGTTTTATTTCTCTACTGTTATGATCAATTTCCCGGCACCAATTTGAGCTCTCAAGGCTATCAACTTGGGTTGAAGACCAGAAAACCGCTTTATACCCTATAGAATCAAGCCCCCCCAAATCCAAATATAACCGGCGGGCAACGCTGAAAATCCATATTGATCAGTAGCATCAGTATTAGGCGCTTCCCAATGTTCAGTACCTTTTTCTTTCAGTTTACCCCCTGCAATGTTTTCGCCTCCTAAATAATTAACCAATTCATCCCATTCCTGGTCAGAAGGTAAATGCCAGCCGGCAGGGCATACATCTACAGCGTTATATTGCCGGCCATAGGTTTTCTCATAAACAGAGTCTAAAGCATGAGAATAAGGGGTTTCATATTGAAGGTTTTCGGCCATCCACCACTGATTGCCAATATAGATTTTTTTATACTGCTTCCCGTCCCTTTCATCTGTAAAATACCCCACACTATCCAGTTTGCCTGTTATGGCTTCAGAGTTGCGGCTGTTGCCATGGTGATTATAGGCAATAGCTTTTATTGTATAGTTTTTTGCGAATTCATTGGAGGTATTCCATGTATAATTGTATGGGAAGTTTTTTAAAGTGGCTCGTTCCTCATCGTTAATATAAACCACAACTTTTGAAACCCCGATAAAGTCAATCGCGTTTACGGAAATGGCAATATTTTCTCCTAAATCATAATGCTCGTTGTTGTATGGAAAAGTGAGGCTGCATGAAGGAATCAATGTTTCTTCCGGTTTTGGGTCATCTTTTTTTGCACGCAAATTGCAGGACTATCAATAAAGCTATCATTCCTGCCAAATATGAAAGTTTAGTTGGTTTTGTTTTCATCTGTTAATTATTTTTGATAATGTCTTGATTTGGTAATCACAACGATCATGCTTCGTGTGTGTATCAATAATTAACCCAGACATTGTCTGTTTCATTTTTTTTTAAGAGTTAAAATTCTATTGGGATAAAGTTAATGATAATGTTCAAAAAAAACAAATTTTTTCATGCAAACCAGTTAACGGTTGTATTATTCCAGTTATCGGCAAAAAGATCATTTAAAATGTTTTTAGAAACCCATGGCGGAGAGAAATGACGTGCTTTTTGCGAACTTTACAAACTTTCAAACTTAATAACACCCCGTTCAGCGCAATATCCTGAAATTTAGCTTCTTTAGCGATTCAATAAATTGTTGTTGGTAGCTTTGCTGCTGATATAGCTGGTGCTTTGATATAGAAAGCAAAATGAATGATTTGTTTCCAAATAAACGCTCTTCCTTTCCCTGTTTTCAATTCTTTTTCTCTTTTCATGGCAGAAGCTTTAGTATCAAACTCTTCAGTATAAACTAGTTTCCAAGGCCTGAACTTGATAGTCCATCCTTTTTTAGCCAGTTTGTTATGGGAAAGCAATCGTTGCTGGATATCGGATGTATACCCAATGTAAATTTTATTGTATTCCTGTGAAAATAATACGTATACAGTAAACATAATAAAAAAGGCCACCAATTTGGCAGCCTAAAATTTTTAGTAGCGGGGGCAAGATTCGAACTTACGACCTTTGGGTTATGAGCCCAACGAGCTACCACTGCTCCACCCCGCAATATTGTTTTAAAATGTTGTGCAAAGATAAGGCAACATTTTAACTTTGCAAAATAATTTAACTAAAAATGTAGAATAATTCTAAATAATTAACTTTTTTTGGTTGCGGGATTTCAAATTCCTTTCCATTTTCACCATTGAAGAATGATGAACACATTTTTTTTACTTTTGTGAATATTTGACGATTAGAAGTTGCTGGCAGAGAGACTTTATGTAGCTGGGGAAGAATGTGTTAAAATATCCATTATAAATTTGCAATAAAACTCGAAACCTTTATGAAGAAAATATTAATACCGGTTTTTATCATATCAATACTATCTTTTTATTGCAGCGCCCAAGATGTAGATGCACTCATAAAGCAACAGAAGTTTAATGAAGTGGAACAATTAATTTTGAGCAGTAACGAAGTAGACAGGAAAATATACATGACCAAATTGGCAGATGCATATTTTGAAATGAATAAATTGTATGATGCTGCGCAATATTATATAGAATTGAATGATAAAAAAAGACTGGAAAAACTTGCAAAAGCGTATTTCCAGGAAAATGAACATTATAAAGCCCTTAAATATTATATGATGAGTGGCGACAGTATTTCTGGCTATAAGCACCTGGCATCATATTATTTAGAACAATCCAAGGCTGATAGCGCTAAAAAATATATTATCCTATACGAAGAACAATTGCCTAGTAGAAACCACGCATACCATGGCCTTGTTCAGAAACTATTGTTGCTGTATTTAGCTGATGAAAAGTATTATATAGCGGCAGATTTTGCCAAGGAATATGCTTATGTGCCCAACAAAGGATTATTGGCCGTAAAATTGTTAGAAAAAGGTTATCCTATATTGGCCTACGATTTTAGGCAATTTACCCAGAATAAAAATGAATTTAACAACACCTTAGGTCAGGTATTAATGGAAAAAGGCGAATATAAAATGGCTGCCCAGTGTTTTGTTAGCTCTGGTAACGGGACAAAAGAACATGAATGTTATTCAAAAATGGGGGAAAAACTTGTTGAAAAGGGTGATATTAAAGAAGCTATTCGTTTTTTTGATAAGGCAAATACTGAAACCAAAGGGAACAATCTTATTGGCGATTATTATTATGAAAAAGGCATGTATGAAAAAGCCAACTTTTATTATATTAAATTGCCACCAGATCGTAAATATCACCCAATATTCAACAAAATGATTGATCATGTGCTTAAGGTATTTAATTTTTCTTCAGCAGTTACATATTATAAAAAATTAGGCCTTACTGAAAAGGCAAAAGTGATTGAAAAAGAGCCGTTTAAGGATAACAATAACGGTACGGTATCAAGTACTCGCTATCCAATTATGTGGCAGAAAGCACTTTTAGCCCCAAAAGATTGGAAATCAGCAAGTACATATTGCAAAGAACTGGTTTTAGGAGGTTTTGATGATTGGCTTCTTCCTAGTAGCATGGCTTTTAATGTAACCCTTTTAAAATTTGCAGGAGCTAAAGAAGATTACCTCGAAAGCCTGTTCCCGGGTTTATTGAATAGAACTTTTTGGACAAAAACTACCTACAGCGAGAATGACAATAAAATTTATGTAATAACTATTATGGAAAATGGGGAACCAGCGTTAAAAGAAAAATCCAACACTTTCCATGTTAAATGTTACAGGAACCAATTAACAAATGAATAACCGCTCTATCAGGAAATTCACAAGAAAGTTTATTAACAATTTTATACTGCTTCAATCATTTGAAATTGTGAAAAAGAATTGTTGTTTTGGATAATTCTTTATTATACCTTTGTGATTAATGCATGTAAAAGCAATTATTAAGAATCCCATTGTAACATTGATTTTCAAATGAAAAGATTGCGTATTATTTATAGGAATAAATTCATGATAACCCTTATAATTTTTTTAACATGGGTACTTTTCTTTGATAAGAATAACCTAGTTACACATTTTCGTTTGCATCGGCAGCTTAATGAGTTAAAAAAGGACAAAAGGTATTACAGGCAAGAGATTAAGAAAGACAGCATAGCCATGCAGGAACTTATGACCAACCCCATGAATTTAGAAAAATTTGCCCGTGAAAAATACTTGATGAAAAAAGATGATGAGGATCTATATGTAATTATTGAAAAATAACTATTCCCGTTTAATCAACAAAAAAATCTGGCTTGAAAGCAAAGGCCACTTTTTTTGGATATTTATGCACTGAAGTGCAGTTTACCTTCTTGGACGCTTTCAAAATAATACGAAATTCAATCTATTAAAAATGCTTAACTAGTGTTAAGTCAACAAAGAAATGACGCATCAACTGTTTGGCAATTTGCTCAATTACAACAATATAGATTCTCAATAATAAATGTGACGCGTCACTAGGATTTTATCAAATCCCAGTTAAGCAATAAATCAAATGACTTATTATCAACTATTTATAAAGGTGTTTAAGATCAACAAGATCACTTTATGATGGTCATTTCATTGATTAAATGTTTTGCACCTGCATACTTATCAATAATAAACAAGGCATATCTTATATCTATTGAAATGTTGCGGCATAATTCCGGGCTGTACATAAGGTCGCTCATAGTTCCTTCCCAATTCCTGTCGAAGTTCACGCCAATGAGTTCTCCTTTTGAGTTCATCACAGGGCTTCCCGAGTTCCCTCCTGAAGTATGGTTTTTTGCTGTAAAACATACAGGCATGCTTCCATCTTGTCCATAAGGGCCATAATCTTTCTCCTGGTATAACTCCTTTAATTTTTCCGGGACCCGATAGTCCTTTACATCTTTAAAATTTCCTTTTTCAATTATACCTTCAAGAGTAGTATAATGGTTATAAACCACAGCATTGCGTGGCTCATAACCGTCAACTTTGCCATAGGTAACACGCATGGTCATATTGGCATCAGGGTAAAAAGTTTTGTTCTTTTGCATCTCCATCAAACCTTGCATATAAATACGATGAAGGCTGTCTAACTGGTATTTTATATCCATATAGCCAGGAACAATTTCGTGCCTGTATACTTCAGATAATGAGGTTGCTAACTGGTAAACAGGGTCGGATTGTATAACTTCCGTACTTTGTTCTGAAAAATTTTCCAAGAATTCAATCAATTCGTCTTCATCATCAAATATTGTGTTTTCGTAAAGATAATTGCAATACGCTGTGTAATCCTCATTATATTCTTCTTTGATGGTTTTATAGGTATCCGGGTAATAGTCATCATCAGCTTTATTGAAATACATTTCCAACAATGCTATGGCCAATAGCTTATCTGTGGCTTTGTGATAATTTTTAAAATGTCCTTTGGTCTTTTTTATGTATTTGTTGATAATATCCTTGTGTGGCATCTCTTTTTCATCAGTTGCAGCGGCTGTCATCATAAGTTTACTAAAGTCGCTGGCAAAATCAATGAGTTCAATTCTTTTAAGTGCCTCGTAATAGGTTTCTAAAGATAAGTCTATTGGTGTTAAGGTTTGATACAAATCTTCGTACATATCAAGTATATTGCCATATTTTTCTTTTCTATTTTCTTTAGAATCCACCCATTTCCTAAATTGTTTTTCAAGGTTCTTTTTCTTTTCAATAGCGTTTAATCTCATCAAACCACGGTTCTCGCCAATCCATTTTTTCCAATAGTTGGCAACGCTTGCATGTTTTGCGGAGTACATGAGCTTAACCCTTTCGTTGGCATTCATCCCTGCTGCATAAATATCCAAAACCTTTTCCCTGATCTCGATATTGGAAGGGTTTCTTTTGTTTTGAATCATATCAATAGCGTAAGAAGGAAGATATTGTTGTGTTGAGCCCGGGTAGCCAAACACAAAAGTAAAATCACCTTCTTCAACACCTTTTAAGGAAATCTTTAAGTGCTTTTTGGGTTTATAAGGTACGTTATCCTCTGAATATTCCGCAGGTTTATTGTTTTTATCGGCATAGATCCTAAACAGGCTAAAATCTCCTGTATGCCTAGGCCACATCCAGTTATCCGTATCACCGCCAAATTTCCCGATGGAAGAAGGAGGGGCACCAACAAGTCTCACATCTTTGAAAGTCTCGTTAAGGAACAAATAATATTTATTCCCATAATAAAATGGTTTTACTATAGCAGAATAATGCGTTCCTTCTGTAGCTTCTTTCTTTATCTTTTTGATGTTCGCCAAGATGGTTTCCTTTCTTTTATTCTCTTTCATTTCATCTGTAGTTCCTTCAAGGGCTTTTTTGGTAACATCTTCCATCTTAACAAGAAAAGTAACAGTTAATCCAGGGTTAGACAACTCTTCTTTTTTGTTCATAGCCCAAAAGCCTTCTGACAGGTAATCATTTTCCATTGTACTGTGAGCATGTATTCTACCATAACCACAATGATGATTGGTGATAAGAAGCCCTTCATCAGATATCACCTCACCAGTGCAGCCTCTTCCAAAAAGTACGATAGCATCTTTTAAACTTGAATTATTCACATCATAAATATCTTCGGCACTTATTTTCATTCCCATTGATTTCATTTCCTTCTCGTTCAATTGCTTAAGAAGCATAGGAAGCCACATGCCTTCATCAGCATGAACCAAAATGGGAAACGTCAATACTATAGCTAACAATAAACTTTTAACTTTCAACATAAACCTTTTTTTAAAAATTCCACAATGTATTACTTAACCGCGATAACAGATATTTCAACGTCAGCACCCAGGGGAAGCCCGGCAACTTGGATACATTCCCTGGCGGGTTCATCTTTTTTGAAATATTGTCCATAAACTTCATTAACTTTGGCAAAATTGCCCATGTCGGTTATAAAAATGCTGGCTTTTACGATGTTTTCCATTTCTAAGCCCGCTTGCTCTACAACGGCTTTTACATTTTCAAGCACTTGTTTTGCTTGATGTTGGATGTCCTTGGAGTCTATTTTGCCTGTTGATGGATTTACAGGTACTTGCCCCGACACAAAGAGCATATTGCCGGCTACAACAGCTTGATTATAAGGCCCTATTGGCTCAGGTGCTTTTGATGTATGAATTATTTTTTTCATTGGTTTAAATTTTTTTGACAATGCCGGGAACTGTTCACTCTCAAATTAAATATTTGCACTTCCCTGGCAAAGTCTGTTTATATTTTGCTAAAATTTTAATTAATTTGTATTTAAAAAATGGATAAAAATAAAAATAATTTCCAGTAATTCCTATACAGGATGAAAATTTTAATTATTGATAATTATGATTCGTTTACATTCAACCTTTTACATATTGTTGAGCAATATGCTACCAACGTAGTTGTTGTAAGAAACGACAAGCTGGATATTGGCTACCCGGCTGGTTTTGACAGCTTAATCATCTCACCCGGGCCAGGTTTACCCCACGAAGCAGGTAATATTTGTGAAGTAATTAATGCTTTTGCAGGTAAAATGCCAATTCTTGGTATATGCTTAGGAATGCAAGCTATGGCCGTGGCATTTGGTGGGAAACTTTTAAACTTAAAAAAAGTATACCATGGAAAAAAAATGAATATTCAGATTATTGAGGAGCATAAAATTTTCGATGGGCTACCAAAAAATATACAAGTTGGCAGGTATCATTCTTGGGTAATCGATAAAAAGACTTTACCTGGGAATTTTATCGTTACTTCTGTTGATGATGAAGGAAATCCTATGTCCATAAAACATAAAGGCCATAATTTGCAGGGACTTCAGTTTCACCCTGAGTCTATCATGACAGAACATGGCAATACAATGCTAAGAAGCTGGATTAGCGACGTTTAAATTTAATGTTTTGAGTGATCAGTTATTGATTTAATGATTAAAAAAAAACTTCTCAATACTTTTACAGGTACACACTTGAGATTTTTTTATCCTGATGGACCAAGGCAAGGGACAAGATAAAACTTTATAAAAAATTTCATAGCCCCCCTGCCCGCTTTTCATTTATTTCTATATTTGCTGGAAGAAAACAAAAAGTTATGGCTTTAGCATGGATAGACTGGTTTGTGATAGGTGGCTTTGTTTTGATCTCGTTAGGGGTAGGGTTATATTATAAAAACCGGGCAGGAAAAAGCTTAACAGATTACTTCCTTAGCGGGAGGAACCTTCCTTGGTATATTGCAGGGATTTCGATGGTAGCAACAACTTTTGCCGCTGACACACCTCTTGCAGTTACTGAATTGGTAGCCCAAAACGGCATTTCAGGAAACTGGATATGGTGGAATATGCTAATTGGAGGGCTTTTAACAACTTTTTTCTTTGCCAGGCTATGGAGAAAAGCCAACATCCTAACAGAATTAGAATTTATTGAATTAAGATACTCCGGGAAACCCGCTGCATTTTTAAGAGGCTTTAAATCAATATATCTTGGTGTTTTTATGAATACGATTATCATTGGTTGGGTAAATGTAGCATTAATGACACTCATAGAAGTATTTTTTAATATCCCCAGCAGTGAACTCCTTTGGTACGTAGCAGCCGCCATGGCTATTGCCGTGCTCTATTCAACACTCTCCGGGTTGTGGGGTGTGGCAGTTACGGATGTTGTGCAATTTGTTATTGCCATGACAGGTTGTATTATCCTTGCCGTATTGGTGATAAACTCTGATAAAATTGGGGGTATAGAAGGTTTAAAATCACAATTGCCAGGTTGGTCAATGAATTTTTTTCCACAAATCCAAAACCTGGAAACTCCAGGGCAAGTGGCATCAGCATTAACAATTAGTGTTGGGGCATTTTTTGCCTTCATCGGCGTGCAATGGTGGGCAAGTTGGTATCCCGGCGCTGAACCTGGTGGTGGTGGTTATATAGCACAAAGGATGATGAGTTGTAAAAATGAAAAGCATTCTGTTTTTGCAACACTTTTTTTCCAAGTAGCTCATTATTGTATCAGGCCATGGCCATGGATATTGGTGGGCTTGGCTTCATTGATCTTATACCCCGAACTTGGAATGGACGAAAAACGCGTTGGGTATGTTATGGCAATGAAAGATTTTTTACCTGCCGGGCTCAAAGGGCTGCTCTTGGTAGCTTTTCTGGCCGCATACATGAGTACAATATCTACCCAACTCAATTGGGGTTCAAGTTATCTTGTGAATGATTTTTACAAACGCTTTATCAATAAAAAAGCACAACAGAAACACTATGTGCTGTGGGGAAGAATTTTCACCCTACTGATCATGCTTATTGCACTATTTGTAACAACACAAATCAATACCATTTCAGGTGTTTGGGAATTTATCTTGGAATCTGGCGCCGGGCTTGGAATGGTGCTCATACTTCGCTGGTACTGGTGGCGTATCAATGCCTGGAGCGAGATTTCTGCAACCATTGCACCCTTTATTGCTTATGGTTTTTCTAAAATTTTCCTTGAAAACGCCTTAGGTGAAAGCTATATCTTGCATAAAGGAACGTTCTTTTTTACTGTGGCTTCAACATCTATTGTTTGGATAATGGTGACGTTAATGACAAAACCGGAAAATAGAAACTTCTTACAAATCTTTTATAACCGAATACAACCTGATGGCGCCTGGAAACCTTTTGCTCCTAAAATAAATAAAGGAAAAAAACGTTCAAACCTTCGTTATCTTTCAATTTGTTGGCTTAGCGCTATCATTATGACCTATTCTTTGCTGTTTTTAACCGGTAAGGTAATTTTTCATGAATGGGAAGAAGCGTTATATTGGTTCCTTGCAGCTATTGTATCTTTTGTGGCCTTTAAGTACACTTTATCCAGGACCAATGTATTGGATACATAGGAAGTGTTTTAGAATAAAAGTATAAATTTGATTGAAATGAAACATCCATGATAAATAATTTTAACTCACACGAGCATGATTATTTCATGGATGTTCCATCCCGATTAGCATCGGGTCAGGTACTGACAAATAAAAACAAATTATAAACAGATGAAAAGAAATTACTGGATTATTATTATTGTAATTATTGTTCTAATTGCTGCATTGTGGTATGCTTTCAAAGGAAAAGCTACTAGTGAGAATATCATCGCAGTACCTGTTAAGAAAGGCGAATTTGTTGTTTCTGTGACTACTACGGGCGAGTTGGAAGCCAAAAATTCTGTAAAGATATACGGCCCAACAGGGCTAAGAAAGCTTAGGGTTTATAAAGTAAAAGTTAATGACTTAATTCCAGAAGGAACCATTGTTGATTCAGGAGATTATGTTGCTCAACTCGATAAAAGCGAAGTGTTGGATAAGTTAAAAGACTTAGAAAATGAAGTGGAAAAGTCAAAATCTCAATATATTAAAACCAAATTAGACACTACTCTGCAAATGCGCAAACTCAGGGATAACCTGCAAGATTTAGAATACACGGTAAAGGAAAAAAAGATTGAAGTGGAACAATCTAAGTTTGAACCACCAGCCACCCAGCGACAAACAAAGATTGCCTTAGAAAAGGCCAAAAGAAACTTGGAGCAAGCCAAACGCAATTATAAATTAGAATTAGAAAAGGCTGAGGCAAATATGCAAGAAGTACAAGTAAACCTATCTCAAAAAGAGCGAAAATTAGATAATACCAAAAAAGTGCTTGATGATTTTACTATATATGCCCCACAGCCTGGTATGGTGATTTATGAAAGAACCTGGGAGGGAACCATAAAAACAGGATCAACAGTAAATGTCTGGATGAATGTTGTTGCTACTTTGCCTGACCTTTCAGAGATGGTATCTAAGACCTATGTAAACGAAATAGATATCAGTAAAGTAGAAAAAGGCCAGGAAGTAAAAATAGAGATCGATGCCTTTCCCGGTAAAACGCTTTCGGGGACGGTTACTGATGTTGCCAATATTGGACAAAAGATGAGAAACACCAATACGAAGGTCTTCGAGGTAAAACTTGAGGTCAATGAGACGGATTCCGTGATACGTCCTGCTATGACCACTAAAAACGAGATTATTACAGAAACTTATGATGATGTAGTATATGTACCTATTGAATCCATATTCACTGAAGATAGCGTAAATTACGTTTTCGTGAAAAATAACGGGAGGATCAGAAAACAACAAGTCATTACGGGAGTTAGTAATGAAAACGAAATTATTGTAGAAAAAGGACTCAATACGGACGATTATGTTTGTATCACTATACCGTCTGACGCAGATAATTTGGAGCTGAAAAAGCTTAAAAATGAGCAGGAATAATAGAAGACTTTGCTACCAGGAAAAATAAAACTTAACGAATGAAAAACCTGTTTTTAAAATATACACATATATTTAAGATAGCGCTTGAAGCGGTTTTTATTAATAAATTTCGCTCTTTGCTTACTGCCTTAGGGATTATATTTGGTGTAGCTGCTGTTATTGCTATGCTTGCCATAGGAAAAGGCGCTCAACAAGAGATTATTGAGCAAATGAAGATGATTGGTGTGAACAACATCATTGTTAGGCCAATAAAAGATAATGAACAAGATGGGCAAGGACAAGAAGAAGGAGGCGAAGCCCAGGAAGAGAAAAGAAATTATTCTCCTGGATTGAACATAAAAGACGTGTATGGTATTGAAAAAGTGATACCACACATAAAAAGAACCAGTCCTGAAGTTACTTTTGAGGCTTTTGTTATGGCAGGTGATAAGCGCAAAAAAGCTAAATTGACAGGAATTACCGGAGACTACTTCAACTTGTTCAACCTTGAATTAGCCGATGGGAAGATGTTTTCTAAAAAGCACCATGATTATGGCGACCAGGTTTGCATAATCGGTCAAAAAATTGCTAACGATTTTTTCGTTGACGAGAATCCTATAGGCAACTGGCTTAAATGTGACCATTTATGGTTAAAGGTAATAGGTGTTATTCGTCAAAAAAATGTTAATACCGATGCATCAAATAATTTAGGTATTACTGACCATAATAAAATGGTATTTGCTCCTATACAAACGGTTTTCCTACGTTATAACGACCGCTCTGCCATACAAGTAACTGAAGAAAATCGCTCTTCTTCTAACTCTGAAACCGGGAAAACAAAGGTGGTACATCAATTGGATAAACTTGTAATCCAAGTTGATGAATCAAAACATTTAAAAGCAGTATCAAAGGTTTTAAAAAAGCTTTTATTGCGCAGGCATAACAACATGAAAGATGTTGAAATCATCATACCGGAATTATTACTCAAACAAGAACAGCGAACACGTGATATTTTTAACATTGTACTCGGGGCAATTGCCAGTATTTCACTTATTGTTGGAGGCATAGGCATTATGAACATTATGCTGGCATCAGTAACAGAAAGAACCAAGGAGATCGGGATAAGGCTTGCCATTGGAGCTAGAAAAAAAGATGTGGTGGTTCAATTTATCTCAGAAGCGACTTTTATTAGCCTGGTTGGAGGTTTTTTTGGTATCTTTTTAGGTGTCTTAATAGCCAGTTTAATAAGCCGTTTTGCAGATATACCAACCATTATCTCGTTGGTTTCCATATTTGTATCATTCGGAGTTTCTGCCGGTATTGGTATACTATTTGGTTATATGCCGGCAAAAAAAGCCGCCCATAAAGACCCGGTCACTTCTTTAAGGTACGAATAAAAAAAGGCCCCATTATATAAAATAACAGAGCCTTCCATGAAAAAACATCTTTTATTTTGCAGCCAATGCGGCAAGAGCAATAGAATACAATTTCGTTTTTTCACTATCGCCCCTGGAAGAAAGTACTGCCGGTACTTTGGCTCCCATCACCATAGCAGCCAGTTCAGCGTTCATGAGCTTTGTAGCGGCTTTATAAAATACGTTTCCTGATTCAATATTTGGGAACATCAAACAATCAGCATCTCCGGCAACCTCGCTATTTAATTTCTTGATCTGTGCGCTTTCTTTATCAATAGCCGGGTCTAAAGCCAATGGGCCATCAACAAGACCGCCTTTAATTTGTCCTCTCTCTGCCATTTTTGAGATTACTGCTGCATCTTCGTTTGCAGGAACACCCAAGAGCACTTGTTCAGAAGCTGCGATTATCGCTACTTTTGGATTTTTATTACCAAGAGCATGAGCGGTTTTTATCAAATAATTGGTTATAGCAACTTTTTGTTTGAAATCCGGTAAAGGAATAATAGCAACATCACCCACTACCAACAATTTATGATAAGATGGAATTTCCATCACTGTAACATGGCTCAGTACGGCTTTCTTGCTTTCCATTAAACCGTATTCTTTGTTGAGTATTGCTCTCATATATTTATCTGTGCTAACAAGCCCTTTCATGATGATATTACCTTCACCTTTATTGATTAACTCAGCGGCTTTCATAGCAGCTTTGGCGTCATTAGGCTCGTGTACCAATTTGAATTTACTTGGATCAATCCCTTCTTCTTTACACACTTTGATCATGGTTTCTTCGTCGCCAACCAAAGTAGCGTCAATTAAACCTTTATCAACTGCCATATTTACCGCTCCAATAGTATGCGAGTCATTGGCATAAGCTGCTACAAGCATTTTCTTTTCCCTACCTTGTAAGGCATCAATCATCTGTTCTAATTTTGTAATGGACATTCTTGCAATCCTCCGTTTATTATGATTTGTAATTAAATTTATATTATTATCTATAAATTGAAAACATAAATTAAAATTTACTTCAATAAATTTAGCAAATTCTAAATTATAATTTCAAATTAACACATGATATATAACACTGTTATTACAAAAATAATGGAAAAATGGACATTATGGCAGAGAATCAATAAAAAATACAAAATTTACCCATCATTTTTGAAAAGGACTTGCTCATAAGAAGTTTATATACTAACTTTGTAATTACATGCAAGGTTCAGATTTATGGAAATACAAATTATTAAAATAGGAAATTCAAAGGGACTTAGGCTCAGTAAAACAATCCTTGAAAAGTATGACATCAAAGACAAAGTTGAGCTTATTCTTGAAAAAGTGTATATAATCCTCAAACCCATATCAAAGCCCCGGAAAGGGTGGGAAAAGTCTTTTAAGGAGATGAATAAAAATGCAGACGATCAATTGTTCTTCGATGACGTATTTGAAGACGAAAACCTGGATGAATGGAACTAAACCAATATGCAATTGTTCTGGTAAACCTGGATCCAACAATTGGAAGCGAAATTAAAAAACCCAGGCCATGTGTTATTGTATCACCAAGGGAATAGTAAAACTAAAGATGGTGCAAATATAAAACGATAGTAGAGATAATGCGGCACGCACCATAGCCGCGAAACGTTGAAACGCCCCGCCAAGTTGTTTATGTAATGAACGTTCTCGCCTGTTTCGGCTTTGTGGTCATTGAACAAGAACCTTGTATGTTCCAGTTTTGCTTCTTTGGCGAATGCCTCATAACTTGCATGTCCGTCCGTAACCAGTTTTTGTGAACCCTTGAATTTGTCAAATGCGGTTGTAACACTGACGCCAAGCCTCTCTGCCATATAGGCAATAGGGTGCAGCCCTTCATTCTTTATTATTTTCCCGTATTCGGAAAGCTTCTCCTTCTTTTTTTATGTAATATATGAAATTATTTTAGCAACATCGTTTTTTATTGGGATTAAGCAAACGATCCTGCTTCATTCACAATAGAAATCGATCATTTTTTGAATGGCTTCGCAGCAAACAGGACAAAAATTATCATAAGAAACGGTATTCATAGAGCAATCCATCATAGGCCTGTAAATACCTTCCTCCACGTATCCTCCTCCTTCATAAGCGCCTACTGTGCTTTTATATTCTTTTTTTACCGGTGTGGGTATGGGGATGTCTTTATCAACCAGGTGCTTCCATTTTGTATTAAAATCAACCAAGGTCGTAATATTGGGTTCCCAAGGTTCTTTTTCCATACAATAAAAATCTTCCAAATTCACTCCTCCCACGTATTCATCGGCAAGGCCGGCAAAAGCATGCCCAAATTCGTGGGTAAAAACAAATTTAGAGTCTGCATGATCACTGGAGCAGGTAGAATAAAAATTATAAATGCCTCCTCCACCATATTTATCCGTATTCACAAGAATATAGATTTGATCATATGGAGCGTTGGCAGCCAAATTACGGATGTCTTTATTATTGATCGTCATAAGATACCGCTCCGAATCAAAAGTAAAAAAACTGGAATTTACTACCGTGTTCTTCCAAGTATTCTTCCCGGGAATGTCGGGGCCGGAGTCTACAGATGGCGCCAATACCCCGTAAATATTAAACTTGTCCCTATTTTTGTTGAAAGGTTTCACATCCAACAAATACTTGGCAAATCGATCGCAATCCTTTTTGAATTTTGCCATCTCACCGGCAGTGTAGCCATCGGGGATTATAACAATATCCACGTTGTTTTGGGGCTTCCCGGAATAATGAGCCTTATAAGTATCAAATTTTTGCCTTTGCTCTTCCACGATAAAATAATTGTCCGGCGCTACCTGGTATTGAAAAAGGCTATCCCATTCAAGGCGGTTGTTCCTGGAAAAAATATATACCATTACAGTATCTTTTGGATATGGCATTACAATGCTTTCTGAAAAGGCTTTGGATGTTTTCTTGGCCTCTGTCGTGTATTGCCATTCAGCAAAAAGCGTGGAATATCCTCTCGAGTAGATCAGTTTCCTTGATTTTTTGTGAACGACTTCAAATTTATAATTTCCGTAATCAAAAGTATCAACCAAGTTCGTTTTAGAACCTCCCCAATAGGGTTCTTCCAGCATTTCATCAAAAAAAACATATTCGTTTTCAGCATTACCTGCATGGTAATAATCAAAACGCAGGGTTTTGTCAAAAAAATAATCGCCAAAAGAAGCCCATGCATTTATATGAAGAAGAAGTAATGGCAACAAATACAATTTTCTCATAATTTCTAAGTTAAACTTATTTCAACAAGACAAATTTTGGATAAATTTCATCAAAAATAAAAAACTTCTTATATTTGGGCTACAATTTTTTTTAGCAAGCATGACATACAAATTTTGCATACTACCCAAAACTGTTTACCGCAACATCAAAAGGCGTGATGAGTTTGCTTAAGCTCTTCTAACCTCATTTTTTTACTATTTCAAATTTTAATTATTATATAATCATTAAAAACAATGTATTATGGATTTACCATTTGCAGAATCATATAAAATAAAGATGGTAGAAACCATCAGGAAGAGCACCAGGGAAGAAAGAGAAAAGTGGATAAAAGAAGCTAAATATAATTTATTTAATTTAAGAAGCGAACAGGTTTTTATTGACCTCCTAACAGATTCAGGAACAGGCGCCATGAGCGACCGTCAATGGTCGGAATTAATGCTGGGCGATGAAAGTTATGCAGGGGCTTCTTCATATTACAAACTCAAAAATACCATTAATGAGATAACCGGTTTTGATTATTTTCTCCCAACGCACCAGGGAAGGGCAGCAGAGAATGTATTGTTTTCTGTGCTGGTAAAAAACGGGAATGTTGTCCCGGGAAATTCACACTTTGACACCACCAAAGGCCATATTGAATTCCGTAAGGCAAAAGCAATAGATTGCACCATTGATGAGGCTTTTGATATAGATAATATTTATCCTTTTAAGGGTAATATTGACATCACAAAACTGGAAGATGTGCTACAAAAATACCCGAAAGAACAGGTGCCAATGATTATTGTAACGCTTACCTGTAATTCTTCCGGTGGCCAACCCGTTTCTATGCAAAACATGAAAGATGTGCATGAACTTGCAAAAAACTATGGCATACCGGTTATTTATGATTCGGCCAGGTTTGCGGAGAATGCTTATTTTATTAAATTGCGCGAAGAAGGTTATGCTGAAAAAAGCATAAAAGAAATTGTGAAAGAAATGTTTTCTTATGCCGATGGGATGACCATGAGTAGCAAAAAAGATGCTATTGTTAATATGGGAGGGTTTATTGCTTGTAATGATAAAGAATTGTTTAGGCAGGCAAGTACGTTTAATATCATGTTTGAAGGTTTTATTACCTACGGCGGCATGTCTGGCAGGGACATGAATGCCTTGGCACAAGGATTAAAGGAAGGCACTGAATTTGATTACCTTGAAACCAGGATCAACCAGGTGGCTTATTTGGGGCAACAATTGAAAGATTACGGAATTCCTGTTCAGAAACCTTTTGGTGGACATGCCATCTTTGTTGATGCAAAAAACTTTCTTATCAATGTGCCAAAAGAACAATACATAGCTCAAACCTTAGCTGTTGAGCTGTACAAAGAAGCCGGTGTGCGTGGCGTTGAGATAGGTACCTTGCTAGCAGACCGTGACCCAGAGACACGAGAAAACAGGTATCCAAAACTTGAATTGATGCGGTTAACAATCCCAAGACGTACGTACACCAACAATCACATGGATGTGGTTGCTGCTGCATTAAAAAACATATGGGATAGAAGAGAAGAAATTACCGGCGGCTATAGCATTAGCTGGGAAGCTCCTATTATGAGGCATTTTACCGTTGAATTGGAAAAAGCGGAAGGAATCAAAATTTAAATTTATGGTTATCCGTTTTTGTAACAGAATTCACTACCTACGTTACTTCATTTGCCCCGTGTCCGTCAAGGCGGATATGAAGAAAATTAATTGCTTACGCTAACTAATGGATTTGGGGCAAACAATTAATTTGCTGAAATTGGGTTATAGGTTAGGTGCAAAAACGGGTATTCAATTTAATTATTACTGAAATTTGATGAATATCAATTATTGAAATAATTCATTCCATGGCGAAAAATGAAGTTATTAAACGATACAAGCATATCTTAGAAAAGTTGCAATCCGGTAAATGGGTTTCAAAACAGGAATTAAGGGAATTTTTGGAATCCAAGGATATTGAATTATCAGGGCGGACATTAGATAGGGATATCCGGGAGCTCAGATACACTTATGGCGTTGAAATAAAATATAATAGGCGTGATAACGGTTATTATATCGATGGAAATGAAAACAATCAATGGTTCCTGGATTCATTTTTAAAATTTTTGGAGATTATAAATACCGCCGATTTGCTTACAGAAACATTAAAAGAAAGCAAAGAAGCTTTGCATTCTATTTCTTTTGAAAATACCGGCAGCCTTAAAGGACATGAATATTTAGAAACCCTTCTAAAAGCCATAAAAGATAGAAAGCAAGTCACTTTTGAGCATTGTAAGTTTGATAAGGATGAGCCTGTTCGTTTTACCATTAATCCCCAATTACTTAAAGAATACCAAGGCAGGTGGTATATTGTTGGTTATTTTGATAAATATGAAGATTTCAGGACTTTTGGTGTTGACAGGATCATGAATTTGGAAATGAAAAACACAACGTTTAAAGCAGTAAAAGATGCTTCAAGGTTGTTTGAAGATAATATTGGATTGTTTTACTTACCGCGTGAAAAGCGCAAGGTGGTTTTGTCTTTCACCAGCCAACAGGGGAAGTATATCAAAACACTTCCTATCCATAAATCACAAAAGATTTTAAAGGACAATGGTAGGGAATTGCGGATATCGCTTGATATTATAATCAATATTGAACTTGAGCAACGTATTATGATGTATGGACCAGAGGTGGATGTGATTGAACCTATTGAGCTAAGAGAAGCAATAAAGACAAAACACTTGGAGGCGCTAAAAAGATACGAAGACAATGACGTAGGATGACATTGTGTTTTTTTATTTTTGAAAATGATAATGAAAAAATAAAATATTATGGAAAACGTACAAGTTATTGGTATTGATCCTGCTCCATCAAAAAGTAGTACATTTTTTGATGGTAAGGAGTTTAAAGAATTATGCTATAAAGATTTGAAAAAGGAGTTACAAAGTCTTAAAAATCAAAAAGTCTCTAAGGTGTTAATTTGTTGGGATGCTCCGTTGTTTCATTCCAATGATGAATACTTAGATGCGACACAAACGCCATACTACACTAGGAATATAGAAGCTTTTTTTTCCAAGAAAAACGGAATTGCTTTACCTAGCGGAATTTCAGTTCTTGGATACGCGGGTTGTCCTCATTGGTCTATTACACAGGCATTAACCGGTTATCCATTGGTGCATTCATTCTTTAAGGGCTTTGATCCACCTTTTGAACTGGTTTTTGATAAGAATAAAATTACAAAATCTATAGTTGAGGTGCATCCGGCTGTAGCGATATGGATATGGTGCAAAGGTGAAACTCCCAAAATAGGTGATTGGCATTATAAGGGGCCTAAAAAAGTAACAAAGACATTCAATTCAATTATTGAAATCCTTAAAAAGAAAGGTATTATAGAAGGAATTGATATTACCACAGATGACCAACTTGATGCATATATTGCATGGAAATTGGGCATAGAATGGATAACAGGAAATAGTATTAATATCCTTGGCAACAATGAAACAGGCGCTTTTTTACTACCCTATAAAAAAAGCATATTTGATAAATTTGGGAAATTTGCTCAAACCAAACCATAACTTGTGTGATTTGCTGATAACTAGGCTGTAAAAGGTATTTAAAGATTGGAAGAAACCAAAACCTTCTTGATACCTCGTGGCAAACGTTTATCCAAAAAAGACAGCCAAAAAGACTCTAAGGGCTAAAATGGTAGGCAGAAGCTAAAACCTGCATAATGCTTCGCACTTTGGTAACATCCCTGCAAACACATAACCATAAAAAACTATTTAACAACGACACAACCTGGCGCTTTAGGCTTTTACTTTTGTAACCATTGTATAATGTTACAAAAGATAAATAGATGACAAAAATATCGAGTTTTAAAAATGTACTACAATACAAGCATGAAAAACTGGAAAATGCAAAGACAGTCTTAAAGAAAGAATTTGTAGGGATAGACAAAGTAATAAACCGGGTAATTGAATCCTTGAGCTCCTGGTACATGTTCCCTGGCTTGCAAGAAACTCCACTAATCATTAACCTTTGGGGTATGACGGGTGTGGGAAAATCATCCTTAGTAAACAGGCTTACCCAACTTTTAGGATATAGTAAGCAACATTACCGGTTCGATATGGGAGAATTATCATCCAAGAGCAATATGAATGTGATAGACCAACTTACCGACCTTGCCTTTAAAAAAGAACCAGAACCATTTATCATAAGTTTTGACGAATTTCAACATGCTAAGACCATTGATGAAGAAAAAAGGGAGATACAAAAAGCTGAAAACAGGATAATATGGAAAATCTTGGATACCGGAACTTTTGATGCTGACACAACCTGTTCTTTTGACCTTAAAAGGCTTACATGGATTACTTCCAAAACTGAGTATGCCGTTAATTTTGGTGTGAAAGCAATGAGCGGAATTGTAATAAAAAATGTTAATGAGTTCATAAGGGTCAACAATTACAGCGAATTGGCCAACCCAACAGATAAAGAAAGAAAAGAGGTTTTTGCCAAATATAAAAATAGGCAAGTTCGATTGATAGAAGAAGACTATTATGACGATATATATAATGCAGCAAGCGAGCTCTTCAGTTCTCCAATTGAAGTGGAAACAAAACTACTCCAATGCGATGAAAAAGAAACTTTAACCTTACTAAAAAAATGCTTGCGAGTATGTATGCAACCCAAAACCATAGATTGCAGGCAAAGCCTGGTTTTCATTATTGGCAATTTGGATGAGGCTTATACCATGAGTAGCAATTACTCGCCGGAGATGAGCGCCGACGAATTCCACGAGCTTTCAAAAAAGATCACTTTACCACGAATAAAAAATGCACTTCGTAGCAGGTTCAGGAGTGAACAAATTGCCCGGTTGGGTAATAATCATATTATTTATCCTGCTTTTAATTGCAGTGATTACAAGCATTTAATAAAAATGGAGCTGGATAGGATCCATAAAAAAATATTGAAAGAATATGGTATCTATATGGAGTTTGATCAATCCATGGAAAATATTCTTTACGAAGAAGGAGTATACCCAACCCAAGGAACAAGGCCATTGTTCTCAACTATACAGCAAACAATCATGTCTAAATTGCCCGGCATTTTTGCTGAAATGGCGATTAAAAATATCGATGGGGATAAATTGTCCGTTTCTTACAAGGATAATATATTGGAGATTAACTGCTATAATAGGAATAAAATCGTGTTTACTTTACAAAAGACTCATGAGTTTGAGTTAAAAAAGCTCCGTAAAAACCGACAAGATGACAAACAAGCAATTTCGGCTGTTCATGAGAGTGGGCACGCAGTTTTGTCTATAGTGCTAATGAAAAATATTCCAAGCGTGATTTACTCCATCACCTCTGATGATGATAATGAAGGTTTTGTTTACGCCAAATTGAACCGGGATTATTTAGCAAAAAGAGATATTGTACCTTACGTGGCTATGCTTTTGGGTGGATATGCAGCAGAGAAATTGATCTTTGGAGAAAACTATCTTACCACCGGCGCGAATAATGATATAGAGAAAGCCACAAGTTTTGTTTCAAGAATGTTCAAAGCACAAGGCATGGGTGATACGCCGGTTTTATTTGCCACAACCAGGAACGAAGCCAAAGAGAGTTATCATTCTATTGATGAAATAGAAGGGCAAATTAAAAAAACCATACAAGAAGGTGAAAAACTTGCATCCCAATCTCTTAAAAAGGAAAAAACGCTTTTGCTTGAGTTTTCCAGGTTCTTGAGCAATAACAGGATGCTGGAAAAAGCAAAAATAAAAGAATTTATTAACCAGTATGGTTCTCTTTCCATCAATATTGTGGAAGACAACAAAGACATTTATTATCGAAAAAAATTGGAAGAAACATTAAGAGAACATCATTCAAAAGAAATAAAACTCTTGGAACCGGCGAATTATATAACGATGAATAAAAAGAAGGTTGATTCAAAATAAGCAAAAATCATTAAATATTATTTCCATGCCCCTCCATTACAAAAAATTATCAACCCTTTTAGACAGCCACAAAAACAAAAGCCCTGTAGCGAGGTTGGTTTTGGATTATGCCGCAATTAAGAAAAGCTAGAAAAACCAAGCAAGGCTTCTTGGTATTTTAAACAAGCCATGGGTTCTAACCGGCAAAAGATTAAAGAAGAATAAAAAGGACTTTGGGGCAATTGAACCCCATAGAATTTTACATAAACAATCCTGGTGAATTTATAAAATTGGCCGAAGGGTAATCACTTATCCTCATATCTATCAAGCGACTAACACGAACAAAAATTGAGAAAAACAACCCAGGTGCAAAAAATAATGATATTATAAATTGACTCTTGCTTTAAAAAGTTGTAATTTTGCATAAAATGATACTCCTATGTCAGACAAAGAGAAAAATACGGCGAACGAGTCAATAATGAATTACGGGCAGCCCGCTAACTTGGATGAGGTATGGAAGCTTTTTAAGGAAACGGATAAAATGTTCAAAGAAACCGATCAGAAAATGCAGGAAACTGACCGCAAAATGCAAGAAACCGATAAAAAAATGCAAGAGACCGACCGTAAAATCGATAAACTTGCCAAATTATACGGGGGCGTTTCGGAGAACAGCCGCGATGTTGCTGAAGAATTTTTCAGGAGAGGCTTAGAAACAAGAGATTTGCTATTTGGCATTTCGTATGGCCAAGTTGGTAAATTGGAAAAGCGATCAAAAAAGTTGCAAGGAGAATATGATATTGTACTTTACAACGGCGACAAAATGGTGGTTATTGAAGTGAAATATAAGTTACATCCAAGTGATATTACGGATTTTGTAAAAAGGAAACTGCCAAATTTTAAACCCCTCTTCCCTGAATACGCTGATAAAAAAATTATTGGAGGCGTTGCAGGGATGAGCGTGCCTGCAGCAAGCTCGGAATTGGCGCAAAAGCACGGGTTGTTGGTGTTAACCCAATCAGGCGAGAACCTAACTGTGCTAAATAAGGAAGGATTTGTTTTAAAGGAAGTTTAATATATAGCTAAAACCTGAAATAAAAACGAATTACTTTTCTAAAAAATGGATTTTGTAAGATAATATAAATACCTATACAAAGTACAAAATGAATCGAATTTTTAATGCAAAACCTGCATAAATCAATAAACCCATCATAATTATAAGCACTTACATCCTTAACTGATTAAAATAGTTTAGCAAAAAGTAAAAAAAACTCTATATATTGCATTTTTTTGTAAGAAGTATGAAAAAAATGTTAAATTTGTAAAACGAACACTATCAAAAATATAAACTTTTTCTATATATATTTGTTAATATACCGGAAACATTAATTTTATAATGCTTATAACAAAGATACATATTAAATATTACTTCAAGCATTTTTATAGAGGCAGAAAATACTTCAGGAAATACAAATGTTCGGTATGTAAGCACACTTTCAGGGGAAAACTGGAAAAATGCCCCAAATGCCAAATAAAACTTGTTTGGAAGAGGAATAACGGTATATTAGGCTATGAAAACGGTAATGGCAAACGAAAAAGAACTCAAAAAGATTATGCCAAAGCTTATTATAGCAAATAATCCTTAAAGTATATTGATTGTTCCCCTTTTCACAGAAAACTTGCCCTATATTACATTAGACTTAACAATTTATTTTATAGAGCTTTCTAACGAGCATAATTTATATTGCAGTTAGATTCCTTATAAAAAGTAACCAAAGAATAAAACAATTAAGCAGAATATTATTACTTTTGTTTGTTGATGTACTTATTATGATTTATATAACACGAAAAGAACATTTTAACGCTGCCCATAGGCTATACAGGCCCGACTGGGACGATAAGAAAAATTACGAAGTATTTGGCAAATGCTCTAATCCCAATTGGCACGGGCATAACTACACTTTGTATGTTAGTGTTAAGGGAGAGGTCAATCCTGAAACAGGATTTTTGGTTAATTTAAAAGACCTAAGTAGCGCCATAAGAACACATGTAGTAGAAAAACTTGACCATAAAAACCTCAACTTAGAAGTTGATTTCCTTAAAGGTAAACTTATGTCAACCGAAAATATTGCTATTGCCATATGGAACCAATTGGAGCACCCTGTTAAGACTATGGGTGCAGAGCTACACCGCATCAAACTATACGAAACAGAAAACAATTACACTGAGTATTTTGGATAACATTTTTTAAATAAGACGCAGAATGGATAATGAAATGGTTATAGAAAACAAACTTGACGGTTACAAACAGATAACCCGATATAATCCTGAGAAAATTGAACAATTAGCCAAACATTACAAGGGCATATTAGAAATTATAGGAGAAGACCCCTCGCGTGAAGGATTAAATTACACCCCTGAAAGGGTTGCCAAATCGCTCCAATTTCTTACTCATGGTTATGACCTGAAACCCGATGAGATACTGAAATCGGCTATGTTCAAAGAAGATTACCGGCAAATGGTATTGGTAAAAGATATAGAGATCTATTCTTTATGCGAGCACCACATGATCCCTTTTATTGGCAAAGCACATGTTGCTTATATCCCAGATGGTTATATAGTAGGGCTAAGCAAAATAGCCCGTATGGTGGATGCTTTTGCCAGGAGGCTGCAAGTACAAGAGCGGCTTACCAAAGATATTAAAGATTGTATTCAAAAAACCTTAAATCCTTTAGGTGTGGCTGTTGTTATAGAGGCTCAACACTTGTGTATGGCTATGAGGGGAATACAAAAGCAAAATTCTGTTACCACAACATCCGACTTTTTTGGCGCTTTCCTCGATAATGAAAAAACACGTGAAGAATTTATTCACCTTATTGCTGCCAATTTGCATTAACATTAAGTTTAATAATTATTAACAAATTACATTACCTGGGAATTGTTATAAAATTATATTTTTGCACCCTAAAATCAATAAAATAAAAACTTATGTATAGGCAAAATTTTAACCAGGGTTATAATATTGCACAAAGCCGAGGCGAGTCAATAAGCGTTGCGAAAAGCTACTTAACCAATGTATTTTCATGGATGTTTGGAGCATTGGCTATAACAGGAGTTATTGCTTATGTTTTTGCCAATTCGCCCCAACTTCTTAGCATATTAGTGAATGAAAACGGGGTATCCACTATGGGATGGGTAGTTACATTTGCTCCTCTTGGATTTGTGCTGTTGATGTCTTTCAGGTTCAATAAATTATCAGCTCAAACATTGGTACTCCTTTTTATGGGGTTTTCCATCCTTATGGGAATGAGCCTTAGTTTTATATTTCTCGTATACACCTCGGCAAGCATATTTCTAACATTCTTTGTTACTGCCGGAACTTTTGGTGTAATGGCATTTTTAGGGTATACCACCAAGACCGACCTAAGCAAGTTTGGTTCTATTTTAATGATGGCTCTTATCGGCATCATCATTGCAAGCCTTGCTAATTTCTTTCTTAAGAGTGGTACATTAGATTATATCATTAGCTTTATTGGTGTACTTGTTTTCACAGGCCTTACGGCTTACGATGTGCAAAAGCTCAAAAGAATAGGGGCAGGCGTTGAATTGGGTACAGCTACAACCATGAAACTCACTATTATGGGTGCTTTGACCTTGTACCTTGATTTTATTAACCTTTTCTTGTTCTTGTTAAGATTTTTGGGTGATAGAAGATAATTAAACATAAAAACAAAAACGTATGAAAGCTTATGTATTCCCCGGCCAGGGAGCCCAATTTGTAGGCATGGGAAAAGATCTTTACGATAATTCCCAAATGGCAAAAGACTTATTTGAAAAAGCCAATAAAATTTTAGGATTTTCCATTACCAATCTTATGTTTGAAGGAACCGATGAAGACTTGAAACAAACAAAAGTTACCCAACCTGCCATTTTTCTTCACTCTGTAATTCTATCCAAAACATTGGGTGAAGACTTTAAACCGGGTATGGTTGCAGGCCATTCATTAGGAGAGTTTTCAGCATTGGTAGCTAATCAAGCATTAAATTTTGAAGATGGGTTAAAATTGGTTTACAAACGCGCTATGGCTATGCAAAAAGCATGCGAAGCCGAACCATCAACAATGGCAGCAATTATTGGGTTGGACGACGAGGTAGTAGAGAGCGTTTGCAAAGGCATTGATGATATTGTTGTGCCTGCAAATTTCAACAGCCCAGGGCAATTGGTGATCTCCGGGTCAAAAGAGGGCATCAATAAAGCTTGTGCGAAGCTAAAAGAAGAAGGCGCTAAAAGAGCATTACCTCTTAAGGTTGGTGGAGCTTTCCACTCTCCGCTTATGGAGCCTGCAAGGCTGGAACTGGCAGAAGCTATTAACGCAACAAGTTTCAACCAGCCGGTTTGTCCTGTTTATCAAAATGTAACGGCAAAACCAACAACAGACCCATCTGTTATCAAAGAAAATCTTATTGCTCAACTTACTTCCCCTGTAAGATGGACACAGACCATGAAAAATATGCTTGAAGATGGAGCTACTCAATATATTGAGGTAGGGCCAGGTAACGTATTGCAAGGACTCATGAGGAAAGTTAGCCGCGAGATCGAAGTTTCAAGCGCTGGATAAACATTTCTTATTTTTACATATAATGGCTTATAACTGGTTGGTTGTAAGCCACTTTTTTTGTATCTTTCGTAAAAAAATACAATCATGAAATATCTCGCATGTTTTTTAATTACATTATTATGTATTTCCAGTTGCTCAATGAAAAAAATGATGTTTATTGAGAGCCCCAGTAAATATAAATTTGAAAAAACCGTACACCAACTCAAATTATCCCTGGAAAATAACGGTTGGGTTGTGTCTAATCCTCATGATATGCAGGAACATTACAAAAAGCAAGGTTTTGAAACCGGTAAGCTCACCACCATGGAAATTTGCAAACCCCAACATGCTGTTGATATTATTGATAAAGATAAGAACCTGCGGATGCTGCCTATGATGCCCATGAGGGTTGGTATTTATGAAAAAAGTGATGGAAAAACCTATGTATCCAGGATGAAATTAAAAATGATGAAGAATATGACCGGCGGCGCTATTAAGCAAAGTATGAAAATTGGGGCAAGGGACTTGGAAAAAGCATTACAAGAAATAATTGAGTAAAACTTTTTATTATATGCATTAAAAAAATTTCGGTTTTAAATTGCTTTTTATCTTTGATGAAAACACTTCCCTCCCCTATAGAACAACATGATACCCAATGCAATATATCCATAAACGATAAAAGACGAAAGGTAACCTGCTTGACTAAAATTCAAACCGGCCATATTATGTGATGTATGGAATATTGCTACAATCATCACTGATTTTGTATGATCCATAAGCCAAGTATAAATAAATGAAACTGCAATCATTAGGGAAAAAAATAAATACAATCAACAATCCATAGGGTAGCGCCTCATTTACAGCTTGATTATAGAATAAGATACTTCCAATACCGGTGAGTATAAAAGTAAAAATGACAAAGAAAGGGATTTTAAATCGATTTATCGTATTCATTTGTTTGATACACAAATTGATCTCTACATACTATAGATTTATTGAGCATTCACTTGAGTATAGTCAATTTCCGACCCCAAGACACTATGGGGTACAAGATAAACGATGAGCAGGATAATTGCAGCTGCAATAACCCAGCCATAGGCTTTTTTTGTTTTGCTCATCCTAAAAAAGGCGATCAGCCAAAAAATGAAAGCTACTATGGTTTTATTATCTGTGAGGTCGTTGCCAATAGGCCAGCCCGTCCAGTAGGCATCAAAGGCGTATTTTTGAACAATAGGGCCAAATATTAAACCACCAAAGAATAGAAATACTAAAGTAAGAAAAGTATATCTTTTGGTTTTAGAACTTTTGAAAAGAGCTTCTAAGCCAGTACGTGTAGACATCAGCATGGCCAAGAACATCAAAATAACATGGGGAATAAGCGCTCCTGCAGGCACATCTCCTTTGAATCTTATAATAACAGGTTCTTTGGTTAAAGACTTATAATGGCCGCTCTTCCCCAAGTAAATATAATACATTACTTTACCTGCCGGTGGTTGGTGAGGTATGCTTGCTACCAACAGGTTGTCTTCCCTTTGCATTGGAACAGTTTGCCAATCGTCGTAGCTTTTATAACGTTTATATTTAAACCTGCCTTTAAACTCTTGTGGCGCCTGTATTTTTACCATGGCATCACCTGCCCCGCCATACGAACGTATCAGTTTATAATTAATGGTTGCATTTTCTATCTTAATTGTACCGTCTACCGGGTAGGTAGGCCCAGTTTTCCTCTGGTAATAAGCTATGCCAATGGTAAATAATATGGAGAAAATCCACAATAATATTGATTGCAGTTTTTTATTCATTGTTTGTGTGTTTTTTGTTGAAATACATTTTTGATTCTTTACCCTTTAATAATTTATAAATATTTTTATGATGCATTGCCGGGACAAAAATAGCAATAACACATGAAAAAACGATTAATGGCAACGATTCATATTGAAAAACAAAAATTACGAAGAAAGGAAATAATAATGCACAAGCTATTGAACCAAGAGACACATACCTGGTTAATAAAAAAATTATAAGAAAAACACCCATTAAAACAAGTAATACCAAAGGGAATAAAGCAGCCAATATTCCAACTGAAGTAGCTACACCTTTACCTCCTTTAAAACCTGTATAAAGAGGGAATACGTGCCCAAGCAGGGCAGCCAATCCCATAGCAAGTTGATAAAGATGAAAATATTCTGGGTTGATGAAATTTGCCCCGGTAATCAATGCCAATTGAATGGCCAGCCATCCTTTAAAGGCATCAAAGAGCAGAACAAAAAGGCCGGTTTTGTTTCCAAGCACCCTGAATGCGTTAGTAGCCCCGGCATTTCCGCTGCCGTAGTTCCTTATATCTTTTTTGTAAAACAGTTTTCCAATCCATATTGATGCTGATATTGAGCCAATTAAGTAGGCTGCTAAAATTCCTACTACATTCCAAAAAATTATCATATTATTTTTTCATCTCAGTTATAAAATTATCTTTTTTCCTCTCTGTAGATAAATAGTAATTATAAGGAGTTTCATCCCTTTCCACTTCCATTTTCCTGTCTTTTGGTTTTGTTTCTTTTATGGCAGTATTAAACTCCTCGTTAGATGATAATGCTTGCATAAGATTGTTTCTATAATTGAAATAATACCATTTATCATTGGCAGCTTCCAAGTAAATATCCAGTTCTTGGCCTCCTCTTTTTCTTCTTGTAAGTTTAATATACCCGTCTACATATTTATTGATGGGTGTATTGTTGATATTATTAACTCCAATTTTACCTACAGATAAGTAGGATTTAGTCTTATCATCCCAGGTAAACTTAATGTCATTAAGAACTAAAAGGTGGCTAAGTTTGTCGGGTACTCTCCGGTAACTACCCATGAGCTGCATTTCAGAGATCATTTCTTCTGCTTTTCCCAGGCCAACTACTTGTGCTAGTGTTTTCCTGTACCAAAAGCTGGTATAGTCAATCCCTTTCAGATCTGTATAGGCTTCAAAATCGTCCCGCATAATCTTGGTAGCTTTATTATCAAAAAAGAAGTCAAAAGTAAGCATTAATTTCATTTCTGCAGTATCAGTATTGGTATAATGCCTGATATTACCAAAAGCCTGCATATCAACCTGGCCTATGTTCATACCCAGATCCATGCTGCCTTCTCCATATGCCTCGCAATCAAAGGTGCTTAAGCTAAGGTAGTTGCCGGGTAGAGAATCCCTGTTATTAAGCTTGTCTATTGTAGATATCCTATATTCATCTGTTGGATGATGGTATACAAGTACTCCATCAGCAGATACTATGGCTGTATCACTAAACGAGTGCCTTGGAGTAAAAAAAGAAGTAAAGATGTTGTTCGTATCATTAGCAATAAAGATAGAGGCATATATTTTATCCCTGTCTTTGTTGTATTCCAAAGGTTGTTCGGGGACAGGTATCCTGATGGTATCAGGATTAATGTCTGTGTTAAAATAGAACCATCTCTTTTCAAGGGCTAGGCAATCGTGTTTAATTTTAACGCCTCCATTAAAATTCAAATGTTTTTTGAAAGCGTGAAGCGTAACTTTTCCTTGGTAATCAAAAAAGGGACTAAGAGCAAACTCCGAGATATCGGAAATATTTCCAATAGCGTAAGTTTGGTGCAATGTATCATCAACATTCAGGTTGTCAAAATAAATTTCTTGGGGTTCATCGTTTTCATCGATATAATCGTATTTAGCTCTTCCAAAATAATTATTTCTTGATGTAATATTAACAGTAGCATCGTACAAATTGTGATACCTATTAGCGGTATCAGCAAGCACTTGTGCATTTCTAAGCGTTTTCATTTCGGCGCGTTTAAGCACTTGAATCTCCGCATTTTCAGGATAGATAGCAGCATCGGCAACTTTTATGATGCGTGCTTCTTCCGCCTCTATTATATTTTCGCTGATGTTGTAATGTGCCCTGTGAGAGAAAAATTGCAAGGAATCCTGCATAGGATGTATCGAAACAAAACCCATCCCTGAAAGGTCTTCATCAATAAGTTCGCTAAGAGATAGTTTTTTATACCTCTCAATATTTGTGAACCTCGTGTTACGCATTTCAATATCTCCCTTATCCATGAACCAATCAAATTCATCCATATACGAGATGTATTGATTAATTGGGAAATTGATCCTTGCCAACCCTCCATTGGATATAAAATTCCCTAATTCCTCATCAAAATCGATATGGGTTTTATAGTTTGTTGTAGTTAGGGCAAGTTGTTCCGAACCTTCTGCTTGCAGTTCAAAATCGGCTGTATCTGCATCAAACTCATGTTGTTTGAATTTAAACAGGTCTGACCTTAGTTTAGAATTATAAAAAGCTACCAACCCATCACCTGACATAAGAGAAGGCGTATAGTCCATCCTGCCGTGAAATTTTGCTGTCCCGTTATAAAAATCAAAGGGTGTATTTACTTTGTAAACAGACATTTTATCTTGGTAAGGAAGCCAATGTTCGTAAACATTTTCTGCTGTAACAGGTGGGTATTCTACTTGGGCAACTTGCTCTGCTACGGTAAATTTTTGAACATCAGCATTCATAGAGTCCAAAAGGAAAATAAACTCATTCGACTCTGAGGTGGAGGTAAGATACTCAAGCGTTCCTTCACCAATAAGGCCTTCATAGCTCAAGTTGATGGTATTATAAAACTGTCCTTTACCTCCATAAGCTGGATAACCTTTTTCTCCTGTTTCCCTCACAAACCCCAAAGACATATCAGGTTGCACCATCAAGCTGTCTTCCATCTCAGGGAAAATACCTCCTGATACAAATGTACCTGGATACGCAATATTTTCTGTGGATGCATTATCGAGGCTATCAATAGTAAAGGGTTTTACTTGGAAAAAGAATTTGTTCCTGTCATAAGCGCCATTTTGGATATATGACCTATCGTAGTATACATAAGAATTTGTTTTGGGGTCACACTTAAAAACAGGATACCTTGGGAATTTAAACCTTCCTGATTTATTACCAGGTGCATCTATTAACAACACCCCGTTGACATCTTCTAATGCAGTTCTAACCTGTGCCAATTCACTACGCCCATATTCATCTACCTCGTCTGTCGGAACTTTAAAACGCATTGAATCAGTATCTTCCAAGTTGATCTTGAAATTTTCATAATCAAAATAAAAATCTTTACCATAAAAATCGAATAACCCTGATTCTATATGTCCTGCAAAAGCAAAATTCTTGTTTTTCTTTATGGTAATTTCTTCATCATAAGGATAAATATACACATTTTTTATGTTGCTGAGCTGTACTTGTTTTACACCGTTAATCTTGAGGTCAAATGAATCGAGATTGAGCACACCATTGCTCATGTTTTCCGCTTTTGATTCGAATTTTACCACATCATAATCGCTTTTGCCGCCTTTAGCGCTAAGGTAAAAGTGGAAACGATCGGTAAGCACCGCTGTTCTTGTTTTCTCGTCATAATTAACCAAGCCACTGCCTGATAGCCCCACTAGCATTCTAATAATTTGTACATCGGGTACTGTCATATGCTTGGCCAAACCCGCTACCGAAACCGTATCTGAATTGTTCTCCCTTGCATGTTGCCTTATTTTGTAAAGCGGATTGGTAAAATCCATTCCTTTGTATTGATCAAACCTAGCTTCGCTAAAATAATTGGAAGATTCAAAATAAGCTTCGCTTATGTCTCTAAAGCTTTTGGTCATGCTAAGGTCTACACTATTAGAACCCAAGCGCCAATTCAATGCTTCAAAATACATATCTATCCCGTGATAGCTATTAAAGAAAGGGCTTTTGTACATTCCCTCGTTGGTCCTATACAAAGTTAATTTCTTTGATTTATCCATATAACGCAGTTTTATATATGGATGAAAAATAGAATCATTTTGGTAGTATAACGACATTTCCACTACATCAGAATTGACTTTGTCATCGCGGATGATGTAAGTATTTGCGCGTGTTACAACAAATTCCTTGTTATCTTTGTAGAATGTTAATATGGCTTTCTCTTCTTCGCTCCCACGGCCAAACAGCTTATTACCATGAAAAGCAAAACCTCCTAGGTAATCAATATCTTTAAATAGGGATTTTATTTCAAGCCGCTTGTCAAATGAAACAAATCGAGGATAAGTAGCATTTTCTTTTGTGGTATTGGCCATTACCTTGTCTTCAAAACTTCCTTTTAAAGCTTTTTCAAAATAATTTTTGTTATAAAATATTACTGTATCAACAGCATATTTTGAATACTTCATCTCTATCCTGTATTCATCAATAATTGCATATACATTTGCTGGGTCAAAACCAGCTCTTTCCCAGGTAACTTTAGCAGATTTTCCTTGCCAAGTACTTTCTAAGGGATCGTACATTCCTGAAGTATTTAATATTTTTATACTGTCTCCTTTTGCATAACAAGTGAGGGTTATTTCCGGGAAAATGATAACAGGCTTCTCAATAAATTTAAATTCAAATCCATCATTATCTGCTTGCCAGGTAGTGGAGCGTGACTGGTAAATAATGTTTTTTTGTAGTAGCAAGCTGGAAGTCTCCAAATAGTTTTTGAATTTTGAAATATGCTCGTTTCTAAGCATATGGTCAATTGACCTATGCCATTGTATATATTCTTCGGTATTCCTTTGTGCTGCAATAAAATTAAGCACTGCATCCAAGTATTGAATAAAATAAGGATGCGCCCTAAGTTTCTTTTTTAGCATAATATTAGAGATGTTATACACCTCTTGCCTTTCCCTATCTTTAAAATTCCCGCTATTCCACACCATTTTAAATTTTTCGATAAAAGCTTCACCTTCTTCACTTTTATTTTTATCATCGATATTCTTTTTAAAAAAATATTCTATCTCGGTCATATACCGTATGGAATCAGTCGAGAACCTTCTTATTTTTTGTGCATTGGAAAGGTTTGATACAAAAATGAAAACCCATGCCAAAAGAAATGTCTTAATGAAGTTCATATATGAAACGTTTTAAAATAATTGTTCTTCTTTATCTTAATATCGTATTTGAGACAATTGTTATTTTATCATGTATTTAAATAATTGTATGATGCTGCCATCCAATCTTCCATTTCCCAACGTTTTGCGGGAGTTAGACCACACTCCAGGCATTTATCATCCAACAAATAAAGGTCATCTTCCAAAAAACCACTAATTACCAGTTTACCCTCATTCTTTATATTGTTTGTGTAACGCGGAATATCTTCAAGTAAAACATTCCTATTAATATTTGCCAAGAAAATGTCTTTTTTAGCAACGTTTTCCAAGATGCTTGCATCTCCATTATAGGCAGTAATATCAACATAGTTTTTTTTTATGTTTTCCAAGGTGTTTTCATAAGCCCAGTCATTATTGTCTATCGCGATAATATTTTTAGCGCCTTTTAAAGCAGCAAGTATGGCAAGCACCCCCGTTCCACAGCCCATATCAAGTAGTGTTTTTCCTTGTATTTGCATCTCCAATAGGGCTCTTATCATTAAGAACGTTGAAGGATGATGCGCGGTACCAAAAGACATTTTAGGCTCTATCACGATATCGTACTGAATATTTCCAGGCTTTTCATGAAAAGGAGCCCTTACAATACATGTATCATCTATAATTACCGGGCTGTAATTACTTTCCCATTCCTTATTCCAATTTTTTTCCTTCACCAGTATATTTGAAAGCTTGAGATTTTCTTTGTTTGAGAAAAAATACCAGTGTTCCCTTACTTTTTCTTCATTAAAAAGATTGGAGGATATATAGGCATATATTTCTTTTTCCTTTTCAACAAAGCTTTCAAAGCCAAGTTCATCAAGATAGGCAATTACTATTTCCGGGTTGATTTTACTGGGTAAAAATTCGATCTTCAGTTCTATATGATCCACTAAACACTGATTTAAAGGTAAATAAACTAAAGTGCTTTTATTATGTAAACAAAATCATCGGCTTTAAGGGATGCGCCACCAATTAATCCACCGTCAATATCTTTTTTCCCAAAAAGTTTTTTTGCATTGGATGGTTTGCAACTACCACCATAGAGTATTGAAATTTCTTCGGCTATGGTTTTGTTGTAATTCTCTTCGATCATTTTGCGGATAAATTGATGCATTTCCTGCGCCTGTTCAGGAGTTGCTGTTTTCCCGGTTCCTATGGCCCAAACTGGCTCATATGCAATAACGATCTTTTTAAAATCATCTTCTCCCAAATGGAATAGTCCTTCCTCCAATTGTTGGCTAACAATATTAAAATGGTTTTCTTTCTCTCTTTCCTCAAGCACCTCGCCACAGCAGAATATAGGGAAAAGCTGGTTATTTAGTGCCTGGTTTACTTTTTTTGCAAGCATTTCATTGCTTTCTTTAAAATATTGCCGTCTTTCAGAATGCCCAATAATAACAAAATCTGTCCCGGTCGATTTTATCATATTGGCCGATATTTCACCTGTATAAGCTCCTTTTTCTTCGGCATAACAGTTTTGTGCCGCAGTATGAAGCCGTGAATCACCTTTTATAAGTTGTGCTGCTGCAAAAAGGTGAATGTAAGGAGTACCAAAAATTATGTGTGTATATTTAAAATTTTTGGGTGGAAAGTCTTTGAGCAATTTCAAAATTTCTTTGATGAGCTCAATACCTTCAAAGTAATTTTTATTCATTTTCCAGTTTCCTGCAACGATTTGTTTTCTCATAAGCTTAGTTTTTTTTCATGTAAAATTAAACAATTTTAAACACATCACCTTAGAAACACATATGTTTATTATTTTTGTCAGAACAAAAACTCAAAATTATGGCAGAATTAGGCAATAGAGATAGTTTTGGAAGTAAGTTTGGTGTAATAGCTGCTGCTGCAGGTTCGGCTGTTGGACTTGGAAACATTTGGAGGTTTCCTTATGTAGCTGGTGAAAATGGCGGAGGCGCATTTTTGCTTGTTTACCTTGCATTTATTGTTGCTATTGGCATACCTGTTATGCTATCTGAATTTATTATAGGCCGGAGGGCACAAGCAAATCCCTTTGGCGCTTTTAAAAAGCTTGCCCCAGGAAAACCGTGGTACCTCGTGGGACTGATGGGTGTTGCAGCAGCCTTCTTTATCCTTTCATTTTATAGTACAATAGCAGGCTGGACCATGGAATATATTTATAATTCCATTACCAATGCTTTCTCAGGAAAAAGCGCTACAGAACTAACCCAAATGTTTGATAGTTTTAAAACAAGCACGTTCAGGCCTATTGCCTGGCAATTGGTTTTTATGGCGCTTACTGCTGCTATTGTATTGGGTGGCGTTAAAAGAGGTATTGAAAAATACGCCAAAATACTTATGCCGGTATTGGTAATTCTTATCATTGCCCTTTGTATTAGGGCAATTACTTTGCCAGGTTCTGGAGAAGGATTGGCATTCCTTTTTAAACCGGACTTTTCCAAGTTGAATATGAACGTTGTTTTGCAAGCACTCGGACAAGCAGCATTTTCCTTAAGTATAGGTATGGGAACTTTAATTACATACGGCTCTTACATCAGGAAAGACAATAATCTTACAACAACAGCAATACAAGTATCTGCCGCCGATACAATTATTGCCATACTTGCCGGTGTCATGATCTTTCCAGCGGTATTTGCTTTTAATATTCAACCCGATGAAGGGCCTGGACTGGTTTTTATTGTATTGCCTAATATTTTTGAACAAATGCCGGGTGGGTACTTCTTTTCTCTTATATTTTTTATCTTACTGACAGTTGCAGCGCTAACTTCATCCATATCCGTATTGGAAGTTGTTGTTGCCTATTTTCTTGAGGAATTTAACATCACAAGGAAAAAAGCAACCATTATTGCAACAATTACAATTTCAATGATTGGTGTAATTTGCACCATGTCGTGGGGGCCATTAAGCGATATTGATATAGCAGGTATGAGCATCTTTGGAGTACTTGAATTTACAGCAGCCAATATTTTGCTGCCGCTCGGTGCATTGCTCATTGTAGTTTTCCTTGGATGGCAACTCGGCAAACGAAAAGTTAAGGATGAATTGTCAAACAAGGGAACTTTAAAAGTAAGGCTATTGAATGTTTTCCTTTTTATTGTTAAAATAATTGCCCCTATTGCAATTGCATTAATTTTCTTAGACCAATTGGGAATTTTAAATTTTAGTGGGTAATTCAGAATACAGGAAAATCCAAATTTAATTTATAAAACACATAAAACCAGGTAATTAATTTTTGAAAGACATAGTAAAAAAAACACTTTTTTAAAGTTCAAATAGATTTTAGTTGATTATGCTAAGGGTGTTTTAAAAAACACTAAATTTGTAAAAATATTTTAGAAAAACACAGGTAACCCTAATGGAAAACTTTATCGTATCTGCAAGGAAATACCGCCCGTCTACTTTTGGAACAGTGGTTGGGCAGAATTCCATAACCAATACATTAAAAAATGCAATTAAAAACAACCACCTTGCCCAGGCTTTTTTGTTCTGCGGCCCAAGAGGGGTAGGAAAAACAACTTGTGCAAGAATACTTGCTAAAACCATTAATTGCGAAAATATTACAACAGAATACGAGGCGTGTAACGAATGTCCTTCATGTAAATCTTTCAATGAATCGTCTTCGTTTAATGTTTACGAATTGGATGCCGCTTCTAATAACTCGGTAGAGGATATACGCTCACTTGTTGATCAAGTGCGGATTCCACCACAAAGAGGACGCTATAAAGTATATATTATTGATGAGGTTCATATGCTCTCGGCATCAGCATTTAATGCATTCTTAAAAACTTTGGAAGAACCTCCTTCCTATGCAAAATTCATCCTGGCTACAACAGAAAAGCATAAAATTCTTCCTACGATCCTCTCCAGGTGTCAGATTTTTGATTTTAACCGTATTAAAGTTGGTGATATTTCAAAACACTTATTGGAAGTAGCACAAAAAGAAAGTATTAACGCAGAAAAAGGAGTCCTTGACCTTATTGCCCAAAAAGCAGATGGCGCCTTAAGGGATGCTCTTTCTGTTTTCGACCAAATGGTTAGCTTTGCCGGAAACAGCATTACTTATGATGATGTTATCGACAATCTCAACATCTTGGACTATGATTACTATTTTAAACTTGTTGATCATTTTCTTAACAATAATATCTCGTCTTCATTATTATTATTAGACGAAATATTTAGTGAAGGCTTTGACGCTCATCATTTTATATCAGGGTTGGGAGAGCATTTCAGGAACCTTTTGGTATGTAAAGATAAAGACACAATAGACCTTTTGGAAGTAGGGGGAGATATCAAAGACAAATACGAGGAACAAGCGGAGAAATGCCCTCAAGCATTTTTGCTAAAAGCTTTGGATGTCAACAATAGAACGGATACACAATACAGGGCTTCAACAAACAAAAGGCTCTTAACGGAATTGAACTTGATGCAACTATGTTCTATTACTGACCCAGAAAATCCTTTTGCTGAAAAACAACAAGTTAAAACAACGGCTGAAAAAAAAACGGCAGGTACTAACAGGCCTATAAGCAATAATTCGCAAAGCTCTAAAAGCCAGGGCGGAACATCACAGCAACCAGTAGACAAATCAAAATTGAAAATTGATTATGGAACCACTTCTTTAAAGAATCATGGTAAAAAGGAGGAAAAACAAGAGGATAAGGTAAACGAAGATGCAGATAGTTATAAGGCCGCTGACACTTTTGATGAGAAAAAGCTCCATCAATACTGGGATGAATATAATACTACTTTGCAAGAAACCAATCCCAGCTTGCATAACACTTTTTCCAGGAGAAAACCAAGATTAGGAGAAAACCACCAAATTACTATTATCTTAGATAACTCTGCCCAAAAAGATGAAAAAATATTTAGTGAGGGTACTTTGGTTCAATTTTTAAGGGATAAACTCAATAATTATAGATTAGATATTAATCTTACTGTAGAAAAGGTTGAAAGTACCAACCGGCCTTATACCGATCAAGAAAAATTTGAACAAATGGCACAAAATAACCCGGCGCTGAAAGATTTTAAAAGCAAGCTGGACTTAGAAATAGATTATTAAACCTAAATAACTACATGATGTAACAGGCAATGTCTTCGATAAATATTAACATCTATAAGGATATGATTAATATATGTACCGTATGGAAGCATTGTCACAAACTTTAAACTTATGAAACCCTCATGCACTGACGTACAAAAAAGGGAATGAATAAAACATAGCCTGTCCCGCTGCAGAGCGGGAAGGGTTCCATGGTAATTGAAACGAAAATGCTGCGATTTTTGCAAAATATTAAATTGAAAATCAGATGATTAACTTAATTTTATTCTAATGAAACATTTAAAGAAATCCATTTTACTCACACTTGTTATACCTTTTTTAGGCATAATAAGTGTAAATTCACAAGAAGTGAAAACAGGGGGAAAAGTTCCCCAAGACCCAAAAGTTAAGATTGGAAAGCTTGATAATGGGCTCACCTATTATATCAGGAAAAATGAATTTCCAAAAGACCGGGCAGAATTTTTTCTTACGGTTAATGCAGGAGCTATATTGGAAGATGATGACCAAGACGGATTGGCTCACTTTTGTGAACACATGGCCTTTAATGGCACTAAAAACTTTGAAAAACATGACATCATCCACTATTTGCAATCTATCGGGATGAAATTCGGGCCGGAGATCAATGCTTTTACTAGCCACGATGTTACCAATTATATGTTGAATAAGGTTCCAACTGATGTCCCCGAAAATATTGATACAGCCTTAATGATCCTTTATGATTGGGCCAATAACCTTAGCTTTGAAGAAGAAGAGATCGATAATGAAAGGGGCGTTATACATGAAGAATGGAGAACTAGGAGAGGTGCACAATTTAGGTTGAAAACAAAAACCGACAAAACCCTTTATAAAGGGTCGAAATACGCAAAAAGAGATGTTATTGGCGATATTGACGTGATTGATAATTGCCAATACGAAGCCCTAAGACGATTTTATAATGAATGGTACAGGCCCGAATTGCAAGCTATTATAGCTATTGGTGATTTTGATATAGAAAAGATGGAACGCAAAATTACAGAACTTTTTTCAAAAATACCTGTAAAAAAGGATGCAAGAGAAAGGAAGTATTTTCCCGTCCCCGATCATGAAGAAACATCAGTTGCTGTAGAGACTGATGAAGAAGCTCGTTATTCTACCGTGCAGGTTTATTATAAACACGATGCAGTTACAAATGAAGAAAAAAATGATTTATCCTACCTTAGGACATCATTGGTCCACAAGCTGTATTATAATATGTTCAAAGACAGGATGCAAGAGCTCTTGCGCTCAGAAAATCCCCCGTTTATCTATGCTTATACCAATTATAGCAATATTGCCAGAACCAAAGCAGCCTACATGACTTTTGCCATGGCCAAAAACAACCAAGTAGAAAATACCTTGGAAACCGTTATTAAAGAAAACAAAAGAATTGAAAAACACGGGTTTACAGAAACAGAAATTGAAAGGGCTAAGAAAAAACTGCTAAAAGACATCCTAAAAGAATATAACGAGCGTAACAAAAAAGAATCCATGAAATACGCATGGGATTATTTTGGCAACTTCCTTGAAAATGAGCCTATTACCGGGATAGAGTTTTATTATGCCTTCGCAAAAGAGGTTGTTCCGGGTATTACCACGTCCGAACTCAATGAGTTGGCGCCTAAATGGATCACCGATGAGAACATGGTGGTTATTATCACTGGCCCTGGGCAAGAAGGAATAAATGTACCTACCAAAGAAAAGGTGAAAGAAATAGTTGAAAAAGCCAAGAACATTGAAGTGGATGCATACACGGATACTGACGTGAACAAAAATCTTATTGATAAAAAGCCCACTCCTGCGGCTGTTAGAGAAATAGCACAAAATGAAACGTTGGATTTTGAAGAATGGAATTTAGGAAATGGTGCAAAAGTCATCGTTAAGTCTACGGAATTTAAAGATGATGAGATACTTTTTACCGCCTATAGCGAAGGAGGATTTTCACTATATACACCGGAAAAGATCACTTCTGCTAAACTGGCCAGTACCATAATCAATCAAAGTGGGCTTAATGGTATGGACATGAACGAATTGCAAAAATATATTTCTGATAAAGATGCCGAGGTACATGCTTGGATCGACGAGTTGCAAGAAGGGCTTAGGGGACGGTCTTCTGTTAAGGATTTTGAAACTATGCTTATAATGACTTACTTGTATTTTACCAATCCACGTGAAGATTCAACCGCCTATCAATCTTATTTAACACGTATCATGGGCTTCATCGAAAATAAAGGCCTTGACCCACGTTCTGCACTAATGGATACCATTATGCTTACCATGACACAGAACAGCCCATACCATAAACCTTTCACTAAGGAAAGACTGCAAGAAGCTAAATTTGATGAAGTACACCAAATTTATAATGAAAGAATATCGAATGCCGCAGATTTTACTTTCATTTTTGTTGGTAATATTGATAAAGAGAAGCATAAACCCCTTATTGAAACGTATATCGGCGGAATTCCTTCAAAACAAATGAATGAAAAATGGAAAGACCTTAATGTAAGGCCACCCGAAGGAGTTATTGAAAAAACTTTCTACCGGAATATGAAAGTTCCTAAGGCCACTGTTTTTGTGAGTTTTGCCGATGAATATAAACAAACCCCTGAAAGCAAAATGGCGCTCACAGCCCTCAACGATATTCTTGATGTAAGATATACCGAAACCATCAGGGAAGAACAAGGTGGAACCTATGGTGTTAGAATCAATACCAGCCAAGAAAAATATCCTGTTGAGAATTATCAAACAAATATATATTTTGATTGCGCTCCCGAAAATGCTGAAAAGCTATCAGGTATTGTTTTTGAAGAAATTAAAAAAATCCAGGAAAACGGCCCATTAGCAAAAGACCTTGAAAATTTTAAAGAGAACAAGCTCAAGAAAAGAAAAGAAAATCTTGAGAAGAACAGCTTCTGGCGGTCTTTAATAAAAAAGAAATATTATTATCATGTTGATGATGAAATCATAACGGGTTACGAAAACCTTGTAAAAGGAGTAACCGCTGAAGATGTGAAAGAAGCGGCAAAAAAATATTTAAGCAATGACCATTATGTGAAAATAGTAATGTATCCTGAAACTTTTAAAGAATAAGCATTTACAGGTTATTCATTCACTGTAAAAACCGGCGGGTAAACTTGCCGGTTTTTATTTTAAAGTTCACTTTATTAATAAAACTATTTTTAATTTTGGCCTCATGGAAAATGATGAACTATTTATGCAACGTTGCCTTGAACTTGCAGAGAGAGGTTTAGGGCTTGTAGCTCCCAATCCCCTTGTTGGTTCGGTTATAACTAATGGCGATGGGCTTATTATAGGCGAAGGTTATCATCATGAATATGGAGGCCCCCATGCCGAAGTAAATGCAATAAACGCTGTTGAAGACCAGTGGGAATTAAAATCCTCTACCTTATATGTTAACCTAGAACCTTGTTCTCATTACGGCAAAACGCCCCCATGTGCTAATCTCATAATAGAAAAAGGGATTCCACGTGTAGTTATTGGTTGTAAAGACCCGTTTGCAGAAGTGTCAGGAAGAGGTATAAAAAAGCTTGTTGGCGCCGGCTGTAAAGTAAGTACAGGCATCTTGGAACAAGAAAGCAAAAAACTTAACAAACGTTTTTTTACCTTTCATCAAAAAAAACGGCCTTATATTATTTTAAAATGGGCACAAACCATTGACGGATTTATTGATATTGCCAGGGGACATGGCCACGAAGCCCGCCCAACTTGGATTACACATGAGAATACGCGCACCTTAGTGCATAAATGGCGCTCCGAAGAATCGGCCATCATGGTTGGCACTCAAACTGCCGTTAAAGACAATCCAACATTGAACGTTAGGGATTGGTCAGGAAAAAACCCCGTTAGGGTTGTAATAGACGAGAACTTGGCTTTGGCACAAAATCTCAATATTTTTAATCACGAAGCCAAAACGTTTGTTTATACTGCCAAAGAAGTAAAACTTAAACAAAACAATGTGGTTTATTTGCCATTGGATTTTACACAGAATATTATCCCGTTAATTTTTAATGACCTATACAAAAAAGAGATACAATCTGTTATTATTGAAGGGGGTAGGGAATTGCTTGCAGGGTTTATAAGAAATAATTTATGGGATGAGGCAAGGTTTTTTGTAGGAAATCAAACTTTTGGCAAAGGAGTAAAAGCCCCGGAAATTACAGGCGAAATTTATTCTCAACAATTGATCGGAGACGACAGGCTTGTTGTCCTTACCAACAAAAACAGCAAATAATGGTATACTTAATCATCGCAATACTTACGTCCACTTCTATCATGATATTGTTTAAGGTGTTTAAGCGATATGAAATTAGTGTGATGCAAGCTATAACAGTGAATTACTTGGTGGCTTCGGCTTTTGGTTTCTCTGTGAGCTCTTCACAGGTAACGATAAAATCAATAACCACAGCTCCTTGGTTCGACATGTCTTTGATAGTTGGGATTACTTTTATTGGAGGTTTTTTTCTCTTTGCCCTATCCGCACAGAAAGCAGGAGTTGCCATTACTGCTGTTGCTAGTAAAATGTCGGTTGTAATACCCGTTATTCTTGGTTTTACCATCTTTGGAGAATATATTAGCGTTTTGAAGATTTTAGGAATAATATTTACTTTGAGTGCCTTTTACCTCATTTTTAAGAAAGAGAAAGGATTTAAGATCGATTACCGGTTTATCATTCTCCCTCTTATGCTTTTTATTGCCAATGGTTCAAACGACTCATTATTGAAATATATTCAACATCATTTTATTGATTCAAACAATGATTTTATTCTTTTCTTATCTACCATCTTTTTTATTGCACTTCTATTAGGGAGCTTGATTTTGGGTTATAACATGACCTTTAAAAACAAAAAATTAAAATTCAAAAATATTTTTGCCGGGATATTTTTAGGTTTACTCAATTGGTATTCAACACTTTATTTTTTAAAAGCCTTGAGTATACTGGATGTATCCGTTGTTGTGCCGGTATTGAATGTGAGTATTGTTAGCCTTTCTGCCATAACCGGGTATTTTGTTTTTAAAGAAAAGTTACGCCCTATCAATTGGTTAGGGATATTTTTGGCACTTTTGGCAATACTTTTTATTGCTTTTGCAAAATAAAGCATGCTATATCTGAGATAATTGACGAACACACGAAAAATGATTAATGGGTATCAAATCAAAACATTAGTAAAAAAACAAACAAGGAAACATTTATGGAAGACCAGTACAAGACCATAGAAAAAACAGGTGAAGGACTTTACAAAGATAGGGGAAGCAAATTTATTGGTATTGTCACTCCTATGCAAAGTGTGGATGAAGCAAAAGAATTACTTGACAGTATTAGAAAAAAATACCATGATGCCCGGCATCATTGCTATGCATATCGTGTTGGTGTAAACGATGAACAATACCGTATAAATGACGATGGAGAACCTTCGGGTTCTGCAGGTAAGCCCATCTATGGGCAAATTCTTTCGCATGAGATCACCAATGTTTTGATCGTTGTTGTGCGATATTTTGGCGGAACCAAGTTGGGTGTGCGTGGACTTATAAATGCCTATAAAGGCGCTGCTGCTGATGCCATTGCAAACACCAAGATCGTGCAGAAGCATATTCATGACTTTTACCGGCTTACTTTTGAGTATCCGCTTATGAGCGAAGTAATGCGGTTGCTCAATGATGAAAGGATACAACAAGTAGAAAATATTTATCAAGCCAATTGTAAAATAAAAGTTGGCGTTAGGAAGAAATTTTCAGAAGAGATATTTTCGAAACTTAATGGGCTTCATGGGCTTGAAGTTGAGTTTATTAAGACTTTTTAAATTATCTTTTCGGCGGTTCAAGGCAAAAAGAAAATTATATAAAAAAACCCTTCTACAATTCCCTCCGATGCAGGCTAACCACAAGAAAAACAAACCACCAGATCGGCGGGAGGTATTTTTCATTATATCAATTTCTACCATAATTTCATCCCTAACAGGATTTTTTGCCAGGAAAAGCTTAAGTATTCACACAGGTAATATTTTACCACAGATATTCGTGGCAAACCTAAAAAATAAAGCAGAGTCATCAGCTACCCAGACATGCAGGCCCGGAAAAATGGCGGGGTTTTTAGGGATAATTTAGTAGAAAATTTATCCAAGTATTCATAGTAAATCAAACCCATTATCACGTTACCTTGCCTTATGACCGAAATGGTTGCTATTACTAAAAAATCATACTATTTCTTATGCATTAAATTGTTAACCATTTCCTTATACAAATGATCCTTTTCTAGATTCACGCCCAACGCGTAATTTGTAACAATCATTCTATCATCAATATAAAGCCTGGTTGGATTAGCAAAGACATTAATTTTGTTTGCTTCATTTTCATCAATAATAAATAAAGAATTGTAATAAGGGATGATTTCTTCAAGGGTTTTGTTGAAATCTGTAAGGTTTTCTTTATCTTTTTGATCACGTATTAACAAACATATCACTTGCAAATGCCGGTTTTTGTATTTTTTCTTGAATTTATTCAAGGCTTCCGGGAAATCGCGGGTCAGGCCTTCAAATCCCCACGCACAATGAGTATTGCTAGCTATAATGATTGTCGTTGGTTTTATTACATCTTTCAAGTTTTTGATTTCACCTGATAAGCTAAGAATCTCAATACGAGGCATTTCTTTTCCAACAGTATTTGCCTTAACCTTTTTAAGAAGCATCATTCCTTTTTGCCGTGATTCTTTTAAAGTTAACGCTTCATTAGAATCTGTAGTGTAATCCTGTAGGCTGGTTTCAATAATCTCATTTTTTGTTTGGCTACATGAAACAAAAAGTAAGATCATACATATAAATGGTTCATATAAAGTTTTTACCATAAAATACTTTCTTTTATAAAAGATCAACTCGTCTTCCTATACCGCATTACTGCCAATGCCAAGATGATAACAGCGTAAATGCATAAGGAGAAAAAATCCTTGCTTACATCCCAAAAACCGGAACCTTTTAATAACATCATCCTGTTGGCGCGCATAAAATAAGCAAAAGGATTGATAATATTAACCTGCTGCGCCCATTCAGGCATGCTTTCGGCAGGTGTAAAAATTCCACTCATCAATATAAAGGTAAGCATGAAAAACCAAGTAAGAAACATTACCTGTTGCTGGTTATCCGTTACTGTTGACATAAACAAACCAATACCCAGGGCTACCAATAAATACACGCCTGCAAAGCCAAAAATGAGGAATAAACTTGCTTCTATAGGCAAATCAAATAATATCCAACCGATAAAAAGCCCGAAGGCAAGCTCCAACATTGCAATGATCCAAAACGGGATAAGCTTGCCTGTTAAAAACTGGTATTTTTTAATAGGCGTTACATTGATCTGTTCTGCCGTGCCAATTTCCTTTTCCCTAACCAGGTTGAGCGCCGTCAGGAACATGCCGATCACCGTAACCAGGATGACAAGGATCCCGGGCACCATGTATATTTTATAATCTAACTCAGGGTTGTACCAAAACGAGGTGTTAATATCAATGGCTTTCATCATACCTTCCGGGATTGTGAGCCATTCATCAATAAAATCCTGGTTGTAATCCATGGTTATTCCAGTGGTGTAGGCATCGATCAAGCTTGCCGTGGTGGAATTGATGGCATTGATTAGCAACTGAACATCCGATTTCCCATCGCGGACAAGCTGCTTTTCAAAACCCTGTGGGATATGCATAATAATATCTGCTTCATCAGTATAAAGCATGCTTTTGGCTTCATCCAATGAAAACGTTGAAGGTGCTGCCCGGTAAAACTTTGAACCTTTGAACTTACTTGATAATTCACGCGAAGTGGAGGACATGTCCTTGTCAACAATGCACATTTTTATGCTTTTCATCTCCAAGTTGGCAGCATATACCAGTAGGATCAACTGCACTATAGGCATAACAAACATAAAGGACAACATGGTTTTGTTACGGAAGATCTGTATAAATTCTTTCTGAAGCAAAAATAATATGGTTCTCATGATTACTCTAACCTTGTTTTAAAACGTTTAACACTAATAAAAATAAACAGCACGGTCATAACTGTTATGATAAGGGTTTCTTTCCAAACGTAAGACAGCCCGGTACCTTTCACCATAATGTTTTTAATGATGATGATGAAATACTTTGCCGGGATCAAGTCGCTGAAATATTGAAGTATAACCGGCATATTCTCTACTGGGAAAATAAACCCTGAAAGCAGCATTGTTGGCAACATAAGTGCAAACATGGAGATCATCATGGCTACTTGTTGGTTGCTGCTGGCTGTAGAGATCATAATTCCCAATGAAAGCGCCATAATTATGAACAATAAGCTTTCTGCTAAAAGCAAGATGGTACTACCCTGAACAGGTACTTGAAATACAAAATAGCTCATTAAAATAATAACCACGGCATTGATAAATGACAGCCCTACATACGGAATGACCTTTCCAATAATAATTTGCAACGGTTTGAGGGGCGACACCAACAGAACTTCCATGGTGCCCATTTCTTTTTCACGGGTAATAGCAATGGAAGTCATCATGGCAGAAATGAGCATAAGTATCAATGCCATTGTACCCGGGACGTACATGTAAGCGCCTTCCAGCCTTTCATTGAAGAACATCCTGGGTTCTGTTTCAATTTTCATGGGCATCTCCTGCTTGGTGAGGTCCTGGAGATACCTGTTAATAATAGCAGAAGTGTAATTCACGATTAAGTTGGCCGTATTGGCATCGGATGCATCGGCAATAATCTGTAATGCAGCCCTGTTTTCCCGTTCCAGTTTTTTATCGAAACCCTTCTCAAATATGATCACTTCCTTTACATCCCCTCGTTTGAAAGATTCTTCGATTTGCTCATGGCTTGTAAGCGATTCTTCCAAAATAAAATACCCGGATGACAAAATTTTATTGGTAATCTCCTTGGTTACAGGGTCTTTGGAGTGGTCGAGGATAGCAATTTTCACATCTTTGATGTCATTGCTCACCACGTAGCCAAAGATCAATATTTGTGCAACGGGTATACCGAAAAGGATTAGCAAGGTACGTACATCCCTGAATATATGGAAAAATTCTTTTATAACGAATCCCCTGAATTGTTTCATCTGTTTATATTTTAAATTTTCATTGGTCAGTACCTGTCCCGATGCTAATCGGGGTGGAGCTCGCCATGATAAGTCAAATTCGCACCACACAGGGTTTCAACTTTCATTATAAGCATGTGAGTGTGTGATAAAAATTTTGTCATGGCTCGGCCCATGTGTTTAAAATTTACAACAATCTTTCGATTTGGTATACATGTAATTACGCTTCGTGTACTCCTCAGTAATTATCCCAAGCATTGCTTGTTTCATAACTTATGATCTTGCAATTTTTACAAATACATCATTCATCGTGTCTGCATGATATTTTTCTTTAAGGATTCCCGGTGTGTCCAGGGCAACAATTTTGCCCTCAACCATCACAGAAACCCTGTCGCAATATTCTGCTTCGTCCATATAGTGCGTGGTAACAAAAACCGTTACACCCTTATTGGCTGTTTCGTAAATGAGGTTCCAGAACTGCCTCCTTGTTATGGGGTCAACGCCACCGGTGGGTTCATCAAGGAAAACAATGCCCGGCCGGTGAAAAACCGCTACTGAAAAAGCCAGTTTTTGTTTCCAGCCAAGAGGGATATCTCCTATAAGCTTGTTTTTTGCATGTTCCAGCCCCAGCTTTTCAATCAGCATATTGCTCCTTTTTTCAATATCCCTTCTTTTCATACCATAGATGCCACCATAAAGCCTGATGTTTTCTTTTATGGTCAGGTCTTCGTAAAGAGAAAATTTCTGGCTCATATACCCAATGTGTTTCTTGATCTTCTCGGTTTCTTTATACACGTCAAAGCCTGCCACGTTGATCTCCCCGGAAGTAGGTTTAGAAATCCCGCAAAGGATTTTCATGGCAGTGGTTTTTCCAGCGCCGTTAGCGCCAAGGAACCCGAATATTTCACCTTTATGCACATCAAAGGTAAGATTGTCGTTGGCTTTGAAATCACCGAATTTCTTTACCATATTTTTTACTGATATAACTTTTTCTTCTTTTACCATAATCACTTTTTTGACATCAAATTCATAAAACAATCTTCAATCCCAGCGTTGATCTTTGATATTTCAATGCCTTCGTGCCCTTTGTTGCTGAGCAATTCAACGATTTCATTTTCATCAATTGCTCCTCTTTTATCAATATAGTGGGCATCTTGCCCAAAAGGGAAGACACTTTCCGTGTATTGATATTCGGAAAGGTCAAGGATAAGCCGGTACATATTTTGGCTTTTAACGGCATATATCACCTTATCAAAATTTTTAGTAATATTCTGAGGTGTATCAATAGAAAGCATTTCGCCGTTTTGCACAAGGGCTACCCTGTCGCAGAGGCTTGCTTCGTCCATATAAGGTGTGGAAACGAGGATGGTGATCCCCATCTCTTTTAAATTTTTAAGCATATCCCAAAATTCCTTGCGCGAAACAGCATCTACCCCGGTTGTGGGTTCATCCAGGATCAAAACTTTAGGTTTATGAATCAGGGCACATGATAGCGCCAGTTTCTGCTTCATCCCGCCTGAAAGGGCTCCTGCACGCCTTTTCTTAAATGGTTCAATCTGTGAATAAATAGGTTTTACCAACTCATAATTTTCTTGCAATGTAGTCCCGAAAATGGTGGCAAAAAAGGTGATGTTCTCTTCTACCGTTAAATCTTGGTAAAGTGAGAACCTGCCTGGCATGTAGCCAATGTTTTTTCGTATCCACTTATAGTTTTTAACCGTGTCTTTTCCTTCTATTGTTGCAGAGCCGCTATCAGCAATAAGCAATGTTGTCAGTATCCTGAAAAGGGTTGTTTTCCCTGCGCCGTCAGGGCCAATAAAACCGAACAATTCTCCTTTTTCGGCTGAGAACGAGATGTTTTTTACAGCCTTTACTTTTCCATACGATTTGCTAATATTTTTTGCCTCTGCTGTAATCATTGCTTTGTAGTTTTTTGGATAAAATTCACTTCACCTGGCATGCCGATTTTTAAACGGCCATCGTTTTTCACCCTCACCTTTACGGCATATACCTGGTCTACGCGCTCCTCTTTTGTTTGAATTACTTTAGGCGTGAATTCGGCTTCATCGGATACCCAACTGATGGTTCCCGTGAGTTCTTGGTTTTCTTTCTCGTTTTTATCGATCAACACTTGTACTTCTTGCCCCAACTTGATGTGGGGTAACTGCGCCCCACTCACATAAATCCTCAGATCAAGGGCATCCAGATCGGCAATTTTATAAAGCGATTTGCCCGGTGTAACAAGTTCGTGTTCTTGTATATATTTCTCAAGCACAGTGCCTTTTACAGGGTTTTTTATTTTACACTTGCTGATTTTATCATTGATTTGCCGTATCTGCCATTTGAGGCCTTCAATCTCGCTTATCACTTGGCTATTCTGTGTTTTTATGGAGCGTACCTGTTTTTCAATTACTTTTATTTTCCCATTTACATTATCCAATTGTTGTTGGGTTGCAGCGCCATCCCTGAACAATTTTTCCAGCCGCTTCTTTTCTGTTAGCAGCGTTTGTTTTTGTTCTTGCTGAACCTCAATCTGGGCAAGGATATTCTCAATTTTTGATGAGACGGCTTCTTTCTTGGCCTCAAGTTGTTTTTCCTGATAGTATAATTGTGCGCTATCTACATAAGCTACAATTTCGCCCTTTTTAACTGCCTGGCCTTCTTTCACATCAAGGCTGAGGAGCTTGCCACGTGCTTCGGATGAAACAATGGTTTCAATGGCTTCAAAATTGCCGTAAGCGTCCGATTTGTGGTTGGTATCGCATGCTGATAGAAGCAATATGCCTGTTATTGTATAAATGATTGTCCTTTTCATACGTTTTTTATTTTTACCGTTTTATAATTTTCCACAATTATTTAAATAGCTGATCTTCGCCATTTCCAATTTTATTTTATTGATCTCTTTTTTTAGCTTTGCCTGGGTTTCGTTATTGAGTTCTTTGACGTAATCGGCAGAAGTTATCACACCATTATCCAGTTGTGATTCGGCTGTTTTTGCTATCTCTGACCTCAGCGCGATAAGCTGCCTGTCCATTTCCAATTGCTCCCTATATTTTAGAATTTCTCCCACGTCTCTTTTAAGGGCAATATGGATGTTCTTTACAAATGTTTCCTTTTGGGAGTTGATCATATTTGCATTGATATCGAGTAATTCTTTTTCTGTGCTGGTCTTATTCCAATCCCAGAGTTTCCATGTAAAATTAATCCCCACCATGTAAAATTCGCTGAATTCATCGGAAAGCATGTTCAGGCCGGGCCTTCCATAACCTGCTTGCCCAAAACCGGATATAACCGGCCGGTTTTTAGCGCTGAGGAGTGCTATGGATGTGTTGATTTTCTCCTTGCTGAGCTCAAAGGCTTTTAATTCAGGCCTGGTTATTTCCTGTGCAGCAATATCAACGTTCATTCCAGGTATTTGCATTTTATAGGAAGTATCAATATTTTTATTGATATATTCCGAAAGCATTTGAAAAGTAGCATACCTGGAAGCTTTAGCCTCTGCCAGGCTTTGCTTGGTTTGGATCAATTCGGCTTTCATAACTTGCACATCCGATTTTAGCACAGCGCCATGCTCATAACCTGATTCCAATTTTTCCAGGACGCTTTCCAAAGTCTCTCTTGCAGATTCTAAAATGCGTTCTTGCTTCTGTAATAAAACGGCATTGAAATAAATATTGTTGACCTGTTCTTTAATCTTGTATAGTTCAGCTTCCAGGTTTTGCTGCTTTAGCTCGGCGTCGGCCTTTTCTACTTTTCTTTGGCTTTTAGTTGCCCCGCCGTCATAAATGAGTTGGGTAACATCCAAAGTAGCTTTGTAGGAATCTTTGGGGATTTCCGGCATGTCTAATTGTATGGGTGAATTGGGTGGCATATCAAGGTTAATTTCCGTTACATCCGATTGGTATATTGCCCTGGCATTTAAATCAACACTGGGAAGAAAATTTTTATCCAATTTTTCCATTTGTTTTTCTTCATATTGTTTGATCAGCTCCTTTTGCTTAATAAGCGGGTAATTTTCTTCCGCTAATTGGTGGCATTGCAATAACGACAAAGTATCTTGTGCCGCAATTGCAAAAGGCAATAACAGAAGAAGGATGATTGCATTTATTGTCTTCATTAGTTTATTATTAAATTTTTTGAATTTCACCTTTTTCATAAGCCTATGCTTTTATTGCATTAATTACAAAGTTTGTTACTTCTTTTTTCCTTTCTACCAAGAATTGGCGATATTCTTTTTCATTGTCATAAAATAACACCTTTTTAATTAAAGGTTTGCCTGCATATGGAAAAATACATAATGAAAGAATGTTTACCACTAAATGTCTTGGGTCTTGTTTTTTGATGGTTCCCTTTTCTATTTCATGTGTGATTACATTAAAAAAAATCATAGGTTGTGGCTTGGCATCCATTATTAGATTGAATAACCTATCAGGATTCCTGTTTAGCTCCCTCATGATAAATAAGGGTAAGAACTGGTTTTCATCAAGCATGCTTAAATAGTTATCAATGAAAATCTCAATTTTTTTAAAAAATGGATCATTTGATTGAAAAACATTCGACATTACAGGAAAAAAGCTTTTAAAGGCATCTTGAAAGATGGCATCAAAAAGTTTTTCTTTGCTCCTGAAGTAGTAATGCAGTAAAGCCTTGTTAATGCCGGCGTCATCGGCTATTTCTTGCATTCGAGCGCCGTCCATTCCTTTAGCAATAAAGATATTTTTTGCTGATTGCAGGATTTTTTCTTCTGTATCTTTTTCTTTTGCTGTCATATTAACCAATTGTTTTATCTTTTTGATTTAATTAAACGGTTCAACTAAATAGTTTAACCGTGTGGTCAAAATTACTAAATTTTCACCCCCTTTGTCAAGTTTTTTTGGAAATTCTTTTGTAGAAAATTATTAATCGCTTATAATGATTAGGTTGCAGAGATGGAATATGTGGAAAACATTTTTAGTATTAAGGTTAAATTATAATCAATAACCCATTCAATTCCAAAACCAGGTTAAAATTATTTTTGGTAGACTATTTTAAATAACATGAATGATTTCCCAGACCAAATAGGCCATGTAAGCGAGGATAAAAAATATCCCGGAGCGGTAATCCACTTTCCACCGGCGTAAAAGGAGTACTGCAATGATCAGGACTACACTGCCAAATAATATAAGGGATGAGATGAAAAGGTTTTTTGCATCGGCTTCAACGAGCTCACCTGTCAGAAGGATCGAGATACACCAGGGCAAGCCCAGTCCAATTAGAATATCAAAAATATTAGACCCGATGGAATTACTGATAGCCATATCTCCCCTGCCCTGTTTGGCTACTATAACCGAAGACAAAAGATCGGGGATGGATGTTCCTATAGCTAAAACCGTAAGTCCAATAACAGCTTTGGGAATATTTAATGTTTGAGACAGGTGCACTGCGCTCTCTACAAGACCCCAGCTAAGTAACGCAATAAAAATAATGGAAACAAAAAAAACGCCATAGTACCTTTCTTCTTTTGGGAAAAACAAGCCAATGCTTTTGTCTAACGGTTTCCTGATAATTCTCCAGCCTCTATATTCGTTATAATCTACTTCCAGGGCTTGAGCGTTTTTTTCATCCTTAATAACAATTTTACTCTTCCTTATCTTATGCCAATTAACAACAACCACAACATAAACAGCATAAAAAGCAATAAATATAGCAGATTCCAAAAGAGATATCTCAAAATCGTGAAATGCCCAAATGAGCATAGCAATGGATAAAGAATAAAATATCAAGTCTCTTGAAGTGTCTTTCCAATTAAGAAAAGAGCGTTTTACCAGGCCGGTAGCCCCAATAATTACTAAAATATTGAACAATGCAGAACCCACAATGGTTCCAATACCAATGGCTTCATGTTCTTGCCCCGGGTCTATAAATCCTTTGATAAGGGCAAAAATAGCAATAAACAATTCAGGTGCACTTGAACCAACCGCCATAAGTGTAGCGCCGGCAGCATCTGATGACATCTTTAACCGGGCCGATATCTTATCCAATGAACGGATAAAGTAATGGTCGGCAATACGAGCCATCAAGTAAAATGAAATCACTAATATTGTTATGTATGCAATAGCAACCATAGAGCCATAATAAATATTGCAAATATATTACAATATTCATTGTGTTAAACAAATAATGGGAATTATTGGATTTAAAAAAGAATCCAATTCAAGAAAAATGTTATTGGTATAAATGATGTTTGCAATCAAATCATTTTGAATCAAAAACAATAATTCTACATCACCTATAGTTGTTAGGTTTTTGTGCCAGTCGCATGTCAAGGTTTTTCAATCATCTAATGAAAAACCAATACCTTCTTAGATTTCAACAATTTATTATTCTCGTAAATCTTGATGTAATAAATTCCATTCACCAATTCTTCGGTGTTAAGTTTGTAGATCAAAGTATTAGCAGGAATAATTTTTTTATACTTCATTTGTCCAAAACTATTATAAACTTCAACATTCAAGTTTTTGCCAATGGCTTTATTCATAGCAATGTTGACATTCTCATTAGCAGGTAATGGATAAAAATGGAAGTTTAATTTCCCGGCATTGTCATTTTCAGTAGAATCTTTGGAGAACGAAACAGTTTCATCCAAGTCTAATTTTGATGATTGATATATCTCTTTGGTAAATATATCTTGGATAAATGCAACAATCCTGAGTTGGTTGATATCATCAAAATTTTTCAGCGACCCTGACAGGTTTAAGGTTTCTACTTCGCCCGCACTCCATTCTTTATTAAAATAGCTACCACCGGGGTCGGGGAGCATATTTCTTAATACATTCCTATACGTTCCAGCCATGGAAGAACTCTCATCAATAGCTTGTTTTTCGATCAATGCCAAGAATAAAGCAACCTCTTTTTGAGGAATGTCATTATATGGCTCAAGTTCAATATTAATGTCAATCTCTGTATTATTAATTGATTGGTTCATTCTAACTTGGAAAAGGGCTTCTTTTAAAGAACGTATGTTAAGAATGTCTTTCTCGTTGTTCAAGAGTTCAGTGGTGTTTCCTTTAAATACATTTCCATCCAAGATTGTAAAAGGCACATCAAAGAACGAATAAAAGAAATTCCTGGCAGAAGGCCCTGCAGGGTATTTATAATAGAACACATCTTCACCGGGGTAATATACATGGTGGCGTATATCAATGGCATAAAGTGAATTCTCATCAATATAGTCATTAAGGTCTGGGGTGATGGTGGCGCTTTCAACATCAGAATTGTTGGTAAAATGCTCTACCAATACAAACCTGTTTCTTTCTCCGACCCAAATATCATCGAAAGCTACGCCTTCTTGTGTAGAGTTAGCATCTGAGCCAAAGGCAACCCTAAACCTAACGTAAGGTTCACCTGCAAGCATATCCAGGTCATGTCGGGCGTCAATCCATTCTGTACCTGAATTCCCCGACCAACCTTGAGATTGATTTCCTGGGCTTCCAACAATTGAAAATGAATTATACCAGTTAACACCTTCATCCAAAGAACCAACCCTGAACCATCCTTCGTCTTCGTTCCTATATGCCTGTAAAACCGCGCCATCTAAGTCGATGTCTGTTAAATGCCAGAGCTTAAACTTGATCATTGGCTTTTGAAGGTTACTGAAGTTGAAACATGGGCCTTCAATAAATGAGGACTCGTTATTAAGGTAGTTTCCATTTAGGTTCGTAACCCATGCATTCGTTCCTGATGCCGCGTGATTTATGTTAATTCCATTAGGCTCTCCGAAAGCCCATGAAGAAATATTATCTGTTTCATCTTCCCATCCACCGGTTCCGGCTTCAAAATTTTGCATATAAGGATAACTTGATACAAATGGCCTAATGAAAATAGTTTGTTCAACCGTATCAGAGCAGCCATTCACAGTTTCAACTACAAGAGAAACATTGTAATTGGACACAGAATCATATTGGTGTGCGGGATTCTCAACAGAAGTTGTTGTATTATCGCCAAAATTCCAAATATATTCCTCTATAGAATAGATCGTGGTATCTACTAAACTAAAAAAGTACGTGGAGTCAGCTCCAAAACACTCGTTATTCCAATCAAAATCGGCAACGGGGCTACCTGTAAATACAATATTGGTATCAAGCACATCATCACATCCGTAAATATTTGTAACTCTAAGAAGAATGTTTTTGTTTCCCTCTGAAGTATATAAATGCGAAGGATGTTGTATTGTAGTATCAGGTACACCAACAGAAGTAAAATACCATTCCCATGATGTTATGCTATCTTGAGGATTTATTAGAGTATCTTCCGGGATAGAGAGGTCGAAGAAATCTATGGTGTTTTCCATACAATTGTCAGTAACTTCAAATCGTGCCACCGGTATGGGGGCAATAAATATTGTATCCCATGTAGTATCGGTACAATTATCGTCATTTGTATATTGGTAGCTAACCTCAATAAACCCGGCATCATATTCTAAAGGGGTAAAACTAAAAGAAGACCCATTGTTTGATTCTGACCCAAACGTCCATAGGGCGTCTTCCGGGTCTATTGCTGCGGGACTACCTTGTAATTCTTGTACCTCATCAATATCCGAACAATATATTTCGTTAATGCTTGTTATTGAGACGTTGTCGATATTATTGACTTCAACATTGCTATACGTTGTGTCAGTACAATTATTGGTATCAGTAAATGTATATAAAATTGTGTATGGGCCTCCAACTCCTGCAAAGCCAGGGTCTATTATTGCCATACCATCAGTGGTATCGTTATCAATAATTCCAGTTCCTGAAAATAATCCTTGGTTGTTGATGGCACCGTTATATAACCCAAATATAGTGTCAGTGGAAACATTAATACAATATTGACTTTGCAAGTCATCTGATATGGCTATATTGGGTAACTCTTGAACAATAACTTGCTTTCCTGATGTATTAGAACAACTATTTGTATCTGTATATGTATAAGATATAGAGTATGGGCCACCAGCGCCAGCCTCCGCAGGATCAAAAACAGCAAGCCCATCGTTATCATTCGTGTCAATAATTCCTATACCACTAAAATAGCCGCTATTGGCAGGTGCTGAATTATGGAGGCCTTGTATAAGTTGTGATGGATTATTCAAGCAGTATTCGTTTAATAAAGTGCTAGAAATACTCACATCTGGAAGTGCTAATACAAAGGTAGTGCTATCAAATGAATTTGAGCAACCATTTGTATCAGTATAAGCAAACATAATCTCGTAAGGGCCGCCAACACCTGCACTATCCGGGTAAAATTTGGCCAATCCATCTGTTGGGTCAGTGTCAACAATGCCAGTACCGGAGAAAGTCCCCTTTCCTGCAGGAGAACCAGAATATAGTCCTGTTAAATTGGAAGAATTGTCATTTAGGCAGTATTCACTATCAAGGTTGGAAATATTAATATTTGGAAGCCCTAAAACGGAAGTTTCAGCAATAATTGATTTGGTGCAATTATTTGTGTCAGTGTATATAAAAGTAATCTCATGCGAAGGAGATACACCAGCAGCAATGGGATTGAAAACAGCTTGTCCATCATTTTGATTTGTATCGATAATCCCGCTTCCTGTAAAATATCCAGAAGTAGCTGTTTCCCCGTAATATTCACCAAATATTAAGTTTTGAGAGCTATTAATACAATATTCATCTTGAAGTTCATTACTTATTCCAATTATTGGTAATCCAAATACTTGTGTAGTACTATCAACTGTATTTGTGCATCCATTTGAATCAGTAAATTCAAAACTAATAGAATATGGCCCTCCAATCCCGGCTGCAGATGGGAAAAATATAGCTTTTCCATCATCCGGGTCGGCATTGATAACACCATTTCCTGCAAAATCGCCGGAAAAAGCAGTATCACCATTATAAAAACCATAAATCGTATCGGGTTGATAGTTGATGCAATATTGAGGCTGGAAATTTTCTGAAATGCTGATAGTGGGCAATGATAATACACTTGTATAATTGGTGTCAGTATTTGTACAACCGTTGGTGTCTGTGAATGCAAAAATTATGGGGTATAAGTCTCCAACACCTGCTGATGAAGGGGTAAATGAAGCTTGTCCATCATTAAGGTTTGGATCGCTAATACCACTACCAGAAAAGAAACCGTCATTGGCGTTTTCACCATTGTGAAGTCCATATATTGTTGATGATGCATCATTTACACAGTATTCATTTTTTAAATCGCTGGAAATGTTAATATTTGGTAAACTAAGTACTTGTGTTTGTTGGTTATACGAATTAGTACAACCATTAGTATCAGTAAATGTAAATGTAATTGAATAAGGGCCTCCTGCGCCAGCATTCATAGGGTCAAAAATTGCCTGCCCGTCATTTGCAATTGAATCTGTAATACCTTGGCCGGCAAAATTACCTGAATTAGCGGGATTGAGGTTATACAATCCATAAACATCGGAAGATGGGCTATTTAGGCAATACTCATCCTCTAAGCTATTAGAGATAGAAATATTGGGTAATCCAAGAATATGTGTTAAGCTGTCAATAGTATTTGTACAGCCATTATTATCAGTAAATGTAAATGTAATTGGATATGGGCCGCCCACACCGGCAAATTGAGGGTTAAGCATGGCTTGCCCATCAGTAAGGTTGGTATCTATTATCCCGTTGCCAGAAAAGAACCCAGAAAAAGCCGTATCGCCTTCATAAAAACCATAAACAACAGATGATGTGTCATTTACACAATATTGGCCAGCAAGCCCTTCGGATATACCTATTGCTGGCAAACTAAGGACTTCAACATTTTGTGAAGCTGAATTCGTACAACCATTTTCATCGGTAAATAAATAACTTACTAAAAAAGGCCCACCCACACCAGCCGATGCGGGGTTGAAAACTGCTTGCCCATCATATTCGTTGGTATCGAGTATTCCATTTCCATCAAATTCCCCAGAAAAAGCCGTGTCTCCTTCGTACATGCCAAAAACTATTGTTGCCGAATTATTTACGCAATAATTTTCTTCCAAGTTGTCGGAAATGGTTATCACGGGCAAAGGAAGTACTTCTACATTTTTGGATATCATGTTTTCACAGCCGTTGCCATCGCTAAATGTAAAGGTGACTTGGTAAGGGCCTCCCACGCCAGCACTATCCGGGTTGAAGATTGCTTGTCCATCGGATGTATTGGGATCTATAACTCCTACACCGCTAAATTCTCCTGAAAATGCTGTATCACCTTCATAAAACCCATAAATTATTGTTTCTTCATCGTTTACACAATATTCTCCTTCCAGGTTGTAGGAAATAGAGATGCTTGGTAATTCCAGTACTTCCGTTAAGCTATCTACACTATTTACACAGCCATTGGAATCTGAATACGTGAACGTTATGGCATGGGAGGCAGCTACGCCGGCTGAGTCCGGGTTGAAAATTGCTATACCGTCTGTAGTATCTGTATCAATGATGCCATTACCTGAAAAAACACCAGAATAGGCGGTATCTGTATTGTATAAACCAAAGATATCCACAGGGGCATTATTTACACAAAATTCACTTGCTAAGCTCCCGGATATCGCTATTGTTGGTAATTCCCAGATACCCACTGTATCGGTTACTTCATTTACACAGCCGTTATAGTCGCTATAAATAAAGATTATATTATAAGGGCCACCTACTCCTGCTGCTGAAGGATTAAAAACTGCTTGTCCATCATATTCATTGGTATCGAGTATACCATCTCCGTCAAATTCCCCAGAAAAGGCAGTATCTCCTTCATACATACCAAAAACTAATTCTGCGGGGTTATTGACACAATAATTATCTTCCAGGTTGTCGGAAATGGTTATCACGGGCAAAGGAAGGACTTCTACATTTTTGGATGTCATATTTTCACAACCGTTGCCATCGCTAAATGTAAAGGTGACTTGGTAAGGGCCTCCCACGCCAGCACTATCCGGGTTGAAGATTGCTTGTCCATCGGATGTATTGGGATCTATAACTCCTACACCGCTAAATTCTCCTGAAAATGCTGTATCACCTTCATAAAACCCATAAATTATTGTTTCTTCATCGTTTACACAATATTCTCCTTCCAGGTTGTAGGAAATAGAGATGCTTGGTAATTCCAGTACTTCCGTTAAGCTATCTACACTATTTACACAGCCATTGGAATCTGAATACGTGAACGTTATGGCATGGGAGGCAGCTACGCCGGCTGAGTCCGGGTTGAAAATTGCTATACCGTCTGTAGTATCTGTATCAATGATGCCATTACCTGAAAAAACACCAGAATAGGCGGTATCTGTATTGTATAAACCAAAGATATCCACAGGGGCATTATTTACACAAAATTCACTTGCTAAGCTCCCGGATATCGCTATTGTTGGTAATTCCCAGATACCCACTGTATCGGTTACTTCATTTACACAGCCGTTATAGTCGCTATAAATAAAGATTATATTATAAGGGCCACCTACTCCTGCTGCTGAAGGATTAAAAACTGCTTGTCCATCATATTCATTGGTATCGAGTATACCATCTCCGTCAAATTCCCCAGAAAAGGCAGTATCTCCTTCATACATACCAAAAACTAATTCTGCGGGGTTATTGACACAATAATTATCTTCCAGGTTGTCGGAAATGGTTATCACGGGCAAAGGAAGGACTTCTACATTTTTGGATGTCATATTTTCACAACCGTTGCCATCGCTAAATGTAAAGGTGACTTGGTAAGGGCCTCCCACGCCAGCACTATCCGGGTTGAAGATTGCTTGTCCATCGGATGTATTGGGATCTATAACTCCTACACCGCTAAATTCTCCTGAAAATGCTGTATCACCTTCATAAAACCCATAAATTATTGTTTCTTCATCGTTTACACAATATTCTCCTTCCAGGTTGTAGGAAATAGAGATGCTTGGTAATTCCAGTACTTCCGTTAAGCTATCTACACTATTTACACAGCCATTGGAATCTGAATACGTGAACGTTATGGCATGGGAGGCAGCTACGCCGGCTGAGTCCGGGTTGAAAATTGCTATACCGTCTGTAGTATCTGTATCAATGATGCCATTACCTGAAAAAACACCAGAATAGGCGGTATCTGTATTGTATAAACCAAAGATATCCACAGGGGCATTATTTACACAAAATTCACTTGCTAAGCTCCCGGATATCGCTATTGTTGGTAATTCCCAGATACCCACTGTATCGGTTACTTCATTTACACAGCCGTTATAGTCGCTATAAATAAAGATTATATTATAAGGGCCACCTACTCCTGCTGCTGAAGGATTAAAAACTGCTTGTCCATCATATTCATTGGTATCGAGTATACCATCTCCGTCAAATTCCCCAGAAAAGGCAGTATCTCCTTCATACATACCAAAAACTAATTCTGCGGGGTTATTGACACAATAATTATCTTCCAGGTTGTCGGAAATGGTTATCACGGGCAAAGGAAGGACTTCTACATTTTTGGATGTCATATTTTCACAGCTATTAGAATCAGAAAAGGTAAAGGTTATAGTATAAGGCCCTCCAACGCTAGCAGAATCCGGGTCGAAAATCGCAAAACCGTCTGTTATATTGGTGTCTATGATACCGTTACCGGAAAACTTCCCTGCAAAAGCTGTGTCCCCGTTGTATAAACCATAAATTGTCGATGGTGGGTTGTTCACGCAATATTGGGTTTTTAGGTCATTAGAAATAGAGATATTTGGAAGGCTTAATACCTCGAATTGTCTTATCTGTGAATTAGAGCAACTGGTTGAATCATCCTGGTATGAATAAGTAATATTTTTTAACCCTACTATGGATGTAGAAGGTGTAAATAATGCACTTGTATCAGAATATCCATTGTTGATACCTGCACCTTGGAAATCGCCTCCAATAGGTGAACCAATAAGTTCAATCGGGGCATCATTCGCGCAAAAAACGGAATCGGAACTAAAAGAAACAACAGGTAAATCAAAGATAGTAACCGTATCATTGATGTTGTTGCTACAATTATATTCGTTGGTATACTGGTAACTAACAGTAACTTCACCAGCGCTGTAATCAGAAGGGTCAAAATTGAACGTAGACCCGGGTGTTGTAGAACCCTGAACCGTGAATTGACCTCCTGAACCACTTGGGAACCCGCTAAAAGTAACTGTTGGATTATCAATACAATAAGCTGAGTCTACACCATTTATTGAAACATCATCGATGCTATACACAATGGTTGTGCTATCTACTGAATTTGTGCATCCATTGTTATCTGTAAAAGTATAAGTAATATTATATGGCCCACCCACACCGGCTGAGTCGGGACTAAATACAGCTTGCCCATCGTTATGATTGATATCAATAATACCGTTTCCTGTAAACCTACCATAAGGATTATTACTACCGCTTAGCAAACCTCTAATAACAACTTGGTTGCCATTAACGCAGAATTCGTTCTTAAGCTGGTTAGAAATACCAAGTATTGGTACAGACATTACTTTAACAGTTTCTTGATGGTTATTTGAGCAACCATTTGAATCTGTATAAAAATAAGAGAATTGGTTGTCTCCTATAATATTGTTACCCGGGGAAAATTGTACGCTATCTCCGTACACAACAAGGTTTGGACCGGTGAAATTACCGCCAACCGGGCTTCCATTAATAAAAATAGGTTCATGATTGGCACAATAAGAGCTGTCCATGTCAAAGCTTACTGAAGGCAAACCATGAACACTGATCTCTTTTGTTGTATCTTTTACACATCCATAGCTACTGGTAAAAGTATACGTAACCGGATGAACTCCAACACCGGCGGTATCGGGGTTAAAGAAATGGCTTAAGAATATCCCATCACCACTAAAGACACCATTTCCTCCCTCGTCAGGGAATCCAATTAATTCATCGGTAGATTCTCCAAGGCAGTAATTTATTTGATTCCCTATAAAATAGACATTTCCAATAGAGTCGATATAGGTATAATCATCAATCGTAATATAATCGCTGGTTGCTGTATCAAAATACGTAAATGAAACGGTATGATCCCCTTCAATGACCGCATTAGGATCAAAAATAGCTTTGTTACTTCCGATATCGGTGATCCCGTTACCAGAAAATGTACCTACTACAGGTTCATCAGTAATAGCTTCAATAGTATCCTGTTCTTCATAATTACAATACTGATTTTCCAAACCATCAATGTATCCTCCAGGAACAAAAACTTCAACAGAATCAAAATGCATATTCGTGCAACCGGCCGGGGTAGTGTAAGTGTATTCTATCCTATGATCTCCAAGCCCGGCAATAGTAGGATGAAATGTTCTATTAACATTAACGATACCAGATCCTGAAAATACACCACCAGGAGGTGAGAAAATTTCAATAGTATCCGCTTCGCTTTCGTTGGTGTATTTGTTTAAAGGCATTTCAAAGTAAACATTAGGGAGGGTATCAACATTAATGGTAAGCTGGAGGGTGTCGCCTATGCCACAGGAGGCATTTTCTCCATATACTTTTAAAGTTCCGGTATTTGCATCACTTTGGATATTAACGATAATGCTATCTCCATGATCTTCTACTATATTAAATCCCGTTGGTGCAATCCATGAATAAGAATCAGCATCATCATATTCGGGAATATAAAACAATAAGCTTGTATCTCCCTGGCAAACGGTATTTTCACCTTCTATAGGGCCATTGTTTTCCGGAACATTATTTATAGTTATTGTGATATTGGCACAAGCAGTGTTATTACAATCACCCTCGCCCCTCGCATAAAATGTTGTTGTTTGAGCAGGTGTTAAAGTAATTAGATTACCACTCCCAACCGGTGTAGTTCCACAACCGTCTTTATACCATTTCCATTGGGCGCCTTTTCCAAGATAACCATCTTGTATGGTCAAAGTAATGCTCTCACCTTCACATATTGTATTTGACGTTGAATTGATGGTTGTAGGTGCTATAGAGATTTCATTGATATTGATGGTGAGTGAAGAACTGCCGCCTGTTCCGCATGCATTCTTAGGGGTAACAGTAATGGTTCCAGCCTCAGCATCAGGGTCAAAATCTATTTCAACTGTATCACTATTGCTGCCATTACCGTTAAATCCATTGACTGACGGTACATCCCAGGTATAGCTCGTGGCATATGATACGGAGTCTAATGAATATACTTCTTCGTTTGTACCTTGGCAAACTGGGCTTGCTCCTGTTATAGAACCGGCATCACCGGGTAAAGGATTAACATTTACCGTAACATCCCTGCATATAGTCGTGTTACATGAACCTACAGCTCGTACATAGTATGTGGTCGTATCGGATGGACTTACATAAATTGTATCACCGGTCCCGGCTATACTGCCTCCACAACTCCCTATATACCAACGCCATTGTGCCCCCTCGCCTAATGTGCCGCCTTGGATATACAATGTATCTGTATCACCCTCGCAGATAGTTGTCGAGGTAGCTCCAGCAGAAGTTGCTGCTATTGATACCTCGGTGATGTCAACAGTGAGTGAAGAACTGCCGCCTGTTCCGCATGCATTCTTAGGGGTAACAGTAATGG
>CAZJDA010000017.1:80806-81689 GCA_964544705.1 uncultured Bacteroidales bacterium
AAACTGGGCTTGCTCCTGTTATAGAACCGGCATCACCGGGTAAAGGATTAACATTAATCATCAAAGAATCGCATCCTGTCGTATCGCAATCCCCTTCTGCCCGAACAAAATATTTTATTGTATCTGTTGGAGATACATTAAGTGTGTTACCATAACCTATAGGGCTTCCTTCACCACAAGATCCCGAATACCAAACCCATTGTGCATTTGTTCCGAGTTTTCCTCCAACTACTGATAATTCAGTGCTATTACCTTCGCATATTGTTGTATCTGTAGCTTCTATCCCAGTTGGAGCCCCTGAAGTATCTTTGACGGTGATTATTATTGTATCGGCATCTGATGTAGAACCATCCTCAGCAATTAATGTAATGGTTTTATTGCCTGCAATTGTCCAGGTAACATATCCAGGATCTTCTATGGAAGAAGTTTCCGGATCGGAGTTATCACCAAAATCCCAATCCCATGTAGATGGATCACCAGTTGAGCCATCAGTAAAGTTCACAGAATCGCCGAGGCAAATTACTGTTTTATCAGCAATAATTTCAGCTTTTACTGCCTTAACCTGGGCCTCAACAAATTTGAAAGGGATAAATATCAAGAATAATATAAAAACGAGGAGAAGGTATACTTTTTTCATATGTATATTTTTTTTGATACAGTTGCTATTCGGGATTTTATATAATCATGCTTTTTTTTCTGCTTCTTACTAAATAATCATTGGCAATGGTTTTTCACAAGGATACATCCCTATAGTTAATTGATCTCGTGATACTTACCCTCAAAGTATTTCATGTACTTATTGTAAAATCATAAACATATTTTAAAGGACGTTTCATATTGCCTAAATTTTGCTAAAGATACTAAAAACCAGTGTAAAAATCAA
>CAZJDA010000018.1:0-79175 GCA_964544705.1 uncultured Bacteroidales bacterium
GTCCTTTTAGGTTTCAAAAATAATTTATATTTTATGAGTGCAAACATAAGAGAGGTTTTATTCAAACACACCAGCCGTCATTGCGCCATCCTGCGCTCACCCTTTGATTCCCTGGAGGGAGGCTTGCGCAGAAGGGGTTTTTGTTTCAACAACTTAACAACTTAACAACCTAATAACCAACTGCTTCAAGGGTTTTGTTAAACTTAGCAGGTATTTTTATAATGTAGCGCTTAACCGCTTGAAGGGGTTTTGCAACTTAACAACTCAATAACTTAATGACCTAATAACTTTATTAAAAACAAACTTACAAATCTTCTCCAGCCAAATTGATATTATTCTTTATATATAGTTCTTTGGTCAGTAATTCAGTGATGTCGCTCTTAAACCGGAACTCTTCACGCGGGTCGTTTACATAAGCTTTAATTTTCATTTTTAAAACGATTTTGTGTCCTATATTTTCTTGCTCAAACAATACCAAAATGGGCTTGTTCAGGTAAACATAACGCTATACTGAAGCTGCTTCATAAGCAAAAGGTTTAATTTGTTCAATATCAATGTTAATAGGCAAAAAGAATTCTGTTACAACCTGGCAATTGTCTTCTCCCGCGTTAGAATTGGCAACAGATTGGTTCATGATCTCGGCATTTGGCACTGATACAAGGCTATCATCAGGAGTTATCAAACGGGTTGAGCGTAAACCTATAGCTTTTACCTCCCCGTAATACTCACCAAATTTAACTTTGTCACCGGTTTTAAAAGGCCTGTCAACAATTATGCTTATTCCACCAAAAATATTTTTTAGCAGGTCTTGCGAAGCAAAACCTATAGCTACACCTATAGACGCAGCAAAAGCAAGCATGGTAGCCATGGGTGGCCTGATAACAGATACTAAGATAAATGAAAGCGAGCCAATCCAAAATAAAATTCTAATTACCGGGATTATTCCTTTTATTGCTACACGTTGTTTGGTTGATAGTTCTGCCCAAATAGATAATACCTTTGAAATAACACGAATGATAAAATATGTAACTACCAAGATAATAAGGCTCCAAACGATTTTAGCAAACGAAAAAAACTTTAAAAGAGAAGCCGGGTCAATTTTTTCTTCATTCACATTTTCTTGTTGTTGTGTTTGTTGAGCTTGTTTTACAATAAGAGAGTCAGCCGTAATAATAATAACGGAATCTGCATTACCAGCCTTGTTTGTATCTTTAATAGTATCGGCTAAGGCATTAATAGATAAAAGGATGCAAACAATAAAAAAAAATATCTTGATAAGGGATTTAAAAATTGGTATTTTCATGGTCAATGAATTAGGTTTCTATTTCGCAATAAATCAATTACATGGCGGTAAAGTATAGCATGGACAATGTAATACGGGCCTCTTTTAACAAGGATGGCATCTTCATTCATTACAAGCAAAATTCTCCGGCTTTTTTCAATAGGATGATGAAAAATTTCTGCATGACATTCAGTAGTAATCTTACCATGCAAAATAATGATCATTAAAGTATATATTTTTTCCTGTGACAAGGTGGTTAAGAAGGAAAAGCCTGGAGCAACAAAATATTTAATATACAATGTGTTATTCTTCATATCTTGTATTGATTCCAGCCAATAGCTCAATGCCAGGCTAATATTGCTTTTGGCAAAATTATTTAATTTTAAAAAATATTTTTGCTCTAAAAATTCTTGTTGTTTTTCGAGGTTCAATTTTTGGAATTTACGGCTCTTCTTGTCTTCCTTAGAGGATTGAAAAAGTATCTTATACCCGCTTAGGCGGTTTCTTTTTAATACAATATTTTTTATTTCTTCATCTTTTAGAATATCCATCTCAATATGATAATCGAAATAGTCACCCGCCTGGAGCGTTTTCACCAGGTAAGTCCAGGCATGATAAGAAACGGTTACTACCCAGAAAATCTTTTTATTGGTTTGTGCTATCATCTCCAATAAAAGTTGTAAACACTCGTATCCTTTTATCTTACGCAAAAATAAACGCTCTATCCCATCAATAATAATGATTCTTTTATAAGTCATTGATTCAATATAAGTGTCAAGGCTTTCCCTGTTATTGATCCCCGGTTCCATCACCTTTTCAGTGAATTTGTAAAAATCATCCTTCGAAGAATAGAAGTCATCCACTTTAAAGAGTGTTATCTTTTGCTTTGCTTTTATTGTTTTAATGAAGTTGTGTATAAACGAAGATTTTCCACACCCGTTTTCACCATATATTATTGAAGCGGCATAATTTCCTTGCTGCCATTCTTTATAAGCGAGTTCAAGTTTTTTCATTTCACTCTCACGGCCCATGAATAAATTCATTTCGTCTACGGGTTTAAGCTCAAAAAGGCGCCTGTAAACCAAAGGCAACTCATTGATATTCTCATACATCTCTACAAGAAAGTTAGATAACTCTGAGGAAATATATGTTTCTGGTTCTGTAAGACGAAGTTTTCTTTTTAATGCATTAATGAATAAGTTTAATTTTTTATGGTACAGTTTAACCCTTCTTTTCAATGTCTTAAGCGCACTACTTATGAATACCCTAACTCGCCGCCTGTATTGCCTGGTCTTTTGGAGCATCTTAGCCTTGGTAATGCGTAAGTTTATTTCAGAAAGATTTTCAGGAACTTGTAACCCAGTAATCTTACCAGTAAGGTATGAAATATTTTCGCCTATAGATTCAGCAAATCTTTTGTTTAGGGATTCAGCCAATACCAAAAGCTCATCATTTTTTGCAAGCGCTTTGTTCATCCCATCAACAAGAATTTTTCGCGGAGTTTCTTCTTTTTGGGTTTCTACTTCATGATCAATAATATCTAAGGCAGAATCGAAACAAAAATCCAGGATTTGGTGAAAATCTTGGGCATCTTTACTCATCTTTTCCAGTTTGCTTGTAAGTTCTTGCTTTACTTTAAGCATTCCTTTCTTAAACTGGTTTAAGCTCTCAAATGCAACATATTCTTTTAAGGAAAAAAATCCCGTATCCACCTCATCACTACCTTGGATAAAATCTTCAGTTTTAACAAAATTGGCCTTTTCAGGCAAATGATCAGCTATGGTGATAATATCATTTTCTAGGTTCTCTGCAATATTTAAAAGGTTTTCTGCAAAAAACAGGCCTGTAGTTTCTTCTACCTGGGGAGCAAGCTCTTTATTCATTTTATATATACCTTTTACTACAAAACCTCTCAACCCTTCCAAATCATCTTCATTAATAGTGTTAAATTTTTCTTTCATTCCAGCTACAAACGCGGTTTGCTTTGTAATAGAAGGTTTAATAGTACTGTCAGTTCTTTTCTTTAGCTTTTCAAGGAAGATATTGTAACTTTTCTTTATCTCGGTAGAAGCGGTGTAAAGTATTTGCCTGAATTTCCATTTCTCAAAAAAGGCAATAATCCTATCCCCCCACAGCTTATCATTTCCTAATGACTGTGAAATAGACTTGGTTCTTACTTTCCTTTCATATCTTTTAATGTTCCCATTTGGAAGTTCAATAGTCCCGGCCTTGCTGATTTTTTCTTCAAGAATTTGAAACTGTTCTTTCTCAAAATCATTAATTTGTTGCAAAAATTCTTTTTCCAGGCTTTCTTCCATCCTATCCCAATCAATTTCCGGTACTATATTGGAATTTTTACGCTCCAAAATATTACCTTCTTTACTTGCTAAAGTATTTGCAACTTCTACCAGTTTTTTATAAACGCCTGATTTTGATTGCATCCCCATGGAAAGAAAAGGCCATAAAAACCAACCCTTTAAAACATCATGCAAATCGAAAACATGATTCCAATATTTAACCGGTTTTTCCTGTTTTTTGAATAGCTTCCTGAAAAAATTACCAAAATGCTTAGGAATTGTTGATAAGTAGTAAAGAGAATACTTTATATATTTTAGTAGTTTCAAAAAAAAGCTTTCGCTTCCATCCAAATCAAACCTTTCCGCACCTTGTTCCCTTTTTACTATGTTAGGATAATTAGATAATTCCTTCTCAACAATTTTAATGAAATGTTCATGATTTTGGTAAAAAACCTTGTCCTCCCTGAGCTGCTGAAGAATAGCTTCAATTTTATTTTGTATATTATGATAGTAATTTATGGATAAATCGAAAGGACTCAACGAATCCGATTGGTTATTTGTACTATGGCTTAAAGTTTCTTGTTTTTCTGAAAAATTATTGATTAAACTTTCCAGATCTTTCAAATAGGGTATAATTGCCAGGGTAATCGTTTTTACATCCTCAACAAAATAATTTCTGAGTATTTTTGCAAAACTTTTAGAAATGTCTCTCAATCCTTCATCCATGTTTTTGTAATATGATCTGTTCTTTGTAAAAGTATAATTTTTTATCTTTCTTGCAAAAACTTCACACAGAATAATTGTATTATTCCAATTTTGAACGTCAAATCGGTATTATTATCCATTTTCATCCAATCATAAAGGAAAAACATAATGCAAACTCCACGATTATCAAAATCTATAATTTTAATTAGGTACATAAATGCATATTTATTATCTTTGTATATTGTCAATAATGATAAGGTTTATTTGGATGAAACAAACTATTGTTAAAAGGCTAAAGCTTATTAAAGAGCTAATAAACAACCAGGATTTTCATGAATTAAAAATGGAAATAGATGGCCTAAAAAAAACTCCTGTAAATGAAAGAACTGGAAAGTTTCAATACATCCTCAATTCTCTTGAAGACAGTGATTGGAAACTTGCCAAACAATTTATTAATGCGTTTGTAAACGATAATACATTATTACAACATCAAGAAAACGTACCGGTACTTGGCTTAAAGACCAAAAGCAAGCTTTTAGAAACAGAGCTTTCTGTATTGGTAAATAAAAAAGCTGAATTGAGCCGCTTGGTAACCAATTTCAGGTTAAAACACCATAGCCTTTTGGGAACCGTTATCTCGGAAATACTCCATACCAGGAAAGAGCTTTTTATGATGGATATGTTAAAGAAAAACCCTGATAAAGAGAGCCAATCGCAAAAAAAATACGAGCAAGCAAAAAAAGAATATGAAGATTTTAAAAAATCATCTGAGTTTTCAAAAAAACAGGCTTATAAGCACATTTCAGAAGAAAACAAAAAACTGCTTCAAAAGTATTACCGCCAAGCCAGTAAATTGTGCCACCCAGATGTTGTAAATGAGGAAATGAGGGAAGAAGCAGTAAGCCTATTTTCTCAATTGAACAACGCATATTTTGGCAACGACTTATATAAGGTAAAAGAGATTTATGATTTATTGGTCAAAAATATTATAAAATTTAACACCAAATCAGAAACCATTAATGAGAGAGAGCGCCTTGAAAACCTTATTTCGAAGCTCCAAAATGATATATTAACCCTAAAACAGGAAATCAAGGAAATAAAACAATCCGAAGCTTATCAAACCATAGAGACGATTGAAGATTGGGATGGGCATTTTAAGGGTATAAAAGAAAAACTTCAAAAAGAGTTGAATCGATTAAAAGAACGCTATGAGCAAAAAAAACAGCCTGCTTCCAAAGGATGAATCGCAAGAACTTCAAGTTGTTGAAAACGCAATTGCTATCACCAATAAACTGCTTACAATATATGATGATGGCAGATATGAGGTATCTCCTACCTTCAGGGGCAACAACCAGAGAACCGGCGCTTTCCTGGATGATACAGTGAGGAAACCGGGTGAAATATTCCTTAAATACCATCATGTTATCAATGTAGCGTCATCTCCAGTAATCAACAACAACACCATGTATTTTGGAAGTGATAATAAATGTGTAATAGCCATGGAATTTCCGTCGCAAAAAATTAAATGGAGGTTTAACGCTGCTAAAGAAATCCGGTCTTCACCAGCCTATTATCTTGGAAAAGTATACTTTGGTAGTTACGATACCTATTTCTATGCTTTGAATGCAGAAACCGGCATTTGTCAATGGTCTTTTAAAACAGGTGATTGGATTTTTTCTTCGCCGCTTTGCTATAAAAACTACGTGTTTTTTGCCAGTTTGGATGGATACCTTTACGCACTCAACAGGGAAACTGGTGAATTCTTGTGGAGCTTTGAAACTGGCGATTGGGTAATATCTTCTCCTGCATTTTACAACGAAAAAGTATTTATTGCTTCTAAAGACGGCTATTTGTACGCCTTGAATTATAAAAATGGAGAACTGTTATGGAAATTTAAAGCCAATGGCCCGTTTCATGCAACTCCTGCCATTAAGAAAGGAGTTATTTACATTGGAAACATGGATCATACCCTTTATGCAATTAATGTTGGTAATGGTGAGTTGAACTGGAAATTTAAAGCTAAAGGCGGAATATTCTCTTCTGCTGCCGTGTTTGAAGAACAAGTGTTTTGTGGCTCTAAGGACAGGTTATTGTATGCCTTGGATAGCAATTCTGGAGAGCCTTTATGGGAATTCCCGGTAAATAAAGCCATTCGTTCATCCCCGGCTGTTAACGAACATATTGTTTGCTTTGGCAGTGACGACAATTATTTTTATATATTGGATAAAAACCAAGGCAAATTGATTTCTAAATTCTTTACCGATGATAAAATTAGGACTTCCCCTTGGATAGAGAACGGGAAAATATATTTTGGAGGCATGTATCTATATGGTTTGAAATAAACAATATATTTTGTATTTTAGTCCAATTGTTTATAAAACCTCGCCATTGTCAAAAATAAAAAAAATAAATACCTTCTCTGATGAAGAATTGCTTGAAAAATACAAGCAAAGCAACGATAAAGTTTATTTTGGTGAGTTTTATAAACGGCATACCCAATTTATTTTTACCATATCATTCAAATACTTAAAAAATGAAGATGATTGCAAAGACCTGGTGATGGAACTTTTTGAGAAACTCCTTGAAGAGATTAAGAAACATAAAATTGAAAACATAAAAAAATGGTTGTACACGGTAACAAAAAACCAATGTTTGATGAAACTCAGGAGCGACAAGACGAAAAGGGAAAAGCAACATGAGTATGAAAAAGAATCGGTTGTTTTTATGGAATCGCATCAAACTTTGCATCCTGGTAATGAAAATGGTAAAGAAAAAGAACTGGTATTATTGGAACAAGCAGTTGAACAATTGGAAGAAAAGCAAAAAAAATGTATTGAATTGTTTTTTCTACATGAAAAATCGTACAACGAGGTTGTTGAGATTACCGGCTTTACAATGAAAAAGGTAAAAAGCTACTTGCAAAACGGGAAAAGAAATTTAAAACTCTATTTACAAAACAGGCATTGCCTGGAATAATACTTGAAAACATAAATATTATGAATATGAATACGAACCCAATCAAAGCCCAGTTAATTATAAACCCATGAAAGGTAGTTACAATAACATATTGAACCATTCTCCTTGCCCGGATGAAAAGATGCTGGAAAAATACACTAAAGGTAAATTATCCGGGAAGGATAAATATGAAATAGAAAAACACCTCTTGGATTGTGAGATGTGCTCTGATTTGGTTGAGGGATTGCAGCTTGCCAAGCAAAGTAATACTGATATTACAAGCATTGTAGCGAACATAAATACTGAAATTGATAATTTGTCAGAAGAGGAATCTAAAACCAAAAAGATTATCCCGCTGTGGTTGCGATACGCTGCTGTTATTGCTCTATTAATAGGGATTGGTTTCTTGGTGCGTGAATTTATGTTTTACGGGAAATTTAATGCTGAACTGGCCATTAATAAACATGAACCTGCCAAAGAAATTGAGAAAAGCCGAAACATCAGGGTAAATGAAGCTGAAGAAGAAACAATTGATGATGTTGCTTCAGAATTACCTAATGAGGTAAATTTAGCAGAATCCCTTAAGAAACCTCAACATGAAGCCTTATCCGAATCACCGGAGAAAACTAGTGAAGAACTGGGAAAAGTAGACAGGCTTGATGATATTAACGCCAATGGCTTTACAATGCAGCAAGGAGAAGGAGGTAAAAGCATCCAAGAGAAAAAAATACCTTTAGGAGTAAAGCAAGAAACAAAAGAGATAGCAGAAGAAGAACCAAGAGAACCAACCACCATTGTTGAAAGTGAAACCATTAATGCTTCGGGTGAAGCAATGGCTAAAAAAACCAGGAAAAAAGTCCGGCTTAAAGATACTGAAACCGAACAAGATTTTGAAGAACAGGAAGAAGCTGAAGCTATAAATGACAACAAAAATAATTGGAGGCTATTTGGGAAGAAAGATAAAAAAGTTGCTGCAGGAGTAGTAAAAGAAACTGCACCGGCAGCCGGTTATTATATAGATGATGATAAAAATATCCAGGAACTTTATCAAAACCAACGTTACCAACAGATTATTGATATATATGCTAAACAAGAAAACCTGGGCCGCAACCAAAATTACTACTTAGGGTTGTCGTATTATTATACCCAAACTTTTGATAAAGCCATTTCATTCTTTGATCGTTCCATACAAGATAATAACGATGATACAACATTAAATTCCCTCTTTTATAAGGCTTTATCTTTAAGCAAAACAAATAATAAAGACAAAGCAACCTATATATTGCAAGAATTACAAGAGATAGACCACCCCATTTCGATAAAAGCAAAAAAAATACTCATAAAGTTACAAAATGACTAACCATTTAAAGCTATCATTATCAACAACTTACCATCTAAAAAGCATTCCGTTCAGTAAATATACCTAATGGTAGGTATAGACATGAGCCTTTTTATACCCTATTTTTGTATCGAAAACAATTAGTAATAGCAAAAGAATTTTTATTTAATATTTTCATGCTTCTTACTTTTTTGGTGTGTGGTTATAAGCACGATTCTGCGTTATTCTAATTGATTTTCATTTTAGGTTTACGTTGTTTAATAGTTTAATACCTGTTTTCCGTAACTTAGTTCATCATAAAGTGCTCTATAACCACACCTTTTTTTTTAGAACGTAGTTCAGATACTACATAACTCCATGGTTGATTTAGTGATTTAGCTTGCCGGATATTTTATCCGGCATTTTTTTTTGCCCGAGTACTTGGTTTTGACTCAAATGCTAGTATCGCAATGATTTCGTATGGCCTGTTCAACCAACCTCTCTATTAACCCAATATTGAAGACTTTCTTACACCAAAAACCTTTACCAACCAATATTGTAAAAATATCATGAATTAATTTGCAAAATAAATTTACTGACCTATAAGATTTTGTTATTTGAAGATTGTTTTATATATTTGTATATTAATGAAAACAAATCACATTCTCTCAAATTAAAAAGAATTATTAACAAAATTTTAAAAATAGTGTTAAGTCAACAAAGAAATGACGTATCAACTATTTGGCAATTTGCTCAATTACAACAATATAGATTCTCAATAATAAATGTGACGCGTCACTAGTTTTTTTATACTATTTATTTTTACTATGTTTGCATCGAATCAAAAATAAGGAGAACCTATTGTAATGAAAACTAATTACAACCATCTCATTATTAAATTCTTAAGTAAAGCTAAAACACAGTACATCAAATTAATTGATTTTTTCCAACGCATTCGTGTTCTCACAAGAAAGCAGGTAATCTTCTAATTGCCTTGCTCCTAAGGATTTTATATCCTAATTTTCCATTATAACATTTTTTATTCATAACCAGGAAAAAGAACAGTAATTCAATACAAAATTACTTTGTATGATTTTGCTTTTGGTAATCGTAGATTCAATAATTCCAGGTTATGGTCATAAAACTTTTTTAAGTAGAAATTAAATAAAATTGTATTTGCAAGTTATAAAACTGGTAATCAGGTATGAAGAGTAAAACAACCAATGTAAACAAACATGTTGCTTTAAGTGATGCAAGGGCAAATGCATGCAGCAATTCACAAAAATTACCTACATACAAGCCTAACTATATAGGTATTAAAGTTTTCAAAAATTACCCCTTAGAGTCACTTATTGAATATATTAATTGGACCCCGTTTTTTCACGGTTGGGGAATGAAAGGAAAATACCCGGAAATTCTTCATTCTGAAACAAAAGGAGAAGAAGCAACAAGAATTTTCCAGGAAGCCAAAGTATTGCTCCACGAAATTATCAATAACAAATTGGTTTCTGCTAAAGGCGTCATGGGAATATTTCCTGCTAATACAGAAGGAGATGATATAGTAGTATTTAAAGATGAGAAGCGTGAAAAACCTATTATGGCCTTTCCTATGCTACGCCAACAAAAAACCACTTTAGCTAACAATAAATATTTGTCATTGAGCGATTTTATTGCTCCCAGGGCAAGTAAAATCAATGACTATATAGGTGCATTTACCGTTTCGGCAGGTATTGATTCGGATAACTTTGTTGATGAATTCAAAAAGGAAGGCGACCATTACAACAGTATTATGTTCCGTCTAGTATGTGACAGGCTTACCGAAGCTTTTGTGGAGCAACTCCATGAAAAAGTAAGAAATGAATTCTGGGGATATTCAAAAAACGAAAAATTGGATAAAGAAGACCTCTTTAAAGAAAAATTCAATGGTATAAGGCCGGCACCAGGCTACCCAGCATGCCCCGACCATACGCTTAAAGGGAAGATATTTGACCTCCTGGATGTAACAAAAAATACAGGAATAAGCCTCACGCCAAGTTATGCTATGCACCCGGCAAGTACCGTTACCGGTTTCTTTATTGCCAACCCAAGTGCCAAGTATTTTGGCGTTGGTAAGATCAACAAAGACCAGGTAATAGATTACGCCAAAAGAATGGGATGGCAACTTGACGAAGCGGAAAAGTGGCTTTTACCGCTATTGAATTACTCCAAGCATGTAAAAGTTTAATCAACCAACTGAATAGACAATAAGAAAACAAAAAATATATAACAATGAAAATTACGGAAATTTTTAAACACAAAAAGCAAACATTTTCTTTTGAGTTTTTCCCGCCGAAAAACCTCAATTCAGCAGTACGTTTTGGCATTAATGCCGGGCAATTGATGAAATTAAAACCCTCTTTTGTAACCGGTACTTACGGCGCCGGAGGTTCTACACATACCAATACTTTCGACATGGTAGACCTCTTTAATAATTCACTCAAATTTACTTGCATGCCGCATTATACATGTGTTAATGCAACAAAAGAGAAGGTGGCCTATGATATGCGCGTACTTATGGACAATAATATCGACAACATTATGCTCTTAAGAGGCGACCCACCTGATAATGATCCAAAGGCGCTTGAAAATCCCGATGGTTTTAATTATGCTACCGACCTTGTTAAATTTGTAAGAAAACATTATGATCATTTTGCTATAGGTGCAGCCGCTTACCCGGAAAAGCACCCGGAAGCCAAGTCGTTGGACGAGGATATCATGAACCTAAAACACAAGGTTGATAGCGGTGTGGATTTTCTCATTACACAAATGTTTTTCGATAACCAGTATTATTACAGGTTTATTGAAAAAACCCAAAAAGCCGGGATCAATTGCCGCATAATTCCGGGTATAATGCCTATAACAAATTTCAAGCAAATCAAAAAATTCGCGGATATTTCCGGTGCAAAAATCCCTCTCAAACTCCAGTTAAAAATGGAAGAGAACCTAGGGAATCCCAATGAACTTTACAAAATCGGGTTAGAGTTCGCTAAAGAACAAGCGCATGACCTCCTTGAAAACGGGGCACCTGGGCTGCATTTTTATACACTTAACAAATGTCGCGCTGCCGTTGATTTATACGAATCTCTAGCAGATGATTATAAAGAAATAAGAACAAATTATCAAAAGAGTTTTACTCCTCACGTACCAGTACATTTTTAATAACCTATAAATATAGTATTATGAGCAACGATTTAGGAAAAATTACAGAAAGTCTAATCAAAGGACAAGTAGAACAATTGAAAGAACTAACAGAAGAGGCCATGAAATCAGGTGCTCCGCCGGCTGATATCCTTAACCAAGGTCTTTTGCCCGGTATGGAAAATGTAGGGCAAAAATGGAAAAATGGTGAGATGTTCATGCCGGAAGTACTAAGGTGTGCTAAAGCCATGAGCGGTGCAATGGATATTATCCGCCCCAATTTGGCTGATGATGACCTCGGAAACGCAGGTACTATGGTTATTGGTACCGTAGCAGGCGACCTCCACGATATTGGTAAAGACCTTGCAGGAATGATGTTTGAAGGTGCCGGATATAAAGTTATCAATATTGGTATTGACCAACCCAACGAAAATTTCGTAAACGCAGCAATAGAACATAAACCTAATCTTCTCGGCATGTCAGCATTACTGACTACAACCATGCCACGTATGGGTGAAGTGATCAACTCATTGAAAGAAGCCGGTATCAAAGACAAAATAGCAGTTATCATCGGCGGAGCACCGGTTACAGAAGAATATGCCCAAGAGATAGGCGCAGACCTTTATGCACCCAATGCAGGTTCTGCTGTGGATATTGCACGTGAGTATTTCGAAAAAAATAAGAATTAAAAGAGGAACCTTCATGAAGATCAATCATACAGTTAATAAATCAACACAATTCCGGGTTCTTTCAGAAAACCAAATAGAAGAAATTTTTTTCACAGCTTTGGAAGTATTAGAAAGAACAGGTGGCGTCATCTATCATGATGAAGGTCTGGAATTGTTCAGGAATAGTAATGCCGTTGTTGAAGGCAACAGGGTTAGGATACCCACAGCAATGGTACAAGAAGCACTGAATTTCTACCCACGAAAAATCACCCTAAAAGGAAGGAATGGAGAAAGGTCGCTACACCTGCAAAAAGATACCGTAACTTTTGGTACAGGTTCTGATCTTCCATTCACTTACGACCGTGAAACAGGTGAAAGAAGGCGCACAAACTACCAAGACGTCACCAATGCAGCAAAACTTGTAGATGCATTAAGCAACTATGATTTTTTTATGTCGCATGGAATAGTCGGTGATGCTCCCAATCCACAAACTTACGACCGTTACCAGTTTTTAGCAATGCTTGAGCAATGCACTAAACCTATGGTATTAACCAGCGTTGACGGCGAAGGATTGGAAGACCTTTGGAAAATGGGTTGCATGGTGCAAGGCGGTGAAGATGAATTCAGGCTAAATCCTTTATTTGTGGCTTATATTGAGCCTATCTCACCGCTAAAAAATGATAGAACAGCCGTAGAAAAACTGCTTTTTGCTGCAGAGAAAAAAATCCCGGCTATGTATACACCATGCCCCAGCTCGGGCGCTACAGCACCGGCTACCATTGCTGGTATGCTGGTACAATCCCTGGCCGAAACACTCTTAGCTACGGTTATGTGCCACCTTAAGAGCCCGGGTATGCCGCTTATTATGGGTGGTGTTACCACTTTACTGGATATGAAAATGTCTACCTATTCATATGGCGCACCGGAACTCTCGTTAGCTTCTGCAGCCAATACGGATATCTCCAAGTGGCTAAACCTTATTATGTTTAGCACTGGTGGCTGTACTGATTCCAAAATACTTGACGAACAAGCAGCAGCAGAGCAAATGATGAGCTTGTTCTATTCTTATTTATCCGGCGCCAATCTTATTCATGATGTTGGATATATTGACCATGGAACTAATGCATCGCTCGAGAGCCTGGTGCTAAACCAAGAAATGATTGGTATGGTAAAGCAATTCGGTAAAGGCATAAACACCGATGATGAACATCTTGCCTTAGACCTTATTGAAAAACAAGGGCCCGGCGGTGAATATGTTACCACAGACCATACTTTTGATTATTGGAAAGAATGGTATAGGCCCGAATTACAAGACCGCAGCGACTATGAAACATGGTTGAATAACGGCGCCAAAACAATGGGAGACCGCGTGAAAGAACGTACCCAACACTTATTGGATAACCATCAACCCAAACCTTTGGATGAAAATCTTAAAAAAGAGCTGAAAAAGGTTTGCGAGGATGCGGATAAAAGACATGCATAATTTTAAGCATTTATAAAATTTAATCATACAACATGAAAAATAGGACGAATTATACCATACATGAAAGCCCCCAATTTAGTATTCTTTCGGAAGACCAAAAAGAAAGGATATATAACGGGATGATGAGAACCTTACAATACACCGGGGCTAATGTCCATCATGAAGGAGCGCGTGAATTATTCAATAAAGCGGGTTGCAAGATCGATGGTATCCGGGTTTATTTTCCACCGGAAGTGATCTTGAATGCTCTTTCAACCGTTCCCCCGGTAACCGAGGTTTTCCCTTGGGATGGCAACAAAGAAAAAAAGATCATTATAGAAAAAAATAGGAGCTATTTTGGCCCCGGCCCCACTCCACCTAATTTTATAGACACTGAAACCTTAGAGCGCAGAAAATACCTCAGGAAAGATGCTTCATTAGTGGCACGCGTGTGCGACGCACTGCCCAACATGGGTTATGTGCAATCATTAGGATCCATTAGCGACGTAACAAACGGCTTGGCCGATGTTTACGAGTTTGGTGATATGATCAGGAACACCACAACACCTATCATGAGCTGGTCATTTACCAAAGAAGGATGCCATGATATTCACCGCATGGGAATTGCTATGGCTGGAGGTGAAGAGGAATTTAAACAAAGGCCCAATTACATTTTTTATGGAGAGCCCATTTCCCCGTTAGTGAGCGATTTTCACGCCATTGACAAGTGCATGTACTGTGCAGAACACCGCATTCCACAAGTTTACAGCCCTTGTGCCATAGGCGGCGGCACTGTTCCGGCAACGCATGCAGGCCAATTGGTAGTGGCGCTTTCCGAATCTATGGTTGGAGTGATAGCCGCTCAACTTATTTCACCGGGAACATGCGTTATTATTGGTGGAGTACAGTCCATATTGGATATGAAATCCTCCATTTATTCTTATGGAGCGCCTGAACTTAGCCTGCTAAGCGCAGCGCACACTGAGGTAGTTCATTACTGCGGATTGCCTATGTATTCGCAATCTGGATGCACCGATACCAAGAAAATGGACATGCAATCGGCTATGGAAGCTAGCTTGTCAATAAACGCAGCGATGATGAGCGGCGCCAATTTTGTTCATGACAACGGCTATACCGAAAGCGGGCTTACCGGCGATATTTTTCAAACAGTTCTTGATGACGAACTTATCGCTATGGCTAGGATCGTAGAAGGCGGTGTGGAAGTAAACGAAGAAACTATGGCTGGCGATGTTATCAATAATGTTGGCCCCGGCGGTCATTACCTCTATGAAGAACATACGATGAAATGGTTCAGGAAACAATGGATGCCAACGCTTATGGATAGAAATAGCTACGAAAGCTGGGAAGAACAAGGCAAAAAGACTTTGAAAGACCGCGTAATTGAAAAAACTAGAGACCTGATTGATAATTACGAGGGCCCAATCAATAAAGTTCCTGCCAAAGCCAATAAAGAAATAGAAAAAATACTGGCAGAATCTGAAGAAAGAATCAAAACTGGAAAGGCTATATAAACCATGAACCGTTACGTGATAGGTATAGATACAGGCGGCACTTTTACTGATGGAGTTTTATTACATTACTCCACGCGTAAGGTTGTATCTGCCGCCAAAACACTTACCACACGTAAAGATCTAAAAGAGGGTGTTATCAAGGTATTGAAAAAACTTAATATTAAAGATGACTACAAAATAAAACTAGTAGGTATTTCAAGCACCCTCGCTACAAATTCTATTGCAGAAGGTAAAGCAAGGAAAGTTGGATTGTTGCTCATTGGGTACAAAAAGGAGTTGATAGATAATTATGGACTTCGTAACGACCTATCTTCCAACGAAATTGCTTTTTTCAACGGGGGGCATAACGCCCAAGGGGTAGAGCTTGCCCCCCTTGATAAAAAGGCGATAAAGCAATGGGTAACAGAAAATAAATCCAAGGTAGAAGCCATTGCCGTTTCAGGGTATTTTAGCCCGCTAAACCCGGCACACGAAAAAGAAGCTTTCGAGATTATCAAAAATGAATCTGAACTCCCTGTAGTGATGAGCCACCAACTATCATCAAAGCTCAATTCAATAAAACGCGCGGCTACAGCTTCTATTAATGCTTCATTGGTGGCTGTAATGCAAGATTTTATACAATCTGTACAATTTTCATTGGAAGAATTAAAAATTGAAGCCCCGTTGATGATCGTTAGGGGCGATGGTACGCTTATGCCATATTGGGAAGCCGTGTACAAACCTGTTGAAACGGTTCTTTCAGGGCCGGCTGCCAGCGCTATTGGCGGTAAATTCCTTTCAAGGAAAAGCGAATCGTTGGTTATTGACATCGGTAGTACAACCACGGATATGGCATTAGTAGAAAATTCCAGGGTGGTAGTATCGGAAGAAGGAGCCAAAGTTGGCGAAACGGCTACAGCTGTTGAAGCCGCTAAGATCAGAACCATTAGCATTGGATGCGACAGCAGAATAGCTTTTGATAAGAAAAACGAGATTATCGTTGGCCCGGAAAGGGTTAGGGCATTATCCCAGTTGGCTAAAACACACCCTGATGTCGCCAAAGAGTTTCATCAAATGAAAAATAATCCTTCAGGTTTTAAAAATCCTTATGACCTTGAATATTGGTATTTACACCTTGAACCCAGCCATATAGTAACCAAGTCATTAAGTGAAAAGCAAAAGCAAGCTTTAGACATAATTAAGAAGCCTTGCAAGTTAAGCACTTTAATGGATAAATTCAACGTTTTTCATCCTTCCCATCTAAACTTGGATGAATATATCAGCCAAGGATTTATTGAGTGCTCTGCTTTAAATCCCTCTGACCTTCTTCACGTGGAAGAAGCTATGAGTTTATGGGATAACGAGGTTGCTGAAATTGGTACCGAATTCCTTTGCCGGCATTATGGAATCAACAAAAAAGAACTAATAGACCGTACTTTTCAAAAGATCGTAAACACAATTATTGAAGAAATTTTAATTTACTTGGCAGGGCAACAAACAGAAAACAATGATATGCCCTCATGCATTGATGGCAAATGGGGACAATGGATTTTACAAAAAATCTTGAATTCGGACAACGAGTACTTGGCAATAGATTTAACAAGCCGTTTTGTAGTCATTGGTACGGGAGCCCCTGCAAAGCATTTTCTAAATGACGTGGCAAAACGTATTAATACCAGGCTTATTCTTCCTGAATTTGCAGATGTAGCCAATGCTGTTGGGGCGGTTTCAGGGTCTATCAACGAAGTGAGGGAAACTTTGGTCTTTATTTACCAAAACCAAGAGAACTTCACCTATATGGTAAAAAGCAACGGGGAATATAAACGGTTTGAAACCTATGATGAAGCTTGTGAACATGCAGAAAACCTTTCGCATGATTTGGCCAAGAAAGCAGCCATAAGAGCCGGTTCTGCCGACCCTTATGTGGAGACAAAGAGAAAAGTGGAAGGTTCGCTCACTAGGTTTGTGTCTAGAGCAATAGGAAATCCGAAGTTGTCAAGCAAAACAGAAATTATATCGTCATGAATCAACCATTGAGGACAGTAATAGCATGTGGTAGCGTGAAAGCAGAGCTGGAAAAAAACCGGCCTGCCGAAAATGGTATTGATGTGCATTACATGCCTCAAAATTTGCACAGAACGCCTGGTAAGTTGCGCGAAAACCTGCAGCAAACCCTGGGAAAACTCCAAACAAACAATCCTGTGATCTTGGGTTACGGGTTATGCTGCAACGGTGTGGTAGGACTCACTGCACCTAAAGGAGGACTGTTCATACCCAAAGTCCATGACTGTATCGCTTTATACCTTGGAAGTATAGAAAAATACAGGGAAATATTTTCTAAGAACCCGGGTACTTACCACCTTACACAAAATTGGATAGACAATGAAAAAGACCCGATTGGGCTGGTAGAGAACGAATACTCCGAAGCTGTGGGACAAGAAGAGGCTATGGAGGCTATGGAATATGAAATCCAAAACTATTCCCATATCAGCTTTATTAACACTGGAACGGGAAACACTGAATATTACAAGAAACGCGCTAAAGAAAATGCCCAAACCTTCAACAAGGAATTTATTGAATATAAAGGAAGCAACGATTTTTTTAGGATGATACTTTTTGGCCCGTGGAACAAAGAAAATTTTGTTAGGCTTAAAGCCAACGAGATAAGCAGACAAAAACACTTTTTATAGATCAAAATATTTAATTTTTGAAAAAATTATTCATTATATCTAAATAGGAGGAAAAGACCTTATGCTTATTGTAGGCGAATTAATTAATGCAAGTAGAAAAAAGATCCGTGATGACATCAAGGAAAAAAACACGGATGTTATTGCAACTGTTGCAAAACAGCAGGAAGAGAATGGCGCCGATTATATTGACGTTAATGCCGGGATTTTCGTGGGACAAGAAGCTGATTACGTTAAATGGTTGGTGCAAGTGGTGCAGGAAAATGTTGAAGTTCCATGCTGCATCGACACACCTGACCCAAAAGTATTAGAAGAAGCTATTAAAGTGCACGAGAAAGTACCCATGCTGAATTCTATTTCATTAGAGTCGGAGCGTTATGAAAATATGATCCCTATTCTTAGGGGAACTGAAATGAAGGTTATTGCCTTGTGTATGAGCGATGAAGGTATGCCTTACACCAAGGACGACCGCATGAAGATTGCTGACAGGCTCATCAATAGCCTCGTTAAAAATGACGTGAAAATGGAGAATATTTTTGTTGACCCATTGGTACAACCCATAGGCTCGGGAGACAATTTTGGAATAGAGTTTCTCAATACCATTGAAGAGCTTAATAAACAATACAAAGGAATTAACACCATTTGTGGATTATCAAATATCTCTTATGGTATCCCGAAAAGAAAATATGCCAACCAAACCTTTATGACTATGGCCATTACTAAAGGATTGAATTCGGCTATTATGAATCCTTTGGATAAACGAATGATGGCCAATATCATCACAACAGAAACCCTTTTAGGGAAAGACCCTTTCTGCGAAAAGTATATGAATGCTTATCGCGAAGGAATGTTTGAATTTAATTAAAAACCCTCAAAATCACCAAATCATTATGAGTACCAAAAACTATTCTGACGTAGTAGAAACAGCACGTAGCTATTACAACAGCAAAGATGCCGACAATTTCTATTTCAGGATATGGGGAGGCGAAGACCTTCATCTTGGAATATACGATAGCAAAGACGATGATATTTTTACTGCCAGCCGTCGTTCAGTGGAGAAAATGGCTGGACATGCTAAAAAAATTGACGAAAATACCAAGATCATTGACCTTGGAGGTGGATTTGCCGGTAGCGCAAGGTTCCTTGCCAAAAAATATGGTTGTCACGTTACCGTGCTAAACCTCAGCGAAGCAGAGAATGAAAGAGGAAGGAAAATGAACAAAGAACAAGGTTTAGATCATCTTATTGATGTTGTGGACGGAAGCTTTGAAGATATTCCTTTTGAGGACAACACCTTTGATATCGTGTGGTCGCAAGATGCCATTTTGCATAGCGGCAACCGTGAAAAAGTTGTTAAAGAAGCCGCTAGGGTTTTGAAACCCGGTGGAGAAATGATCTTTACCGATCCTATGCAAACCGGCGATTGTGACAAAGAAACCCTGAAACCCGTGTACAAGAGGATCAACCTTTCCTCTTTGGGTTCACCGGAATTCTACAAGGATGCTTTTAACAAGAACAATATGACCCTGGTATCTTTTACCGAGATGCCCGAACATCTTGTTAACCATTATTCAAAAGTACTGGAAGATACGGAAAAGAACGAGGACTGGCTAACGGAATATGTTTCGGAAGAATACATCTCGAACATGAAAACAGGCCTTAAACATTGGATAAACAGGGGAAAAGAAGGAAACCTCACGTGGGGCATCTTTCATTTTAGAAAATAAAATTTACAAATCATAAATTAAAAAAGGACATTGCGATGAATTTTGAAAAAATCGATGAATCATTAAATTACAAGGTAAAAGACATTAACCTTGCCGAATGGGGAAGAAAAGAAATTGAAATTGCCGAGCATGAAATGCCGGGACTCATGGAGATCAGGAGAAAATATGCAGCCCAAAAACCATTGAAAGGGGCGCGAATTATGGGATCACTACATATGACCGTTCAAACGGCTGTATTGATAGAAACCCTTACAGCGTTGGGCGCTGATGTAAGATGGGCAAGTTGTAACATATTCTCCACCCAAGACGAAGCCGCTGCTGCTATTGCAAAAACAGGCGTACCCGTATTTGCATGGAAAGGAGAAACTCTTGATGAGTACTGGTGGTGCACTGCTCAAGCTTTATCTTTCCCAGGTGGAAAAGGGCCGCACTTGATCGTTGACGATGGTGGCGATGGTTCTCTTATGGTTACCCATGGATACCAAGCGGAAAAAGACCCTTCTATTCTTGACAAAAATGCCGAAGCTTGGGATGAGATAGCCCTTCTCAAAAGGCTTAAATTGATCCAAGAGCAAGATAAAAACAAATGGCACAACGCGATAAAAGAAATGAAAGGCGTTTCAGAAGAAACTACAACAGGTGTTCACAGGTTGTACCAAGCTAAAAACAATGGAACCCTCCTATTCCCAGCTATTAACGTTAACGACTCGGTTACCAAGTCTAAATTCGATAATACATACGGAAACCGTGAATCGCTTATCGACGGCATCAAAAGAGCTACAGATGTTATGCTTGCAGGAAAAGTATCAGTAATTTGCGGTTATGGTGGCGTAGGAAAAGGCTGTGCACAAGCACTAGCCAACGCAGGCTCCAGGGTTTTGGTAACGGAAATTGACCCGATATGCGCTCTACAAGCTTCTATGGAAGGTTTTGAAGTAAAACCTTTAGAAGAATGCCTTGAAGAAGGAGACATTTACGTCACTGCCACAGGAAACAAAGGTGTAATAACGGTTGAGCACATGGCAAAAATGAAGCACCACGCCATAGTTTCCAATATCGGACACTTTGATAATGAAATAGAAGTGGAAAAACTGGAATCGGATAAAGACATTAAAAAGGTGAATATTAAGCCCCAGGTTGACGAATACGTATTTAAGGATGGCCATTCCATTTTTATGTTGGCAGAAGGCCGCCTCGTAAACTTGGGTTGTGCTACAGGGCACCCATCGTTTGTGATGAGCAATTCTTTTGCCAACCAAGTGCTTGCACAACTAGACCTTTGGGAAAACGATAGAGATATAGATGTTTACAGGATTTCTAAAGAGTTAGACGAAGAAGTAGCACGTTTACACCTTAAGCATCTAAATGTAAGGTTAACCAAGATGTCAAAAGAGCAATCGGATTATATCGGCATTCCTGTGGGAGGGCCATATAAACCGGAGCATTACAGGTATTAAAAATTATAAATCGTAAAAAAATATTTAAACATGGCTTATTTTTTCACCTCAGAATCTGTGTCGGAAGGGCATCCTGATAAAGTTGCCGACCAAATTTCCGATGCTGTGCTGGATGAGCTTTTAAAAAGCGACAGCAATTCCAAGTGTGCATGCGAAACCTTTTTAACGACCGGTTTGTGCATGGTTGGAGGAGAAGTTAAAACCAACGCTTATGTTGATGTACAGGAAATAGCGCGTAACGTGATACGCAGGATCGGGTATACCAACCCCGAATATAAGTTTGACGCGGAATCATGTGGGCTTATTACCACCATCCATGAGCAATCATCAGATATTAACCAAGGTGTTGAACGCGAAAAACCCGAATTGCAGGGCGCAGGCGACCAAGGAATGATGTTTGGTTACGCTACAGACCAAACGGAAAACTTTATGCCTTTGCCTATTGATGTGGCACACCGTTTGGTAAAGGAATTGGCTAATATCCGCCGCCAAGAAGGCGTTATGCCATACCTTAGGCCAGACTCTAAATCCCAGGTAACGTTTGAATTTAGCGACGACGGCCAACCTATCAGGATTGAAACCATCGTGATATCAACTCAACATGATGAGTTTTTCAAACCCGAGAAAAACACCCAAGAAGCACAACTACAAGCTGACAGGAAAATGCTCAGCAAAATTGAAACGGATATTGAGAATATTCTTATCCCAAGGGTTAAGGAGTCTTATCCCAAGGAGATACAGGAATATTTTGAGCAAGATTACAAATTGTTGGTGAACCCTACGGGCAAATTTGTGATTGGCGGGCCTCATGGCGACACAGGCTTAACAGGACGTAAGATTATCGTGGATACTTTTGGCGGCAGGGGTGCGCATGGTGGCGGTGCTTTTTCCGGGAAAGACCCTTCAAAAGTTGACCGTTCGGCAGCATACGCTGCTAGGCATATAGCCAAAAACTTGGTAGCTGCTGGCGTTTGTAAGCAAGTAGAAGTGCAATTGGCTTATGCTATTGGAGTAGCTGACCCAGTAGGGGTTTATGTAAATACGTTTAACAGTTTTGTAAGAGAATCTGATGAAGAAATTTCCAAAAAGGTACAAGAGATCTTTGACCTAAGGCCTTACGGTATCATAAAAAGGTTTGGGTTGTTGAACCCCATCTTCGAAGAAACGGCTGCCTACGGGCACATGGGAAGAAAACCCGGGAAAAAAATAATTCGTGTAAATGGGGAGAAAAAAGAAGTAGAAACCTTTACATGGGAAAAGTTGGATTATGTAGACAAGGTAAAGCAGGCTTTCAATCTTTAGCGCAGAATTAGTGCTAAAATTCCTGCTTTGTAACTATCATTTTCTTTTTGTAGCACGCGCTCGTAATTGGGCGCGTGTTTTTTTATATAAGAAAATACTGTCTCGTCATCCAAAAAGATTATCATCCCCTTAAAATAATAGCTCTTCTATCTTGCGAAGTTTTTAATTATTACATACATTTGGAACGTATAAATTTAGCATCTCACTTCATGGATTGGAATACATTATTAAACTCAGACAGGCTAGGTAAAATAAAACCAGTATTAGGGCTCCAGAAAGAAGACAGGACCGAATTTCAAAGAGATTTTGACAGGATTATTTTCTCATCTCCTTTTAGGCGTCTACAAGGAAAAACACAAGTGTTTCCCTTGCCGGGAAGGGTCTTTGTTCATAACAGGCTCACCCACAGCCTTGAAGTTGCCAGTATTGGAAGGTCATTGGGGAATATGGTGTCGCAACGTATTATCTCTGAACAAAAAGCCGATCCCAAGCTTATCCCAATAACCGAACTTGGATTTATTACCTCTGTAGCTTGCTTATGTCATGATTTAGGAAATCCTCCTTTTGGCCATTCAGGTGAAAAAGCTATTGCTCATTTTTTCCTCAAAGGGAAAGGAAAAGCACTGAAAAGCGACCTTAAACCGGGTGAATGGTTAGATGTTACCAATTTCGAGGGCAATGCAAATGTATTAAGATTGCTTACTCATCAATTTCATGGCAGGAGACAGGGAGGATATAACTTGACTTATGCTTCATTAGCTGCTTTGATCAAATATCCTTTTGATTCAGTATACGGCGTTGAGCATTATAAAAACAAATACGGGTATTTTCAATCCGAGCAATTGATTTTCGAGGAAATTGCTGGCAAAACAGGCCTAAAAAAACTCAAAACAGGTTCATATTGTAGGCATCCTTTGGCTTTCTTGGTAGAAGCAGCAGACGATATTTCATACCAGATAATGGATATTGAAGATGCTCAAAAATTAACTGTTATTTCTTATGAACAGGCAAATGACATACTTTTTTCTTTTTTAAAAGAAACCGGTGATGAAGAATTATTAGGAAAAATTAATCAAACATTTAAAATTGTAACTGATAAAAACGAGCAAGTTGCTTATCTCAGGTCGCTTATTATTAATAAACTTACTAATCAAGTGGCAGATATCTTTATGCAGCAATACAATAATATTTTAAACGGAAACACATCAAAACCTTTAGTAGATTATCTTACTGGTGAAACAGGAAATGCATTGCAAAAGTGCAAACATTTTGCCTTTGAGAATATTTATAACCACAGGTCGGTAATAGAGATAGAACTTGCTGGATATAATGTTTTGGGTACCATTTTGGAAGAATTCATCCACTCTATTTTAGAGCCTAATTCTCATTATGCAAAAAAGATCAATAAACTTGTTCCCTACCAATACATCCCCAATACAAAAACCATATACTCTAGGATACAGTCAATATTGGATTTTATTTCCGGTATGACTGATAACTTTGCCTTAGAGCTATACAGGGACATAAAAGGAATTTCTACTTACTGATTTATATGATAGCTATTCCCTTTATTGTGAGGATACGGGTCATTTCTTGAAAAACTATTCAAATATGCTTAAAATTCAATAGTAAAACAGGTTATTTTATTAAATTTTGTATATTTTTGTATGGAAAAACTAAATCATTTTAGTAATATTTGATTTTGAAGTCAAAATGAGCTTGACAATACCATTGATAACCTAAATATCCCTAATTATGAGCAAAATTAAAATTGATAAAACCGATAAAAAAATCTTGAGCTTTTTAATGAAAAATGCACGTATGCCTTTCTTGGAAATAGCAAGGGAGTGTGGTATATCTGGCGCTGCTATTCACCAAAGGGTAAAAAAACTAGAGAATTCAGAGGTAATAGAAGGTTCACAATTCAATATAAGCCCAAAATCAATTGGTTATGATATTTGTGCTTATGTTGGGGTACAATTAGCCAAAGCCAATTTGTATAAAGATGTTGTTCAAGATTTAATGAAAATACCCGAAGTTATCGAATGCCATTTTACCACAGGCCGGTTTGCAGTATTGATAAAAATCTTCTGTAAAAATAATGACCATTTAATGGAGGTTCTGGTCAATACCATACAAAACATACCCGAGATATCTTCTACGGAAACGTTTATTTCCTTAGACCAGGCATTTCACCGGCAACTAGAAATATAATTTATCAAAAAGTAAATCCTTTCTGTATTTTAACCATCTTATAGAGATACCATTTTTTACCTCTTTTTACAAGCCTTATCTCATATTCATCCTCGCTACCTGGATTTAATTTTATGGGCACTATAGCTACTTTTTCTTTTTCCTCTATTTCTCCGCTGATTTCAGCATTAGAAAATTTACGAATAAATTGCGGCCTGTGTTTTTCATGCAAATTACAAATATTGTATGTTGCCTTATCATTTTCGCGTTTTGGGTCGCATAAACCTTCTAGTAAGGAGAATTCCTTTTCTTTAGCAGCTTTAAAAATAGCTTCAACAACTTTACCCGGTTTTCCTTGGTTTACCTTGTTCGTGTTACATCCTATAAATACTAAAGCTATGAATAAAAAGAAAAATTTTCTCATAAAATACAGTTTTTTTTAAAGTGATAAAAATAAAACAAAAAATATATAATCCCAAAAAGTTTAATAGTTAAAAACACCATCTGTAATAGATAACTTACGATCAGCCATATTAGCCAGCTCTTCATTATGTGTTACAATAACAAAAGTTTGGTTAAAAGTATTGCGTAGAGTAAAAAACAATTCATGAAGTTCTTTTGCTGTATTAGAGTCTAAGTTACCTGAAGGTTCATCTGCTAAAATCACTGCAGGCCTGTTAATAAGTGCCCTTGCAACAGCTACCCTTTGCTGTTCGCCTCCTGATAATTCTGAAGGTTTGTGATTTAACCGGGGTTTTAGGTTTAAAAACTCCAACAGTTTTAATCCTTCTTTTTCAACATCAGCCTTGGGTTTTCCATTTATAAACCCAGGTATACAAACATTTTCTATGGCAGTGAACTCTGGCAGCAAATGGTGAAATTGGAATACAAATCCAATATTCGTATTCCGAAAATGTGATAACTTTTTGTCAGACAATGCGTTAACATCTGTTTGGTTAATTCTTAATTCTCCTTTATCATAAGTTTCCAATGTACCTAAAATATGAAGCAAGGTAGTTTTTCCTGCACCCGATGCTCCTACTATTGATACGATCTCACCCTTTTTTACTTCAAGGTTCACTCCTCTTAAAACATGTAACTTCCCATAAGTTTTATGCAAATCGTTTACTCTTATCATTTTTCTTTATTTACTTTTTTTACCGAAAATATAATTATAATCTAAATAATACAGCAATTTTATTGAAAAAATATTCTTTTGTTTTGAAGACAATACATCATTAATGTTTTGCCAGTAATTGTGTTGTGTATTGGTATCTTCTGAATAGATATTATTTTTCCAAATAAGATTTAAAGAACTGCCAGGTGAAAATTGCCAGTTAAAGACCAAGTCAACATTAAATGAATTGAAATTAAAATCATGATCTTGCTCATAACTGTTATGTGATGAAAGGTTTCCGTTATTTTTAAGAATATAAAACTTGTTATAAGTACCTTTAGACCAATAATGTCTTAAACGCAATGATAAGGAAAGATCATTTTTGAACATATACTTGCTATTAAAAATGTTTTCTATGTTAAAAACGTCCCTATTGCCAAAGAATATGGTGTCATTTTCATAATTTACATAACCCTTTTCATTCATTCTTTGGGATGTATGAAACTCATGCCTGCAAGAGAGTTTATCGCTTACTCTTAAAATAGGCCTAATCAAAGTGCTATAACTTTGGTTATTATCCTTAGGCCTTTGATGAAAACCAAAATTAATGTCGAGAGCAAACTTTTTGCGATAGTCGGAAGATGCTCCAGTAGAAATTCCAGAAGCTGGATGAATGCGGAAGTATCTGCTTTCAACCCGAGGTTCGTAATAATCATAAACATCTCCAATATCAGCATACCCGCTAATCCAAACACTAAGATAATTGAGAAAAGTACCCCATTCCCTAAAGCTAATTCTTCTTTCTGTTGGCTTGCCGGTTGTGAAATTTTTTCTTAATGTAAAATCAGCAGAGCTATATAATTCTCTTAATTTCCAAAAGGATTCATAAATATTATATTCTACTCCAAGGTCATAGTCCCTGTAGTTATTTCTATGGGTAATACCTAAATCATTAGCATTATAGCTGTCATTTATTGCATAATATTCCACTTCATATTTAAAATTCCCGCTAATTTTTTCAAACTCTACTTTATACTTATACCCGTCATTTATATTATAGTTTTCCGTAGAAGTATCATATTCAAAAATTTGGCTATACCCTCCCATACCACTTAATTGGTATGTGTTTGAATTATTTACTAGGTTTACGCCAGAAGCAGCAACATTGGCATTATCAAAATGATTATCCCTGGTAGTATTAGAATTCACAACATAAAATGATGAATTATTCTTAAAATTTTGGTCTATAACGCTAATATTATAATTTGTAAGCTGGTTGGTTAGGATTTCTTTTTTGTTGCCAAGTGAATCCCTAACTTTGGCATATGTCCTCGCAGTAATAGCGTTCATAAAACCTATAGCCATTCCTTTATCATTCCTTCCAGAAACTTTTAATGCATTAATAAGATTTGATTTTTCAGGGTTTTTAATTACGTCATAACCCTCATCCTCTAATTCTTCTACCGAATAATGATTTTCCGGCCTCCCTCCTATTCTCCTTGAATAAAACAGGTCTCCTTTTTCAAATAATTCAACAGCCTCTTTAAAAAAAGGCCTTTTTTCGGAATAAATGGTCTCAAAAGCCGAAAGGTTTTTCACTATATTATCCGATTGCACCTGGCTAAAATCGGGGAGTAGCACCATATCAAGGGTATAACTTTCATTGAAACCATATTTAATGTCCATGCCTCCATTGAATTGATAAGTAAGGTCTTTTTCTAATGGATCATCATAGGGGTAATGCTCTACCGAACCTGAAATATAAGGTGTAACTGCCAGTCTGGTAGGGGTTTTGATACTGCTAATACCTGTTAGTTTTCCCCAATAAACCAATTTATTTTCTGTACCTTTTTCTTCTATGGCCCATTGATCAATTTCCCTATTTCTCCTGATGCGCCTCCATACCTGGATTCTCCATTCCTGGTTATTGGTTTTTGGAAACCTGATGGCAGAATATGGAATTCGTATCTCTGCGACCCATCCATGCTGTGTGATGGCAACATCACTTTCCCAAACAGCATCATAGGTTCTATCTTTAATTCTCCAATCCGACTGAACACCAGAAGCAGTAACTTCAAAACAATAAGCATCTGATTGCTTGCTGTAAGTATCAATTTGGATTCCAAAAACGTCAGCATTGAGTTCGTCATCTCTATTGCCTAACTGCCTGAGTATGCTATCAGGTGCACTATCAAGCATATAAGCGCCAATAAATAATGCATTATTATTATAGAGTATTTTAACTTGAGTTTTCTGGCCGGGTTCATGTTTATAGTGCGGTACATACTGCGTAAAGTCCTCAATAACAGGTGCTTTATCCCAAGCTTTTTCATCAAAAGTGCCATCAATTTTAATTTTTGATTCAGCCCTTACAGCATTGGCAATTTTATGCTCTTGCGAAAATATTGATAAAGAATGGCTTGCTAATAAAATGACGCCAACAAAGGCAAGTATACATCTCCTCATAATATCACTACCATGTTTTCCGGGAACGAAAATAATAAAACACTTTGTAAGTTTGAATAATTAAAGAGAATAATTTAAAAAAACATTTTCTTAACAAGTTTTTTGGTTATTAAACAAAGAAAAGATACTTTTGGATACCAAATGATATAAAACTCTATTAGCATGAATTTACATGAATACCAGGGCAAAGAATTATTAAAAAAATTCGGGGTAGCTATACCCGAAGGGATGGTTGCAGAAAGTATTGAAAAAGCTGTTGAAGTAGCAGGCATTATACAAGATAAAACCGGTTCCGACAAGTTAGCAGTGAAAGCACAAGTACATGCCGGTGGTAGAGGTAAGGCCGGTGGCGTAAAAGTTGCCAAGAATTTGGAAGAATTAAAACTGTATGCCGGTAAGATTATTGGTATGAAACTGGTAACTCCCCAAACAGGAGCAAAAGGCAAGATTGTTAAAAAAGTAATGATACAAGAAGATGCTTATAAAGCCGGCAAGGATAACACAGCAGAATTTTATATAAGCATATTACTTAACAGGCAGCTTTCCAAAAATATGATTGTTTATTCAACAGAAGGTGGCTCTGATATTGAAGAAGTTGCAGAAAGAACCCCCCATTTAATATTTTCAGAAACCATTGACCCGGAGATAGGCCTTCTACCATTTCAATGCAGGAAAATTGCTTTTAATTTGGGACTTAAAGGACAGGCTTTTAAAGAAATGACAAAGTTTGTTGATGCCCTGTATAAAGCTTATAAAGGAATTGATGCTTCCTTAATAGAGATCAATCCCGTATCCAAAACAAGCGATAACCATATTACAGCCATAGATTCAAAGATTACAATAGACAATAATGCTCTCTTTAGACACCCTGATATTGCAAAAATGAGAGATTATGACGAAGAAGATCCTACCGAAGTGGAAGCTGATAAATATGATTTGAATTATGTTAAGTTAGAAGGCAATGTTGGTTGCATGGTTAATGGCGCAGGACTTGCAATGGCTACAATGGATATTATTAAACTTTCTGGTGGCGACCCAGCTAACTTCCTGGATGTTGGAGGCTCTGCTGATGCTAAAAGAGTTGAAGAAGGCTTCAGGATTATTCTAAAAGACCAAAACGTAAAAGCAATCCTTGTAAACATTTTTGGTGGAATCGTTAGGTGTGATAGGGTTGCTAATGGAATAGTTGATGCTTACAAAAATATTGGAGACATTGATATACCTATTATAGTGCGATTACAAGGGACCAATGCTGATGAGGCTAAAGAAATTATAGATAAATCGGGGTTAAAAGTTTATTCAGCAGTTAAATTACAAGAAGCAGCTGATTTAGTCAACCAACTTGTTTAAACGAAACGATACCTTTTAATTAACATCAAAGCGAATTAACTCTATTTTTGTAATCAATCTCTTCAAAAATAGAGTTATTACTTTTATACTCTGGAACTATTTCTTTCATTTTACCAACAATTTTATTTACATCGCCATTACTTAGGATTACTCCTAAATCTTCAATATCTTTATTAATGCTTTGATATTTATATTTTTGGATTTTGGCAATCATTATTCGTGGATGGTAAGTTTTTATAGTATTTTCACCTGTCGTGAGCAACTCTTCATACAATTTTTCACCGGGCCTTAATCCAATATATTGTATTTGAATATCTTTGCCTAATGTTAATCCAGAAAGCCTGATCATTTTTTTTGCTAAATTGATTATTTTAACGGATTTTCCCATATCAAAAATAAAGATTTCTCCACCTTCGCTCATAGCACCGGCTTCAAGGACTAATTGGCAAGCTTCCGGTATAGTCATGAAATATCTTGTAATTTCTGGGTGGGTAATAGTGATAGGCCCTCCTTTTTCGATTTGTTTTTTAAATAATGGGATAACAGAACCATTTGAACCAAGCACGTTTCCAAAACGGGTAGTAATATATTTGGTCTTGGTTTTATAATTTAATGCTTGTGTATATATTTCTGCAATTCTTTTGGTAGCACCCATAACACTTGTGGGGTTAACAGCTTTATCGGTCGAAACCATAACAAAGGAACTGGCTTGGTATTTTAAAGCAAGGTCTGCTATATTTTTGGTTCCTATAATATTTGTATTAACAGCTTCTCCTGGGTTTAATTCCATCAAAGGCACATGTTTATAAGCTGCTGCATGATATATGACATGAGGTTGATACTTTATAAAAATGCTTTCCATCCTTTTATTGTGTCTTATATCACCCACAATAAATTCATAACTTATATTGCTTCTATTCTGTTGCAACTCCAGTTCCAAATGATATAGGGCTGTTTCTCCATTATCAACCAGTATCAACTTCTTCAAGGAATAATTAAGCAACTGACGAACTATTTCACTACCTATAGATCCTGCTGCCCCTGTTATTAATACAACTTTTCCTGTTAATTGCTGCTTTATTTTCGATTCGTCCAACTTAATAACATCTCTTTCGAGCAAAGACTCAATGTTGATTGTTTTTATTTGATTGAAACTGAGTTCCCCATTTATCCATTTGCTCACAGGAGGAACATTCATAACATCAATATTATGACGTAACGCTATTTCAATAATCATTTTTTTCTTCTCAGATGCAATATCTTGTATAGCAATTATTATATGCTCAATATTTTCTTTTTGAATTATTGTTTCAAGTTTATCAGGACCATAAATATTGACACCTTCAAGTTTTTTACCAGCTTTTTTTAAGTTGTCATCAATAAATGCTACAACTTTATGCTTTGTACCAACATCCCTGTCTAAAGACCGTTTTGTGATATATCCTGACTCTCCAGCCCCATATATTACTACCTTTGACCTCTTTTTTGAAGGATTGTGTAGTTCCATGTAGGATATTCTAACCAACAATCTATAAGCATTCAAAAGCAATACAGTAAGTGAAAACTCAAGGACTATAACTGATAATGGTATAATAAATTTTCCACTAATAAAATAGTAAGAAACGAAATTTGTTATAACAAAAAATATGGAACCCAACATCACAACCAAAAAAATTCGTATAGCATCCCTGATACTGGTATACCTGATAATTCCCGCATTAGTCTTAAATACTGCGAACAAAACAAACCTCACAGATATTACTAAAAGCAATATCTTATAAATAAGTGAGCTATTTAATATATTTAAGTTGAAATTAAAACGTACTATATAAGCTAATATCAAGGCTATAATTGATAAGAATATATCAAGCAACATTATAGCCCAACGGGGAATATATTTATAAGCTAACGGCATATTTATTTTTTTACAAAAATAAGCTTTCAAATTAAATTTTAACCAATTTATACCCAAAAAATAAATTGAAAGGTTAAATTTGTAGCCTTCATAGCATTATTAAATCAAATATATAAAAAATTATCTATATGAAAAATACAGCTTTATACCAGGTTCATAAGGAATTAGGTGCAAAGATTGTACCTTTTGCAGGTTATAATATGCCTGTACAATACGAAGGAGTGACTGCCGAGCATATTAACGTTAGGCAAAAACTTGGTGTTTTTGATGTTTCGCACATGGGCGAATTTTGGGTTAAAGGCCCTGAAGCTTTTGAACTTGTGCAAAGAGTTACTACCAATGATGTTGCTAAACTATACGATGGTAAAGTTCAATATACTTGCATGCCCAACGGTAAAGGAGGTATCGTTGATGACCTATTGGTATACAGGATTAACGATGAAACATACCTACTTGTAGTGAACGCCTCAAATATTGAAAAAGACTGGGAATGGATAAATAGTCAAAATACCAAGGGTGCTAATCTTTATAATGCTTCTGATGAGATTTCATTATTAGCCATTCAAGGTCCTTTTGCTATGAAGGCTATGCAAAAGATCACAGAAGAGCCTATAGAAGATATGGAATTCTACTCTTTTAAAAAAGTGAACCTTGCCGGGGTAAAAGATGTGATACTTTCCACTACAGGTTATACAGGTGCCGGTGGTTGCGAAATATATTTTGCCAACGAAGACGCTAAAGTAATATGGGATGCCGTAATGAGTGCCGGTGAAGAATTTGGCATTAATCCTATAGGACTTGCTGCACGGGATACCTTAAGACTTGAAATGGGCTTTTGCCTTTATGGTAATGATATTGATGATACTACTTCACCAATTGAAGCAAGTTTAGGTTGGATTACCAAGTTTAACGAAGGGAATAATTTTATTGACAGGGAATTGCTCGAAAAACAAAAAACAGAAGGTGTTGAAAGAAAACTACGTGGATTCGAGATGGTTGACAAAGGAATTCCAAGACAACATTACGAAATTTGCGATGCTGATGGAAATAAGATTGGTGAAGTTACCTCGGGTACTATGTCACCATCTCTACAAAAACCTATTGGTATGGGATATGTAAAAAAAGAATTTGCTAAATCCGGTACAGAAATATTTATTAAAATAAGAAAAAAAATGGCAAAAGCTATCTTGGTTAAAAGGCCATTTTATAAAGGATAAGACGATAAATACATGAAAACAAATACCATAGAAGTATGCTTTAGCCCTATTCTTTTCCCTCATAAGCTAACAAAAGAGGATTTTATTGTTGTTATCGTTGACATTTTAAGAGCAACCACAGCTATATGTTCTGCTTTTGAAAATGGTGTAAAAGAAATTATTCCTGTTGCAGGAACAGAGATTGCGAAAAAATATAAAGAAAAAGGTTATCTTGTAGCTGCCGAAAGAGATGGTAAAATATTAGATTTTGCTGATTTTGGTAATTCTCCATTTAATTTTATGAAAAAGGAAGCTATAGATAAAACCATTGTTTATAGTACAACCAATGGTACCCAAGCTATTGAAATGGTAAAACAGCAAGAGGTTTATATAGGTGCTTTTTCTAATTTGGAAATACTAACTCAATGGCTAATTAAGCAAGACAAAAATATTGTGGTTTTATGTGCTGGGTGGAAAAACAAGTTCAACCTGGAAGACTCTGTCTTTGCAGGCGCACTTGCCAAAAATCTTACGGACAAGCATAATTTTAATATTAATTGTGACTCAACCCTCGCATCAATGGATATTTGGGAAGTAGCTAATAAAAACCTTCTTCAATATATTGATAAATGCTCGCACAGGCAGCGTTTAAGAGAATATATGCTTGATGATGTTGTAGAATATTGCTTTACACTCAATACTACTAAGGTAATCCCAAAACTCGAGGGGATAGGTATTACTGACATTTCAAAAAATATTTGGTAAATTTGTTAAAATATAAAAAAAAACTGCTACATTTGAGTAAATTAAAACTCAAATGCAGCAGTTTAAAAAATACTTTTCGGGGATTATCCTATTAGCATTAGTGTTAAAGTGCTATAATGTTTATTCATGGGGTTTCTATGCTCATAAAAAGATTAATCGGCATGCTGTTTTTGCACTCCCTCCTGGAATGTTCGGATTTTTTAAAAATCATATTGAATATATTACAGAACATGCTGTAGACCCTGATAAAAGAAGTTTTGTAAGTGAAGAAGAGGCAGTACGCCATTATATAGATATAGACCATTATGGCCCCTCTCCTTTTGATTCCATGCCAAAAAGATGGGATAAAGCTGTTGAAAAATATACCGAAGAAGTAATAAAAGAGTATGGCACCAATCCATGGCACATACAAATAATGCTTTATCGATTAACAAAAGCATTTGAAAATAAAGACTTGGATGCAATCTTGTACAATGCTGCAAGTTTAGGGCACTATGTAGCAGACGCGACAACCCCTTTACACACTACACAATATTACGATGGGAAAATACCAGAACATGATGGTATACATGCTTTCTGGGAAACAAGAATTCCTGAACTCTTTGCCAATGAATATAATTTTTTTGTTGGCAGGGCAGAATACATCAAGAATCCATTGGAAAAAACTTGGTCTTTGGTAAAAGAAAGCCATATGGCTATTGATACCATATTTTTGGTTAAAGATTATATGCTATCCAACTTCCCCGAAGACAAAAAGTTTGTATTTGAAAACAGGGGGCAAACATTAGTAAAAGAATATTCCATAGAATATTCACAGTTGTTCAGCAAAAAGCTTAACAATATGGTTGAACGAAAGATGTGTATTGCTGTACAAGCCGTTAGTAGTTTTTGGTATACAGCGTGGGTAAACGCTGGCCAACCAAACCTAACGGGGATTGAAAAACAACAAATCTCTAACCAGCATGATAGCCTAATCCAAGAACAAAATAAAGCATTTCAATCATGTTCTTATAAAGGCAGGACAGGCCACGGTTTTTGATTAACCGTAACTTGCCACCTTATTAAGGAATCCATGGTCAAGAATTTCTACATCCCTATTCCTGATCTTAAGTATCTTTTCCTTGTTGAACTCGGATAATGTCCTGATAACATTTTCTGTTGACATACCGGCCAATTCGGCAAATTCTTTCCTAGAAATAGGTAAATAGAACCTGTCTGTTCTGAATACTTCTTCGTAAAAATACTTGAGAACATAAGCTACCTTGCCCTTGATATTCTTTTGATTGAATTTCACTAATTGAGTAAGGAATTTACCTTCAACATCGCTGAAATAATTCAAGAAATCTCGCATTTGTACAGGATTTCTTTCAAGAAATTCTTGGAAAAATTCCCTCTCAATCATTAAAATTTCAACATCATTTAATGCTGAAGCAAAAAATGAATTGGGCTTATTTCCGAAAACGGAGTAAAGGCCAATAATTCTTGAAGGTGGAATAATACTCAAAATTTGAGTTTTTACAAATGGGCCTTCAATAAACATCTTTACTAAGCCACTTACCAAGTAGTGAACATACTCAGGATGTTTCTCCTGCTCGCAGATGATGTCACCTTTGGTATAATATGCCCTTTCTATGTGGGGCATTAATTCTTTCAACTGTTGTTTGTTCAGTTGATTAAAGAAGAGGTGCTTCATTAACTCTTCTCTTACGTTTTTTGTACCGTCTTTTTTGTTTTTCACGTTTTTCATTTTTTAATTAAAAGAACTACTTCTTACTGCAAAAATAAACATTTTTATTATAGAAAAGCATAAAAATGTAACAAATTTAAAAAAAACATTTTCGACTCTATTTAACTTGTTTTTTCTAAATTTGTTACCTAATTATTAACTTTAAATTTTAAGCAAATGAATCATTTAAAAGTTTTAAGTTTTATTGCAATTATAATGATTTTTTCTATGGGATGCAAAAATAAACCGGGAAAAAAGGAAAGGGCTAAAGTTCAGTACCCAGAAACAAAAAAAATAGACTCGATTGACGAATACTTTGGTAATAAAGTACTAGACCCTTACCGGTGGCTCGAGGATGACATGTCTGATGAAACCATGACATGGGTCAAGAAGCAGAATGAAGTTACCTTTAATTACTTATCTCAAATTCCCTATAGAGATGATATAAACGATAGGCTTAAAGAACTGTGGGATTTTCCAAAATATGGAACACCATTTAAAAAGGGAGATTACTATTTTTTCTTTAAAAATGATGGGATGCAAAATCAAAGTGTGCTTTATATCCAAGATGATTTGGATAGCGAGCCAGAAGTCTTTCTGGATCCAAATAAACTTTCTGATGACGGTACAGTGGCTTTGAGTTCAATGGCCGTTTCTGAAAATGGGGAATACTTTGCATATTCTATTGCTAGGTCAGGATCCGATTGGAAAGAAATTTTTGTTAAAGAAATTGTGTCAGGCAAAAAATTGGACGAACATCTTAAATGGGTTAAATTTTCAGGCATAGCATGGAAAGATGATGGATTCTACTACAGCCGCTACGATGAACCAACAGGCAGCAAATTATCGCAGAAGAACAAGTTTCATAAAGTCTATTACCATAAAATAGGTCAATCCCAGGCGGATGATCAATTAATTTACGAAAATCATAGTCAGCCATTGAGAAATTATTATGCCTCCACAACAGAAGATGAAAGATATCTTTTTCTCACAGAAACAGAAAGTACTAGCGGAAATTCAATTTATTATAAAGACTTAGAGAAAGGGCAAAAAGATTTTAAATTGCTTGCCAAAGGTTTCGATTATGATTATAATGTGATTGGAAATGTAGATGATAAAATCTATATGTTAACAAACTATAAAGCAGATAATTATAAGCTGGTAATGGTACAACCGCCCAATGTTAACCCAGGTGACTGGACAGTTGTATTACCAGAAGAAGAAGAAGTATTAAAAAGTGCTAAACTTATTGGCGGCAAAATTATTGCTATTTATATGAAGGATGCAAGTAGCCGGGCATATGCTTTTAATTACGAGGGTGAAAAAGAATACGAAATTGAATTGCCAACCTTAGGCACAATAGGTAGTTTTAGTGGTGAAAAAGATGAAAACACCGCATTTTATTCTTTTACTTCATTTACCTTTCCTACTACAATCTACAAATTTGATGCAGCCAATAACCAATCTGAAGTGTACAAAAAGCCAGAAATCGATTTTGACATTAACAAATATCAAACCAAGCAAGTCTTTTATAAAAGTAAGGACGGAACAAAAATTCCTATGTTTATTGTTCATAAAAAAGGATTGGAACTGGATGGCTCCAACCCTACCCTACTTTATGGTTATGGTGGATTTAACATCAGTTTAACTCCAAGTTTTAGTATTACAAACTTAATTTTGCTCGAAAACAACGGTATTTATGCTTTAGCAAATATTAGGGGTGGTGGTGAATATGGAGAAGAATGGCACCAAGACGGAATCAAATTGAATAAACAAAATGTTTTTGATGATTTTATCTCTGCCGCCGAATACTTAATAGAAAAAAAATATACCTCAAAAGATAAACTTGCTATTAGAGGGGGCTCCAATGGAGGATTACTTGTAGGTGCTTGTATGACCCAAAGGCCTGATCTTTTTAAAGTAGCTATTCCTGCTGTGGGTGTGCTTGATATGCTAAGATACCACAAGTTTACTATTGGATGGGCTTGGGCTACAGATTATGGCACCAGTGAAGATTCTATTCAATTCAAGAACTTATATTCGTATTCACCTTTGCATAATATCAAAGAAGGCACTGAATATCCTGCAACCCTTGTAACTACAGCAGACCATGATGACAGGGTTGTGCCTGCTCATTCCTTTAAATTTATTGCAACTTTGCAAGAAAAACATAAAGGCGAGAATCCTGTGCTGATAAGGATTGAAACTAAAGCAGGCCATAGCGCAGGTAAACCAACATCCAAGATCATAGACGAATATACTGATATTTGGTCTTTTATGTTCTACAATATGGGGGTTGAGCCCGAATATTAGTAAAAGAAAACCCATCATAATCAAAAAAGCCTTTGAGAATTTTTCAAAGGCTTTTTTGTGAAATTCTTACTCACTATCAGGGTATTCAATTCGCACATGATAAATACTCATCAACATTTTTTTACAAATCCTTTTAATAATTGTAATATCCTTAAAAGTAATATCTGCATTAATAAATTGATTCTGTTCAATTTGACTGTCAATAATACTATCTACCAGACTGCTGATAGTTTTTTCATCTGGAGCTTTCAGGCTCCTTGAAGCTGCTTCTACGGAATCAACCATCATTAGAATTGCTGTCTCCTTAGAGAAGGGAATTGGCCCGGAATAGGTGAAAATATCTTTATCAATATCTGCATCTGGATTATCCCTTTTAAACATATTATAAAAATAAAGTGTTGTGGTAGTGCCATGGTGTGTTCTAATAAAGTCTACGATCTTTTCCGGTAATCCAATTTTCCTTGCTTTTTTCACTCCCCTATCCACATGGCTGATAATAATTTTAGCGCTTTCTTCATAAGATAGCTTATCGTGAGGATTAAAGCCCTTTCTTTGGTTTTCTATAAAATATGCCGGCATATCCATTTTTCCTATGTCATGATACAAAGCCCCGGTTCTTACCAAAAGGGGATTCCCTCCTATTTCATAGATTACTGCCTCGGCAATATTGGCCACTTGCATAGAATGCTGAAAAGTACCAGGGGCTTTTAATGACAATAGGCGTAACAACTTGCTGTTAGTATCTGACAGTTCCATTAATGTTACATTCGTAACAAAACCAAAAGCTTTTTCAAAAATATAGATCAAAGGATATGAAAATAAAGTAAGCAAAGCACTACCGGCAAACCAAGCAAAATTTTCAAGCTGGGTGTTTTCTAAATTCCCTGTTTGCATAAATGATAAACCAACATGTATAGCCGAATAGGTTAGGAATATCAAAACTGCCGTTACAAATAATTGTGACCGTCTACGCATATCCACAATGCTAACTATAGCGATTATCCCTGCTATTAAATGCATAAAAATAAACTGGAAACTGTTGGGAACCAGGAATCCAATAATAATAATGGTAACTATATGGATAAACAATGCAAGCCTCGTATCAAAAAACACCCTTACTATAATTGGTACAATACAAACAGGTAAAAGATATAGGAGGTCAACGTTATATTTAATGGTCATACTTGTAATAAATACCATGATAAAAATGATCAATAAGATAAAAAGAATTCTCTGGTTACTACTAAATACCTTATGCCAAAATGAAGCCAAGTATAAAAACAATACGATTATAGAAATTAACACCAGTATGGCTTGTCCTGCAACTATCATGATATACCGTGAAGATCCACCCAGTAAAACTTCATATTCTTCTTTAAGAGACTCAAGCACTTGGTATTTCTCCTTGGTTATTAATTCTCCTTTTTGGATGATAATCTCCCCTTTTTGTACTAAACCATGAGTAAGAGATACATTACTCAATTTTTCTTTTCTAGCACTTTTGGTTGTTCCAGGGTCAAAGAAAATATTTGGCGTAATAGAACTTTTTAGTAATCGAAGAAGTAAAGCTTGGTCTATACTACTATCTTGGACGTTTTTTAAGGTTTTTTCAATAAACTTGTCTGCTTCATTTATATTATGTAATTCGCTTAATTCCTTGGGTTCAGATATATTATTTCGTAAAACATTAATCGTGAAATCCTCATCCTTGTTTTCTATGATCTTATTATACCTAATAATTCCTTTTTTATAGATTGTATCAAAAATCTGCAAAATAAGTTGCTTGTTTGTTTCATAGATATCTTCTTCTAAATCTGCGCCTTCATATTTCTCTTTCCATGCTACATCAAACTTTTCTTCAAGTGCATTACGTTTGGATGGATAAACTTTATTATCCACTTTAAAATAAGGATTGAAATTCTCTAATATCTTAGCCCTTTCTTTTTGAAGTTGAGATTCGGATTTTTTTATAGGAAAATCAAATGGAGCTATCAAGTCCTCGTGCAACCATGGTTTGCCAAGTTGAAATTCATATTTAAAGCGGCCCTCATGAGGAAATAACAACACAATAAGAAAAACTGTAAAAATGAAAAGGAATATCCTAAAGATTTTTTTCTTGTTGCGCCTCAATAGTTTATAAAATTTTTGCATAATAAACTCTTTTTCATCATTCATTGTATATCAAGCAATATCATTAACTTAACATAAATTTAATTCTTTTGTTTAAATTCATTTAACGAATATAGCAAATATTTTGTTCACATATTCCAAGTTCATCAGAATTAAAATTAAACGATTATATACTTGCAGCGATAATAAATACAAAATGTACCATATTATATAGGATTTGGTTTTTTTGAATCCAATTTATAAGGGCTAATACAGGAAAGTATAATTTAGATGCCTTCCAATAGGCTGTATATCATCAAATTAACACCAAAACATACTCTTTTTATCTAAGCAAATATTATTTGAATGAACCTCTTACTTATATTTATGGAATAAATTTATTAATTTTGAATATTTAAATTTTAGTGGTTTTAATGGAAAAATATTAATTGGTGGGATTTTTAAAGAAAATACGTATCTCAATAGGAAAAAGGAAGCTTGAAAAAGCGAGGAAAATTACTCGTAGAAATAAGAAACTTATCAACTTAAAAGATGCTGAAACTATTGGTATTATATATAAGTTAAACGATGGTGAAAGTTATGAAGAAATCAGGCAGTTTGTAAAAAAACTCAAGTCAGAAAATAAGAATGTAAAAACCCTTGGCTATATCAATGCCAAAAAAACACCTCAATACTGGTTGCCAGCAGTTGGTTTTGACTACATTACAAAGAAAAGTCTTGACTTTTTCTATATACCCAAAACCAATTCCGCTAAAAAATTTATCAATGAAGAGTTTGATATTTTGATGAATTTAACCCTAAAAGATTGTTTACCTACAGACTATATAACCGGCGTTTCAGTTGCTCATTTTAAAGTTGGCATCAATGAAAGTAGGGCCGATATTTTTGATTTTATGATCAATGCACAAAATGACTTAAAAAACAAAGATTATATTGACCAGGCATATTATTATTTAAATCTTTTAAATTCTTGAATATTATGACGAATCGATTTAAGGGAACAGGTGTTGCTATTGTTACCCCATTTACAAAAGAAGGAACCATAGATTTTGAAGCTTTTAAAAAGCTCATCGATTTCCAAATAAAAAATCAAGTTGAATATATTGTTACCTTGGGCACTACCGGTGAATCAGCCACGCTCAGCAAAGATGAAAAACTGGCTGTAATAGATTTTGTTATTGAAACTGTAAAAAAGCGTGTCCCAGTTGTAGTTGGTATTGGAGGTAACAATACACAAGCCATTCTCAAAGATATTGAGAGTATATCTTTTAATGGAATAGACGCTGTATTATCGGTTTGCCCCTATTATAACAAACCCCAGCAAGAAGGAATTTACCAGCACTATAAAGTCATAGCAAAAAAAATTCCTGTTCCCGTTATCATTTATAATGTTCCTGGGAGAACCGGAACCAATATTTCCGCAGAAACCACTTTAAGACTGGCAAATGATATAAAAAACATTATTGCTGTGAAAGAAGCCTCGGGCAATCTAACCCAGATCATGGACATCATAAAAAACAAACCTAATGGGTTTCTTGTTATTTCTGGTGATGATGCCATAACTTTGCCCATCATTGCAGCAGGTGGCGATGGTGTAATATCTGTTACAGCAAACGTTTTCCCTAAAACGTTTTCAGAAATGGTTAGGCTTGCCTTACTCGGTAAAATGGATGAAGCCAGGAAAAATCATTATGCTTTGTTAGAAATTTTTGCGGCGCTATTTGCCGAAGGCAGCCCTGGGGGCATAAAAGCTGCATTGAGTATTAAAGGACTTTGCCAAAACTTTTTTAGGCTTCCTGTTGTACCGGTTTCCAAGAAAACCTATGAGCGAATCGAAAACCTTGTCGCAAGAATAAATAGTTAAGATTACCACATAAATTAATCTAACGGCAAATTAGTAAGAACGGACAAAATCAAACTATATTCGTAAACCTAAAACATTTTACATTATGAAATTTAAACATTTATTCATTGTAGCTATTTATATAGTTACCAGCAGTATGCTTTTTGCGCAAAATGGCAAAGAGCTTCAAAAAGCAAAGGATTACCTTGAAGACCGGGGAGAAGTGAGGTTCTCATTTGTTATTGACGATCTTGATAAAACAAAAAAAATTGGAAGTTTGATCTCAATAGACAATATTAATGGAAATCGCATTTTTGCTTATGCCAACAAAAAAGAATTCAACAATTTCTTAAAATTTGGTTATGACTTCAAAACCCTTCCTCCAGCTGGGCAGGATGGTTCCAAAGTAATTAACATGGCAAATACCGTGGCGGAGATGGCTAATTGGGACAGGTACCCAACCTATAGCGTTTACTTACAAATGATGCAGAATTTTGCCAATGATTTCCCCAATCTTTGTCAATTAGATACAATAGGTTATTCTGTTCAAAATAGGATATTGCTTAGTGTCAAAATCTCTGATAACGTTGACCAGGAAGAAGCCGAACCGGAATTCTTTTATACGAGTACCATGCATGGTGATGAAACAACAGGCTTTGTACTAATGCTAAGGCTTATCGATAATTTGTTGAATAATTACGGCTCTAATACACAAATCACCAACCTCGTTGATAACATAGAAATTTACATTAACCCTAATGCCAATCCCGATGGTACATATAATAGCGGTAATGACGATGTGAGCGGTGCAACACGATACAATGCTAACTCAAGCGACTTGAACAGGGATTTCCCTGATCCTCGTGTTGGGCCAAACTCACCTTACCAGCCCGAAACACAAGCTATGATGGATTATGCTGATGAGCATAATTTTGTTTTCTCAGCTAATTTTCATGGTGGCGCTGAAGTAATGAATTTCCCTTGGGATACTTGGACTTCTAGTCAAAAAACCCATGCAGATGATGACTGGTTTATTGAAATATGCACCAATTACGTGCAAACAGCAAGGCAAGTAAACTCCAGTTTTATGACCAGTGTTACTTCAAGCGGCGTTACATACGGTGGTGATTGGTACGTAATTGATGGCGGAAGGCAAGACTACATGACTTATTTTCAAAACTGCCGTGAAGTTACTATTGAAATATCCAACACAAAACTATTATCTTCTGATGCTCTTCCAAACTATTGGAATATAAATGAAAATTCATTACTCGATTACATGGAAGCTTGCACCTATGGATTTTATGGTACTGTTACCGATGATCAAGGAAATCCTTTAAGCGCTGAGGTAACTATCAACAACCATGATGTAGATAATTCCTTTGTTGTTACTGATCCTGGCCTCGGTGATTATCACCGCCCTATTGAACCGGGAACCTTTGATGTTACTTTCTCATCCTATGGATTTATTTCTCAAACCGAAACTGTAACCATTAACAATTATCAATCATCTGTTGAGCTCAACGTAGTTTTAGGCCAATCATCGACAGTGGATATTTCAGGCACAGTTTATAACGGAACAAACGGTGACCCTATTGAAAATGCAACCATAGAATTAGTAGATACGCCTATTGACCCCGTGGTTACCGATGAAAACGGCCAATATTCCATAAGCGGTATACTTGAAGATACTTATACTTTTAAAGTTTCTCATAGTGATTTCGGAGCAATATTGGAAGATATTACCGTAACAACATCTAATAATGTTATTGATTTTGTAATGTATCCTGTTGTTGCCATCAGTTTTGAAGATGGTGTAATACCGGATTCGCTGACAAATGGTGGAGACCAACCTTGGGTAGTAGACGGAACAAATGCTTATCACGGAACTTATTCTGCACAATCAGGTGATATTAGTGATGACCAGGTTTCAGAACTTACACTATCAACTAATATTTCGGATGATGGAATTTTTTCCTTCGCCAAAAAGGTATCTTCAGAAGGCGGGTATGATTACCTGAGGTTTTATATTGATGGAAGTATGGAGAATGAATGGTCAGGAGAAGTGGATTGGTCAGAAGAAACCTACACCATTTCAGCGGGTCAGCATACATTTTCATGGAAATATGAAAAAGATTATTCTGTCTCCGGTGGCAGCGATTGCGGATGGGTAGATTATATTGTTGTGCCTTCCTCTTCCAATCCATCGCCGGTTCTGGGAGTAAATACAAATAGTGTTTCTCAATTGCTTTTTGTCTCCGAAACAGCTATCGACACCATCATTCTATCAAATATTGGTGAGGTAGAAGCCAATTATACCATTACAGTTGAAAATGCATCGAGTAACGCCTGGCTTTCAGTGAGTCCCGAAAGCGGTACACTTGCTACAGGTGAGCAGCAAAACGTAGTCCTTAGCTTTGATGCAACCAATATAAGTACCGGTAATTATTCTACAAACTTGATCATTGATTATGGCGCTAAAGGACAAATTACCATCCCGGTAACATTGGAAGTAGTTATAGACCGTGTTGATATGGATCCTGTAAATGGCGATATCAGCGTTTATCCTGTGCCTTTTGATAACCTGTTAAATTTTGAGTTTAATTCATTGAAAAACTTCTATGCAAAGATCAAGATTTTTGATACGCGAGGAAAACTTGTTTCAAAACCTGTAGAAAGCACTATCAATAAAGGCCTTAACAAGATTACTGTTGCCCCTAAATTGGAGCAAGGAATCTATTTTTATAAGTTGTATATCGACCAGGAATGTTACTACGGAAAGATCATTAAAAACTAAACATATTTAAAAAGGGGGGCCATGACCTCCCTTTCTTTTTACTTTCAACTCCGAAAAATATACACTACACTTTTCAACGGCTTTCTGTGGGAATGTGGAAGTCAGAATTTTTCTGGTGGCATTATCCGGTAACAGGTATCTATAGATTTCATTTGGGAATTGGTTGATTAGTTAATTGGTGAACGATAGAACGATAGAATGAGAGGATGAGAGAATGAATGGATGATTGTGTTATTGCGATAATTGGTTAATTTGGTGGTTGGTGTGGGAATGTAGAAGTCAGGAATAAGAATTTTTCTGGCGGCCTTATAGAACCATAATAGCAGAGCATTTCCCGTATACCTGTTATACCCATTGTAATGATAAATTAGTCCAATAAGGCATAGATGAAAACCTGTGCCGAAACAATTTTAAAATTGGCATACAAGGCTTAGCCGAAGTTTGGTAATATTTAAAATACTATCGGTTTTAGACTATTTTAAAAGTCATACCGGTACTATTTCTAACTATAGTAAGAATATGTTTTGCTTATCTTTTGTAACGTTTCATAAGAATGATATTGAATTCAAATTTGTCATATTTAGTATACTTGTGCAAGAATTTTATACTAAATTTGTAATCCCTTATACAAAAACTCATTCTATTATGAAACCTTTGATTGTATTTTTTATCGTTATTTCTTGCACCTTGAATTTACTTGCTCAACAGCAAAACACCGAACATGATAAAGACCTGGACAAATGCCTAAAAAATAAAGAAGAATACCAAGGCAAAGAAGAATGCTACCAAGGTTTTGAAATAAAATGGAAGGACGAGATCGATCATTACAAACAGCTTTTTGCTAAGGAATTTTTTCTTGATACAAAAGAATTATTAGAAAAATCGCAAAAAGAATGGGAAAAATACAAAAAAGGCGAAATCCAGTTCTTAGAGAATTTTTACAAAGACATGGATGGATCTTTTTACGATATGATGCATGCCAAAGCAAAAATGAATATTTACAGGGCACGTGCGTTGCAATTAAAAACCGTGTATGAATCTGTGCATCAACCGTAATTTTTTTTATCTTCAGTAATCGCTTCCTTATAAATTATTTACTTTGATTATCGGGGATGCTTGTTTTATTCTCATTACTATCAAACAAGCGTTTTAGGCATTAATCCTCATATTAAACGATAAAATAATGGCTATGTTTTTAAAAATATTATATAAAATATTTGGAATATAATAGATTCTATTATATATTTGTATCATGATATCAAAAGAATTATTTAAAGGATCGCTAAAGTCTGTCATATTGAAGCTGTTAGCCGAAAATGGCAAGATGTACGGGTATGAACTCACACAAAAAGTGGAGGAATTATCTCATGGAAAAATAAAACTTACTTACGGGGCTCTTTATCCTATTCTTCATAAGCTTGAAGCGGATGGTATTGTATCAACCGAATCAAGGGTAGTGAACAACAGGAACCGGATTTACTATTTCCTTACACCAAAAGGGAACAATTTTGCCGAAGAAAAGATCAAAGAGCTTACTGAATTCATTGAAACTTTAAAAGGCTTGATGGAGCCAAAACCGGGTTTTCAGCCATGTACGTCTTAACTACATCTCAAGTCAAGCAAATAGAAGTCATTGTCAACCATGCAGAAATTCACTATTCGCACTTGCGTGATGACGTGGTAGACCATATTTGCTGTGACGTTGAGCACAACATTTCTCATGGGTTTTCATATGAAGAATCATTAAAAAGGGTGCAGCAAAAATTTGGTATCCAAACCTTAAAACAAATACAGGAAGATACCAGGATATTAACCGATAAAAAATACAGAATTATGAAAACATCCATGAAGATTTTCGGGAACATTTCGCTTGCCATGTTAGGATTGGCAACGATTTTTAAGTTATTTCATTTTCCTGGTGCAGGAATAATAATGGTGCTGGCATTTCTTTTAACTGCGCTAGTATTTTTTCCTTCTGCCATCTATGCCAATTATAAAGGTACCAAAAGTAAACTTAAAGGAGGTATACATATTGCCGCATTTTTAGGAGGGGTGCTTTATTTAATCGGTATACTGTTTACATTACAACATTGGCCAGGTAGCAATATTCTTTGGCTGACCGGTATTGCAGTATTACTTTTTCTTTTCATTCCTTTATTGAGCATATCGGTCATTAATAATAAGGATAGGAACAAGAATATTTACCTGATAGGCATTCTTTCATTAGCCTTATTTTTTCTTTACGAATTCTTAGGAGTTCTGCATCTACCCGGGAGTAAAATCGTTGGCCTTGTAAGTGCAGTAATATTCACCTTGCTTTTTCTTCCAATGTATGGAGTGAAAATTTGCTATCCTAAAAAAGGTATTAGCGGCAGTTTTATTTTTTCAACCATAGCAGCAATGGCTGTTATATTATTTTTTACTTTGTTGTCTATTACAACATCAAAGGATTTATTGGTTCCACTTGTAAAACAAACCAATCAAACCGCGGCAATCAACCACTATTTTCAATCCAAATCCTATAATCTAACAACATATTCTTTAGCTAAAGCCAAAATTGTAGTCGTCAATAAAAAAACCGGGAAGTTCTTGTCTTCCATTAAGAAAATAAAAACGAAGTTATTGATGGTAAACAAGCCTAGCGATAGTAACCCGGCTAATGAAAAGTTTTTACAAACACAAAAGATCAAAAATGCCAGGGATTATAAAAATACCTATAAATATCTCATAGAAGAAAATGCTGCCAAGCAATTAAAACTTGAGCTTGAACAATATAAAGCATTTCTTTTAAATTCTATTGCAATGAAAAACCCCAAAATGCAAAATAAAATCAATCAATTATTGCCAATTCATGAGGTTGTTCCTAAGAATGAGGGCATTAGTTGGGAACAATACCATTTTGGGCATTCTATGCTAATCAATGCACTTAATACATTGTCCACACTGGAATTAAATGTCCACATCACAAGAAATGAAATCATTAAAAGCCTTTCAGTTGTTGAACCTTTAAAAACTGGGAAATCATGAAAAAAACAGCCTATATTCTTGGAATCGTTTTCGTAAACCTGTTTTTAGCAGGCACGTTGTTTAAGATCAACCATTTTCCTGGGGCGGGAATCATCCTTATGTTATCAATATTCGGTTTCTGCTTTATTTTTATGCCGCTGATTTTAAGTTTGAAATATAAAATTGAGAAGAAGCATAAAATATTGTTTGTTGCTACCTTCGTAACTTTTGCTGTAATGTTCACTGGGGCAGTATTTAAGATGATGCATTGGCCGGGGGCAGGAATTTTTATCATTATTGGCCTTTTGCTTCCTTTTGTATTTTTCTTGCCTGTATTCATTCATTACAGTGTAAAAGTAAAAAGCTTAGCACAAAATTTTCCTGCTATCATTTTAGGGTTGATATTTTTGGCTTCCTACAGCGCATTGCTTAGCCTCAATGTTAGTAAGAATTTTCTTGATAATTCGGCTCTTAGTGTAACAGAAAACTCAATGACTTCCAATACGCTAAAAAAAATGTTGAGAGAAACTGCTAATAAAAAAGCAATCAGCAATCATTACATAAATAAAGTATCAATTAAATCCGGGGAAATTTGTCAATTAATAGACGGCTTAACCAATGATTTACTAAAATATTCGGCAAATAGTGCAAAGGCCCACAACTTGCAAAAAGATGCCTTCAAATTGAAAAATATTGACAAGGATTACCCTGTTAATCAATTAATTGAATCAAACGAGAAAGAACTGACCACATTGAAGAACAAGATTGAAGCGTATAATGACCTGGTAAAATCCATTAGTGAATTGGAATCAAAAGAACTCCAAGCATTGGTTGGTTCATTATTCAAACCTTATCTTGCAGATACGGATGAACCAAGCAAAGTATTAGCCCATGCATTGTTTGATGAAACATTAATGATCACTGCCATTCAAATGCTGTCAAACTTAAAAAGGAATGTTAGGATCGTGGAATATGAAGCCATAAACCTAATCAACGAGTCAAAAAAGCTGCACGCTTCATAAATGGTTCTTTTATGAAACCATTTTTTTAAAAGGGTTGCTAAGACAGGTAACCCTTTTTTTGTTTTGTAATATAAGCTTCAAATGCTACACCTTCTCCACCCTACACGCCGATAGCTTAAAAGCAGCGATCTTGGAATGCGGGTCAAGCTCGCTTCGGGTTAACCTGTTTACCTGGGATTCATTATAATGGAAAGGCATAAAAAGCTCGCCCTCGGCCACGCCGTCATTGATACTTAACCAAGTCCTCAACTCACCGCGGTTGTTGGAAAGTTTTACCTCGTCGTCTTCTTTTAAATCCAATTTTAATGCGTCATTGGGATGCATCAAAACAAAAGGTTTGTTGGCAAAATCCGTTAAAGATTTGTTCCGCCTTGACATGGTGGAAGTATGGTAATGGTACAATATCCGGCCTGAATTTAATATGAACGGGAATTCCTTGGTTGCTTGTTCCTTTTGTGCAACATGCTCAACAGGAATCAAGCGGGCTTTGCCATTGGGTGTGTTGAATTTCTCCAGGAACAAAGTGCCGGTACCGGGATGTTCTTTGTGCGGGCAAGGCCATTGGATGCCTTCATGCTCAATCCTATTGTAAGATATTCCAGCCATGATGGGCGCTGCTTGGGCTATCTCATCAAAGATCTCGGAAGCATGATTGTAACGTCCTATATCGTAACCCATTTTTTCGGCAATAGCCACAATAATCTTCCAGTCTTCCTGCGCTTCACCGGGCATATCCACTGCATTGCGCAACCTTAAAACCCGCCTGTCGCTGTTAACAACGCTACCGTCTTTTTCTGCAAAACAGGAAGCAGGCAATACCACATCGGCATAAGGAGCGGTATCCGTCATGAAAATATCCTGCACCACCAGGAAATCAAGCTTTTTTAGTGCTTCTCCGGTATGGTTAAGGTCAGGGTCGGTGATCATAGGATTTTCCCCCATGATGTACATGGCTTTCACTTTCTCATCGTAGGCGGCATGCATAATTTCCACGGTAGTAAGACCGGGTTTTGCAGGAAGCTTATAAAAAGGGACATTCCACAGTTGTGAAAGTTTCCGGCGGTTTTCTTCATCGGCAACTGCAATGTATCCCGGGTAAATAATAGGCGAGCAGCCAACATCCGTTGCGCCTTGCACGTTATTTTGGCCTCTCGGCGGATTGATACCGGCCCGTTCTTTACCAATATGCCCTGTTATCAGCATCAAGTTGATAAGTGAGAAGACGTTATTTGTGCCGGTAACCTGCTGGCTCATTCCCATGCCCGTAGCTATCATGGCGGTTTTTGCTTTGGCATACATCCGGGCTGCATCTATGATCTTTTGCGCAGGTACATTCGTAATTTCTCCTGTTTTGGCCGGTGTATAAGCACTTACCAGCTCTTTTAATTGCTGAAAAGCTTCCATTCCTCCATCTACACGCTTTTGGATAAAATCCTCATCATACAATCCCTCATTAATAATTACGTTCATCATGCCGTTGAGTAGCGCAACATCAGTACCCAGGCGTGGTTGCAGCCAGGTATCTGCATATTTTACCAAAGGCGTCCATCTTGGGTCACAAACAATAATCTTATTGCCCTTGTACTGGCCGTTTTTCACGAAAGTGGCAGTAACAGGATGGGTTTCAATCATATTGTTGCCTGTAATGAAAAGGCAGTCGGTGGTGGCAAAATCTTCAATGGAATTGCTTCCTGCTCCATCGCCAATGGATTTAAGCATAGCCGTTACAGTAGATGCATGGCACAAGCGGGTGCAATAATCCAGGTTATTGGTGCCAAAAACAACTCTCACGAATTTCTGGAAAAGATAATTGTCCTCGTTGCTGCATTTTGCCGAGGCATATCCTGCTAAAGCATCGTTGCCATATTTTTGTTTTATCTCGGTGAATTTTTCGGCTATGAGTTCCAGGGCTTCATCCCAGGAAGCTTCTTCAAATTGTCCGTTCCTTTTTATTAAGGGTTTGGTGAGCCTGTCTTTATGGTTCACGAAATCATACCCAAAACGGCCTTTAATGCAAAGCCTGCCATCATTGGGTGATATACCTTCCACGCCATTTACCCGCAAAATCGCATTGTCCTTTACCCACAATTCAACCTGGCAACCTACACCACAGTATGGACAAGTAGTTTTCACTTTTTTGTCCAATTTATTGATGTTGATATACTTTTTATGCGGCTTTTCTACCAATGCGCCGGTAGGACAAAGCTGCACACATTCTCCGCAACCGTCGCATTCCGAACCCCTCCATTTGTCAAACCCAGCAATGATGTATGAATTGATTCCCCTTTCGCTAAAGGAAAGTACATTTTTTCCTTGCACTTCATCGCAAGCTTTTATGCAACGGAAACATTTTATGCACTTGGATGCATCATACGTCAGTACGGGGGAAGTGTCATCAATAGGGTAATCAATCCCGGCGGTGATTTTTGGGTAACTCCTGTTGGCAGGGTCTTTTAAGCCATATTTTTGAACCCAATAGTGAAATTCATCTTCCCAAGAACCGCCCTCTTCATCGTTATGCTCTGCAAGAAGATACTCCAGGGTATGCTTTCGGGCTTTTTCAATATCATCATCAAAAGCAATAACTTCCATCCCATCGGTTGCTTCAACTGTGCAGGCCATGGTAAGATTATCACTGCTATTTATTTTTACCACGCACAGCCTACAAGCTCCTGTAGGAGAAAGTTTCCGGTGATAGCACAAATATGGTATTTTAATTCCATGGTCGTGGGCAACTTGCAAAAGGTTTGCTCCTGCTTGGGTTTTAATCTTTTTCCTGTCTATGGTGAGAGTAATTTTTTCGTTCATGATGTTCATTCAATTTTATTTTTTAAAAAGCGTACCATACTTTTGATGGGTATTACCGGCGATTGCCCAAGTGGGCAAAGTGAGTTCTTTGCTATATATTGGGCTTCGTAAAGCATATCATCAAGTATGGCTGATTTTTGGCCCTTTTGTGAGTTTGCCAGTTGGCTTGCCCTAAGCACCAGTTGGGCTGTCCCAACCCTGCAAGGGACGCATTTTCCGCAGGATTCGTGTTTAAAGAAATCCATGATAGAGACAAGCATTTCGCTTAGTGCCCTGTCTTCGTGCAATACCATCACTGCGCCAGAGCCAAGGATTGCGCCTTTTTCTTTGAGAGAATCGTACCCCATGGGCGTATCAAGCAACGATTCATCCACGAAAGTGCCGGCTGCGCCGCCAATAATAGCAGCTTTGAATGGTTTCCCGTTTTTCATTCCTCCGCACAAATCTTCAATTAGCTGCCTTAAAGTAATGCCCATTTGCGTTTCATAAGCTCCGGGATTATTCACATCACCGCTTATGGTAAAAATTTTTGTACCGGGCGAATCCTTTGTACCCAGTTTTTTATATTCGCCGGCTCCTTTGTTCAGGATGAAAGGCAGGTGTGCAAAAGTTTCCACGTTATTGACCAGTGTGGGCCTTCCCCAAAGTCCTTTTTCAGCAGGGAAAGGTGGTTTGATGCGGGGATAGCCTCTTTTCCCTTCCAAGGATTCTAAAAGGGTAAGCTCTTCGCCACAAAGGTATGAACCCGCCCCAAGCTTAATTTCCAAATCAAGTGAATATTGGGAGTCAAGGATATTTTTGCCAAGGAACCCTTTTTTGTAGCAATGTTCTATGGCGTTTTGCACTTTTTTGATAGAATCGTGGTATTCGCCGCGAATATATATATAGCCATTTTTAGCCCCGATAGAATAAGCAGAGATGATCATCCCCTCAATGAAGCGAAAAGGCACTTGTTCCATGATAATGCGGTCTTTGAAAGTGCCGGGTTCGCCTTCATCGGCATTGCAGACAATGTATTTGGGGCCACAGGAACGGCATATCGCCTCACCTGTAAATTGTTTCTTTTTCCCGGTAGAAAAGCCTGCCCCTCCCCTGCCCCGTAAGCCGGCTTCAGTAACTTCATGGATGATGTCCAGGGGCTCTTTTTGCAGTGCTATTTTTAAAGCGATAAAACCATTGTGTGCGATATAATCGTCTATGCTCACTGGATCAAGGGTTCCTGCATGTTCAAGAGCAATTTTATATTCGTGTTTCACGATGCTTGATTTTTGTTGTTGGCAATATAATTTTTGAAAATATCCCGGATTTTTTGAGGATCAAGGTTTGTAAAGAGCTTATCGTCTATAAGCATGGCAGGCGCTTTATCGCACTGCCCAAGGCATTCCGATGGTTCTAATGTAAACATTTCATCCGTTGTGGTTTGCCCGAATTCGACGTTCAACTCCTTTTTGATTGAGCTTAAAATATCCTCTATTCCTACCATACGGCATAAAGGCGATTTGCAAAGCCTGATAAGGTGCTTCCCACGTTTTTTAAGGCTGAACATGGAGTAATAGGTTGCAACACCATAAACGTTACTATAAGTGGTGTTAAGAAATTTTGCCACTTCTTTAAGGCTTTCTTCCCGGATGTAGTTGTCCGGTGTATGATTTTGGATGTCGTGGAGTATCAGCAGCAGGTTGTCCTTTGTAGGCCTGTATTTTGCCAGGATTTCTTTTGTTTCCATAAATCTAAAATTGGGAGATATAAAGATAGGTATATATTTTTAAAAAAGCAAAATTTCTTGTTTGATGGATGCTTGATGTCTCTTTCGTTCTATCACACTTCCGCTTCCGCACCTCTATAATTATCCCATTCTACTTAGAATTAAGATATAACAAGCGCCAATTTGGCATATAAATTTAACACAAGCTGCCATATAGTCACCAAAACACTCCCAAAACCCCTTTGGCAAAGATTTTGTCCACCTCCCAGTGACAGTGAAGAATTATAAATCACAAAAACAGGAAATACAATGAATTTTGAAAACTATACTATAAAATCTCAGCAGGCTGTGCAAAAAGCACAAGAGATTGCTGCCGGTTTTGAGCACCAAGCCATAGAAAATGCCCACCTGTTAAAAGGAATCTTACAGGTGGACGAAAACGTAGTGCCTTACCTGCTTAAAAAACTCAACGTGAACCTGCCACTCATGAAACAAGCACTGGATAAGATGCTTGAGTCTTACCCAAAAGTGGAAGGCGAAATTTATCTTTCCAGGGACGCTGGAAAAAGCTTGCAAAAAGCCGTTAAGTACCAAAAAGAACTGAAAGATGAGTATGTTTCTGTGGAGCATCTTTTACTGGGTATTTTGCATTCAGGCGACCCAGTCTCACAACTTTTGAAAGACAATGGTGTGGACGAGGAAGGATTAAAAGCAGCCGTTGCAGAACTTCGCAAGGGTTCCAACATTAAAAGCCAGACAGCAGAAGATACCTTTAATTCATTGGACAGGTATGCCAACAACCTTAACGAGATGGCTTCGCAAAACAAACTTGACCCAGTTATTGGGCGCGATGAAGAGATCAGGAGGATATTGCAAGTGCTGTCCAGGCGAACAAAAAACAACCCTGTGTTGATAGGCGAGCCCGGCGTAGGGAAAACTGCAATTGCTGAAGGTATCGCCCACCGTATTATTGATGGTGATGTGCCGGAAAACCTTAAAACAAGAAAGATTTACTCCTTGGATATGGGTGCGCTTATTGCTGGCGCCAAATACAAGGGTGAGTTTGAAGAAAGGTTGAAAAGTGTCGTGAAAGAAGTGATATCCTCCAATGGTGAAGTGATTCTTTTTATTGATGAGATCCACACCCTTGTTGGCGCCGGCGCCAGCGAAGGCGCCATGGATGCTGCCAACATCCTGAAACCGGCACTTGCAAGAGGTGAACTCAGGGCTATTGGTGCTACCACTTTAAAAGAATACCAGAAATACTTTGAAAAAGACAAGGCGCTGGAAAGAAGGTTCCAGACCGTAATGATCAACGAACCGGATACCATGTCGTCTATTTCTATATTGCGTGGATTAAAGGATAAGTACGAGATCCACCACCAAGTGAGGATTAAGGATGAAGCCATTATTTCTGCCGTAGAATTGTCGCAACGATATATAACCGAGCGTTTTCTCCCGGACAAGGCTATTGATTTAGTTGATGAAGCAGCTTCCAAATTGAGGTTGGAGATCAATTCCGTACCTGAAGAACTTGACGAGATAGAAAGAAGGATCAGGCAATTAGAAATAGAACGTGAAGCCATAAAAAGGGAAAATGACAAAGCCAAGCTTAGTTTCCTGAAAAAAGAAATTGCAGAGCTCTCAGAAAAACGCGATAGTATAAAAGCGCGTTGGAAGCATGAGAAAGAGATCGTGGATGCAATCCAACTTACCAAGAAAGAGATAGACGAATATAAACAAGAAGCCGAAAAAGCGGAGCGCACCGGTGATTATGGGCGTGTAGCAGAAATAAGGTATGGAAAGATCAAATCATCAGAAAGAAAACTGGATGAGCTCCACGCCAAGATGCAGGAAGTACAAGGCGAATCAGCGCTAATAAAAGAAGAAGTCACTTCCGACGATATTGCCGAAGTCGTGGCCAGGTGGACAGGTATCCCTGTAAGCAAGATGATGCAGAGCGAGAGGGAGAAATTGCTGAAACTGGAAGATGAACTCCATAAAAGGGTGGTAGGCCAACACCCTGCCATAGAAGCGCTTTCTGATGCTATACGTAGAAGCCGGGCAGGATTGCAAGATGCGAAAAAACCCATTGGTTCTTTCATATTCTTAGGTACCACAGGAGTAGGTAAAACAGAACTTGCCCGGTCTTTGGCCGAATATCTTTTTGATGATGAAAACAACATTGTCCGGATAGATATGTCGGAATACCAAGAAAGGCACACTGTGGCGAGGCTTATTGGAGCGCCCCCGGGATATGTTGGTTATGACGAAGGCGGACAGCTTACCGAGAAAGTGAGAAGAAAACCCTATTCTGTGGTACTCCTTGACGAGATAGAAAAAGCACATCCCGATGTTTTTAATATCTTACTGCAAGTGCTTGACGAAGGCAGGCTAACAGACAACAAAGGCAGGACAGCCGACTTTAAAAATACCATTATCATCATGACTTCCAATGTTGGTTCTCATCTTGTGCAAGAACGTTTTTCTGGAATGTCGGAAACCAACAGGGAAGAATTGATAGAAAAGACAAGGAATGAAGTTTTTGCCTTGCTCAAGCAACAAATGAAGCCGGAATTCCTGAACAGGATTGACGAGATTATAATGTTTACACCTCTGACCAAAGACGAGATCAGGCAAATCGTATTCTTGCAGGTAAAATTGTTGCAAGAAAACCTTAAAAATAATGGTATAAGCATCAATATCACAGATAATGCAGCCAAGCAGCTTGCAGAAATGGGTTATGACCCGCAATACGGCGCTAGGCCATTGAAGCGGATTATACAAAAGTACATCCTTAATGAATTGTCAAAGCAAATCCTTGCAGGGCAAGTACAAGCGGGGCAAGACATTCGCATTGGCCATAATGGTGAAGTGTTTGAATTTCATAATACAGGAAAAGTGAAAGAAATAGAAGAAGAAAAGAAAGAAGTGGAAGTATAAATCTCACTTTCCCTATCTTACCACTTCAAGGGTTTTATTAACTACACCAACCGTCATTGCGAGGAGGAACAGCCTGTCCCGCTGCCAAGCGGGAACGAAGCAATCTCCCAGCGGTTTGCAGCGACTGGCGCAAAGGTCTTGTTTGCGGCACTGCACCAGGCTTGGACAATGTTTCAGTATAAAATAACATTTTTGCCACGAAGGCTCGAAGACCCGAAGAAACACGAAGGTTCATAGCTAATGGCGTCAGCACTTCGGTAGCACAACCACTTGAAGGGGTTAACATAAGTAGGAATTTATTAAAAAACGGCCATGGAAACAACCCTTCAAGGGTTTTTGTCGAAACGATGAAAAAGTTAGCTATTATGCTTATTCTTTTTTCTTATCATCCTTCCCTTTATCTTTTCCATAAGCTCCACCTTTTTGTTGTGTTGGTTTAGAGATGGAGTCTCTCATGGCAGTATCAGCTTGTATGTTTTTAAACTTGTAATAGTCCATGATCCCCAGGTTTCCTTGGCGGAAGGCATCGGAGATGGCTTTGGGTATCTCTGCTTCGGCTTGTATTACGTTAGCCCTTGCTTCTTGTGCCTTGGCTTTCATCTCTTGTTCTAGAGCTACTGCCATAGCCCTACGCTCTTCAGCCCTGGCCTGTGCAATATCCTTATCGGCATTGGCTTGGTCGGTTTGCAAGGAAGCGCCAATGTTTTTGCCAATATCGATATCAGCTACATCAATAGACAAAATTTCGAAAGCAGTACCTGCATCAAGGCCTTTTGCAAGCACACGCTTAGAGATAGAATCGGGGTTTTCTAACACGGCCTTATGCGAATCGGCAGAACCGATAGATGAAACAATACCTTCGCCAACCCTGGCGATGATGGTTTCTTCACCTGCACCGCCAACCAGTTGTTTAATATTTGCCCTCACTGTTACCCTTGCCCTGGCAATAAGCTGTATACCATCTTTAGCTACAGCCGTTTGGGCAGGTGTATCAATAACTTTAGGATTTACTGACATCTGCACTGCTTCTAGTACGTCTCTACCTGCAAGGTCAATAGCGGTACACATGTTAAATGGAAGCTCAATGTTTGCTTTATCGGCAGATATCAAGGCATTAACTACTGCTTTAACATTACCACCTGCCAGGTAGTGGGCTTCTAGTTGGTTGCGGCTAACTTGCAGCCCCGCTTTTGTTGCATTGATCATAGCGCCTACAATAACTTTTGGCGGTACTTTACGCCAACGCATGAATACAAGTTGTATCAACGAAATTCTAACACCTGATAGCAACGCTGTGAACCATAATCCAACCGGGATTAAGTAAAAAATAAGCCATAAACCAATAAGCGCTGCTATACCTATTGCTGCCCATACGCCAACATTATAATCGCTGGCCAATAAAATGAATGATTCCATAAAATTAAGATTTAAGTTTTACAAATATTTTGTTTCCTTCAACTTTTATCACGGTAATTTCTTGTTCTTGGTCAATAAATGCTCCTCTCGAATTAACTTCATAATAGTCATTATTGATGAGGGCTTTCCCCATAGGATTAAGCCGCGAGATGGCAATACCTGTATCGCCAGCTTTAACGGCATCTTTTTCAAAAAAATTGGCCTTTCCCTCGCTATTGTCTTGTAGCATGGCTTTGTTCCAGGTTTTGGATTTTATTGCCAAAACAACTAATAACACCGAAGCTACGAGGGTTGCAGCCAAAGTGTAATGCCCATAAATATTGCTGTGATGTGCATATGCCGACCAAATGGAGAACACGATCAGCCCGAGGCCAATTATGCCTAATATTCCTGTACCCGGTATAACCAAAAGTTCAAGCAGGATAAAAACTAATCCTGCCAAGATCAAAGAAATTATAATTGCCCATGCCATGGTATATTGCTTTTAGTTTTATTCTATAGTTGCTTCAATTCCCCTTCGGTTGATCTGTTCGCGCATAGGCTTTAACTCATCAAAAGCCCCACTTTTAACCGCACATTTTCCTTTAAAATGGACAATAAGGGTGCATTGTTCAGCCTGCTCCGGCTGGTGTTTGCACACTGCAACCAAGGTATCAATCACATGTTCAAAAGTATTTACGTCATCATTATGGACGATAAGGTCTTTAACATCAGTAAGTTCCTTTTTGGCTTTTGCTTTGGGGTTTACTTTTTCTTTCACCATTTTTATTACGTTTTTGATATACAGCAAATTTAAACCAAATTTTTTATTTGATGAATTTTTTATCGAGGTTTTTTTCAGCTCCTGGTCATGCTTCATGGATAAACAAGTAAGCTTTAGGTAAATGGGATATGATGTCGTTAGCAATAAGGCCTTCAGCGCCGGTTTTTTTAGCGGCTATATCACCTGCAAGCCCATGTAAATAGGTTCCAAGTAGCGTTGCTTGTTGGCAAGAGTATCCTTGGGCAAGTAAGCTAAGCAAAATCCCGGTTAATACATCACCGCTGCCAGCGGTAGCCATACCTGGATTACCAGAGGAATTGAAATATACTTCACCGTTAGGTGTAGCAATGGAAGTATGGGCGCCTTTCAAGACGATATAAATCCCGTGCTTGATAGCAAAATTCTTTTGTATTTCAATTCTTTCAAAAGCGCTACTTGCTTTTTCTGTAAGACGTTCAAATTCGCCGGGATGGGGTGTAAGTATCGTATTTTGGGGCAAAAATGCCAGCCAAGTTTTATTTTCTGCCAAAATATTGATGGCATCTGCGTCCAAAACCAGGGGAACAGATGTTTCTTGTATAAGCAATTTAAGGGCTTTAGCAGTTTCTTCGTTTTTTCCTATCCCCGGGCCAATAGCAATAGCATTATGATTTTGAATGTTTCCTATTCTTGTTATGATTTTTCCAGATTCATCGGTGTTGGCCATAGCTTCTAGTATTGATGATTGGAAAATATCGTAACCGCATTGGGGAATGTGAGCCGTGAGTAAACCAATGCCGGTTCTCAGGCAAGCTTTGGCGCCCAATACAGCAGCACCCATTTTTCCATACATCCCTGAAACAAGAAGGCCATGCCCATAATTTCCTTTGTGGTCGTATTTATGCCGCGTTTTTATGAACGATTTAATCAAGAGCCGTGTTACCAAGAAATGACTTGTTTTTACACTGTTGATAAAATCTTGGTGAAGGCCAATATCAATTACATACCAATCGCCCAAGTATTGATCATTTTCAGCGAAAAAGAAAGCATATTTGGGAAATTGGAAAGTGAGGGTATAATCTGCTTTTACTATGGAGCCCGTGTTTGTGGTATTATCCTCATCGCAAAACAACCCTGAGGGTGCATCAATAGCAATAGTAATGGCTTTTGAATCGTTGATGTGGTCTACCACATCAGCAATAAATCCTTTGACAGGCCTTGCTAAACCTGAACCAAAAATGGCATCAATAATAATATGGCCATCCTCGATTTTTGGTAATGGAGTGTCTTCTTTAATATTATTGACTTTAAGGTTATGAAACTCTTTTAGTCTTTCTTCATTAATCTTAAAATCACTTGAACACTTATCAGAAAACCTAATAATATTGACCTCAACATGAAAACCTTTGTTGTGAAGCAGCCTGGCAATAACAAGCCCATCGCCGCCATTATTGCCAATACCACAGTATATAGAGATATTTTTTGAGGGTTCCAATCGTTTCTTTATCCATTTATAACATGCTGTTGCTGCACGCTCCATAATATCTATGGAGGCTATAGGTTCATTTTTTATGGTATATTCGTCGGCTTCGCGTATTTGTGGGATCGATAATATCTTCATAGTAAATATTTTGATTTAGTTATCAAAATTGCAAAAAAATCTTGACATACAGGCAAAAAAAAAGAGGACTAAAAGCCCCCTTATGCGATTTTTTTTGCTTTTAATAATATTGAACCATATCCCAAGGCATGGAATAAAAGGCTACACCAACGACAAAGTATACGATTATTACATATATTAGATATAACCCGGATAATATTGTACCAATAATAGCGCAGATTCTTCCACCTTTTAAGTTATTAAAGGACGTCAGGGTATAAGCGCTTGGATTTTCGTTATACAAAACCTTGGCTTTGCCAGATAATACCAAGGCAATAATACCCAGCGCTAGGCCAATAATACCTCCACACCAACAAAATACAATTGAAAGAATACCCAACACCAATACTGCGGTGGAATTGGGCAAGGCTACGCCAGGCGCACCAGGTTGATTCATGTGTGGAGGTGGTTGTTGTTCCGGCATGTTGCTTTGTGAATTGTTTTGATTCTCCATAATGCTTTGTTTTTTTTTGATGAATTATATAAAAAATAACTTGTAAAAATAATTGATCAGTATGATTGAAGTGGTAAATATAAAAGAAATTTTTAAATAATGCCCTCCCTTTTCAAATTTAAATATTAAATGAATAATCAAAAAGATAAAAGTGAGAAGCGTTGGGATCAAAGCAGGGTAAGCCTTTAAACTTACTAAAAAATTTCCTTTAAGCAGTTCAATGAATGCTCGCTGCATTCCACATCCTGGACATTCAATGCCAAAGAATTTTTTGTAAAAGCAAGGCATCATATGTTGTTCAAGCCATCCTACTATAGACAATAACATAATTTTTTGCGGTAAAAGTAAAAAAAATCCTATTGATGTGGAAATCCAAGCAAAATAATTTATTGATTCATATAATTAAAAATCGATAAATAGTTCTGTTTGGTATATTTTTTTTATTTTTACATCTAAATAGTGTTTTTTTAACTTGATACTTTATAAACACATGAAAGAGTTGAAAAAAGAGCGAGACATGCTATGGGAGTTTATTGAATTTAATCCTTATCCTATCATAATACTTGATGCAAAAGGGCATTTCATAACATGGAACAAGGCTTTTAAAGCGATCACAAAAGGCATTGAACCACCTAAAGGCTATAGTTTTTTTGATGATCCGGCTTTAAAGAAAACCGGTATTGACAAGAAAATGAAACGCGTCTTGGAAGGCAAACCCGTAAAAACAGGGGATTATTGGTACGATTACACTGTATTGGAGAATGCCGGTATTGGTGTTAAAGAGATAAAAAAAGCCGTTGGAAGGGAGAAAATTTGTCTTAAAACGGTTTTATTCCCTGTTTTTAAAGGTTATACCAATGAAGTTGAAAAGATCGTGGTAATGCACGAAGACATTACACAAAGAAAAATTGCCGAAGAAGAAACCAAAAAAGCTTTAGAAAAGAAGGAATTATTATTAAAAGAGATCAATCACCGGATAAAAAATAATTTGCAGATTATCAACAGCCTTTTAAATCTCCAATCCAGCAAAATTGATAATGCAGAAGTAAAAGGTATGTTCCAGGAAGCTCAAAACCGTATCAAAACTATGGCATTGGTCCATGAGAACTTGTATGAACAGGGCTATTTTGAAAAGATCAACCTGGGTGTGTATTTAAAAAGCTTGGCAAAGAATCTTTTTCAATCCATAAAAAGCACCTCATCATTTATTCAATTAAAATTTACGGCAGATGATATCTATATCGATATACAAAAAGCTGTATCTTTAGGATTAATAACAAACGAGGTGATTTCCAATGCCATTAAGTATGCTTTTAAAGAAAATGAAAAGGGAGAGGTGAGTATAAAACTTCAAACTACAGGAAATAATCATGGCTTACTCACTATTAAAGACAATGGTTGCGGTTTGCCCGGCAACATTCAGCCAGAAACCACTGACTCACTTGGAATGCAATTAATATATAGCCTTTCACAACAAATTGGAAGTAATGTAGAGCTTTTCAATGAAAATGGAACAACCTATATTTTTAAAATACCCCTTGTGTAAAATTTCTATCATTTTGTTGTTGATTTTTCTGGACACATATAAATTACACGTTTTGCTTTCCCTATTTTTGCAATATTTTATTACTTTTAAACTTTTAAACTGGATTGCTACGGTATTTATATTAGTGTCATGTCACATATGAAAAAGTAAGGAGACTCCTTCGTTCCTGCTCATAGCGGGATAGACTGTGCCTCCTCGGAGTGACGTCATTGCGAGCCGACATCAGTCGGCGAAGTAATCTCCAAGCGTCACATTAGAATTGACATGACACTAAGAGCAATTTATTTTTAAAGGCTTATGTTAAATATACTGATTGTAGAAAACTCATCCATTCTTACTTTAGACCTTAAAAACAGGTTCAGAAGTTTAGGCTACGATGTATTAGCAGCCACCTCTAATAGGAAAGATACTTTAAAAATCCTTAAGCAACATTATGTAGACCTTATTGTTATTGATGCAGATAGCTATGAAAACTATAATGGATTGGAAATATTGAAAGAGATTAAAAAAAGGTTTAGGCTTCATACCATTTTGATCGCTTCAATTTTTAATGACGATTCCCTGGAAGAGTTACTGGCATTTAACCCAGATTTAATAATTAATAAGCCTTTTACAGATAATGATTTCAGGATTAATGTAAGAACAATCCTTAACCATTTGCATAAGAGTAAGAGCAATTTTTTTGGCATTATCAGGCAGTCATACCTGTATAAGGAAACCAAACCTTTTTTAGTAATAGGTAAGAACGGGAAAATTTTGTTTGTAAACGAAGCCTTAAAAGAACTCTTTAATTCTCGAATAGATTATTTCACTGGGAATTATTTCAAGGATTTTATTATTGCGGCACACAAGAAGAAACTCTTCAATATTTATCGTGATTTTATAAAAGACGGACGTGTAAATTTCTCCTTGAAACTCAAAAACAAACAAAACCGGGGCTTCTATGTACAAGGCGAATTGTTTTACCTTATTAATGATGGGTATTTACAAGCTTATGCCGTTACTCTTGACAAAAAAAGAGAGCATACTATTGAAGAACCTGGTTTTTTGGAAACCGTCCTTGATGAAATGCCTTTTCCTGTGTTGGCCAAAAATGCAGAAGGAGTTATTGTTTATGCCAATAAGGCTTTGGCAAGCCTTACATCTATGCCGGTGGAAGCTATGCTTAATGAAAAAGTGAAAAAATTCCCTATTTTAAGTAAAAAAACCGGGATTTTACACAACACTGCTCCAGGTTCAGGTTGGCATCATAAACAGGTTATTAGTACAGAAGATAAAGCAAATACCTTGCTTAAAACCAGCATGAAAATTAAAACAAGTGCAACTACATACACTATCGAAACTTTTGCTAATATCACCGATTATTTAAATATCAATAAGCAATTACAAAAGAGTGAATTAAAATTCAGGGCTATAGCAGATAACAGTGCTAATGCAATTATTCATGTGAATTCCGATGCCAACGTGGAATATTGGAATCATGCAGCCGAAAAGATGTTAGGGTATTCGGTAAATGAAGCTATGGGGAAAAATATTGATGAGCTCATAGCACATCCAAGTTATAACAAGAAAAAATTAAAGCAAAGTTTTAAATCCTTTACCAAATCAGGAAAAGGAAAATATATTGGACGGACCATTGAGACAGAAGTGTTAACAAAATACGGCAAACTCCTTGAAGTAGAAGTTGCCTTTCATAGCGTGCTGCTTCATAACCAATGGAATGTTATGGCAGTCCTTAAAAATGCTTCCGAAAAGAATAAACTGCTTAGCGAACTAAGGAAATATAACCAATACCTTGATGCTATTATTGATAATACCAATGTTTGGATAAGCTTTTTTGATGATCAACATTCGCTTGAAATCTGGAATAAAGCCTGTGCAGTGATTACCGGGTATAAAAAAAGTGAATTCGAGAGCCGTGATGAAGTACTTGAAGTTTTAGTACCTGGTAAAACTTACAGGGAATCACTACAGAAGCAGATAACAAATGCTTCTAAGGATGAAGATGGCCATCAATTGCATATCCGCATCACTGATAAAAAGAATAATAATAAAAGTATATCGATTTTTGTTCAACGATTAACTGACGATAACAACCGGTTTCAAGGTTCGGTATGGATTGGCTACGATGTTTCGCACGAAACCATGAACGAAAAAGATATGAAAGCCAGGTTGGAAGAAAAAGAGGCGCTTATAAAGGAAATTCACCATAGGGTAAAGAACAATCTACAAGTAATGAATAGCCTTATCAACTTGCAGGCCGGTTATATTGAAGATGAAAGCGCTTTGGAGCAGTTTCACGAAACTCAAAACAGGATTAGGTCTATGGCCATGATACAAGAAACCATATACCATTCCAAAGATTTTTCTAAGATCAACTTCACAGAGTATATAGCAAGGTTTGCATCAGATTTGCTGCAGTTCTACAACAAGTCGCCCAAAGAAATCCTTATTCAAATACCGGGCAAACCTCTTTTTATGAAAATAAAACCAGCAGTAACATTTGCTTTGCTTCTTAATGAAATACTATCCAACTCTATTAAATACGCTTTCCCAGGCGATACCACAGGAAAAATAGAAGTAGATTATCAAGTATCAAAAGATAATAATCACCTTGAATTTTATATAGGTGACAACGGCCAAGGTTTTGAAAACGATATTCATTGGGATGACCCGGATACATTGGGGCTTCAACTTATCCAGGTTTTATCCTCGCAGATAGACGCAGAAATACAATTGCATAAAAAAAATGGAGTAGGGTATACAATCTATTTACCTACCAAAGAAATAATTATTCCCTAAATGAGAAAGGAGCAAACTTCACAAAAGACTGCTATAATGGGAACAGCCTACTTGCCCCCTATAGAATATATGGCGATTTTATCGCGATTTGAAACCGTTTTCATTGAACAATACGAGACTTTTCCCAGGCAAACATACCGCAACAGGTGTTATATTTATTCTCCTAATGGTGTTCTCCCGCTCATTACCCCTGTTACGAAAAATCAAATACACAATTGCAAAACCAAAGATATCGGCATTTCTTTTCATGAGAAATGGCAAACGAATCATTGGCGAGCCATAGAAACAGCCTACAACAATTCACCTTTTTTCTTGTTTTATAAAGATGAATTCGAAACATTTTTCAATACCCATTACCAAAAACTGTTGGAATTTAATACGATGTTGTTGCAAAAAGTTTTGGAATTCTGCGGTATCCAAGTAAAGATTGAATATACAGGCCGATTTATTAAACAATACGAAAACGCAACGGATTTGAGAAATACCATTCATCCCAAGAAAAGTAATTTGATTGATAGCGTTTCATTTCCAAGATATTTGCAAGTATTTTCAGAAAAAATGGGGTTTAAGCCCAATTTGAGCATTATTGATTTGCTGTTTAATATGGGGCCTGAGAGTGGTGAGTATTTGAGAAGACTATCGCCTTTATTATTTCCTTTTTAATTGGTTTTTCAATTTGCTTTAAAACTAGCGTCATATCAATTCTAAAATGACGCTTAGTGATTGATTCGCCAACCGCTGTCGGCTCGCGATGACATCACTCCGAGGAGGCACAGTCTATCCCGCTATGAGCGGAAACGAAGGAGTCTCCTAACTATTTCGTATGTGTCATGACATTAGTTATTCTATTGATAATTGAGTTCTTAAAGGTAACAATCTTTTTTCTGCGCATTTTATATATTTTTCTTCTATATCGTAACCAACAAAGAATCTATCAGATTTCAAAGCAGCAATGGCAGTTGTTCCACTTCCAATAAATGGATCAAGAATAATATCATTTTTAAATGAATACAATTGAATTAATCTATAGGGCAATTCAATTGGGAAAGGAGCTGGGTGTCCAACTCTTTTTGCACTTTCAGCATTCATTATCCAAATTGATTTTGTCCATTCAATAAATTGCTCTTTTGATATTGTATTCTCTTTTTCCTTTTTCTCTTTTTCATCTCTATTTCTTTTATAATCGCATTTTGAAAAAACTAAAATATATTCATGAATATCTCTTAGTATAGGATTTGCTGCACTTTGCCAGCTACCCCAAGCAGTTGAAGGGCTGGCGCTACCTGCTTTATTCCATATAATTTCACCTCGCATATTAAAGCCAATGTCTATCATCATATTTGATATATAATCTGATAGGGGAATATAAGGTTTACGACCCAAATTGGCAACATTAATACATGCTCTTCCCCCGTTAACTAGGACCCTGTATGTTTCTTTAAAAACATTTTTAAGAATTTCTAAATATTCACTTAAAGATAAATCCTTATCATATTCTTTTGATACATTATAAGGAGGAGAAGTAATCATCAAATGAACTGAGTTGTCTGGTATTTCAGACATTTGTTCACTTGAACTATTTATTAAATTATTTATGAGTTTTGAAGGAAAGTTATTATCATTTCCCATTTCATTGTTCTGTACGTTTTCATATTCTTTATACAGCTTTGAATTATAAAATTTAGAAGAATCATGATTAATTCTCCCACTTGTACCAAAAGCACTAGTTTTTGTGCTTTCTTTATTTTTGTATTTATTCATATTTATTTAATCATTTGCAAAAATTTCTCGGCTTTTTCTAAATCAGTCTTTTCATTATTAGCAATCCTAATAAGTTTGCCAAGTTGCTTTTTAGAGATCATTGAAGAGAAATAATTTAAATCCTTATTAATTAAACTTTTCGTTATCTTTTTTATTTCTGAATATTTGTCAAAAGTCTGAAAGCCCAATTCTGATGTTTGTCTTACATATTCTTTTGATGTTGGCTTTGGATTTAAAGACCAAAAACCTTGAATAACACCAGCTTTCTTTAAAAAATCAACCTTATGAATATAACTTTTTGTTATAGGGCTATTTCCTAAAATAATTATTGGAATATTAATTGAATCATTACCAGATACTCTTATATTTATAGATTTACCTATAGCTTTTAACATTGAATCAGAGCGTAATAATGCAGGATTACCTTTATGAGTAGTATAATCTCCGATTAATTTAATTCTATTGTTTTTTGAATATTTATAATTTGATAAAATACTCATTTTTATTTCAAAAATTAGTTTAATGTTTTTTGGAGATTGGTTTGTGGAATCTGTTGTGCAAAAAGCCAAATCAGCATTTGAATTTTTTGGTAAGCCAATTTCTTCACAATAGACATTGTTTATAGCGTACAATCCCAATTCTTTTGCAATCGGATCAAAGATGTCTTTAGCCCATTTTTCTGTATACTGGCCTATTAATGAATTTCTCGATTATAAGGTTTGTCTCTGACCATCAACATTTTTAGGTACATATGCATAATATCCTGAATTTAAATTATAAAATAACTGCTCTGGAGACGCAAAATTTCGTAATGCTTCTTTAAAAAACTGTACTTCTACTTCATTCTTCCATAACTCCATAAATATATTTTTATTTTATTCAAAAATATGTTTTTATTCTAACGAAACAATAAATAAAAGTATAAAATGTTTTTGAAATAATACTTAAAAGCCTTTAATTTTTTTTATGATTGATTAGGAAGAATCATAAATTAAGAATGAAATCAATATTGTCCTACATTATTGTCCAAGATAAAAGCTAAAACAATTTATTTCGCTCCGATGGAGCTTATTGTTAATCATAATTTACTACCTACCATAATGTCGCTGCTATTGCAGCTTTCTTTAAAGCTCAGAATGAGCGAAATTATGGTAGTAGAAATTATGAAGAAAGAAAAAAAGCCCTATCAGGGCGACATTACATTTAACTAACTTACAATAGAATTTATGAGGTTGAAATAAAAATCTTAAAAATAAAACTAATTGAGTGATACTAATATATGAAAAATTTTGCCCATACTAATTGTTAAATATTTTTATATTTGCAGCTATTTAAAGAAAATAGGGCAAAATGAAGTTTTTCATCAGCATATTTACCAGGGTTGTTCCAAGAAAATACTTACAGGTTTTTAGCGGTTTTATTGCCAGGATTATTGCATTGTTTTACTTGGGAAATAAAGTTGAATGCCCGGTTTGCGGCAAACATTACAAAAAATTTCTTCCTTACGGGCGTAAAGTGTCCAGGCCTAACGCGCTTTGTCCATATTGTTTGTCGCTGGAACGTCACCGCATGATGTGGCTATTCCTTCAAAAACGAACCGGTTTTTTTACTAAATCTTACAAGGTACTGCATATTGCACCAGAATATTGCTTTTTAAAAAGGTTTGATAAGCTCGAAAATATTGAATACATTACTGCCGACCTTGAATCGCCGTGGGCTAAAGTGAAAATGGATGTAAAAGATATGCCTTTTGAGAACCATGCCTTTGACGTAATTTTTTGTAACCACCTCCTAGAGCACATTGACGATGAGCAAAAAGCCCTGGAGGAACTCTACAGGGTGATGAAACCCGGCGGATGGGGAATTATGCTGGTACCATTAAATTACAGCAGGGAAAAGACTTATGAAGACCTCACCATCACTTCCCCCAAAGAAAGAGAGAAGCATTTTGGACAAAATGACCATGTGCGCGAGTATGGACTCGATTATCCCAAAAGGTTAGAAAAAGGAAAATTTATCGTTTCTACCATCGATTTTGTGAAAGAACTGCCAAAAGAAGAAACGCAAAGATATGCTTTGCCCAATGAATATATATTTTTTGTAGAAAAACCTTTTAAAAAATGAGTAAGCGATTATTATCTATTATACTACCCACATTTCACAGGCCCGATGATGTGAATAATTTTTTGGATAGCCTTACCAAACAAGAAGAAAAAAATTTCGAGGTCATGATCGTTGACGGCAGCCTCAGCGATATACTTCAGCCTGTGGTAAAAAAATACGAACCCAAACTCGATATCAAGTATTTTTATCGCAAAGGCCTTGGCGCCAGTGAATCAAGAAATCTAGGTTGCGAACATGCTAAAGGAGATTATTTATTATTCATTGATTCTGATTGTATTATCCCTTCTCATTATATAAAAACCATCAACCAATTTCTTGATAAGCATAAGGTTGACGGTTTTGGTGGCGCAGATGCCTCGCATCCATCTTTTACTCCTAAGCAAAAAGCCATTGATTATGCTATGACATCTTTTTTTACTACCGGTGGAATAAGAGGTAAAAAGGCGCATATTGGAAAATTCCAATTGAGAGGGTTTAACATGGGTGTTTCCAGGGAAGCTTTTGACCATGTGAATGGTTTTAGTGGTATGCAGGTAGCTGAAGACTTGGATATTAGCATGAGGTTAATAAAAGCAGGTTACAAAACAGCCCTGATACCGGAGGCTTTTGTTTATCATAGGAGAAAAACCAATTTCAGGAAATTTTTTAAACAATTGTTTATGCACGGCAAAGGCAGGATAGAACTATTTTTAAGACATCGTGATGCATTAAAACCCTTGCATTTTGTTCCAAGCGCTTTTGTATTGTATTTACTGGCCGGTATTATTGTTTCGCCTTTATACACACCCGGGTTTATATTTTTTGTTGGCACACTGCTCCTTTATATATTGGCTATTTTCCTTGATGCATCTATGAGCAAAAAAAGCCTATATGTGGGCATTCTTAGCATTTGGTCCTCTTTTAAAATGCTTATTGCTTATGGATTGGGTTTGCTAAGGAATGTTATTTACATTCTTATTCTTGGAAATAAAAAACTTACCGTGAAAGCGGCAGATTTGAAAGAGTAAGTGCAAACCGGCATTTATTCTCTTTTTTAGCTTTTGCGCTTAACTTGCATTTGCTTAAATGTGCATTTTACGCCATAAAAATTACAATTCACCCAGTATATGGATCAATTCATTGCAATTCATATGAAAATTTATTATATTTATATTGATATTTGTGTTCCATTATATTTATGAATTTTTAAAAGCTGAAGCATATGAAAAAATTTACCTTACTCACCCTTTTGATATTCAATAATATTTTTCTCCACGCCCAGGTAGAAATAACCTCTGATGATATTCCAGGCACGGGTTCGCTTTTCTCAAGAATACACGATACCATACCGGGAGATAGTCTTATGCCGGGAAATGCCGGCGCCAACTTAGAGTGGGATTTTTCAACAATGAATACCCATTTTATTGATACCATAGAGTTTTTAGATCCTGCAAATACGCCTTATGCAAATATGTTCCCAGGAGCAAACCAATGTATTCAAATGGGAAATGAAATACCTTATGCATATACTGTAGTTTCGCCGGATAGTTTGTATGTTTTAGGCGCTGTGATCGAAGATGAGGGTTTTGATGATGAAATTGTTTCAAGGTTTGACCCGGTTCAATTATTGATGCTTTTTCCTACAACTTATGGTTCCGCGTTTGAGCATACTTCTGCTTTTAGCGCTACTTTGTATTTTGGACAAACGGTTACATTGCCCGGTATTCCTTACCCGGTATTTGTTGATTCTGTTAAGATCAAAAACCAAACGCATACTGACTCTGAAATCGATGGCTGGGGATTGCTTAAAACGCCATATGGTAGTTTTGAAACCTTAAGGGAAAAAAGAACAGAAATGACCGAAGACTCTCTTTTTGCAAAAAGTAGCGACCTGGGAGGTATGTGGATTGATATAACGAGTTGGTTGGGCGAGGATCAGAAAGACACCGCATTAATTTATTCTTGGCTAACCAAGGATGTGGGTTTTTCGGTTTTTGAACTTAAAGTGGAACCGGAAACCGGTCAAGTAAACGAAGCAACATGTCTTGAAATAGAGGGTAATGCAGGTAGCTCAACAAAAATGAATAGGACCGAGGAATCACACGCATACCCAATTCCTGCCAATGAAACACTCCATATTGATATGGATACAGACAGGGCGGCTGATATAAATATCTATGACTTAACAGGAACCTTGATAGCCGAGAAAAGAGTAAATAAATTTCCAGCAAAAATCAACATAAGCGATTTTTCTGGAAGTATATATTTTTATACCATCAGGATAAAAGGACAGGTTGCAGAAAGCGGTAAGTTTACGATTGCAAGGTAAGCTAAGATTTATTACCGCTTCAAATGTCTTAAATAAACCCCATTTTGATAAAACTATGAGACTGCAATCACAATGGTTGAAATCCTTCTTTCACCCTGGAGACCTGAAAATATTGATGTAAAAATTCATAAATAGCAATATCTTTTTTTATTCGCATAATTAAAACAAAATAACCATTTTCCCGTACAAAATTTTAGAAAGAATGATTCCAAATAATAACAATTATTTAACAATTTGTTTATATTTGCAACCAAACCCGAAAAAATCTTATGTGGCGAGCTATCATTATTTCAATCATTTTGGCTGGCGTATATTCCTGTTCGTGCAGGGTTAACTACGAAGCAAGCAAAAGCGATGCAAGAAATATTTCGGCACTACCGCTTAAAAATGCCCATTCAAACCTTAAAGTATCGCAGATAAATAGATATTTTAAAAATTTGCATGAACAAGGAGTGTTTAATGGCAATGTGTTAATAGCCCAAGCAGGGCAAACCATTTATAAAAAAAGTTTTGGATATGCCAATTATAAAAATAATGATACGCTTTCGCTCAATACCGCCTTCCAGTTAGGTTCTGTTACCAAACAATTTACTGCTGCCGGAATCTTGTTATTAAAGCAACGTGGAGAACTCCACCTGGATGATAGTGTGCAAAAGTTTTTTCCTGGATTCCCTTATCATGGTATCAGCATTAAGATGCTACTTACACATTACTCAGGGCTTCCTAATTATATTTATTTGTGTGATGATTCAGTAAAAAGCAAAAACTGCAACTATACTTTTAATGATGTTTTTACACTATGGAGAAAATACAAACCCATTTATTACTTTCCTCCTAATATAAGATACGATTATAGCAACTCAGGGTATATGGTATTAGCAGCCATTATAGAGAAAGCCAGCGGAAAGCATTATGGTGAATTTATGAAAGATAACTTTTTTGACCCATTGGATATGACAAATAGTTTTGCTTATCATCCTGATAGTTTGGAAGGTAAAGATGTGGCTACCGGTTACATATGGGGGCGCAAAGAAGCCGAGCATTTTTTCCTCAATACGGTGATGGGTGATAAAGGGCTTTATTCAACAGTTGAAGATCTCTACAAATGGGACCAAGGTTTGCACGAGAATTCTATTTTGCACGACAGTATCCTGCAATTGGCTTTCCATCCCTATATTAAAAATCCATACCGTAGGAAAAACCATGATTACGGCTTTGGATGGAGAATAGAACATCTTGCCGATAGTACTAGGATATTCTTTCATGGAGGATGGTGGCAGGGTTTTCAAAGCTTGCTAATAAGGATACCAAAAGACAGAACTACCATTGCCATATTAAAAAACAAGAAAAATAGGTGCGGATTAAGCAGGCACTATTTGCTCCGCGTTTTGTACCCTGGTAGTTACCGCATGAATCATTATATAGCAAAAGACACGAAATTAAAAGAAAAAGAAAAAGAAAAAAAATCATAAAGATTTTACCTGTAGCTATTGCATAAATTGAGTTTCATAATAAATTTCTTTAAAAAATTTAGCAAATAAGCAATAAATTTATTAAGTTTGATAGGTTAAAAACAATTCGCATGATACACAGGGTTGAAACCAAATGGTTAGAAGATCTTAGCTTTTTATCAGAAATTAGCGATCATCATATCAAACTTGATGCAGAAGAAATATCAGGAGGAGAGAACAGGGGCCCGGATCCAAGGCGGCTTTTGTTGTCCTCGCTTGCAGGTTCCACATCCATGGAAATTATTTCTATTCTTAACAAAATGCGTATTATTCCTGAAGCATTTAATATTTATGTTGAAGCCGAATTAACAGAAGAAGACCCGAAGTATTATCACAAAATTCATCTTTTATACGAGTTTAAAGGAAATAGCATTCCCCTGGAAAAGCTGGAAAAAGCCATAGAGCTGGTACATGAAGGATATTGTGGAATAATTGCCATGCTCGAAAAATCAGCCCAAATAACATACGCCATCAAGTATGAAGAATCTTGATAGTAAAAGGCCTGTTGTTTTTATTCATATCAATATCCCCTATTTGCTCTTTTATTAATTCTACCAATTCACTAATAATCATGGCTGTAGCTCCCCAAATTTTATATTTCCCAATTTTATAACATGGGGCGCTAAAGGTTAAATTATCGGAAACAACAAAATCCATTTTTTCTAATGTTGATTTACAAAAGAATTCCAAGAAATTGATAATAATAACTTCTTCTACTTCTTTTTTATCAGGATAAAAGCTGGGCATATTATTTGACACTCCAATAACCGGTGTTACTATGAAGTTACTTGGTGGAATAAAAAGGTTAGTAAGTGTTCCTATAATTTCAACGTTCTCGCTTAGGATACCGAGTTCTTCATTAGCTTCTCTAAGCGCTGTATCAATAACCGAAGCATCAAAATCTTCTTGCTTTCCCCCAGGAAAACTTATTTGCCCGCTGTGCACACCGCCATAATTGGGGCGTAACATAAAAACGGTATAAAGAGAATCGTTTTGCTCAAAAAAGAGTATCAAAACCCCACTCTTCCTGGGTATGCTGTTATTAAAAGAGATATTTTCCAAACGTATTGATGGCGCCATTAATTCATGGGCTTTACTTCCCGGCAAACTCCTTTTTAAAAGAGGTTTTTTTAAACTCCTAATATCGTTTAAATCCATTATTTTTCGCAAAATTTACTTTCCATGGCCTGTAATTTATTCTAATACCATATTTAACCTAAGTTGAGCGGTTTGAACGTAGTGAAAAAGCGCTCAGCTTAGGGTTAACCCCGATTTAGAAATTGTAGATTTTCACCGAATAGGTGAGATGAAAAGCTTACAATTTCTTTATCCCCGACACTTCGTGTACGGGGCAGGCTGTGAGCGAAAATCGCTCAATTTGGGTTTAAATAATAACAATGTCAATATTAGCGAACACCTATCAAATAATATTAAATAAAATTTTTCTACAAAATGCAATATTATTGAAAAAATAAATTATTTTTGCAACAAGAGTAAAATTAATTCAAATTACTAATATTTAAAAATTTAACCCATGAAAAAATTATTAAAATTGACAGTTGTGTTGGCAACTATTGTTGCATTTGCAGCTTGTTCTGGTTCATCAGACAACCCAAAGGATGTTGCAAAAGAATTTCTTACTCATTTGAACAAAAAAGAATATGAGAAAGCAAAAGCTCTTGGAACAGAAAATACGGTTCAAATGATCGAAATGATCAAAAGCTTCAGTGGAATGAGCGAAGAAAAAGAAGGCGAAGAACCTAAAAAAATCGAAAACCTTTCTTGTGAAGTTAATGGCGACAAAGCGGTTTGCACTTACAACCTTGAAGGCGAAGAAGAAGACAAGCTTGAAATGGTGAAGAAAGACGGCAAATGGTTGGTTGATATGAAGAAAGAAAACCCAATGGGCGATGCAGCAAAAGATATTGGCAAAGAAGTTGGCAAAGCTGTTGAAGGCGCAGTTGATTCTGTTGTTAATGCCGAAGAAGAATAATCAATAAGTTTGAAAAAAGTATTTTTCTTTGTAATTGTTTTTTTTATTAGTAGTATTGCCTTGTTCCTGTTTATCTATAAAAATAATAGTAAGCAGGAACAAATTTTATCTACCTATTCCTTAAAACAAAATGAATTGCAAAAAATTAGGGATGGGGACATTATCCTAAGACATGGTTATGGTATGGTTAGCGATATGATAGCCGATTTCCTCAACAACACCCAAGACGTCTCGCATTGCGCAATTATCACAAAAAACGACACCGGTTTTTCTGTTATTCACTCAGTTTCTCAAAGCCTTTCCGATTACGATGGGGTACAAACTCAAGATCTCAAAACGTTTATTAGAGATAGCAAAAAAAACTCGGTTATTGTACTCCGGTATAAAGGTTCTGATGATACAGCAAAATCACCTGTGAGCAAGTATGCAAAATATTATTTAAGAATGAAAGTCCCTTTTGACCATAGTTTTGATATTACCGACACAAGCGAGTTTTATTGTACAGAATTGATCTGGAAAGTTTTTAAAGATGCTTATGATGTTGATATTTTTTCTAAGTATTATGGTAATGATGACATAGGCCATCTTAAGTTTAAAATGTTTACTGATACCAGTTATTTTGAGGAAATAATCAATCATCATAAAAGAAAAAATTGATATGAACCTCATGTGATCTTATGTGGTTCAAAACAATCAAGAATTTTGTTATAACCACATGCAGGAGATTTTTTAGGTAGCATTTGGTTAAATGTTTCTATGCCTACCTTCTGTTGAGCAAAGAATTATTACTTTTTAAATATTCTACCGTATCAATAATAGCATCTTTGATGTTATGGCCCGGTTTCCATCCCAATGATGATATTTTAGAAATATCCAAATGCACAAACGGTGTATCGCCAATCCATCCTCTTTTGGTTCCTGAAAAAGTATATTCAACATCTGTGAGTTCCAATTCTCTGCAAACAATGTCAGCCAAATCAACTACGTTCATATATTCTTTGTTGCCCAGGTTAAAGATGTTTACTTTTTCTTTTGCATGCTTCACTGCAAAAAGGATTGCAGCAACTCCATCATGCACGTGTAAATAGGATTTTCTTTGCTTGCCATCACCTAAGATGTGGAGTTCTTTAGGATTTTGCCTTAGCTTCTTCATGAAATCAAATATCACACCATGGGTATACCTATTTCCAATAAAAGAAACAAACCTGAATATCCAGCTCCTTATACCAAAATACTCGCAATAAGCTTGTATCATGGCTTCTGCCGATGCTTTTGAAGCGCCATAGAGGGATGTTTGCCTAAGCGGGATATTCTCGGGTGTTGGGATTAGCAGGGGCTCCCCATAAACCGTAGCCGAACTGGCAAAAGCAATATTTTTGATGTTATTAATACGCAAACCCTCCAATACATTGTGCGTAGCAAGTACGTTTTGCTCAAGGTCAACGGAGGTATTATTAATTCCACCTCTTACATCTGCATTGGCTTGAAAATGAAAGACAATATCATGGCTTTTCATCGCGTCAATCAGGGTTTCTTTATCTAGGACATCAGCTTCTATAAGATGGTAATGTCTTTTATTTACATTGTGTTCAATAAAATCTCTATGGCCCGTGGAAAAATTGTCGTAAACAGTAACCTCGTATCCTTCTTCCAGCAGTTTGTCTGCCAAGTTGCTTCCTATAAAGCCTGCGCCCCCGGTAATAAATGCTTTCATTTATATGAAGTTTTTGGTGATGTTTTTAATTGGTATAAAACTTTTTCAAGGTTTCTTCCGTTTTTTAATAAATATTTCAGGCATTGCCTGATTGGTCTTTAACTCTCTCATCGTAGGTTTTTCCCATAGAAGCGCTATCACCTTTTAATTCAGCAATAATGGCTTGTTTTATGGCGTGAAAAATAAGCATATGCACATCCTCGGTAACTTCCATATCGTTGATATGAACGTGTACGGGATGATCTACCGCTTCTTTAAGCTTTCCACCTTTAAAACCGCATAGGCCAATGGTTTCTACATCCATGCTTTTTGCATATTCTATGGCTTTTAACACGTTCACCGAATTTCCACTTCCGGAAATGCCAATTACCAAGTCCTCTTTTCTTACGTAAGATTTTAATTGTTCAATAAAAACCTCGTCATAAGAAAGGTCGTTGGCTATGGCAGAGAAAGCCGGCATATTATCGTTAAAAGAAATAACCTTAAAACGTTTTTTTAAGCCGTAAGAAATACCTTTTAAAAAATCACCGGCAACGTGTGAGGCCGTAGCGCCGCTACCGCCATTGCCAAAGATAAAGATGGTACCTTCACGCTCATAACATTGTAAAATCTGTGTTGTAGCCGTTTCCAGCTCTTGAGAGTCTATTTTTTCCAAGGCTTTATTCACCCTGGTAAAATAATCGTTAAAATGTTGATCGTATTTATTCATTGGTAAAATATATTACTTTAGAACCGCCTGTTTCAAATTTAAAATCGAAAACCCTGTATCCTTTGAGGGCATTTTTTAGATTTTCCTGCTTGTGATCAGGACAGTAGAACAACATGAAGCCTCCACCGCCTGCGCCTAAGAGTTTACCACCTCTGGCGCCGTTTTGAAGGCCAGTATTATACATTTCCTTGATTAATGGATTGGAAATTTTTGTAGAAAGTTTTTGTTTCAATATCCAGTTTTCATGCATAAGCTTGCCAAAATCATCAAGATTTCCTTTATAAAGTGCATCTCTAAGTTCTGGGACAAGGTTTGTCATGGCTTTCAGGGTATTGAATTTTTCTTCTTGCGATATATTTTTCTTCTGGTCAGATAAAATATCAGAAGCTTTTCGTTGGCTCCCCATATAGAACATGACCAAGTTTTTTTGCAACCGGTTGTAAACATCATTGCTGATGTACAAAGGTTCAACGGTAACAGTTCCATCCGGGTTAAAATAAATAACATTCAAACCGCCATAGGCCGCAGCATATTGATCTTGTTTCCCAATAGGTTCTTCCAGGATGTCAATTTCGATCTCGCATGCTCCTGATGCCAATTGCTCTTTCGTAACATACTGGTTATTAGTAGCATGTAGGTTGTGCAACACGCCAACCGTGAAAGAAGAGGAGGAGCCCATACCTGTTCCTGATGGTATATCAGCTATTGAACTAATTTCTATCCCTCCGTTAATACCTATTTTCCTAAGACATTCGCGCAATATTGGATGTTGAAGGTCGGCCAATGAATTCACAGTTTCTGTTTTCGAATATTTGGCCTGTACCTGGTCTTTGTAAAAAAAATTGTGCGAAGAAATATACATGTACTTGTTAATGGAAGTACTGAGAACCGCACCCCTGTGTTTCGAATAAAACGCTTCCATATCGGAGCCACCACCAACAAAACTTATCCTGAAAGGGGTTTTTGTAATGATCATGATTGTTTGCTTTTTATTGTTATATCTGCAAATGTATGATTTTTCCTTATCAAATCGTACTCATCCTTTTTTCTTTTTTGGTAGAGATTGTCAATATAAGCTTTATCAAAGCCTTTCCAATAATATAACTGGTAAAACCTTTGTTTGTGCAATTGTTCATCAATATCAAGAAATATCGAAATTGAAGCTTGTTCTCTTAATTCTTCAAACGCTAAACCCACAACGCCTTCAATGATAACAATCTCTTTTCCTTGAATTGAGTAACCAACAGGATTGGCATTTTGTCCAGACCAGGGGGAGTATCCCGGGGCAATAATTTTTTTTCCTTCAAGTAGATTCTTGATATCACCAACTAATTGTTCTTTGCGGAACCTGTCATAAACATTGTGGCACTGATGTCGCTGGGCTTTTGGTAATATCCATTCGTCAAGTTTAACAGCTATGACGCTATGGCCTTCTTCAATGAATTTATCTTCTAAGTACTTAGAAAATATGCTCTTTCCTGTCCTTGCATTGCCACCGACAAGGATCACAAAAGGTTTTTCGGTGGTTTTATGGAATTTTTCTTTGATCTCTTCAAACTCCTCAAGATAGGGCTCTTTTGTAACAAATTCGATGGCTTCACCCAGGTTTTGGAAAAAATAACCCGGTACAGTAGAGGTATTTTTCAAGCCTTTGCCTGTCATAACGCCAATGGTTTTGCACCCCGCGGTTTTCCCGGCCACGATGTCCCTTTCCGAATCACCTATCATAAATGATCTTTTGAGGTCAATATTAAAATCTTTGGCAGCTTTAAGCAGCATACCGGGCTTGGGCTTCCTGCATTCACAATCTATCTTGTATTCGGGCCTTTCTTCAGGGTAGCCTTTATCCGGGTGGTGCGGGCAATAGTATATGGCATCCAGCTTAGCTCCTTCGTTGCCAAGTTCTGTTTCCAGCTTTTTATGGATGTAGTCCAATTCTTCAATGGTGCATAAATTCCTGGCTATCACCGATTGATTGGTAGCTACAATGGCAAGGTAATCCGTGTTGTTGATGGTTTTAATAGCTGCCGGTGTGAAATCATATAATTGAAGCTCTTCCGATTTGTGGATAAAATTGGTGTCTTTATTGATCACACCATCGCGGTCTAAAAATATGGCTTTTTGCTTGTATTCGTAGCTTTTTCTTTTGATCTTACCGGAATAAAGGTCTTGGGTTACTTCATCCCAGCGTTGGGGTGTGCCCATATCTTTCATATACTCCGAGGTGTTATAACCAAACATGTTGCACCGGTTGTATATTTTTGGGAAAATATCCTTGCCAAAATCCTTTTTTTCTCCTTTGGGAAGAAATGGAAAAATGGCAGGGCTAAAAATATAAGCCCCGGCATTCACCAAGTTGCGATAATAAGTATTTTTATCATGAGGCTTGGAGTGGAATGCAGTAATACGGTTGTTATGATCCATCTCCACGAGGTCGCTGTCGTAAGGATGATCGTTTGGATGCAACGCCAATGTGCATTCACTTTGATGTTGGTAATGAAAATCAACAAAGCGGTGTATATCCATGTTGATCATGATATCGCCATAAAGCACGATAAAATCAGTATCCAACCGGTTTTCCAGTTCTTTAAT
>CAZJDA010000019.1:0-75157 GCA_964544705.1 uncultured Bacteroidales bacterium
TGCAAAATATTGTAAGTTATTGATAATCTAATGACAGGTCAGGAGTTCTGAATATTGGGATAAAGAAATACAACCCGGTCAACAATAAAAAAGTATCCGTTTATCCAAATCCAATTGCGAAAGGACAAAATTTAAATATTGTATTTCAAGGTTTTAAAACATCTGATAACCAAATTATACTTTACAACCTTCATGGAAAAAAAGTAAAAACCATGGGTTCGGATAATGGAAGCAATACCATAACCATTCCCACTTCTGGCTTACAACCGGGGGTGTATATCATGAAAATACAGGCAGGAAACACCATGCAGTCGAAAAAGGTCATTATAGCATCATAACCAAAACAAAATTGGATGGAGTTTTTGCAAAGCATAAGATATTAGAAATCTATAAACAAACAACAATAAAGAAATAAAAACCCTATAACCCAACATAACCATGAAAACAACAACCATTTTACTCGGCTTTTTATTCATACTTCAAACAGCAACCGCCCAGGATGATTTCTGGGAACACTTAAACACGCCCGATGATGTGGGATTTTGGGATGTTGAACATGTTATTGGTGATATTATCGTTGCTTCATCAGGCCCCGGTTTATTCATTTCTTACGATAACGGGGATACATGGGATACAACAAGTTTTAAGTTTGAATGCAAAGATATTGAGGCAGGGCCAAATGGATATGTCTATGTTCATAAAATGCTTTGGAATCAATTTTGGTATTCTCCTGATACCTGTAAAACATGGATAAAGGTAGATTATGATTTTGGTATAGGCCCCTTTGTTATGACCATTCATGCAGATGATGATAATACCGTATTTGTGGGCACTGATTTCAGGGTTTTTCGTTCGCAGGATACGTGCAAAACTTGGGAAGAAGTCCTTTACAACCCGGCATCGCCTTGGGTGCGCGATATAAACCGCAACCCTGTAACCGGTAAAATATACGCCGCTTATGGTTCCCCTTACGATTATTTCGAGGGTCTTTGGGGCTCACCTACCGGCGATTCCGGTACATGGGAAACAAAAAACATGCTGCATGACAATGCCGCTTGTATCAGCTTTGATAAACAGGGAGAAATTTACGTGGGAGTAGCTCATAATATACATACAGGTTTTAATGGTGTGTATAAAAGTTCAGGTAATGATTCAACATGGGAACAATTTTTTTGGAATTATGAAGTAAACGGAATCGTGGCAACACAGGAAAACGATCTTTATGTTGCATGTGCAAGGTCTGGTGGCGGCTTATTTCTTAAAGCCCAAAATGATAGTGTGTTTAGGCAAATCGATTCTACTCCTCCTTTAAATTACCCATGGTGTTTAAAACTCATAAATAATCACCTTTTTGCAATAGATGAGGTGTATGCTAATATTTATCGCACCACAGAACCCGTTTCTACCTTTGGAATAAAAGAATATAAAACATCAGGAAATATTTCAGTATATCCCAATCCCGTTTCCAAAGGACAAAAACTAAATATTATTATACCGGGCGCTGGTACAAGCATTAACCAAATTATACTTTACAACCTTCATGGAAAAAAAGTAAAAACCATGGGTTCGGATTATGGGAGCAATACCATAAGCATTCCCACTTCTGGCTTACAACCGGGGGTGTATATCATGAAAATTATGAAAGGAGGTGTTAAATATACGAGAAAGATCATCATAGCGAGGTAGCGTTTTTTCATTGTGTTCCCTGCCTTGCCTGCTACCGGTAGAGGTTCGGTGGAGCTCCTGGTAAGTTTACCGGGCCGTTTTAAACAATCCCGGCCAGGTTTTATGAACTGCATTAGGAAGCTTTACATCGTGTTTCATAGTGATAGTATTTAAAAAATGCAGGGATTTCCTGTATTATAAAATGAATTCATAAACTTTAAAATTTCTTAACATGAAAAAATTGATTATCACATTGTTGATCACAACAACATTGTTTTTTAAACTGTTTGCCCAAGAAAAGGGCAATCAATATTTCGGTAAATTTGATGCCGACAGTACATTTTCTAACGATGAATTGGTAATAACCCCAGAGTCGGCAGCAACACCTTTGCCATTTATGGTAGACAACTCGCAGCAACCCTATATGCCCCCGGTATTAGACCAAGTTGGCTATAGTTGTGCACATGCCTCTGCTATTGGTTATATGTTTACCTATGAGGCCAATAGGTTTAGAAATGAAGTTGTTGACAGCGTAAAAGACTGGGAAAATATTTATCCTCCAGGGTTTACCTACAATTTTATTAACGAGGGTTCGCAATGGACAGGTAGTAGTTTTTCTGCAGCTTTAGATTTGCTGGAAAGTATTGGAATTCCCCGTGCTTCAGACTACGAAGAAGACCATTACCTCAAGTGCCTTGATGCTCCTACAGTATATGATTCTTTGCGTTGGAAAAGCGGTTATGATTATTATAAGAACAAGGTGCTTGTTAATAAACCGGATTTTAGCAGGTATCAGGTATCAAAATCAGCAGATACCACGATGATTTGGAAGATGAAACATTGGCTCAACGATCATAATGCCGGTGATACAGTGGGCGGTGCCATGGTTTTTGCAGCTAAAATGGTATGGGCTGATCCACGGCAGGGCATATTACCCCCGGAAAGTTATGATGCTGGTAAAAGATATGTTATTGATTTTTCTCCCACAGGTGGACATGGCCTCACGGTTATTGGGTATAACGATAGCGTAATGGTAGATTATGATAGCAATGGAATTTTTACCAATGATGTAGATATCAATGGAGATGGAGATGTGAATGTTATGGATTGGGAAAAAGGGGCTTTTAAGGTGGTTAACTCTAATGGTTTCGGATACGCAGATAGTGGTTACATTTACGTCCCTTACAGGCTATTTGCCTTGCCTAGTGGACCTGAAGGTGGGACTGGTGTTTTATGGTTGTACTTATGTGTTATTGATCGATATAGATGATTTTGCAGACCTAAACAATGACATAAAACTCACTTGCAAGGTAAAGGCAGCATCTTCTGAAAGAAATCGGGTTTTTTGGGAATTGCATTATGTAGATAATGCCAAGGTGTCTCCATACTATAACCACCCTGATGTTGAATTCGGTATCCCTAATCCACACAGTGGTGAATATCCCATTCAGGGTTATAATGATACGATTGAGTTTTGCTTTGATATTTCATCTGCATTGGATGAAGATCCGGGTCGGTATTTTTTAAGTTACTTCAACACTTTTGACGACCCTTCTGAAGATAGCCTTTACATTATAGATTATACAATTATTGATCAACGTTTTGGAGAAACCTTTGAGTTAACATCAGGTGTTAATGATTATATTATATATGAACACCCTTGTTTCCCGTCAACAAATTTCTACATCAACTACGACCTCATACCTTTTACCATAGATAGCAATACGCTCCTGTTCTCGGATATGGTCTCCAGGTTCCAGCCTACAGTTACCAATAATGCTACGCTTACAGTGGATGACAGCGTTAATATTGATTTTTATAACTCAAGCATTATCATCAACAATGGCAGTTCCATGCCTGTTGCCAATCATGTTTATTTCAACGCCAAAGAGGGATATTGCGAGGTAGATATCTCCGGCTACATGGAAACAGGTAATGAATTCCATACATCGGTTGACCTGCTCGTGAAAAACGGCGGTACTTTAAAGATAAAAAACAATACTGCCTTTTACCTTGAAGATAATGCAGTTATTACCGTGGAAGAAGGCGGCACCCTAATTATTGAAGACAATGCTTCCATTAAAGGGCGTAATTCGAGCAACAAAATTGTGGTTAACGGCACATTGCAACCCGGTAACAACTTGTCTTTTGAACCGGTATTTTACATGGAGTTTTGGGAAGGCCTGGAGCTTAACACCCCAAACGCCTCCTGCAACCTTGGCAGCCCTTCATTTACCAATTGTGGTATATCAGGTGATTGCAAAACGCTTACCCTTTCGAGCGCCAGCTTTAACAAAGGAAATGTTTTTATCACGGCAGAGAATACAGCCATTAGCAATTCTACTTTTAATAACGGTTTTATCTCTATTGACCATCCCGGCGGCAGGCCTTCTACCGGCATCAATATATCGGGTTGCTCTATCAGCAATGTTAACGATGACGATGCCAGGGGCGCTATTTTAATTAACGGCCATCCTGAATTTGTTATTTCCAACAATACCGTTACAAATAATGCCTGCGATGGTATTGCCCTTTATCGCTCCGGCTCAGAAAAAGGAGACCACAGGATAACAGGTAACACCATATCCGGAAATACCGGCGAATATAATGTAGCTGGGATACGTATTTACCAATCCTATGCAGAGATAACGGGCAACAACATCATCACCAACAACGAAAACGGCATTATTTGCCTCAACAATAGCAATATTAGGATAGAAGGTTTTGCAGAAGCACAAAAAGTTAGCGAAACACAACAGGTCATGAACAATGAAGAGAACCAAGTGCATGCTTCTTCTAACAGTTTCCCGGTGTATTTCCGTTACAATGCTGTAATAGACGAAGATAACACCATGCCATTGGTATATTACCGGGCTCAAGAAGAAGAACATGTGGATGTAGCATACAACTTCTGGGGAAACAATTTTGCCCCGGAAGAAGATTTCTACCCGGCAGAATTGTTCGATTATGAACCTGTTTGGGAATTGGAATACCTCCAAGAAAACCCCGGCCCTGCGGAAATGCTCTACGCCGACGCCACACAAGAAATGCAAACAGGCAATTACAACCAAGCAGAAACCAAATACAAGCAAGTGGTGCAACAATACCCCGCTTCAAAATTTTCCAAGTCAGCGCTCAAGGTCATGCTATTGTTAGAAGAACTCAACAATAACAATTACAACCAACTTCAAAATTATTATTCCAATCCACAACTTCAAAATAATGACGTTTTGAAAAAGCTGGCATCCCGTTTATCCAATAATTGCGACATTAAGATGGAGAACTACCCAAATGCCATCGCCTGGTTCGAGGATGTAATCCAAGACCCGGAAACCCTTGAAGATTCGGTTTTTGCCATCATCGACCTGGAGAACCTCTACCTCATGATGGAAGAAAGCGGTAAATCGAGCTACCAAGGCAAGATGGTTGAATTTATCCCCGAGAGCCGTGAAGCGCACCATAAACACCGTGCAGAATTGTTGAGCCTACTCGGCGGCGAACAAACCAATGCCATTACTGCCGGCCCTGCCGAACGTGATGTAAACGCAACGCAGTTGGTTACCTTAGAACCCAACCCGTTCACGAACAATACCACGATAAACTGCCAAATAAGCAAACCGGCTTACGTGAATATCTCCATTTACAGCCTTACGGGCCAAAAAGTCCTGGATGTTGCGGATGGATACAAAGAAAAAGGGCAATACCGTTTCCAAGTATCTGCCAAGCACCTCCCCGAAGGCATTTATGTTTATTCATTGCAGATGGATGGAACCATCAAAGAAAGAGGAAAAGTGGTGTTGGTAAAATAGTGTAAGATAGCCGCCCGGTGAATAGACGGGATTCGCCGGGTGATCTTATAACAGGTTTGTTGAGTTTGAAAGTTTGTAAAGTTTATAAAGTTAAAAGTTGTGCTGCTGCCTTGCAGTCACCCGGTGAATTGTTTGCAAACAGCTTGCCCGCTTTAAAATTACTGTTGTTTTTTAGGTGATATTCACCGGGTGACTTGTTGGAATGTTTAAAAAATTTGATGCCAGTTATTATTTTTTTAAATAATTATGCTATATTTGTGTATGAAATTATTTTTAATAATTTCATAAAAAAGTAACCAAAAAAATGCTGCCAAAAAAAATTGCAACAACATAAAAACCCAAAACTCCATGAAACCAAAAAAATACCCCCAAGCTCTAACGTTAATTATCTTTTTATTACCCTTTACTTCATCTTTTGGACAAGAGTGGACGCAGCCGGTAAAAATATCTACCATAGACGACTACAATGACAAGTAAATTTTAAAACAAAAACATGCGTAATATGATAAAAAGAACCATTCTTTTATTAACAGCACTAATGGCGATAACTATCGCACAAACACAATCTATACAGTTAAATGATAGTGCATGGTTCCGTAATGGGCCATATTGTGCCCATGTAAAATCTCTTGCTATGGCGCCTTCAAACCCTAATGTTTTATATTTAGGGACTTTAGCTACTGGACTTTACAAAACTTTGGACGGTGGTGAAACATGGACTTCCTGCTCAACAGGAAACCTGCCTGTTTATGAAGATACATTAAATAATTCTGGCTCATTACCATGCTGGTGGTTTGGCGACTACTACCCAATTGAGGATATTGCTGTTGATCCTTCCAATGAAAACCATTTATGGATTAGCACACTTGAAAGGGGTTTATTTGAAAGTACAAACGGGGGCAATACATGGCAAAAAGCGAATGAAACTTTACCTGGTACCCATGCTGTAAATGTAATTCATATTAACCCACAAAATCCTGATGATATATTACTGGGAACAGGTAAATATTTTACACCAGGATCACCGCAAAATGGAGGACTATACAGAACGCTTGATGGTGGAAATTCATACCAAAAAATAGCATCCCCTTTGTATTCAACTTTAACAGATATAAATATCAATTCCAAAGAGACCAATGTTTAGTTCTATAAAATTGATTTTGATGGAACTTCTTTAATTTACAAATCATTAAATTATGGTAATACCTGGGAATTGATTTTTTCCTGTGATGATAATTATTCGTATAGAGAAATAGTTATTGACCCAAATCATCCTGACACTTTGTACATTGGGAAATTTCGAAGCTTAGACGGTGGTGATACATGGGAAGACTTCTTTAATAAGAAAATACCGGCATATTTTCAATCAAATAACAACTATAAAAATAAAATAAAAATCACTATATTTGAATATCTAAAACCTAACTAACAATGAAAACCTTACTTCTAACCATCACCATTACAGTATTTTATGCAAATATCTACGCCCAATCTACCATAACCCGCGGTACTGAGCCTGGTGAAATTTATATTTCGTCCAATTGGTATGTTGACAACCAAAATGAGATGCATACGGCTATATGGCGCTCAACTGATAATGGGCAAACCCTCAACTTACAATACCGATCCACAGGCTCAGCCCCAAACGGAGAAATGGGCATAGGCAAAGTATTGGGCGATGCCACACCCGGTACATTATACAACATTGCAGGCGGAGAGCTTTGGGTTAGCTTTGATTATGGGGTGAACTGGGAGTTTAGACATTCTTTTGGATCAAGTGGCAGATTTACAAGCGGATGCGAAGAAGGTATAATTTTTAAATGTTGCTCAGATGTAGAAGGGACTCTTTGGAGAAGTTCTGAATATGGATATAACTTTATTGATATTAGAGATGATGCAAAGTATGTTCTTGAAGTTGGTAATTTAGAAAATGAACTATATGGATTTGATGGAATTTCAGGCATAGAATATTTTTTGCATTTTAGTAATGATAGTGGAATTACATTTTCTGAAATTCAATTAGATTCGGCTGTTGCATTTTATGCAATATCAGGAAATTATCCTATTTTGACACGAGGGAGCATATCAGGAGAATTATATCTAGCCTCATGGTGGCCAGACTATCACTATAAAATATTCTATAGCTCAGATACAGGATATACTTGGACACAACAGTATGAATCAGATTATATTGATATTTATTATTGGAGTGTATATTTTACAGCAGGGAGAGAGCCAGGAAGTTTCTATGTGAAGCGGATAAGACCAACAGAGGATACACAGCACATGCTTATGTATATAGATTACAGTGCTGATTCAGCTCAAACTTTTACAACTTATTTTCATGATTTGGTTGAAACTTATAGTGTTGAGGAAATTGAAGAATTAGAGAAAATTGGATGCTACCCTAATCCATTTGGTATTACTACTACTTTCAATCTTCCAAAGGAGTTAATGAAGGATAACAGTTATATTGAAATTTTTGACAGAAATGGCAAATTGCTCAAAAGGATTGAGAGCAATTCAAATAGAGTCAGATGGGATGGAACAAATAATCAAGGGAATAAGGTTGCAAATGGTGTTTATTTCTATAGAATCAAATCTGCAAATTCTGTTTCGAAACTAAATAAGATTTTATTCTTGAATCAATAAGCATTCCTTTTAATGGATTCCTGATCTGCACTCACGCTCTGTCAGGGATGAAAAGACTAAGGTAATGCTGTTTTACTAACTATCAAAAACAAATTTTTATGAAACAATTAATGTTAAGTTGTGCTTTTGGCTTGCTCTTATTGGCAACTCAAGCGCAAACATGGGTTCCGTTTACACAAACCGAACCACAGTCGCCTGATTTACAGGTTGTCCAATCTACAAATCAACAAGTGTAGCTATCAATTGAATTTGGTGGCATGTATAGTACAAACGAGGAAAACGATGGAATTACCTACCAGAGGCTCAACATACCAGGATGTGTGGGGTCAGCAACTACAGGCAGTCCCGAATTGCCCTATCTTACAAAATACATAGCTATTCCTGAATGCGATAATGTGAGCTTAAGTTTCAGCACCAATGCTGCAACAACCCTCAGCAATTACAATGTTTACCCATCACCCGACCATGAATTAATTGAAAACCCTGATGGCACTTCTGGTATTGAGGAGGTGTTTTCAAAATCAACAATTGAATATGCAAAAAACGAATTTGTTTATGGGGTAGATGCAGAAATTGTATCATTCGGTTACTTAAGGGATCAGAAATATGCCTGCATCAACATTTATCCCTTGCAATACAATGTAGTGAGCCGGCAACTCAAGGTTAAATCGAATTTCACAATCAATCTTCAATTCACCAACCCAACAACAGATGTAAATGTAAATACAGGTATTTTCAACAGCGTGGCAAGCAGCATGATGCCCAATTATGTTTCAACAGGCATGGATGCCAAGGTAAACGACCATGTAGCCCACAATGGCACTGTGGAGTGGGTAACCCTAAGCACACCCGAAGATGCCAATAATATAGATGCCGATTATTTAATTATCTGCTCCGAACCATTTTTTGAACCTAACAACGTTAATTCTGAGGTGTTGCGAATAGCTAATCATAGGGCGGAATACAATGGGTTTAATGTTACAATTCTGGATGCATATAATATTTTTGCAGAGGTTGATTTTGAATATGACGATCCAATGTTTATTAAAGAGCAAAAAATAAGGTCATGCATAAAACATATTTACGAGAACGGCGAAGCTCAGCACACCTACGATGGCAAATTGGGTTATGTGCTACTCATAGGCGATGTGGATGTGGGTAATACGGGTATGCCTTTGTCGTATGATAGAGCGTATTACGGGAATCCTTATTGGCCTGATGAAAATTGGCCAGGGGATTATTATTACTCTTGTTTAACTAAAAATCAAAACAACAATACCTATGATGACATTGGAGACCTCTTTATAGGACGTTTCTGCGTAAATAATAACCTTACAACAGGGTTAACAGAGCTGCATAATATTGTTGAGAAAACCATCAGGCACGAGACAGAGTATAACCCTAAATACAAAAATGCATTTGATGGCATAAATGGGAATTGGGTGGGGCCATTTTATTATGATAGTTTATTTAACAATTACATTCAACCGAAGTTATTAAATGAAGAAACTTACACCAGGGTAAACTACTATGATTATGAAGATGGAGGAAATTGGGAACAGATGAGAGCAGATTTCATTGATATGGCAAATGATGGGTCTGGTTTATTGTTCTATAATGGGCATGGTGGTATTGGTTCATGGCAACAAAACATTACTTATGAATTTATACAATCTAATTTAAATAACTTCAGCAAAAACCCCTTTGCTCTTAGCATGGCATGCTTGACTGGAAAGTTGGATTATGGCGCCAACAATCCATGCATGGGAGAAGAATTAACAACTTATAGTCCAAATAAGGGTTTTGTTGGATTTATTGGTTCTACAAGATGTTAATTATTTAGTCCCGGGCAAAACGTACCCTCAACTACCTGAGGAACCAATTCCATTTCAAGCAAGATTATTGTATTTCTTTTATTATAAAATGAATCATGTAAGTGGAGAATTATTATTGGCTTCAAAAGCTGGATTTATCGGGTTAGGTGTATATGATTGTTCAAAATATCTTATGCTCCTTTTCGGAGACCCAGCCATGAATATCATGGCAGAAGGGTATAAAATAACCCATGACATTACCCTGGAAGAAGAAGCTACTATTAGCAATATGGTAGAAGTTGATAGCAGTTCCACATTAACTGTTGCAAATAATTGCCATTTATACTTTCAAGGTATTGGTGGTTTTAATATTTTAGAAGGATCAAGTTTAATTATTAATAATAATGCAAGTTTTGATGCTATAGATGAAGCAGGTATAATTGAAGTTTCAGGAAATATGGAGGTTAATGGCTTAGCATATTTTGGCATTGACATCAGGGTTAAGAATGGTGGGGTACTTAATATCGCTAATGATCAAACGCTTGAATTCCAAGAGAATGCAGCCATCACTATTGATAGTGGCGGCACCCTAATTATAGAAGACAATGCTACCATTAAAGGGCGCAATTCGAGCAACAAAATTGTGGTTAACGGCACATTGCAACCCGGTAACAACTTGTCTTTTGAACCGGTATTTTACATGGAGTTTTGGGAAGGCCTGGAGCTTAACACCCCAAACGCCTCCTGCAACCTTGGCAGCCCTTCATTTACCAATTGTGGTATATCAGGTGATTGCAAAACGCTTACCCTTTCGAGCGCCAGCTTTAACAAAGGAAATGTTTTTATCACGGCAGAGAATACAGCCATTAGCAATTCTACTTTTAATAACGGTTTTATCTCTATTGACCATCCCGGCGGCAGGCCTTCTACCGGCATCAATATATCGGGTTGCTCTATCAGCAATGTTAACGATGACGATGCCAGGGGCGCTATTTTAATTAACGGCCATCCTGAATTTGTTATTTCCAACAATACCCCGCTTCAAAATTTTCCAAGTCCGCGCTCAAGGTCATGCTATTGTTAGAAGAACTCAACAATAACAATTACAATCAACTTCAAAATTATTATTCCGGCCCACAACTTCAAAATAATGACGTTTTGAAAAAGCTTGCATCCCGTTTATCCAATAATTGCGACATTAAGATGGAGAACTACCCAAGCGCCATCGCTTGGTTCGAGGATGTAATCCAAGACCCTGAAACCCTTGAAGATTCTGTTTTTGCCATCATCGACCTGGAGAACCTCTACCTCATGATGGAAGAAAGCGGTAAATCGAGCTACCAAGGCAAGATGGTTGAATTTATCCCCGAGAGCCGTGAAGCGCACCATAAACACCGTGCAGAATTATTGAGCCTACTCGGCGGCGAACAAAACAATGCCATTACTGCCGGCCCTGCCGAACGTGATGTAAATGCTACGCAGTTGGTTACCTTGGAACCCAACCCGTTCACGAACAATACTACCATAAACTGCCAAATAACCAAACCGGCCTATGTGAATATCTCTATTTACAGCCTTACGGGCCAAAAAGTCCTGGATGTCACGGATGGATACAAAGAAAAAGGGCAATACCGTTTCCAGGTATCGGCCAAGCACCTCCCCGAAGGCATTTATGTTTATTCATTGCTGATGAATGGAACAATAAAAGAAAGAGGGAAAGTGGTGTTGGTAAAATAGTGTAAGATAGTCGCCCGGTGAATAGATGGGATTCGCCGGGTGATTTTATAACAACCCTAATCAACAACAATAACTTTTTTCGTTATGGCCGTCTTTGAGGTAATAAACCTGATGTAATAGACCCCTTTCTTCACCTTTTTTACCCTGTAATGATGCGTAAACCACCCTTGGTCAAAATAGTTATCAAGAATCCTTTCTATTTCCACGCCATTGATTCCGTGCAGGCTTATGGTTAGACGGTCAGGAAGGGCATTGTAAAAATTGATCTTGAATTCATCTTTTGCAGGATTGGGGAATACTTCTACAAAATGATCATCAAGTTTTGATTCATATTCGGCAGAGGCATGGTAATCGAATAATTCATCAAAATAAAAAACTTTGGGCACACGCAAGTATGCGGCGCTATCGTTATTATGATAGGAAATTTTGAATATTTCTTCGCCCGGGATCACTTGCATGAACTGGATGTTATTATGTAAAGCATTGGAATATTGCTTCATCAAAGACCAGTTGGTTTCCTCGCTGATAAGGGTTCCGTTGCCAATGTTGTTTTTAACGGCATTGTATCTTGTGCAGAAATGATAATGATTATTCCTTTTTATTTCGTAGTTGGCCGCGTAGAGGTTATCCGAGGGTATGCTGTCAGGGAAGGCGTTGGTTCTGAAGGTATGGTTTGGCGTTTCGGGCGCCAGCTCGGCAACCAGGGCTGACAAACTGTCGTAACCGGAAGTAAAAGGGGCCGAGGCCGCCACGATGAAACCATCTGCATAACCCGGAGTACTGGCAAGCAGTGCATTTCTTACATCATTTACATTGTTATGGCCGTCATTATCAAAATCCTGTTTTTCAAGCGCTTTTCTGAGGCTGAACCAAATGGCTTCGTATCCTTGATCAAAAGAGCCGGTACCGGTAAAATCAGACATCATATGCTGAAAAGCAGAGACACCACTGCTGTTAAAGCCTGACAAAGCAGAAATCTGCCCGCTAAAACCTATCATTGCCCAAGGTTGTTCATCATTCTCAACCGGGAAATGGACAGCTATTACCTGGTTATTAATTAAAGTTGGGCCTGTACTCCAATCTAAGTGTCTTGAAATCACTGATTTTCCTTCCAAGGGAGTTCCTTCTGTTGCTTCTCCCCAGCTCATAAGACTTGAACAACCATTCGTAAAATTCAAATTGCTGAACACTCCGCCTAAGCCCTGTATGTCTAAAAATGTATTTGATACCAAAAGTCCTAATTGGTCCAGTTCTTTTGTTGAGATGCCCGCCGAATCTATGCCATCAATAACTGCCTGTGCTTCTTCAAAAAAAACAGGGTCAATGCATATATGACCGCCCTCTTCAATAATGGTTTTGGCATAATCCAAGTAATACCCGAATTGCGGGACAATATAATTTTCATATAAGTCCATTATGTCCTCTCCCAAAAGATAACCATAGGCAAAACCTCTCTGGTAATGCGAACCCCATAGCTTTACTACTTTGAGTTGGTCGTCTGAATAGGTGATCTTGCCTTGTACATTTTGTGTTTTGGCTGTATTTAATAATACAAAGAGCGCTGCAATGGTTAATAGAATTATTTTTTTCATAACGTTGTATTTATTATAAATATAGTCCAATACTGATAGTATTTTTAATATTGCCAAGCTTCCGCTAAACCTTGTTTGCCAATTTTAAAATTACATCGGCACAGGTTATCGGCTACGCCTCACTTGGCTCTTTTCATAGCCAGTGCCGATATGCCGGTATAGGATTGGCATTTACCATTGTATATTATAAAATAATCTTAGCGTGAGTTTACGAAATAAAAACTCCACGCTTTCTAAATAGCAAATATACAATTTTTTACAGACAAACATAACAGCCTTCACTACATAATTAAACCAGGTTAAAGAGTTAGCAGGTATTTCCAACCAAGACAAGCGTTGAAAACCCAAGTGAAAACCATTTTAAAACGTCAATACATGAAGTAGGTGTTAAGTCTCGGCCATGCCACTAAAAACCAGGCACCTGTCATAAACTATAACATTAATGAAGCCAAATTAAAAGAAATTAAAGATAAGCGATTGGGTAAAAAAGCCTTATTTACCGACAATCATAATTGGGAGATAGAAGAAATAATATTCGCGGGATGAACATTTTTACTTATCCGCTTTCAATATTTTTTTTGCAATATACCCAAATAAAGCTGTAGAGAAAAAAGTAAACGAGCTGTAAATAACGGCAACAACAGCCATGCGATGATTATTAAGCAATGTACTGGCTACAAAAATGGCCAAGGCGCTATTCTGCAGGCCCACTTCCACGCTAATTGTATAACTGTTTCTCTTGCCGGTTTTCATAAAATATGCAATAAATAATCCTGCTAGCATAGAGGCAAAATTCAAGGCGAGGGCAAAAGGCAATATTTCCAAATAATCCTGTATGGAAGCGCTCTCTTTTCTTTGGTCAAAAAATATCACCACTATAAAAACCGAGAGTAACAATCCAGTTAGAATATATCGTAAAGGTTTTTCTAACTTATTCGCCAATGTTCTATTCCATGAGCGTATCATCATCCCGGTAAAAACAGGCAAGGCGATAACAAAAAATATCTTGATGATGGTTTGCATCACAGGAAGGCTAATTTCAGCAGCATCACCAACAAAAAGCATAAGCGCCAAGTTCACGATCAATGGTAAGGAAATAAGAATAAGCAAACTATTTATAGCTGATAATGAAATGCACAGGGCAAGATTTCCTTTTAACAAGTGAGTAACCAAATTTGATGCTGTACCTCCGGGACAAGCAGCTATCAATATAAATCCAACTTTAATATATGGATCGAGGTTCGTGAAACCAACGATCAAGAAAGCGATGAGAGGTAAAACAATCATCTGGCTAAACAATCCCGTTAAAATAGGCTTTGGATAAATTAAAATTTGTTTAAAGTCCTTTACTTCTAACGACAAGCCCATTCCACCCATAATAATGGCAAGTGTGGCAGGTAATGCATATTCCGAAAATAAATTGGCATCCATTCAATGAATTTTGGTTCACGAAAATAACAATATTTTCTAATGAACAATTTAGAATTTGAAAACCTTTTATTATTGTGGAAAATTCATTTTTATATTGATTTCCAAAAAGAAAATAAATTTATTTCATAAACTTATGCATCTATCAAAAATTTTTATACTTTCGTCACATAAAAGTAATATGAAGCAGATAATATTTACCTTTATTCTACTTGCAATATCTATTAACCCTTTAAGATCGCAAGAGAGGCTTGGCATAGCTACCAGCAATTATGCAGGTGCCAGCGGGGTGTTTCTAAACCCGGCATCTATCGTACGCTCACCTTTTAGGTGGGATTTTAACCTGGTTGGTGTACATGTTTTTGGTGATAACAATTACGCTTATGTTGATGATGTAAATATCCCCAAATATGTTTTCAACCCTAAAGATATTAATATTAACAACCAGTTTAACCAAGAAAATAAGGACCTTTCTGATGATTACCTTATCAAATACAAGGACAATCCTTTTAAGAAACACGCATATGCCAGCGCATTAGCTCATGGTCCATCCCTAATTATCTCCAGGGAAGATTGGAGTTTTGGATTCCATACGGCAGTTAGAACTCACGCAAGTGTAAGAGGCATACCAGCAGAAATTGCCCGTCAAGGATATGAAGGCCTTGATAATGAAAGCTATGTTGGTAATGAATATCATCTCGGAAGGGTTTGGGCTAACCAAGCCGCTTGGAATGAAATTGGAATTACTGTTGGAAAAGTGCTTGAAGAAGAAAGGTACAAATTGATAAAAGGGGCTGTTACTTTAAAAAGACTTAAAGGATATAATAGTGTATATGCTTATAACAAAGATTTAAATGTAAAAATAGCCACTGACTCCTCTTTTTTCTTTTTTAATATTGATGCTGGGTATGGATATGCACCAGGCCAATACGAAGAGGATTTTATCCGCCATCCTATAGGTAACGGACTTGCTTTTGATGCGGGGATCGTTATTGAAAATAGTGAACCTAAGAAAACAGAAGTGTTTTTTGCCGAGTGCCCTTCTTGGGATTGTGTAGAAAAAAAACTCTACTATAAATGGAGGCTTGGGATGTCTTTATTAGATATTGGATATCTCAGGTTTAATGATAACGCTCAAACATATATTATTGAAAGTGAAATTTCAAGCAACGATTTTATACAAAGGGAATTGGAAAGTATAGATGAGCTTAACCAATTTGATTCTATCCTTTACGAAAAAATAAGGGATATCCCAGATGAGCCCCAGGCCGACCGTAGAACATACAGCGTTGGTTTGCCATGGGCTGCCAGTGTGCAATTTGATTACAACCTGGGGAGCAATTTTTTTGTTAACAGCACGATTGTTCAAAGAATTCCTCACTTCGGAAGGCCTGGCGTAGACAGGACAAACATCCTGGCTGTAACACCAAGATACGACCTTAAAAGATTTGGATTTTCTGTTCCAATTGTCATGTATCAATACATATACCCAAGGATTGGAGCTGCCCTGCGTATCAACAATAATTTAGTGATAGGAACAGATAAAATAGGCCCTCTTATTGGAAGCAAAGTTTCTGGCGTGGATTTTTATTTTTCCCTTAAAATAAATGCCTTTAAAAAATGCAAGAAATCTAACCGGTATCAATACAACAATAGGGTTTATAAGAGATTAAAAGAATTGGATTAGGTAATCTCCTCTATTTTCTTTACGTAATTTCCACAATTAATTTTCAAGCATTTATGTATTAACTTTGTTATTGAAATGATTGACCAAAACAATGTTAGTTTTAATTTAGTTTTTTGGGTTAACATTAAACATTACTCTTTGTTTTGTCTTCCATTTTGCTTGCCATAGCTAACGAATGATTCATTATTAGGTAGTTAGGTTAGATTTAGGTTTTGGGAGGGTTGCTCACAGGCAACCCTCTCTTTTTTTCGTAAACTTTTTTGGCTGCATATTGTTATACCAATAAAAAACAACCTTTCTTATGAAGAATGAATTAAAAACCGAAAGCAGCCCTTACCTTTTGCAACATGCCAATAACCCGGTAAATTGGAAGCCTTGGAACGCTCAAATCCTTGAAGAAGCCAAAAAATTGAATAAACCCCTACTCATTAGTATTGGGTACTCTTCTTGTCATTGGTGCCATGTAATGGAAGAGGAATCATTTACAGACAACGAGGTTGCTAAAATGATGAATGAAAACTTCACTTGTATAAAAGTAGACAGGGAAGAGCGCCCTGATATAGACCATTATTATATGGATGCGGTTCAATTACTTACCGGCAGAGGCGGCTGGCCTCTTAATTGTTTTGCCTTGCCAGGCGGAACACCTTTTTGGGGGGGCACGTATTTCCCCAAAAAAAAATGGTTAGATGTTTTGTTCCAAATAAAAAATGCATATAGCCATCGCTTTCATGCAATTAGAAACCAATCGGATATACTAAAAGAAAAAATAGAGTCCTTATCATCTTCTTTTCAAGTAAATAATGAAAGTACAATAAGCAAAGCACAGCTAAATGAAATTTTTGAACAGCTAAGTCAAAATTTTGATCATTCTAATGGAGGAACAAAAGGAGCTCCAAAATTTCCTTTGCCGGTTATTTATGAAGGACTAATGTCATACTTTTACCATACAAAAAGCAATTCAGCCTTGCAGCATATCATAAAAAGTCTGACCAAAATGGCCTGTGGTGGAATTTACGATCATCTTGGAGGTGGTTTTTGCCGTTATTCAACAGATAGCACATGGTTGGTACCACATTTTGAAAAAATGCTCTACGATAATGCACAACTTACCAGCGTTTATGCAAAAGCCTATAAATTAACCAAAAACAAGGTATACCAAGAAGTGATAAGCGAAACTTTAGCATTCATAAAGGGAAAAATGAGCGGTACAAAAGGAGAGTTTTTTTCTGCTATAGATGCAGATAGCGAAGGAGAAGAAGGGAAATTTTATGTTTGGGAAAAAAATGAGATTGATGATGTTTTGGGAGGTTTTGCACATGAATTTTCTTCGTTTTACAATATCACTTTAGAAGGGAATTGGGAAGATGGAAAGAATATCTTACATAAAACCATCTCAGAACAAACCTTTGCTCTTAATAATAATCTTGACCAAGAAACTTTTATTGACAAACTTCATAAAGCTAAGCAAAAGCTTTATAATTACCGGGAAAAAAGAATCCACCCTGGCATTGATGATAAAGCGATTACTTCTTGGAATGCTTTAATGAGCATGGGTTTTATTGACGCATGGGAAGCCCTTGGCCGTAAAGAATACTTGGATATAGCGATCGAGAATGTAAACTTTATGCTTCAAAATCAAATCAATGAAAGCGGGGAACTCTTACACAGCTACAGGAATAACAAAGCATATAACAAGGGTTTTCTCGATGATTATGCTTTTTTGACCAATACGCTAATTTCTTTGTATGAAAATACTTTTGAATTTTCTTACCTGGAAAAGGCTAAAGAAATTGCCAATAAAGCAATCGAGCAATTTTATGATGGCAATGCCTTGTTCTACTTCTCCCAGCTAAATAATGAACCGATTTCAAGGAAAAAAGAAATTTATGACCATGTTATTCCTTCATCCAACTCAGAAATGTTGTTAGCATTGCACAAATTAGGGTTTTTGTTTGAAAATCAAGAATATATAACAATCGTAAAAAAGGGATTAAATGCATTAAGTAAACACATTCAAAAACACCCTTCAGCATTTATGAATTGGTTTAAACTGCAAGTATTCAACACATTTCCTTTTTATAGTGTTGCTATAACAGGTAGCCAACCGCCTATAACAGGCCAGCATTTTAAAAAGCACTTGCTTCCAAATGCTGTATTTTGTGGAGAGAGAGAGGACCCTGGAAACTTATTACCATTACTCAAAAATAAAAACGAACAAAATGGCCTGCAAATCTACATTTGCGATGAAAAAAGCTGCAAAGAACCTGTAAGTTCAATTAATGCTGCTATTAAAATCTTAACTGAATAAAGACCTTGAAACAATTTTTGCCCAAACTTCCCGGTTCAATTATAATAAATCCTTTTAAAATGAGTTTATACCATAAAAATAAAAGAATCTTTTCCTCATTATAAACATAAGTGCTAATTTTGTCCATTTATTAAAAAAGGAACCAGTACCTGGATGAAGAAAAAATATTATTTTACAGGAATTTTACTTGTTGTTGGGATCGTTTTCCTGTTTAACAATTGTTCAACCAAAAAGAACACTTTTACCCGCCGTTTTTACCATAATATGACTGCCCATTATAATGCTTATTTTAATGGAAATGAAAGTTATAAAGAAGGGGTAAAAAAGACCAAGGAAGCCCATCAAGATGATTATTCCATTATCTTACCGGTATACAAGCTTGCTGACGAAAAAGTTGCTGAATCTGTTTTCCCAGAAATGGACAGGGCTTTTAAAAAAGCTTCAAAAGTGATACAAAAGCACTCCATGTTTATTAAAGGAGTTGAATATAACAATTGGATAGATGACAGTTACATGCTTATTGGCAAGTCTCATTTTTACAAAAGAGATTATCGTTTGGCAATTTCTGCTTTTGATTATGTGGAAAGGCAATATGAAAACAGCGAGCTCCGCTTTGATGCTAAGTTGTGGAAAGCTCATGCATTTAACCAGCTTGAAAAATATACCAAGGCAGAAGACCAGCTTAGGGCGTTAAAAAATATGAAAAAGGCCAATGACCTAACCAAATTTTATAAAAGAAATTATCCCAGGGTATTTGCTGAATATTATTTGATGCAGGATGAATATGACAAAGCCATTCCTTACCTTAAAGAAGGTATAAAGGTAAATAGGAAAAAGGATATTAAAACTAGGCTTTTTTTTATTTTGGGACAAGTATACCAAGAACAAGGCAAGTTGGATGAAGCTACCGATGCTTATGCTTATGTGTTAAAAAAGAACACCCCTTACCAAATGGAGTTTAACGCCATTTTGAATACTGCCAAATGTTTTGACGCATCAAGCGGTAATAGCAAAGAATTGAGGGGAAAACTGCTAAAAATGGCCAAAGATGAAAAGAATAAGGATTATCTTGACCAAATATATTTTGTACTTGCCGAACTAGAATTTAAAGAGGCTGACACCACAGAAGGAATCAAATATTTAAAAAGGTCTGCATGGAATAGTGTTTCTAACAACAAGCAAAAAGCCGTTTCCTATCTTAAAATTGCAGATATTTATTATTCACAATCAAAATATGAAAATGCACAATCATATTATGACAGTACAATGGCTTTTCTACCCAAGGAATATCCAGGCTATGCAATGATTCAGAGCAAGGCCAATGTACTAGGCGACTTGGTAAATAACATCCAAACCATCAACACCCAGGATAGTTTGCAACGCCTTGCAGATATGAGCGAAGAAGACAGGTTGGTATTCATTGAAGAACTTATTGAGAGGCTTAAAAAAGAAGAGCAAGAAAAAAGGAAGGAAGAAATGGAAAAGCAGCAAAGAATGGCCTCTGCGGGTGATTTTGGAAACGAGATGGCAAGCGTGACATCAGGAGGGAAATGGTATTTTTATAATCCCGGGGCACTAAGCCAAGGATATAATGAATTTATCAACAGATGGGGAGAAAGGAAATTGGAGGATAATTGGCGCCTTAGCAATAAACAAGCCATGGCTGAAAATGTTTTCCCAACAGGTGAAGGAGCATCAGGAACAGAAGGTAAAGATGGTGAAGAATTTCAATCTGGTGTGAATGAAGACCCCGAGCATTACCTCAAAAATATTCCTCTTACAGATTCTATGATGAATATCTCGGATGAAATGATACAGGAAGCATTTTATAACCTCGGGATTATTTATAATGAAGGGCTGAAAAACTATAAGAAGTCCGTAAGCTCTTTTGAAGAACTGCTTATACGCTATCCCGATTCAACGGAATATACATTAAAAACGTACTATCATTTATACCGGATCAACCTTACAAATGGAAATGAAGATAGAGCCGAGTATTACAAGAACCTAATCTTAGACAATTACCCTGAAAGCGATTATGCAAAAATTATCAAAGACCCGGCTTATAACGAAGTACTTGAAAAACGGAGAAATGCAGCAGAAAACTTATACGCTAGTACATATAATTACTTCTTGGATGAGCGTTTTGATAAAGTAATTGTAAATCATAACATTGCTGACAGTCTTTATGCAAAGAGCCCAGCAATGCCCAAGTTTGCATATCTTAAAGCGTTAAGTTATGGCAAGGAAGAAAAAATGCAAGAATTTATTCAATCTTTAGAAAGCTTTGTTCAAAAATACCCCAAAAGTGAATTGGAACCCAGGGCTTCACGCACGCTTAGTCTTTTAAGAGAACGTACAAAAGGTGACAGCACCTATAGTTTTAGCGATTCTATTGGCAAACCAAAGGAAAAGCAATACCCTTATACATTTGATTCGTCTGCGATCTATCTTTATGTTTGTATAGTAAATATAAAAGACCTGAACCTCAACGACCTTAAAATCGCTTTTTCAGATTATAATACCAAGTATTTTAGCCTTTCTAAGCTAACCATTAGTAGTGTTTTCTTAGACGATGTAAGGCAGATCATTACCATTAGTAACTTTAAAGGTATTGAAAAAGCAATGGTTTATTATAAGGCAGTGAATGATGAAGAAGAAATTTTCGGCTCTTTGAATCCTGCAGACTACCAGCAATTTCTCATCTCATCAGAAAACTATCCTAAATTTTACAGGAACAAAGATGTAAAACTCTATATGGAGTATTTTAGAAAGTTTATTTTGGGAGAAGAAGAACAATAACCTTAGATGATTTGATAAAAATCCTTATTTAACGCTTGCGCGAGAATGCCGTAAAATATCTTCTAACATACAATATTTACCTCCTAAGTTTAAATTTTTGGCCAAGATAAACTTCTCTAACGTGTTCGTCATCGGCAAGCTCATCGGATGTACCCGCTTTAAGAATAGAGCCATTAAAAAGCAAGTAAGCTCTGTCAGTAATAGAAAGCGTTTCATGAACGTTGTGGTCGGTTATAAGTATCCCAATATTTCGTTCTTTGAGTTTGGCCACGATACTTTGAATATCTTCAACTGCAATAGGGTCTACACCTGCAAAAGGTTCATCTAAGAGGATGAAATTAGGATCAACAGCGAGAGCCCTGGCTATCTCTGTCCTCCTCCTTTCGCCTCCTGAAAGCGTTATCCCTTTGCTTTTCCTTACATGCTCAAGCCCAAACTCTTTGATGAGCGACTCTAACTTATCTTTCATATCGGTTTTACTCAATCCTTTTTTAAACTCCATCACCGAGATAATATTATCTTCAACAGACATCCTTCTAAATACAGAAGCTTCCTGTGCCAAATATCCAATGCCCATTTGTGCCCTTTTGTACATAGGTTCTTCCGAAATATCTTTATCATCAAGGTAGATTCTGCCCTTGTTGGCTTTAATCAACCCCACGATCATATAAAAAGTAGTGGTTTTGCCTGCGCCGTTCGGACCAAGCAGCCCAACAATCTCTCCTTGTTCCACCTGAACTGTAACACCTTTAACAACAGTACGTTTACGATATTTTTTTACTACATTATCCGCTTTTAGTATCATGAAATTATTGTATAATAAGTTTTTACTATGGATGCAAATTTAAAAACTAAACTGTAAAGAAGCTAAAAATCCGAATTTTCTTATTCTATCATTATCCAAATAAGATAACCTCCAAAAAGTATCAACGCGAAAAATCTTCAAAATATTTTCCACACCAATACCGGCTTCTGCATAAGGCTTTGAAAGCTGCGACAGGCCAGAAGGGAACATCGAGTAGTTTTGATTTTTTTCTTCAAGGCTGCCAACCGCGGTTTTAAAAGTAACGACTTCCCTGAATTTTAACCTCCGCATTAAAGGAATATGGTTTAAGAAAAAGCCATCAAAATGATGGGTGTAATAAAAGGTGGCATACTTATCACTAACAAACTCGTAATAATTCATGGTGTTGAAAGCGTATTCATCAAAAATAAATGTCTCGTTGCCACTATGCATTTTTAATAATGGATAGGGTAATTTTCCCCAAATTCTCCCTGTTTCTAAGATGTATTTAGACCATCCGAAGCTGCCAATATTGTACCAATGTTTAATGGAAAATTGTAACCTGTTGTATGAATAATCAGAACCCCATAAGCCTTTTATGGCACGGGCATATTTTAGCTCCAGGACAGGATAGGTAGTTCCTAAGCTAACTCTTTCAAATTCGCCCATCAGGTATTTTTCATCATAGGCAAAGCGTGTTCCCAACTCAATTTCGGCTGTGGTGATGCTGTTTTTCTCGTAGTTTATTGTTGATTCTTCATGTGGCAAAAATTCAAACCGGGTTTTGCCTGCAGGATATATCTGCCTGTGTTTAAGGGTAAAAGTATTAGAGAAACCTGTAAACCATTCATGATCATAATATCCTTTATATTCTTCAACCAATGAAAGTTTATCAAGTGGGTTTCTTCTAAAAAATGATGCTATAAAGTGGTCTTCACTAAAAGCATTTTGGCTCTGCCCCAGTTGTTCTATATCGTATTTATATGAATTTCCAAATGCCCTCCTGGGATTTTTAGAGATCATATAGATATATCCGCCACCGTATTTGAACTTCTCGTCTTTGGTGCCATAAGCCACATGGGCGTCGAGCATAAGCTTGGTGCTAAAATCGTTGCTTGTCCGTCCGCCCAAGCGAAAACGATAACCTTCAACATCATTATAGCTTATCGTTTTTATGTAAGGGCCTATTTCAAAATTACCCCAGATATAATACCCGAGCATCACTGTTTTAACAATATCCACGTAAGTCCTAAAAGCAGGTATATTCTTGATAGAATCTATCATGTAGTAGATATTGCTTTCTTCATGGTTGAGGCTGTCGTGGCGTGAAGCTTCCCAAAACTCTTCAGAGCGATCTAATGCGCTATCTGTAATAATAATACGGGTTGGGGAATTATAAAACTCGTCGGTTTTAGGCTGGTTGATATAATAACTCTTGTATGAAGTTGTTTTGGTTCCAAAAAATCCTAATATCTTTTTATTGTTTTCAAGCAAATTAAAATCAATGGTTATCTTATCTTCTGCTGGAAGCCAAACACTATCTTTTTTGTTGAATTGCTGTTCGATGAGCATATCATTCACATAGTTAAGGTTAGCGTCTTTGGCTACTCGCATGTCAATTTCTTTAATAGCAAAAGAAGAATCGGTTACCCAAAAATGTCCTGTAAACGTGAGTTCTTGTTTTCTTCTTGGTTTGAACATGATCTTTTTACACCATGTGCTATCAATAAAAGCGCTATCCGTAAGGTAATATTTATAGAAATTCAATCCAAAGTTGGCTATTGGGCTTACGAAGTTTTTCTCGAACAACATGATATGATTTTCATAGATATTTACTTCTTGGTACATATTGCCGGCGAATTGAGATAAACTTTCATTTTTTATGCCCGAAGTCTTGCTTGCCTTGATGATCTCGATCTCTTCCCTGGGTTTTTTACGATAGTAGAAATTGGAGATTGATTCTGATAAAAACAACGGGAGATAAGATTTTCCATTAATTGTAGACGTATCAACATAGTCAAAAATAAACCGGAAAGGTTTAAAAACTTTCCGGTTTCTAAAATCCTCGGTAATATTATTGGCATCGAATTGTATTTTGTTATATACTTCGTATTCTAATGACGGATTGTTGCGCCAATTATTTATTTCTTTATTGTTGATCACTTTTTTCAGAACCCTTTCAGCAGGATTTCCCTTATACCGGATTATAACTTCAGATAAATTAAAAGCCCTTGAAGCGAGTTTAATATCGAGTTCTTGGAAGCTATGTTTTTTTACGGGAATAACTATTTTTTGGTAGCCAACACATGAAAACACCAGTGAGTCAACATCATGATGGGTTTGCAAAGAAAAATTGCCACTAAAATCGGAGGTTGTGCCAATATTGGTGTTCTTAAAGGCAATACTGGCAAAGGGAATAGGCTCTCCTGTGAGGGAGTCGCGAATATGTCCCAGTATCTTAGTTTGCTGTGCGCTTGTTACCAGCGAGTTGATCATAATGAATAAAAACAAGCCTATAAAAATGTTTACCTTCACAAGAATAGATTTTAATATTTACTTGGCCTCGTGCAACTCCCTATTAAAGCTTATAATACCAAGTTGCATTCAAAGATACAAAGTAGAATTTGAATGCTTACTTGGTATTATGCCGATTGTTGTTCATAATAATTCCAAGATTGAAATGAACTGTAAATTATGTCTTTAAACGCATATCGGTAAAATGTATGTTACATGCCGAGAAAATGGGTGTAAAAATAGGAATAAAAATTCATATTTAAAGCACTTCCAATCTTTGGGCATCCAATTTAATAAAGATGAAAAGCAAGAAGGTAAATCCCCATAAAGACGAGCCTCCGTAGCTAAAAAACGGTAAAGGAATTCCAATAACTGGGAAAAAGCCGATGGTCATACCAATATTTATGGCAATATGAAAAGAGAGGATAGAAATAACACAATACCCGTATACCCTCGAAAACACGGAGCGTTGTCGCTCCGCTATTTGCACCAGCCTGATCAATAATGCAATAAATAAGATGATCAGCACTGAGCTACCAATAAATCCCCACTCTTCGCCTATAGTGCAGAATATAAAATCCGTACTTTGTTCTGGAACAAAATCAAATTTTGTTTGGGTTCCTTGCAGGTATCCTTTACCCCAAAGGCCGCCAGAACCAATAGCAATCTTCGACTGGTTAACATTATACCCTGCTCCCCTAAGATCAGTCTCTTTGCCTAATAATACATTAATCCTTGTTCTTTGGTGTGGTTCAAGAACATTTTCAAACACATAATCCACACTATAAACAAAACCGGAAGAAATAACAACGAGCAATAAAATGGTAAAAAAATACTTTTTCCGTCTTCTTATAAATAAAAATATAAGAAAAGCTATACCACCAATAACACCAATAACAATAAATTTTTCAAACAAAAGGGTTACGAGGAATAAAATGGCAAACAACACCCCAATAATAATGATATTACTGGAAATTCCTTCACGATAGAGCACGAGCAAAAATGAAGTATATACAAGGGCCGAACCCATATCATTTTGTAATAAGATAAGCCCGGTAGGTAATGCAATAATCAAGAACAAAATTAACTTATTCTTAATTTTTTTTATGTCCACGTTATTAGAGCTTAAAAATTTTGCGATGGCTAAGGCTGTGGCAAATTTTGCAAATTCAGCAGGTTGTAGGCCAACGCCCCCAAATTGAAACCAAGACTTAGAACCGCTTCTTTCCACTCCAAAAAGCAAAACTGCTATCAAAAGGAATATAGTTATTGTATAAATGGCATAGGCAAACGCAGGAAAGAATTTTACTTCCAACATTAAAATCATAAAAGCAAAAACAATAGCAAAAATTATCCATATCAATTGATTTCCATAATTTTGTGTAAAATCAAAGATGCTACTGTGTTCGTCATTATAAACAGCGGCATAAATATTGAGCCAGCCGAGGAAAACCAGCAAAAGGTATAAAAATACCAAAACCCAATCAATATGTTTAAAAACGTTTACGTCTCTCATTATTGCTCTTTTTGATGGATCAAATCTTTTTTTAGTATCCTGTTCTCGATATATCTCCTCATTGGGTTTTTCCTGTTCACATGCCCTTTGAGATACTTTTCTATCATTAAGCTTGCAATAGGTGCAGCCCAAGAACCTCCGTACCCGGCATTTTCAACAACGCAAGCTATAGCAATTTTAGGATTAACCTTGGGTGCAAATGCTATAAAAACAGAGTGGTCTTCGCCGTGTGGATTCTGTGATGTTCCTGTTTTACCACAAACAACAATGCTGTCGATTCTTGCTAATGGCGCCGTTCCTGCCTCTACCGCTTTTTGCATCCCTTCTATGATAAGTGGAAAATGATCCTTATTAATAAGGGTTTCGCGCTTTTTGCTGTATTTTTCATAAGTATCTTCTTCTGACCCTATTGCCTTAACAATATGAGGAGTAATGTAGTATCCTTTATTGGCAATAATGGCAGCTTGGTTGGCCATTTGCAATGGAGTAGCCAATACTTCTCCCTGCCCAATAGCCAACGAAATTATGGTAATGGCACGCCAACCATTTTTATTATAATACCTGTTGTAGTATGCTGGTGTTGGTAAAAATCCAGGCGATTGGTCGGGGAGGTCACAATAAAGGCTTCTTCCGATCCCAAAACTTAATACATATTTCCTCCAGTTCATCAATCCCTCGGCAGTATTTTCAAATCTCGGTTGATTGATAATACTTCTAAAAGCCTTGCAGTAATATGTATTACACGAGTATTGTATAGATTCCATTAAGTTAAGTGGCGATTTATGCACATGACAACCTACCCTAACACCACTGTAATAGAAACTGAGGTTGCATGAATGATAGGTTTTTTTTGAAAGAACACTGTCTTGCATGCCAATCAATGCATTAACGGTTTTAAAAGTTGACCCGGGTGGATATTTTGCCTGGATAGCCCTATTAAATAAGGGTTTGAGCTCGTCATTTGACAAACGTTTATAGTTTTTTGTCCTAATTCTTCCTACTAGTAGGTTTGGATTATAGGTTGGGCTACTAACAATAGCGAGAATTTCGCCTGTTGCTGGTTCTAAAGCTACTATACCACCTTTTTTGTTTTTCAGAAGTTTTTCTCCATAACTTTGAAGGTCTATATCTATGGTAGTATAAAGATTTTCTCCTGCTATAGCCGCTGTATCATACCTTCCTTCTTCATAATTCCCTTTTATACGGTTAAAAACATCAACCAGCATAATTTTCTTACCTTTTTTTCCCCTTAATTGTTCTTCATAGAATTTTTCTATCCCGCTTATTCCAATATAATCGCCGGCTTTATAATAAGGCTCCTCTTCTACGCCCTTTTTTGTTACCTCGCCTACATAACCCAGTATTTGTGATGCGGCAGATATAGGGTATTCTCTTACTGTTCTATGTTGAACATAAAACCCAGGATATTTATACATCTTTTCTTCTAAGTAGCCAAAATTTTCTTTAGAAAGTTGTTTTACAAATGTTGTTGGTTTATAGTAAGAATAAGCCTTTGCTTTATTCATTTTTTTGTTAAATTCTTCTACAGAAATACCAACAAGCCGGCAGAACTCAGCAGTATCCAGTTGGCTCACGTGCCTTGGAATAACTCTCAGGTCATAAACTGCCTCGTTATGTACCAATAATTGGCCATTGCGGTCATAAATCAAACCCCTGGCCGGGTATTGGGTAATATGCCTGATAACATTATTATCTGCAGATAACTTATAACTTTGGTCTATTACTTGGATATAAAACAAGCGCAACATAAAAACAAGGCCTATTAAAATAAACAAGGCTATAATGATATATTTACGTGATGAATAAACGTTTTGCATTGGATGAATTTAAACCAACAAATTTAATCTATTTCTACAACCTTTCAATATAAAAACGGTTATTACCAAGAAGTATTTTTTTTTGGTCATTTAAAAATTTTTGAAGGTGTTTCTTTTGTGTACTTTCTTTAGTCATGCTTCTTTTGTGTTTCTATAATTATTCCAGGCATTGGCTGCTCGTTGAAAATAAAATTCCGTATTTTTTTTATTCTATTCGTGTTATTATGCTTAAATTTGGTAAACATTAAAGTAATGAATTAATAACCTTAAAACAATAATCCAATGGCAGATAAAGTATTGAACCATGTTAAGCCTGGCGTAGTATCAGGCAATGATGTACAAAAAGTATTAGAAATAGCAAAAGCAAATCATTATGCCCTTCCGGGTGTTAATGTAGTAGGAACCAATTCCGTCAATGCAGTTTTGGAAGCTGCAAGTGCAGTAAACTCTCCTGTTATCATACAATTCTCTAATGGTGGAGGCAGTTTTTATGCCGGCAAATCGCTTAATAATGACAATCAAAAAGCCGGTATCCTGGGTTGTGTTTCAGCGGCAAAGCATGTTCACTTATTGGCAGAAGCATATGGAGTCCCAGTTATCTTGCATACTGATCACGCTGCAAGAAAACTCATTCCCTGGGTGGAAGGGTTAATAGAATGGAGTGAAAAAGCTTTCAAAGAAACAGGTAAACCATTCTTTTCTTCACATATGTTAGACCTTTCGGAAGAACCATTGGAACAGAATATCGACACTTGCAAGAAATTCCTTGAAAGAATGAGCAAAATCGATATGACTTTGGAAATAGAGTTAGGAGTGACAGGAGGAGAAGAAGACGGTGTTGATCATTCTGACATTGATAGTTCTAAGCTATACACCCAGCCGGAGGAAGTAGCATATGCTTACGAGCAATTATCCAAGATCAGCGATAAATTCACAATTGCTGCTGCATTTGGCAATGTGCATGGGGTATATAAGCCGGGTAATGTAAAGTTGCAACCCGTAATACTTGATAACTCACAAAAACACATCGAAGAAAAATTCGGCACCCAAAAAAAACCCGTAAGTTTTGTTTTCCATGGCGGGTCAGGCTCCAGCCAAAAAGATATCAGGGAAGCCATAAGCTATGGTGTGATAAAAATGAACATTGATACCGATACCCAATGGGCTTTTTGGGATGGTGTTCATAGTTATTACAAAGAGAAAAAAGACTATTTACAATCACAAATAGGCAATCCTGAAGGAGAAGACAAACCCAACAAGAAAATTTACGACCCGAGAAAATGGTTGCGCGAAGGTGAAAAAGCAATGGTAACCAGGCTTAAGCAAGCATTTGAAGACCTTAATTGTGTTGGCAGGTGTTAATATCCTGTATTACAATGATACTTTAAGAAAAGATTAGTCCAACAATAAAACCACAGGAAAAACTTGTGGTTTTATTGTTGGTCAGTAACATCCCTTATAAGCCCTACATAAGCTACCAGCTTGTCATGCTCATCATTCATCGAAAAAGTACTGGTTTCACCAACAAAAGTTTCTCCATTCTTCTTTTTATAAATAATTTGACTTAAAAAGCCTTTATTATGCTTTTGTTTTTTTAGCTCTTCTCCCATTTTATTAAATTGTTGGCCTTGAGCATAGATATATTTTGTTTTCTTCCCTTTTAGTTCGCTAAGCTTGTACCCGGTTAACTCCTCAAATGCCGGGTTAGCATCAATGATTTCTCTATTGGTATTGGCCACCAAAATAGCGTCTCTATTGCTGTTGAATAAGCTCCTGTATTTTGCTTCACTTTCTTTTAGTGCCATTTCCACCTTACTAGCTTCGGTAATATCTTGTATAGAAAAAACGGCACCGGCAACTTCATTATTTTCATCATAAAATGGCGAGCCACTGATGTTTAGTAGTGATTTAACATCGCCATTTTTAATGTAATGCCTAAAATTATACAATGGTTTTTTTGTTTCCATGATAATACTAAAGGGTAGCTTTTCCGCGGGTATTGCTTGCCCTTTTAAATCGGTAATTTCCCATTGAACATCTTCAAAAGATCTTTGGGTGATATGCTCTTGTGTAATACCAAAAATTTCTTCGGCTTTTTTGTTCGCAAAAATGATATTTCCTGATTTGTCTACCATAGTTTTTCCAATAGGGCTATTATCCAATACTCTCATCAATAGGTCATGCTCACGTTTCTCTTGCTCATATAGCTTCATATCAGTTATATCTTGTATGGTTCCCTCAATTATTTGCTGATTTTGCCGAATAATAAGACTGGCATTATGGCTAATAAAGCGCACCTCGTCATTTACTTGCATCTTGTACTCGATCTTTACCTGTTTCTTGAGTTTTGCCTCTTTTTGAAAAGCATTTTTTACATAGGCTCTATCTTCATTATGCACGAGCAAAAGGAAACTTTCGAAATCATTACCAAGTTTATCTTGGCTTATGCCAAGGATCTCAAAAAAATTACCCGATACATCTACTTTATTTTCATCTAAGTTATACTGCCAATTGGCAAGCCTAGCAATCTTTTGAGCCTTGATATATGCTTGGTTAATTTTTGTAAGTTCATTGGTTTTTTCTTCAACTTTTTCTTCCAAGTTTTCCTTATAGTCTTCCAGCTCTTTTTCATATTTTTTGAGCTTGGTTATATCTACCAAAGTGATGATTATACCATCAACAGCATTTTCTTGTGTACGGTAAGGCATTATTCGCATTAAGTAAATAATGCCTTCTTTGTCGGCAACTTCAATTTCCTTAGGCTTAAGAGTATCTATCACAGCTTCCACATCCGAGATTAAATCTTGATACAGTGTATTATGGGAAATATGCGCTATAGGCCGTCCTATATCCATATCCAGTATATTGATCACCTTGGTAATCTTAGGTGTGAATTTCCTTATCCTAAGCTGGCTATCAAGGAATAAAGTCCCAATATTGGTGTTCTCTAACAAATTGTTGATATCATTATTCAACTTTGTAAGTTCTTCTATCTTGTTTTGATATTCTGAATTTACAGTATAAAGCTCTTCATTAACACTTTGCAGCTCTTCGTTAGTACTTTGTAACTCCTCGTTAGAAGCTATGAGTTCTTGGTTGGTAGCTTGCAATTCTTCGTTAGAAGTTTCCAGCTCTTCAATGGTGGATTGAAGGTTTTCTTGGCTATATTGCAGTTCTTTCTCGAGTTCTTCTATTCTTTCATCATATTGGCTTTCTATTCCAGGGGCTTCATCTTTCGCTGTTTTTTGATCAGCATCGGCCTCTATTAAATTAAATGAAACCAAGATAAAGAGGTCTTTTGATCTCGGATCAGTAAAAGACCTGGCAGTAATATCTACATGAGTACCTTTTTGTGTTTTATCTTTTAAAGGAACTTTATGATATTTTAAGTCTTTTTTATCTTTTTTCACCCTATGCAAGATCGTAGACATTAATACGGATAAATCGGGACGGATAATTTTAAGAAAATTCCAACTTAATTTACCGGCAGGTACTTTGATGAAAGGGTTTAAATCTTGAAATATCTGCAACACATTAAAATTTTTATCAAGTATTGCTGTTGGAGGCATTAAAACATTTAACAGGGCTTCGTAAAAAGCCTCATTATCACTTTTTGATGATTCCTTTGATATTAAGTGGTTGTCTGTCTTAATAAGGTCTCTATCTTGAATAGATTTAAAGCTCTTCTGTAATTGCGGCAGTATAAAATCTTTTGCTCCTTCAACCCTAAAATTACGCTTTCGCTGGTAAACTTTCCACTTGCTATTAAGTGTAGTAAATGCTTCGCTCAATTCGCCGGTTGTTTCACTACTGCCAAGGAAAAGGTAGCCACCTGGGTTAAGAGCAAAATGAAATAGAGAAAGGATTTTCTTTTGCACCTCAGATTTTAAGTAAATTAGAAGATTCCTGCAAACGATAAGATCAATTTTGGAAAATGGAGGGTCTTTTATAATGTTATGCTTGGCAAAGACCACCATTTGCCGTATTTCCTCATTTACCTGGAATCCACCCTTTTTACTGATAAAAAACGAAGCAAGTCTTTCTTTAGAAACATCCGTGGCAATGCTTTCCAAGTATATCCCAATACCGGCATATTCTATTGCGTCCCTATCAAGGTCTGTAGCAAATATTTTTACCTCGTTTTCCAAGTCATGCCTAAGCATGTATTCTTTGATAAGAATAGCCAAAGAGTAAGCTTCTTCACCTGTTGAGCAACCGATACTCCATAGTCTTATAGGGGTTTTGTTATCTTTTTTTTCAAAAATACTCGGAATGATATTTTGTTCAATTTCGTTATATGCCGCAGTATCTCTAAAAAATTGGGTAACACCGATGAGTAATTCTTTATAAAGAATATTTACTTCTTTTGGTGAATCATTCAACAGGGATATATAATTATTAATTTTGTTAATCTGGTTAATACTTATTCTTCTTTCAAGCCTACGAATAATAGTATTGGGCTTGTAAAAAGAAAAATCCATTCCTGTTTGGTTCCTGATAATAACCAAAATTTTAGCAATCAGCGATTCGCTCAGCATATTTAAACTCCCAACGGTCTCACTTTTGCTAACATAAGGGTGCTTAATGTATTTAATCAGTACCTCCGGCATTTTATCCGGGGGTAATATATAATCGACCAAACCTGTAGCAAGCGCACTTTTAGGCATACCATCAAACTTAGAAGTTTTTTCATCCTGCACCATTACCATTCCACCAACTTCCTTAATAGCTCTTACACCCAGCGTCCCATCACTTCCTGTGCCGGAAAGTATAATCCCTATGGCATTCTTACCTTGGTCTTCTGCCAATGACCTTAAAAATATGTTTATAGGCAAGTTTAAGGCTCTATGATGGTCTTGTTCTGTTAGGTACAGACTTCCATGAAAAATGGTAAGGTTTTTTTTGGGCGGAATCAAGTAAATGCAATCGGGTTCAACGGGTTGGCTGTCTTTTATATTGATTACTTTCATGGTGGTGTAGCGCCTGATAAGCTCTACCATCATGCTCTTGTAATCTGGTGATAGGTGTTGAACAACAACGAAGCCAAGGCCACTATCAGAAGGCATATTGCTGAATAACCTCTCCAAAGCTTCCAAACCCCCGGCTGAAGCACCTATGCCAACTACCATAAAGGGCAGGGTACTCTTTTCATTGTGCTTTTGGGAAACAGAAAACCTGTTGTTTTTTTGAATGTTTTCATCATTTTTTGATTTTGAACCCGTGTTTTTCATAATAACCTTTTCTTTAGTTTTAATACACTTTAGTGTTGCCTGATTTAGCAGTAATTTAAGAGTAAAATAGAATTCACTATATTCATATTATTAACATCAAACAAAATTGCAGCATATATTGGGATGAATCAAGGGTTAATATACCCAAAAATCGCTATTTTTATGGATTAAATTTACGTATTAATACCTAAATTGCAAAATGTATTCAAACATTTTGTTATAAATCACGTTAAAACAATAAGTCTAATGAACGGCTATTTATTCATATTTATAATTTTTTTTATAAATTTGGAGATTATACTATTGAAACTTAGAAAACTTTGAAGTTGATCCAAGATATAGCAATACATGTTTTAAAAAGAAAATTAAACCTTTGGGTTTATTCGTTGCTTGTGTTTTTTTTTGCTATAAATCCAACTACTGGATTTACGCAGGAAGGAGAAATAGGCTATCTTCAAATATACGGCCTTGTTGAGGAAGATAAAACACCGGTAAAAAATGCAAATGTTGAAGTATATAAAAGTAACAGCCTTGTTAATACAGAAAATACTAACAACAAAGGGAAATTTGAACTAAAGCTTGATTTTGGGAATGAATACCTTATCAAAGTTGTTAAAGATGGTTACCTGCCCTCCCAGTATCACGTGGAAACCAAACTCACTAAAGATGATTATAAATACTGGGCTTATGGTTTTGAAATAATTGCCGAACTAATACCTGATGTTGAAGGACTAGATAAATCCCTTTTCGCAGGGCGCGAAATATACATCAATTTTGACAACCGGTATGAAGAGTTTATTGTTAACCTTGCCAAAACAGGCAATGCTATTGAACGTAACAACAGGCTAAAAGACCAAGCCGAAGAGATTATTAAAAACACTCAAAAATACAATAAAGAAATTGCTAAAGCAGACATGCTTTATAAATCAGAAAATTACGAGAAAGCTATTGATTCTTATGAAAAAGCAAGTGAGTATTTAACCTTTAAACAATATCCCAAAGACCAGATTAAAGAGATACGTGCATTTCTTGAAGCCAGGAGAGACCTTGAAAAGAATTATGAAAGATATATTGCTCAAGCAGACAGGGCATTTAACAGCCTTCAATATGAAAATGCCAGGGAAGATTACACGAAAGCCTCAAAACTTAAGCCCCAGGAGCAATACCCAAAAGTACAGATTCAAAAAATTGATTTATTGCTAAAAGAGCAAGCTGAAAAGCAAAAAGCTTATGATGAAGCTATTGCCTTGGCAGACCAGCAATTTTCTACTAAAGACTACACGGATGCTAAGAACAATTATCAACGGGCATCTAATATTTTTCCTGACAAACCCTATCCAAGAGACCAGGTTAGTAAAATAAACTCAATATTATCCAATAATTTGCAACAACAGGAAGCTTATGATAAAGCTATTGCTGAGGCCAATCGCAATTATAACTCGGAAAATTATGGTGTAGCAAAAAAATATTACCAGCAAGCAGTTGACATATTCCCGGATCAACAATTTCCAAAAGACAGGATAGCAGAGATCAACAAGAAACTTGCCGAAATGCAAGATCAACAAGCTGCTTATGACCAAGCTATTGCCGAAGCCGACCAGGCATTTGACAGCCAACAGTATGAAATAGCAAAAAACGCTTATCAAAGAGCGCTAAACATATTTCCCGATAAAAAATACCCCAGGGACAGGTTAAACGAAGTACTCGCTATATTAGCAAAACTACAAAACAGCCAGGAAGCTTATGATAACTTTATTGCAGAAGGGGATGACGCTTATGGGCAAAAGAAATACGAGCTTGCTAAAAATTATTACCAACAAGCATTACAGGTATACCCGGATAAACCATATCCTCAAGAACAAATCGCCAAGATCAACAAAATATTGTCTGATATTGAACAGCGCAATACAGCATACAACAGTGCTATACAACGCGCAGACTATTTATTCAATAATAAAGAATATGTTGCTGCAAGAGATAAATATAAAGAGGCTTCAAGTATAAAGCCGGAAAAACAATATCCCAAAGACCGTATTAACGAGATCAATAAAATTCTCTCGGAAAAACAAAGCAAACAGCAGGCTTATGACGATGCTATTGCCCAAGCAGATAATTATTTTAACCAAGAAGCATATCAAGATGCCAAATCATCTTACCAAGTGGCATTAACAATTTTTGACAGGCAATATCCAAAAGATAAAATCAACGAGATCAATAGTATTCTTGCTGAAATGAAAAAACAGCAAGAAGCTTATGATAATGCCATTGCACAAGCCGATGAACATTTCAATTTAAAGGAATACAAAGATGCCATAACCGATTACCAAGCTGCATTAAACATTTCCCCCAATAAAGAATACCCAAAAAACAGGATTGAAGAAATTAACCGGTTATTATTAGCATTAAAAAATAAAAATGAGGCTTATCAAAAAGCCATTTCGGAGGCCGACCAATATTTTAACCAAAAACAATGGGAAGAAGCAAAATCCTCTTACCAGGGTGCGTCTAACATATATCCCGGGAAGCAATATCCCAAAGACCGTATCAAAGAAATTGACCAGTTGCTGGCTACTATGTTAAGCAAAAAACAAGCTTACGAAAAAGCGATTAAAGAAGGAGACTTAGCGTTTAACCAAGAAAAATATACTGCTTCTATTGACTCTTATAAAAGAGCATTAGAAATTTTCCCCGAAAAGGAATACCCTAAAAAGCGTATTGCAGAGATACAAATTTTGTTAGAACAATTAAAAAAGAAAGAAGCGGCATACAAACAAGCCATTGCCGAGGGCAACCAGCAATTTGACGCCGAAGAGTACGAAAATGCCAAAGCATCATTCCAAAAAGCCCTGAACCTATTTGACAAGGCCTATCCAAAAGAAAAATTGGCTGAGATCAATGACATCCTTGCCAAACAACTGAACCAGCAGCAAGCTTACGACAAAGCTATTGCTGAAGCTGATAAGGCTTTCTCAGAAAAAAAATACCAGCTTGCAAAGACAAGTTATGAAAGCGCTATGAGGATATTTCCTAATGAAGAGTATCCCCCGGCCCAAATTGCCAAGATCAACCAAATATTGGCAGAAATTGACCAAAGAAATAAGCAGTATGACGAGCTGGTTCTAAAGGGCGATAAGGCATTTTCTGTTAATAACCACCAAGACGCGAAAGGTTTTTTTACGAGTGCATCACAACTAAAACCCAATGAGCGATATCCAAAGGATAAGATTAATCAGATCAACCAAATTTTGCTTGAACAACAACAGCAGCAACAAGCCTATGACCAAGCCATAGCCCAGGCTGACATGGCTTTTAATAACAAGGAATACAATCCTGCAAAAAGCTTATACCAGAAGGCTTTAAACATCTTTCCCAAAAAGGACTACCCGGCAGAAAAAATTGCGGAGATTAACCAAATATTATCGAATTTGCAAAGCAAAGAAGAAAAATATAAACGCAAAATTTCAGAAGCAGACCAGCTTTTTAACGCGGGTAAGTACGAAAATGCCAAAACCGCTTATGAAGAGGCTTTAGCGCTTTTTCCCAACAGGGAATACCCGCAAAACCAAGTGAAAACGATCAACAACATACTGCAAGAGATGCAAGCCAAACAATTGGCTTATAATAATGCCATTAAGCAAGCCGATAATGCTTTTAATGCACAACAATACCAACAAGCCATTAAGTTTTATAATGAAGCAACAAACCTGCTACCCGATAAAAAGTATCCTAAAGAGAGGGCCGCAGAGGCAGAAAAACTTCTTGCAGAATCAGCCAAAAGACAAAAATACCAAGAGCAAATTACACTTGGCGACAACAACTTCAATAATAAAAACTATACTGGTGCTTTAACCAATTACCAAGCAGCTTCACAAATATACCCCGAGGAGCAATATCCCAAAAAAAGGATTGATGAGATCAATACAATTCTTAAAAACTTAGAGAGGAATCAACAGGCTTATGATGAAGCTATCGCTAAAGCTGACGAGGCATTTAGCAGTGAAATATACGATAAGGCAAAAATACAATACAATAACGCACTGGATATTTTCCCCGACAAGCAATACCCAAAAGATCAAATTACAAAAATTAATCAAAAATTGGCTGAGTTGCAAAAGATCAATAAAGCTTACAATGCCACAATAGCAGCGGCAGATAAGGCTTTTGACAACAGCAATTACGAACAAGCCAAGCCATATTACACCCAGGCTTCCAATCTTAAACCTAATGAGCAATATCCAAAAGATAGGCTTGCAAAAATAGCCAAATACCAAGAGGATGCTAAACAAAAGCAAGAATCTTACAATAAAGCTATTGCCGAGGGTGATAAGGCTTATAATGATGCTGCTTACGAAAAAGCAAAAGCTGCATATGAGAAGGCGCTTGCTATATTCTCCAACGAAACCTATCCACAAACAAGGCTGAAAGAGATTAACCAAATAATTAGCGGTAGGCAAGGCAAAGAGCAAGCCTATCGCAAGGCCGTTCAGCAAGGCGATAAACACCTCAGAAGCAATGCCTATAATCAAGCTATTAAATCCTATGAATATGCCTTAAAAATTGATCCTACCAAGAAGTACCCAAAAGATAAAATAAGTGAAGTGAAAAGGATTATGGAAGACGAAAAAGCGTTAGCAAAATTTTATGCACAAGGATATTTGGATGTTGCCGGTAAAACTACGATACCCAAAAACAAAAGTGAAAAGTTCAAATTCATGGCCTTTGACCAGCATAAAAGTGGAAGTTATGCAACCATCAAGATCAAAAACCTTAGTACACGAGACTTGAATATTTTTCTCAACTATGGCAAAGGTGCTGTCAAAAATGGTGGATTTACTTTCAAGATAGCTGCTTCTGATAATGCCAAAGAATACAAGATAAACCTTAGCAAACACAGCCAATGGATTATACAACGTAATAATTGGATAAGCCTATACCCGGCAGGTGGAAGCGTTGAAATACAGGATATTAAAATTTATTTTGGAAAATAGGCATAAATAATGGCCTGTCAACTGTGGCGCTTATACCAATTGTAATTATAATTATAGCCTATTAAAAGTATCGGTATTACTTAATCTACTCAGTAATTATACGTAAGGTTTCCTTTTAAAAATGGTGAAAATACTGTTGTAAACGGAATTATAATGTTGTACTTTTGTATCATAATCATTTAGAGAAAAGGAGGCAAGCATGAAAAAAAATATTTTACTCATTGGATTTGTTTTTATCTTAGGAAGTTTAAGTTATGGTCAATCATTAAAGCACAGGAGTCTTAAAACAAAATTCGAGTCTTACGAAAAAGTAATGAAATCGATCCATAATAAAGACCACAATAAGACGAAAAAACAACAATATGGTCACATGAATTATAAAGAAATAAAATCTAAATTCTGGCGATCTTCTTCATATAAGAGGCAATCACCTTTTACGTTCTTAAGAAAAAAAGCGAAGCAACCACAGAATTCATATGCATTTAATTGGTAGCTAATGGTTTTTTCATAATATATTTTTTGGTTAATTTAACATTGGAAAACAGGTTGTATGCATGGGGCACCTGTTTAATTCTCGACGAAAGGCTCTTGTAATTTTACAAGGGTCTTTTTTTTAATCCCAAATTCAACATTAATTCACCAGCTCCTAATACCCAATTTGGTTTTAATATACGAGGATTTTAAAGTATATAAACAGGAAAATAAATGCTATAACAGCTACAAGTAAATTAAGGATAAGCTTTTTTTCTAAGAGCTTTTTAAGTTTTTCGTGCTTGGATTTTTTATTGATGTACTCTGTTAAAAAGAAAGTTAACACGAACACACCCAAAATTACTAAAATAGCCCCCAATCCGATAAGTATTTCCATGATGAATGGTCTTTAAGATTATTTTTTTTATTCAACGGTTAAAACATCTCTTGGTTCTCTTCGATGGTTTTCTCGTAAAAAGTATCCACTTCTAAGGTGGCCTGGTTGGCAGCTTGCACGGCAAGTTTGTCACATCTCTCGTTATCAAGAATACCGGCATGGCCTTTAACCCAGTGTAGTTTAACATGATGTTTTGGATAGATGTCCATAAATCGCATCCAAAGGTCAGGATTTTTTTTCTTTTTGAATCTTTTGGCTACCCAATTATAAATCCACCCCTTTTCAACAGCATCCACCACATACTTAGAATCGGAATAGATATCCACTTCCATATTATCCCATTTGATGGATTCCAAGGCAATAATAATACTCAATAGTTCCATGCGGTTGTTGGTGGTTTTTCTAAATCCTCCTGATATTTCTTTCCTGTGCTTGCCGTATTTCATAACAATGCCAAAACCTCCTGGACCTGGGTTCCCTAATGCCGACCCATCGGTATAAATAACAATTTTTTTACCCATTAATTTTGAGCTTGTTCAATAATTATTTTTAGTGCTACAAAGGTACATTTTTTATTTTCCTGGTATATTTTTAACCAGGTAAAGATGGGTTTTAACAAATTTATAAATACTTTTCAAGGATTTTTTAAATAATTTCTAAATTTTTGGAAATAAAAAACTTTTGGAAATATCTTATGAGATGCCAGTACTTATACCAATGGATGACGTGCTTTTCCCCTCGTCATTTCAATCCGCCACCGCGGATAGACGTGTCTGCCTATGGCAGAAACCTTTGGGCTAAATGAAATAACCAAATTCTTTAAATTCAATCTCAAAATTATTGTGAAACTTGCATAATGCAGGTTTGATTCATTTCCAACAGGCACAATTAATTTATGGATTAGCCGCCTTGTGTTCTTCTTTCAAATATTTTTCAAAGGTGTGTTAATTTTTCTTCTTTAAAAATTTCCATTATTTTTACTCCCTAAATTAAAAAGATGGTTTATGAAAAAACATTACAAAACTTTGTTCTTGGTGGTTGCGGCTATATTTTCATTGATATTCCTAACCCAAAATACTTTTACAAATGGCCAGGAGCCTGATTCTGCCCCGGGAGATGTAATTGCTGATACTACACTTGAAGAGATTATACCTGCTTCTGAAGCACAGCCTGATAGTTTGGTTTCCGATTCGGCAAAACAGGAAAAAAACACCAATGAGAAGGACCTGGGAAATGTTTTACCCACTGGCGAGACCAAAGGTATTAGTTTCATGTCGATCCTCAGGGGACTGTTAGGCCTTGTTTCGTTGTTATTACTTGGGTATCTTTTTAGTGAAAAAAGAAAAGCCATTGCTTGGAAAGTTGTATTAACAGGAATACTGTTACAAGCGCTTTTAGCAGTAGGTGTTTTATATGTACCCTTCATAAGCTCGTTTTTTGAATTTTTTGGGAAAATATTCGTCAAGATCCTTGATTTTACCGATGCGGGAACACAATTCCTTTTTAGGTCATTAAAAACCGGGGAGATAGAAACTGCGCTTATAAATTTTGTAATCACCATATTGCCAACCATTATTTTCTTTTCAGCACTAACAAGCCTATTGTTTTACTTGGGCGCTATACAAAAAGTAGTAAAAGGAATGGCTTGGTTAATGAAAAAGCTGCTTAAAATATCCGGCGCTGAGAGTTTATCTGTGGCGGGAAATATTTTTCTTGGGCAAACCGAATCCCCATTAATGATTAAAGAATATTTGCCAAAGATGAACCGTTCTGAGATTATGCTTGTAATGACAGGAGGCATGGCTACCCTTGCAGGAGGAGTTTTGGCCGCTTATATTGGTTTCTTAGGAGGAGAAGACCCGGTACAAAGGCTTATATTCGCCAAACACCTTCTTACGGCTTCTGTTATGGCTGCTCCAGGAGCTATTGTTATGTCCAAATTGCTCGTGCCACAAACAGAAGAAAGCATAAAAGATGCGAAAATTTCTAAGGATTCGGCAGGAAGCAATGTTCTTGATGCTATTTCCAATGGTACTGTGCAAGGCCTTAAACTGGCCGTGAATGTGGCAGCCATGCTATTGGTATTTATAGCTTTTATTGCCATGCTAAATTACGTTTTTGAAAAAATTGGCGATTGGACAACCCTTAACACCATGATTGCCGATCTTACCAGTGGGCAATATGATGCACTGTCACTACAATTTATCTTAGGCTATGCTTTATCCCCGTTGATGTGGCTATTGGGTGTATGTACCGAGGATATCACATTGGTTGGAAGCCTTCTAGGGCAAAAAGTCATTATCAATGAATTTGTTGGATATGTTAGCCTTTCAGAGATGAAAACAGCCGGCGCTTTTGCCGAACAGAAATCTATTATCATGGCAACATACATCTTATGTGGCTTTGCCAATTTCTCATCCATAGGAATACAAATAGGCGGAATCGGTTCGCTGGCACCTTCCAAAAGAGTTTTGCTCTCTAAGTTGGGTTTGCGGGCTCTTCTTGCCGGTGCATTAGCATCATTACTATCAGCTACAATGATAGGAATGATACTCGGGTAAAAACCCTAATTAGAATAAACATTTTTTGCAAATATCCATATTATGTTCAACAATTACTATCAAATTATAGCATCAGAATTGAATATAGATGCTTCGCAAGTTGAAAACACCATCAACCTATTAACAGAAGGAGCAACAGTTCCCTTCATTTCCAGGTACAGGAAAGAACTTACAGGCTCATTGGATGAAGTTTATATCACCAATATCAGGGATAGGTTCGAACAACTCAAAGAACTTGATAAAAGAAGAAAAGCCATACTTCAAAGTATTGACGAACAAGGTAAACTAACACCTGAACTAAAAGAGAAGATAGAAAAAGCCCAAACTTTATCGGAATTGGAGGACATTTATCTTCCATACAGGCCCAAGAAAAAGACCCGGGCTACAGTGGCTAAAGCTAAAGGATTAGAGCCTTTGGCAAAAATACTGCTATCTCAAAAACGCATCAATGTGCTGGAAGAAGCAGAAAAGTTCATTGATGAAGAAAAAGAAGTACTTTCTGCAGAAGAAGCTTTGCAGGGTGCCAGGGATATTATTGCAGAATGGGTGAATGAAAATGACAAAGCACGGGGCCAAATACGGAGGCTTTTCCTCAAGGAAGCAACAATCCGCTCTAAAGTAATAAAGAAAAAAGTTGATGAAGCTACCAAGTACGCAGATTATTTTGATTATGAAGAATTGCTGAGAAAATCGCCTTCACACAGGGTATTAGCCATTTTGAGGGGGGAAAATGAAGGTTTGCTCAGGGTTTCAATTAGCATAAACGAAAAGCAAGCTTTTGAAATATTGAAAAGAAACTATATCAAAGTCAATAATGAAGCTTCCGAACAAGTGGCAATGGCCATTGAAGACAGTTATAAAAGGCTAATGCAACCTTCCATGGAAACCGAGTTCAGGAATTTCGCCAAAGAAAAAGCTGATGAAGAGGCTATTAAAGTGTTTGCTGATAATCTAAAGCAATTACTGCTTGCACCTCCCCTTGGGCAGAAAAACGTATTGGCCATTGACCCGGGTTTTAGGACGGGATGCAAAATTGTTTGCTTAGACAAACAAGGAAAACTTTTGCATAATGAAACCATCTACCCTCACCCGCCTGAAAACAAAGTAAAAGAAGCCGTGAAAAAGGTCACAACACTTGTTGATGCTTATAAAATAGAAGCTATAGCCATTGGTAATGGTACGGCAGGCAGGGAGACCGAAAAATTTATCCGTAGCCTTCGTTTCTCAAAAGATATTATTGCCATGATGGTGAACGAAAGCGGGGCCTCCGTATATTCTGCATCTAAAATAGCCAGGGAAGAATTTCCCCATTACGATGTTACGGTAAGAGGTGCTGTATCTATTGGAAGGCGGTTAATGGACCCCCTGGCAGAGTTGGTTAAAATAGACCCAAAATCTATCGGCGTTGGCCAATACCAGCATGATGTGAACCAACAATTGCTGCAAAAAAGTTTAGATGACGTGGTAATTAGTTCTGTTAATGCTGTGGGTGTGGAGGTTAATACTGCAAGCGCCCAATTGCTCAATTATGTATCTGGTTTGGGAAAATCATTAGCAAAAAAGATTGTAGAATATCGTGATGAGAACGGGCCTTTTAAAAGCCGGGAAGCTATAAAGAAAGTTCCCCGTTTTGGAGAAAAAGCTTTTGAACAAGCAGCAGGATTCATTAGGGTGAAAAATGCCAAAAATCCTTTAGATTACAGCGCAGTACATCCTGAAAGCTACCCTGTTGTGGATAAAATGACAAAGGACCTCAATTGCACCGTGGAAGACCTTATTCATAAAGATACTCTGCGTGAAAGCATTGACCCCAAAAAATACGTTACAGAAAAAGTTGGCCTGCCTACTTTGCAAGATATTATGTCAGAGCTGTCAAAACCCGGCAGAGACCCCAGGGAGAAATTTGATGTGTTTGAATTTGATAAAAACGTGCATTCCATCAAGGACTTGAAGGAGGGAATGGTTTTACCGGGTATCATCACCAATATCACGAAATTTGGCGCTTTTGTTGATGTAGGTGTTCACCAGGATGGGCTGGTACATATTAGCCAGATTGCAAACAAATTTATTAAAGACCCTAATGAGGAGGTAAAGCTGAACCAGAAAGTAAAAGTAAAAGTATTGGAAGTGGATATTGTGCGAAAAAGAATATCTTTTTCGATGAAAGAGGTATAATTTTTTTTTGTAGCTTTGGAGTAAAGAACCAGGTATGGACAATAAAATTCTATAATAGCCATGTCGCAAAAAAAAGTGGAACAATTTTTTGATTTAGCAAAAAAGAATTTCCAAATTTACCTGGGAATAAGCATCATCGTTTTTTTGTTTGTCTTGTTTTTTCAACCTTTTGCTATCACAAAATTTGAATTTGAAAGCAAGCTTTTATTTTATACCGGGTTTGGATTGATTATTCTTATTTTCCTGCTTCTTAATCAAATTCTCTTTCATAATCTTTTATTACAACCAAATAGGAACGAGCCTGACGATCATTTGCTATTTAGCTTGTATCATTTTAGCCTTACTGCGAGCACAGGCCTTGCATTTCTATTCTATATACGCTATGTTGGACAAGTACAAATTAATTTTAGCATTGTGGCAAAAGTAATTTTTATTTGTATTAGCCTTCCTTTTACCATTCATATAAATGGCATATTACGCTCGTATAAACATCGTTTAAAAGAGCTTAGGCAAGAAAACCACTCATTGCAAGATAAACTCAGGAAGTTTTCAGAAACTTATGCCAACAAGTATGTAGAATTAATTTCTGAGAAGGATGCTGATAATTTCCGGGTGCTGGTTTCAAAAATTGTATTTGCCAGATCGGCAGATAATTATGTTGAAATAGGCTACCTACAAGATGATGAAGTGAAAAAAAAGTTGATCAGGAACACCTTAAAAAATGTTGAAAAGCAGCTCAGGGAATTCAATAACTTTGTCCGTACCCATCGTACAAGCTTGGTCAACATTCAATACGTCCATAGACTCAATAAAAACTTTCATACTTATTGGTTAAGCTTAGATAAAACCAATGAAACCATCCCTGTTTCACGACAATACTTAATGGGCGTAAAAGACTTAGTGTAGAGGCATAGGGGCGAATGGCATTCATTCTTGCTTTTTAGCATATAGTAAAGCTAATTGTTTTATATCCCTGAGGTAATACGGTTAATCCCTTCCATTTGTAATACGCATTAAAGAGCCTTAATTTTGTATCATTAAAAATCAAAAAAAATAAATGATATGAATGTATTAATGATTTATCCAAAATACCCGGATACATACTGGAGTTTTAAGCATGTTTTAAAATTCATCTCCAAAAAAGCAGCCGTTCCACCCTTAGGGCTGATCACCGTGTCGGCTATGTTGCCTAAGAACTGGCAAAAAAAGTTGGTGGATTTAAATATAGAATCGCTTGAAAACAAAGACTTGGAATGGGCTGATTATGTTTTCGTAAGCGGGATGTATGTTCAAAAACAATCAGTAAATGAAATCCTTCTTCGTTGTAAAGATTACCCAGTTAAAATAATTGCCGGAGGCCCTTTATTCACACAAGACTATGAAAATTATCCACAAATAGACCATTTCATTATCAACGAGGCCGAGATTACCATGCCTAAATTCCTGGCCGATTTGGAAAGTGGACAAGTTAAAAGGATTTACCAAACAGATGAATATGCCGATTTATCCACAACACCGGCACCTGACTACCATTTACTAAAAATGGATGAATACGCTTTTATGAGTTTCCAAGTATCACGTGGATGCCCTTATAATTGCGATTTTTGTGAAATCACAGCCCTTCTGGGCCGTAAAGTTAGGACAAAAAGCAAGACACAAATATTAAACGAACTTGAAACACTTTACAAATTGGATTGGAGAGGCACAGTATCGGTTGTAGACGATAATTTTATCGGGAACAAAAAATTTATAAAAAAAGATTTGTTACCGGCCATGATTGAATGGATGAAAAGGCACGAATATCCATTTAAATTCAGCGCGCAAACTTCCATAAACCTTGCTGATGACAGGCAATTATTAAACATGATGTGCAAAACCGGGTTCAATTCAACCTTTATTGGTATTGAAACACCTTTAGAAGAATCCTTGCATAGCTGCCATAAGGTACAAAACGAAAACCGGGATTTATTGGAAAGCGTTAAGCAAATACAAAATTCCGGGATACAGGTTTCTGGAGGATTTATTGTTGGATTCGACAGTGATAATCCATCGGTATTTCAACGCCAGGTAGATTTTATTCAAAAAAGTGGCATTGTTTCAGCTATGGTTGGGTTGTTAAATGCACCCAAAGATACACAATTGTATAAACAAATGAAAAAAGAAAACAGGTTAACAGTTGATTCAACCGGCAACAATACGGATTTTACCATGAACTTTGTTCCGAAAATGAATAAACAGAAACTATTAGAAGGATATAGGCATATTATAAGCAATATTTATAAAGAAAAGCCCTATTATAAACGGATAAGGCAATTTCTCCTGCATTACAAGCCTGCTAAAGCTGGGAAAGAAAAAATTGATCTTGCACGTATTAAGGCATTTTTAAAATCCATTTTTGTATTGGGTGTAAAAGATAAAGGGCGATTTGAATATTGGAAACTAATGATATGGACACTGTTCAAAAAACCAAAATTGTTTAGTGATGCTATAATCATGGCAGTGTATGGGTATCATTTCCGCACCATTTATGGCTTGCGGAAGTCAAACGACTCATAACAAAAAGTTACCGTCCATCATATTGCATTGAGTTATGCCAGGTTTAATCTTCTATCACCCAAAAATCTTAACAAGAACAAGAAAAGGTTAATAAAATCAAGGTACTAGGTAAGCGCGCCCATAATAGTAAGTTTTATGGTTGTGGCTGTGCCCAATTCAACGCCTGCCCCTATTCTTTTGAGCTTTTGTACATCGTAAGCCGTAAGGCCTGTAAAAACAATATCATAAGTATTACTTATAAATTTCTTTCACCTTTAGCAAAATTTCGTATACTATCACAATATTTCCTTCATGGTTCCTGCGCATCCAAAAAGACAAACAAGGCTGGCCATATAAAGCAGAATGGCGGCTTAAATCAAGATGCTTGCTGATCTTTTCGGCAAGTACATAAGAAGAATAGCCATAAGCTGCATCGTTGTAATGCTTACTTACTTCAGGATTACCTTCTACTTTCATCTTTCCATCCGAAGTGTAAGTTTTATTGTAGAATTCAGTAAGCAATCCTTTATAATTTTCCACCTCGGAAAGGATATCATAACAATTGATAAGGGAATTTACTTTTTTATCCAGGTTCATTTGCTGGTATTTTTTTTTAGGCATTAACCCGGCAAGGAAGGGTTGCACATAGTCAAATATTTTTTTTATATTCTCCGGGCTTCTGTCAACACGGTATATAGCATAAGCTACCAACCTGTCCCTAAAATCCAGGTCACATTCATTTTTATAATATCCATTATGGCGCTCTTTTTCACCAACAAATTTGGGGAGGGCATTATAAATAAACCAAAAATAATTGCTTGTGATATCAGCTCCAAAAGGCGATTTGCCGTCTAAAACTGTTCTTCCTAGGTAATCTTTTACAACTTTTACACTTTTTTCTGTTAATTTATGCTCTTTAGATATTTCAAGGTGTTTGTGAAAGGTTTCTTCATGGATCTCAGGAAGGTCGTAATAATTGGTTTTGATGTCTATCGGTTTATTTGTACACATTACAAGAAATAATGCCAAAGTAATAAAAAATATTATCGATTTCATCTTCAAAAGTATTTATCGTTTGAGAATATTGTTGCGTAGCGAAAAGAAAAGTGAAAACCCTTTCATTCTAATTAAAACGCAAAATTAATTCATTCTTCTATGATTTCTTTTAATTTTACAGCATTTTTTGGCGCATTAGCATCGTAATCATTGTTAAAAAAGATGAAAGCCTCATTTACTCCTTGTTCTGGAGGGTTTTTAATGATCTTGGCAAATTCATTGAGTTCTTCATCCGAATAATCGTGGTTATACCATTCCTTTTTGCCGTGAAACCAGAAATAAGGCCAATAACCCAATCTGCCACCAAGTGAACTTCCTATTATGAATTCAATTTTATTGTCAACAATATATTTATCCAATAAAGCAAAAGCATTTGGCGTACTCCTGTAATTAATATGTTGAGCAAGAACCTTGCATCCAAAACTCTCTATGATTTTCAGTTTTGTTGGATTAGGTTTGCTATCAAGCCCGTGGATATATAAAGCTTTCATGGGGTTTTAGGCCGGTTTTTCCCTGGTAAAAACCCACTCATTCCCTTGAGAGAGATTATCATTATATTCGTAACCGTTTTTGTTAAATGTTTTAATCTTCTCCAGGTTCTTATCATCAATTCTTTTCTTAGTGATAAAAGCAGCCATCAATCCCCTGGCTTTTTTTGCATAAAAACTGATTAACTTGTAAGAATCGTCTTTCCGGTCTTTAAAAACCGGCTTTATGATTTCAGCTTCCATAAGGTTTGTGTTAATAGCTTTTGAATACTCATTTGAAGCAAGGTTCACAATGGTATTACTTTTTTGATCCTCGAGCAATTGCTTAAAATAGGTGGAAAGCTTCCTTGTCCAGAATTCATAAAGGTTTTTCTTGTTATCAGCTTCCAGCTTTATTCCCATTTCAAGGCGGTAGGGCTTGATAAGGTCTAGTGGCCTGAGCGCCCCATATAACCCCGAAAGAATCCTTAAATGCTCCTGGGCAAAATCAAAATCTTTTTTTGTGAAAGAAGTGGCATCCAGTCCATCATAAACATCTCCATCATAGGCAAGAATAGCTTGTTTAGCATTTTCAGGTGTATGTTCCGGTGTCCAATGGGCAAACCTCTCAAAATTTAGCATGGCCAAATTAGGACTGATGTCCATCAATAATGATAACTCCGTAGGTTTTAACTCCTGTAGCTCTTTTATCAGTTTTTGGGTGTTATTAACAAATTCAGGAGTTGTATATTTATTAATTACTGGTTCTTCTTCAAAATCCATACTTTTGGCTGGTGAAATAATTGTTAACATAATTATTAGGTTTTTATTATTAGGCTAATTTTCCACATAAATACAATATTGAAGCCTTGACGTTTTTCTTTAACAAGGCTCTATAGCTGATTCATATTCATTGCACTTCTTTTTGAATGCAATGACATTTTAAAATGGAATGTCAAATATAAGAAAAATGTTTTAATAACCTCGTTGATGAAAAAATTGCTTTTCAATAAGCCACTGGTACTTTTTTTAAAGGCTTCATATAAAAATTACTACAGCTTGAGTTTTTAATTAAAAAAAACTTTTTATTTTTATCGAATGATTAAGGTATTTCATTAAATTTGTTAGGTGCTAACACAAAAAATATAGAAACTTATGGGACTTTTTGATAAAATAAGAGGCGAATTTATTGATATCATTGAATGGACTGACCCCACCAATGATACTATGGTTTTTCGCTTTGAAAGGCATGATAATGAAATTAAGAACAATGCCAAACTTATAGTCCGCGAATCACAAGTGGCAGTTTTTATTAGCGAAGGTAAGCTGGCAGATGTTTTCCACCCGGGTACCTATACCCTGCAAACAGAAAACCTTCCCATATTGTCTACCCTCAAAGGCTGGAAATATGGTTTTGACAGTCCTTTTAAAGCGGAAGTGTATTTCGTGAATACCAAAAATTTTACCGACTTAAAATGGGGTACAAAAAATCCCATTATGATGCGTGATAACGATTTTGGCATAGTACGCGTTAGGGCTTTTGGAAACTATTGTATTAAAGTGAAAAATGCAGGAAAATTTTTGAAAGAGATTGTTGGTACTGACGGCAATTTCACAACGGATGAAATTTACGAACAATTAAAAAATGTTATTGTAACCCGTTTTACTGACATCTTGGGCGAGCAAAAAATTCCGGTACTTGACCTTGCCGCCAATTATAACGAGATGTCGGACTTCATCACCAAGAAAATTGCTTTTGAATTTGATGAATATGGATTGGAAGTAACCAAGTTCCTTATTGAGAATATATCCGTGCCAAAAGAAGTAGAAGAAGCCATTGACAAGCGAAGTAGCATGGGAGCAGTAGGAAATTTAAATGCTTACACACAGTTTCAAGCAGCTAATGCAATGGAAGATGCTGCTAAAACACCTGGCAGCGGGGCAGGCGAAGGAATGGGACTTGGAATGGGCTTTGCTATGGCTAACCAAATGGCTAACAGCATGTCAGGGAACCAACAACAACAGCAAAACACGCTGCAACAGCAACATGGGCAAGCTCCGCCTCCTGTCCCAGGTCAAGTGCAGGTTTATGTTGCAGAACAAGGACAGCAAAAAGGGCCATTTAACTTGCAACAGCTACAACAAATGGTTGGGCAAGGGCAGGTGACCAGGGAAACGTTGATATGGAAACAAGGCATGCAAAACTGGATAGCCGCCGGGCAAGTGCAAGACTTGGCAGGATTGTTCCAAAACACTCCGCCACCACCACCGCCACCACCACCGGCATAACAATAAAAACTTCTTTGACCCATGGAAATACAAGAACAACAAACAAAAGAAACTTTTGAAAACACCAAATGCTCCGATTGTGGTGCAATACTTAAATTTAAACCGGGCTCTAAGTCCATTGTTTGTGAATATTGCGGGGCAAAAAACGTAATTGAACAAGACCCGGATGAAATTATTGAGGAACAGGATTTTAAGTCTTTTCTCGATAATAAAGTAAGCAGCGAAGAGCAGCAACCTATTACAACGGTTCAATGCAGTGCTTGCGGAGCTACTACAACCTTAGCGCCTAATATCTCGGCAGATGATTGCCCCTTTTGCGGCACTCCGCTCGTTTTAACATCAGCAGGAAATGATAGTTTTGTTAAGCCAAAATCCCTGTTGCCTTTTAAGGTAACAAGAAAAGAAGCCTACCAGTCTTTTAGGAAATGGGTGAAATCGCTTTGGTTTGCCCCTTCCAAACTAAAAAAATCTATTCACAGCATTGAAAAGCTTGCGGGTATTTATATCCCTTATTGGACTTATGATTCGGACACAACATCCAATTACTCGGGCGCTAGGGGCCATCATTATTACGTTACCGAAGAATATACTACCACTGAAAATGGAGAAAGCGTAACCAAAACCAGGCAAGTAAGAAAAACACGCTGGACAAGCGTTAGGGGACGTATCAACCACTTTTTTGATGATGTTTTAGTGATAGCTACCCGGTCATTACCAGCAAAGTACTTGAAACGACTAGAACCTTGGGACATTGAAAATTTAATCCCTTTTAAAGAAGAATATCTTAGCGGTTTTAAATGCGAAAAATACCAAGTGAACCTTGAAGAAGGTTTTAGAAACGCCAAAGATATTATGGACAACAAAATAAGGTACATGGTTAAAAAAGATATTGGCGGTGATGAGCAAAGAATCTATAATGTAAACACGTTTTATAATGATATTAAATTCAAACACTTACTGTTGCCTTTGTGGATAAGCTCTTACCGTTTTAAAAATAAGGTTTATCGCTTTTTAATCAACGCAAGAACAGGCGAGGTAAAAGGTGAAAGGCCATACAGTGCATGGAAGATCATTTTGACCATTGTTTTGGCAGCTATTATTATTGGTGGCGCTATTTTTCTTATTAACAAGTATGCATAATGAATTCAACTTAATATATAGAAACAATTATGGACAAACATTTTTTAAAAGTTAGAGATTATCTTTTGGAACTGAATTGTAATATCGTTTCAGAAGATAAGCAAGAGTCGTTGTTCATTGTAGAAAATGAAGACGAAGGCATCAAAAACCTCATCCTTGATTGCGAGGATGAACTTCTCATTATGGAACAATTCCTTTTTGAAGTAAAAGCAGATGACGTAGCTATCTACAAAAGCTTACTGCAAAAAAACCGTGAAATTGTTCATGGTGCTTTTGCCCTTGACGAAGCTGGAAAAAAGGTTCTTTACAGGCAGACCTTAGCACTGGAAAACCTTGACCTTAACGAATTGGAAGCATCTTTTAACGCGCTTTCTTTTTTAATGAGTGAATATGCAGACGAAATGATCGCTTTTGCAAAAAAATAACCTATTAAAACGATAATACAATGGGAGTATTCAGAAGATTATTCAAAATTGGGGAAGCCAAAGCCAATAATATGGTTGACAAACTGGAAGACCCTATCCTTATGACAGAGCAAGGTATAAGGGACCTAAAGCAAGACCTGGACAGGAGCCTACATGGATTGGCAGAAGTAAAAGCCATGAAGATCAGGGCAAAAAGCGAGGCCGAAAGTTATAAAGACAAAGCCAACGAATATGAGAAAAAAGCCATCGCTTTACTGAAAAAAGCAAAAGACGGTAACCTGGATAGCAATGAGGCTGATAGGCTTGCCAGTGAAGCCCTCATGCAAAAAAAGAACTTCATAGAGAAAGCCCAACTGGCCCAAAGCAATCATAATAAATACGAAGAGCAATCCAATAAGCTGGAAAGCCAAATTAAAAACCTAAAGTCAACCATACAGCATTATGAAAATGAGCTGAAAACATTAAAGGCCAGGTCAAGAGTTACCGAATCCACGAAAAAAATTAATAGGCACATGGCACAAATTGATGGCGACAGCACAGTATCCATGTTAGAAAGGATGAAAGAAAAAGTTGAGAAGGACGAGGCATTATCCGAAGCGTACGCTGAAATGGCCAATGAGAACACTTCGGTGGATGACGAAATCAATGCTGCTCTTCAAGATGAGCCAAACATAGCTGCTGCCGACGAGCTAGCTGAACTTAAAAAGAAACTATAACCTTTTTTACCGGGATTCAATAACCCCTTTTAAACTTGGACTTATGGAGAGAGGCCTGTGTGATTTCTAAATATAATGGTCTTGCAGGCCTCCTTTTTAAAATGCAATTGTTTATTCAACGCTTAATTTTTTTGAACATGGACATACTTACCTTATTAAGAAGGATTTTTGTCATATTGTTGGCCGTTGGTGTGCTATACCTTGTTGTAAAGCTTTTCGGGCGCATTGTCGTGGCCGTTATCCTGTTAATTATATTGACTTATATCATCTATAAATTTTGGTAAAGACTATGGAAAACTATAATCCCCTCGATATAAAACTTAAATACTTGGATATTAACTTCATTGTTGATTACAACCTTGAATCATGGATTGTTAAAGGCGGCACTGCCTATGACCTGGAAGATCAAAAGGCCAAGCTTTTTCTCCTTAATAGCGGGAAAGATGACTTATACCTGTTTTATGGCTATAACAACAAGCTATTTCTTTTTAATGAAGTCAATATTAAGGCTGTAGACAGGAATTTTCCCGGCAACATTGACAAAACAGGAATTCCACCCGGTGAAATTCTTTATAACGAAAAAAAATATTTCTTGGATAAAGAAATACAAGGTGCAAAAAGGGATATTTCTTCCAACATTCATGACTGGTCTAGGGCAGTAATTTGGTTTTATGAAAGTGAAGACATGAAGGATTTGATATTTATTCAACAAACAGCTCCCAACGAATTTAGCGCCTACATTGGCACTAAAGCCGATGAACTGGATTTTTCGAATATCATCCCTGCAGGGAAGGCGTAATTTTTTTTTTTATTGCTTCAACCTGTTTCAAGTTTATTACCAGGGCTTTAATTTTTGTAATGCTTAGATTAGCAAAAAAATTCATCTGCTTGTATCATTTTGCCCTTTTAAAACGTCTTATATAATATAACCCCAAAAATTACGTCATCATGAAAATAGATTTGAATCATAACGAATTGGTTATTAAAGCACAAAGCACTAATTTTTTAAATTCCGGTGAAGAAAAAGTAAAAGGAAAGTTAATCCTTACCAACCAAAGGGTATTGTTTAAATGTGTTGATAATACCGTGAAAGTTCCGGATTTAGAAATTCTCTTCGACCAGATAACGGATGTTATGTTTTTCAATACCATGAAGATCATTCCCAATGGTTTGCATATCATCACCAAAGACAATAAAGAAATGCGTTTTGTATTAAAAAAACGCAATGAATGGGTAAAGAAATTGAATAAGATGTGTTAATAACCTGGTATTAGCAATTATTTTAACGGGTTTCATGTTTTAAAAGTATTCTAATCTTTCCCTTCCACTTTTTTCTTAATGATATTATAATATTTGCCTACAGTTTTATTTTTAGAATTGGTATCACATTTTGAAATATAGTAAAAGGCCGAATCGTATTGCTGCCTGTTATAATGTGTTACTGCCAGGTTAATGAATGTTTGTTCAATCGCTTTCCGGTATTCTATAACATGTTTGTTCCTGGATTTTGGATCGCACATTTGAAGGTAATGATAAGCAGAGTCAAATTGTTTTTGTTTATAATACGCCGCAAAGATATTGGTTAAAGCATCTTCATATCCTGGGTAGTTTTTCAAGGTTTTTTTCAAAAGTTTTATCGCTAAATCGTTATGATTAAAATAGCCTTCCATAGATGCATAGTAAGTTAATACATAAGGATGGTTGGGCTGCACCTGGTAGGCTTTCTTAAAATCTGCCAAAGCCATTTTATAATCTTCCAGGAAATAATGCCCCAAGCCTGTATACCATTTAATAGGTGCGGATGATGGCGCCAGCTTGATTAACGGATGGTAACTTTTATTTGCATAATATATGGCATATTTCCATTTTTTAGCATTTTTGTATGCAATAGATTTTTTAATATTAACTTCCATTTTTAAAGCTGTATACCCATAAAAAATCGAAAAAACGAGTATTCCCAGGGTTAAGATAAATAAACTTGCCCTTACGCTTTTGCTTGGCTGACTTTTTTTCTTTTTTTCTCCTGGCTGATGAGCTATAGCAAAAATCATAGCCATCATCAAAAAAAGATACAATTGGTGATTGATCCGTTCATAAGGAAATGTGAGGAACGCACAGATCATATAACCAATAAGTGTAGAAAATATAAGCAGGATAAAAAGTTTATTTGATTTAAGAGCATTTTTATTCATCATGATCTTTATACAATAATAGAGCGATAGAACGAATAGTGCAATATAAAGCAAAACGCCTAAAATTCCTTTTTCAGAGAAAACCCATAAAAAATCATTATGAGGGCGGCGCCAATTTTTAAATTCCTCGTTTTTACTCATCTTATAATAGTCGGCCATGTGTATTTTCCAGTTACCTGCTCCAACGCCCAATGCGGGGTTTTCTACTGCCATTTGCCATGTGCCTTTCCAAACTTTAAAACGGGGAAATTCTTCATTCACTTTTTCCAGCCTTGTAACCGACGAACCAACATAATTGGCTATTTTTGAATCGCTTAGCCTGACAAAAGTAATTATAGCCAGCAAAACCCCAATAGAAACAAAAATGATGATGTTCCGCTGTTTATTGGATTTTTTGTCAGAAAATTGTTTGTTGAACACCAAATAAACAACAAGAAAAATAAAAAAGGATACTCCAAAAGCCATATATACCGACCTTGTTCTTATGATGATGATCTCAACGATAAGCAATACCAGGTTTACGATGGCTAAGATTTTCCAAAACGACTTCAATTTCTTTATAGCAATGGCATTGAATGGCAATAACAAGAATAATGCTATGGACAATTGGTTTTTATTGGCCATAAAACCTTTTATCTCCTGCGCAAACCTGAACCAGTATTTTGCTTCTTTAAGGGAGTCAATGGTGTCGTAAAGGGCTATTGCCAAGATAATAGCTGAGTTAACAAGGACAACCTTCAATACAACATTGATGAAATCCTTATCATTAGAAATTAACCCTACAAAAGCAAAAAGGGTAAAAACCAACAAAAGAAAGGTTTTTAATACATCAAACAAGCCTTCTGAAGGAGTATGAGCAACCGACAAGGAGAGCACAGAAATAAGGAAGTAGGATATGAGAATAATAAAAAAAGGGTTTTTTATGCCATGACTGAATAAAACATCCTTAAACCTTTTCTGGAATGCAAATATCAATAGAAATATACCCAAAACTAAAGCCAATACAAAAAACCGTGGCATTAAAACCGGGTCCATAGCTTTAGGGAAATACACACTGGGTATTAGCAGCAAGGTAAATACAAAAAACAATATCGATACATTTTTGTAAATCCTCTTGCTTTTTTTTCTCCTAATTTCTTCTTGTTCTTTTTGTATGGCAGTTTTACTAATTTTTTTGGGGCCTTTGCTTTTCTTTTTCTTGCTCATTATTTCTTGGTTTTATGATCTATTCCCTTGTTGTATAAAGGATATAAATTGATAAAAGTCTACATGTTTTTAACCATTACTTTGGGTTCCATCATATCATGTATGGCGTATTTTACTCCTTCCCTTCCAAAACCGGAATCTTTTATACCCCCATATGGCATATGATCTACTCTAAAAGTAGGCACATCGTTAATGATAACGCCCCCGGTTTCAATTTGCTTGAAAGCGAGGTTCATTTCACTAATCTTGTTTGTAAAAACACCGGCTTGCAAACCATATCTTGTATTATTTACCTTGTTAACAGCTTCTTCAAAATTTTTATACGGTTCAATGGTTATAACCGGTCCAAAAACCTCATGGCTGCATACCTTCATAGCATTATTGGTGTTGGTGAGTATGGTAGGTTCAAAGTAATTCCCCTCGCGTTTACCCCCGGTTAATAATTCGGCGCCGTCATCTATAGCTTCAGCCACCCATGCTTCCACCCTTTTAGCATTGGATTCATCTATCATCACCGAAATGTCGGTATCCATATCTAAGGGATTTCCTTTTTTTAGCTGTTTTGTCTTACTTATCATTTGTTGTTTGAATTTTTCAAATATAGAATGATGAACATAGAACCTTTGGGCATGAATACAAACTTGCCCAGAGTATGCAAAGCCGCCAATAATGCTTTTTTTCACGGCAATGTCTATATCTGACGTTTCTGTAATGATGGTTGCAGCGTTTCCACCCAATTCAAGGACTACTTTTTTCTTTCCTGCATCCGATTTCATTTTCCAGCCAACTTCAGGGGACCCGGTAAATGTTAACAAGTTAAATCTCTCATCTGTAACCAGTTTGTTTCCCGTTTCCCTATTCATAGGAAAAATTGATACCCCGCCTTTTGGCAAAGCTGTTTCATCAATAATTTTTGCCAATTCCAGGGTAGATAATGGTGTTGAAGTAGCCGGTTTAAGTATAATGGGGCAACCCGATGCAATTGCAGGCGCTATTTTATGAACGGCAAGGTTCATAGGGAAGTTGAAGGGAGCTATACCGGCAACAAGGCCTACGGGAAAATACTTTACCCATGCTTCTTTGTTTTCTCCTGCTACCGTCCAGTCGGTAGAAATGTATTCGGCAGGTAATCGTTTTGATTCTTCCGCTGCTGCAATAAACGTTTGGGCAGCTCTTTGAATTTCACTTATGGCAAATTTCATGGGTTTACCTGCTTCTTGTGCCAGGATCCCTGCAAGGCGTTTCTTTTGTTCTAATAATTTACGGGAAATTTCCATCAAAATAGCATACTTTGTGTGTGATGGAAGTTCTTGCATCTTGTTCTTCACAGCTAGGGCTTTGCTAATACTCTCTTCAAGAATGTCATCATCAGCAAAAAAACTATAGGCAAATTCCTTTCCTGTAAATTTCTCTTTTATGCCGAATTTTTCTCTACTCGTTTTGAATTTTCCCCCGGTGTATAGCGAATAGGTCATCATTTTAATATGAATTTTATTGATCGTTATAACTTTAAGGTAATGTTAAAAAAAATACCAAATTGATTTTCTACAAGCTTCAAATTTACATTAAAAAATAGAAACTGGAAAATATAGCCCGTAATGGACAATAACTGTCAATAGATAGTGGGCACAAAGCCCTCAAATATCATTTGTTATCAATTATTAGCAAGATAGTATAAAGTTTATTAATTTTGTATTTACAGTAAAAAAAAATATTAAAGAATTTTTGATGAACAAAAGTAAAGAATTAAAAGATGAAATTTAATTCAATGTTTTTTAGGTATTTAAAAGATGAATTGAGTGAAGAAGAAAAGGTGGAGTTAGAGAGAGCCCTTGAAAGCAGAGAAGGCCTCAGGAAAGAGTTTCTTGACTTCAAAATTGAACAATATCTGCACAACAATTTGCCTAAAGAAATAATAAAGGAATTTGAACGTGAAATTAAAAGAGATCCATTTACACAAAAACAATATTTCATTATTCAATCTAACAGGTTTTTAAAAGAAGAGCTTACTAAAAGGCAAGAGGAAGAATGGTTTAAGTTATTATATAGCAATAAGGAATACAGGGAGGAATTTGATTATCTCAGGATCGATTATTACATAAACGGCCAATTGAAAGGTAGGCACCTCGAGAATTTTGAAAAGGAGCTAAAAACCAACCAAAAGTTTTATGAAAAGTTTAGGTTTTCTGCTGATGTAGATAATTATCTATACAAAAAAGGAGAAGAAAACGACCCTGATGATAATGAAGAAGAAGCAAACGAAATGGATCCATTTCCTGATGACATTACCGAAGAAGAATTCTTAGAAGCAGTTAATAACGCGTTAAAGGAAGTGGAAGATAAGAAAGAGACCAGGACGCCAAAACAAAAACGCAGGGATAAAGTAATGACATTAAAAGATTTGGAAGAGTTGGAGAAAAATGCGGATATCGATTTTAGCGACCCTGCAGAAGTAGATATGCATTTTAACATCCTTAAAGGCATTGAAAAAGAGAAAAAGAAGGTAAAACATGACATATTGATGTATGACCTTGAAGTTGAAAACTACTACAAACCCGGGCAATTATTTAAAGAGGGAAAAATGCTTAATGAATCACCTATTCAAAACGATTCATTTGCAGACCTGGATGCATTTCCAAAAACTTACTGGTTTACCAGGAATAAGCAAGTAAAAGTAATTCATATTAAAAGGAAAGTTATCAATGCTATAGGAATAGCTGTTTCCAGCATTATAGCTGTTTTTCTTTTGCTTTATATTGGCATTTTTAGTAAACAAGACGCAAACGATAAGCTTTTTGCACAATATTACGATACATACCAGGCCTTAATTTATAAAACGAACAATGGTGAGGAAGCCAATTTTAACAAGGCCATGCAGTTTTATAAAACCAAGAATTATGAAAAAGCCCTTAAAGCATTCTTATTCCTAAGTGAAGATAATGCCTTCTACAATGATGCCATCTTTTATACTGGTATCATTTATATTGAGAATACAGACTATTCCAAAGCCATTGCAATATTTAACGATATCATAAATAACAGCAAAAGCAAATATACTACCGATGCAGAATGGTATAAAGCTTTGTGTTTGATTAAAATTGGAAAAACCCTGCAAGCAAAAGAGGTTTTGCAAGAAATGCTTCAAAAGGATACCTATTACAAACCTAAAATTAAAAATATTATGAAGGAATTGTAATTTTGAGCATTTATTATTTAAAAACAATTCGCTTAAATTTTCCTTTGCATTGTTAATATTTTTTTCCTATACTTTAGCTTCATTTTATCTTTTAATACTACTTTTGGTATTTCATTTTAAAAAGAATCACACGAATCATTGTAAAACTTAGCATCTTCATTCTATTGATTGAAGATCGTTTTAATAAAAATTACAGCTACCTGATGCAGCAAAATTACCTAAATGAACTTAACCCGGAGCAACTGAAGGCTACAAAACACACTGATGGCCCAGTTATGGTTATTGCAGGCGCCGGTTCCGGGAAAACAAGGGTACTTACCTATAAAATCGCATACCTTCTTACACTGGGCATAGACCCTTTTAATATTCTTTCGCTTACTTTTACCAACAAGGCTGCAAAAGAAATGAAAGAGCGGGTATACAAGCTTATAGGAAAAAGCGATGCCCTTAATGTGTGGATGGGCACATTTCACTCTGTGTTTGCCAGGATTCTCAGGATAGAAGGCGAAAGACTTGGCTATCCTTCAAATTTCACCATTTACGATACCGATGATTCAAAAAAACTTATCAGGGCCATCATCAAAGAACAAAACCTCAATGACAAAACTTACCAAGTAAATTACGTGATGAGCCGTATCTCCTCGGCAAAATCAAGCCTTGTTTCGCCCCAAGAATATAACAGCAACGGTGAAATCCTTGCGCAAGACAGGTCAGCCGGCAAACCCATGATTGGGAAAATTTACCAAATATACAACATCAGGCTTTATAAATCTTCGGCCATGGATTTTGACGACCTGCTTTTTAATATGAATGTTCTTTTGCGCGATTTTCCCGAAGTGCTCTACAAATACCAGCAAAAATTCAAATACATCCTTGTAGATGAATACCAGGATACCAATTATGCACAATACCTCATTGTTAAAAAACTGGCGGCTAACAACGAAAACCTCTGTGTTGTGGGTGATGATGCACAAAGTATATACGCTTTCAGGGGTGCCAATATTGAAAACATTCTAAACCTAAAAAAAGACTATCCTGAACTAAGCGTATACAAATTAGAACAGAATTACCGCTCAACTAAGCAGATTGTTAGCGCAGCAAACGGGGTAATTGTTAATAATAAAGACCAAATATTCAAAGAAATATGGACAGAGAACGAAGACGGCAATAAGATAAAGATTCTTAAAGCTACTTCAGATAATGAGGAAGGCCAGGTTATCGCTTCTTCTATAGTAGAATATAAAATGGGCAATCAGCTTGCTAACAAGGATTTTGCTGTGCTTTACCGCACCAATGCGCAATCCAGGGCTATTGAAGAAGCTTTGAGGAAACGCAATATCCCTTATAGAATTTACGGCGGACTTTCTTTTTACCAGCGAAAAGAAATTAAAGACCTTTTGGCCTATTTCAGGGTTGTTGTGAATTTTAATGACGAAGAAGCATTAAAACGTATCATCAATTACCCGGCACGGGGAATAGGCAAAACTTCTATGGAAAGGGTTATCATTGCTGCCAACCAGTATGACAAATCCTTATGGGATATCATTTCACGCCCCGAAGTTTATAAACTCCAAGTGAATAACAGGATCAGGCAAAAAATGAGGGATTTTACCACCATGATAAGAAGCTTTGCCGCTATACATGAAGCGAAAAACGCTTACGAGGTGGCTTCTTTTATCGCCTCATCTTCAGGGATTCTCAAAGAACTTTACAACGACAAGACTCCAGAAGGACTTAGCAGGTACGAGAATATTGAAGAACTCTTAAATGCCATTAAAGATTTTTCCGAAAAACCTCCTACAGGGGAGCAAGAAGAAAAAAAACCGTTTAGGACTTTGGGAGAATTTATGCAAGAAGTTGCACTGCTTACCGATGCCGACAAAGATGACAAAAGCCAAACAGACCAAGTGACGTTAATGACTATTCACGCTGCCAAGGGTTTGGAATTTCCTTATGTTTTTATCTCGGGAGTTGAAGAAAACCTGTTTCCCTCGCAGTTATCTTTAGCTTCCAGGGCTGACTTGGAAGAAGAAAGAAGGCTTTTTTATGTAGCTATTACCAGGGCTATGAAAATGCTTACCATCTCTTATGCCCAGACCAGGTATAGGTGGGGCAACCTAACCGGTTGTGAAGCAAGCCGCTTTATTGATGAGCTGGATGAAAAGTATATTGACCTGCCACGCAAAATTCCTATGCAACAATACTCTGAACATAGAGGTGGAGTGGAGCCTGAAGAGGCTGCCGTCAGCAAAAAGCCAAAAAAGGACCTTAAAAAAGTAGAGGAAAAAAACAGGACTGGAGATGGTTTTTCCAGCCCCGTTGTTGATGAAATACAAACAGGCATGAATATTGAACACAGGAAATTTGGAAAAGGCAAGGTGATAAGCACAGAAGGTAACGGTTCAAATAAAAAAGCTACAGTGTTTTTTACCAACTACGGACAGAAACAATTGCTTTTAAAATTTGCAAAAATCAAAATTTTATAGTATATTTATAATTTATATGTATATTTGCATAAAATATTTTTCCAAGAGAAACTGCTCGAAGTAGAAAAATCAAGGAATTCATTTATTATCTAACCAAAATAACGTATATTTTACATTTGGATATTTTTTATTAAGATTATTATTATTCAACCTTTCACAAATTTATTTTATGGAGTATAATACCACTCGTTCAAAACTTGTAATTTCTGAATATGGCAGAAATATCCAGAAGCTTATTGAGTATGCCATAACTATTGAAGACAGGGAAAAGCGCAACAGGGTTGCCAAAGGCATTGTTAACGTTATGGGGCAGATCAACCCGTCTTATAAAGAAAACAATGAGCATAAGCAGAAATTGTGGGACCACTTGTTTATTATTTCCAATTTTAAACTTGATGTTGACTCTCCTTTTCCTAAGCCTTCTCCCGAAATTATTAATACCAAACCGGAAAAGGTCTCATACCCCAGCAACAACATCCATTACAAGCATTATGGCAGAAACATTGAAAAGATCATTGAAAAAGCCGCAGAGATGGAAGATGGTGAAGAGAAGGAAGCGCTGAAAAAGACCATAGCCAATCACTTGAAAAAATCTTACCTTCACTGGAACAGAAGCAGTATCAATGACAATGTTATTTCTGATCATCTTGCCGAATTATCTAACGGACAGTTAGAACTTGCTGATGATGTGAGATTGAACAACACCAGGGAAATCCTTGCCAGGACAACCAAAAGAAAGCATACCAAACATACCAGCAATAACAACAGGGGTAGGAGAAGAGTTAATAAGTAATATACCTTTTTGAAAGAATACTTTGCTGGTTTGTTAGGTTTCATTACTTTTATCGAAAAAAAAGGCATGAACGCTTTTGAAATAATTGGTGGGAACAAACTCTCAGGCGAAATTATCCCGCAAGGGGCAAAAAATGAAGCCCTACAGGTTATCTGTGCCACATTACTTACACCCGAAGAAGTTACAATAGAAAATATCCCGGACATCCGTGACGTTAACAAATTGATTGAGCTTCTTCAATTATTGGGTGTTAAAGTAAAAAAGATTAATCAAGATACTTACACTTTTCAGGCTAAAAACATTGACCTTGAAACACTTAATTCCGAGGATTATAAAGAAAAAAGCTCCCGGTTAAGAGGATCCATCATGGTCATTGGCCCTTTGCTGGCCAGGTTTGGAAGAGGTTATATCCCAAGGCCGGGAGGAGATAAGATAGGCCGGCGCAGGATGGATACCCACTTTACAGGATTGCAAAAACTCGGGGCTTCTTTTACCTGCGATTTAAACAAAAATTTTTACAAGGTAGAATGCAATAAACTGGAAGGCGCATATATGCTTCTGGATGAGGCTTCTGTTACAGGTACTGCCAATATTGTACTCGCTGCCACCCTTGCTAAAGGCACTACCACCATTTTTAATGCCGCTTGCGAACCCTATATACAACAACTCTGCAAAATGCTTATTTCAATGGGAGCAAAAATTCACGGCGTCGGCTCCAACTTGCTTACCATAGAAGGTGTTGATAGCCTAAAAGGTTGCGAACACCGCTTGCTTCCCGATATGATAGAAGTGGGAAGTTTTATTGGCTTGGCAGCCATGACGCAATCTGCCATCACCATTAAAGACGTGCATTACAAACACCTTGGCCTTATCCCGGAAGTTTTCAGGAGGTTGGGCATTAACCTTGAGCAAAAAAACGACGATATATTTATCCATGCCCAAGACCATTATGAAATCGAAACCTTTATTGACGGCTCCATCATGACTGTTGCCGATGCCCCCTGGCCGGGTTTTACTCCCGACCTTCTTAGCATTGCTCTTGTTGTTGCCACACAAGCCAAAGGAAGCGTACTCATCCACCAAAAAATGTTTGAAAGCCGCTTATTTTTCGTTGATAAACTTATAGATATGGGTGCACAGATCATCCTTTGCGACCCGCACAGGGCTACTGTGGTAGGTATTGACCAAAAATATAAACTAAGAGGCATAGAAATGACTTCACCGGATATACGGGCAGGGGTGGCTTTGCTTATTGCAGCCCTCTCGGCAGAAGGGAAAAGTAAAATTTATAATATTGAACAAATTGACAGGGGATACCAATATATTGACAAAAGGATTCAAAAACTGGGAGCGCAAATTAAAAGAATTTAATAAAGCATTGATTCCAATAATGGTAAAATTGGTTATTTTTGTTAGCATAATTTAATCTTAAGAATATGGCAAAAGAAATAGCAGATACTACAGCACTGCAACCAGACAGCTTTCAACAGTCAGTAGGCGAATATGTGAACAATTTAATTTCCCAGTCTGGGATAGATAGTGATCCTACTAATTGGCTCAGGACACTACTGCTTATTGCTGCTATGATAATCCTGAGTTTTCTTGCCAATTGGATCACAAAAAAGATCATTATAAATGTATTGCAAAGGATAGCCAAGAGGACTAAAACTAATTGGGATGATGTTTTAATAAAACGCCGTGTTTTTCATAAATTGGCTCATATAGCCCCGGCAGTGGTTATATACCTCCTTGCCCCTGTAGTCTTGATGGACCTTAACGAACTTGTATACCAGGTTGTTCAAGTTGGCGCTAAAATTTATATTGTTCTTAACATCCTCATGGTTATTAATGCTTTCCTTAATGCCACGCATGATATATACCTGGGGTATAAAATATCAAAAACAAAACCTATTAAGGGATATATCCAGGTAGTTAAAATAATTACTTACCTCGTTGGCAGTATTATTATTATCTCGTTTCTGATCAACAAATCGCCCGTATACCTGCTTGGAGGTTTGGGTGCCTTTGCTGCTGTATTGATATTGGTTTTTAAAGATACCATATTAGGCTTTGTAGGAAGCATACAACTTTCGGCCAATGATATGGTAAGGCCGGGCGACTGGATATCCATGCCCAACTTTGGCGCTGACGGGACAGTTATTGAAATGAACCTCACAACCATCAAAGTGCAAAACTGGGATAAAACCATTACTACCATCCCTACATATTCCATGATTTCCAATTCATTTAAGAACTGGCGAGGCATGGAAGAATCCGGTGGGCGGAGGATTATGCGGAATATTATCATCGACATTAACACCATCCGCTTTTGCACACCCGAAATGATCGAAAAATTCAAGACATTTAGGCTGGTGAGAGAATATATAGAAAAAAAGCAACAAGAACTCGATGAATACAACAAAAAGCACGACCTTGATGACGATGTACTCGTAAATGGAAGAAGGCAGACCAATATCGGGATTTTCCAAGAATACTTGCGTAATTATTTAAAGAACAATCCCAACATCAGGGATGATATGACTTTTCTTATAAGGCAATTGCAATCTACAGAGCAAGGACTGCCGATACAAATTTATGTTTTCAGTAAAGTACAAGCCTGGGTAGAATACGAGAAGATACAAGGCGATATTTTTGACCATGCTTTTGCCGTGTTGCCACAGTTTGATTTGCGCGCCTTCCAAAACCCTTCGGGCAAGGATTTTAGCAACGCGCTCAATCAAAGTTTTAATACACCTGCATGAGAAACCAGTAACGAATAAAAATACAAAACATGATACATTCAAGATTAATTTCCCGGTTAATATTTCTTTCGCTATTAACATTTTTCTTTTCATGTGCTTCAAACGAAACAGCCAAATCCGACACCGTAAGCCAGGAAGAAATTTACCAATCCTATTCTATTGATTACGATGCATCCAGCAGTGAACTGGACGCCCATGCTACATTCCGGTTTGGTGGAAGCCACGGTACTACTTTATCATTTGTTGCGCCTGCAAGTGTTACCCTTAACGGGAAAAAAATGCCCGAGGAACATAGCTCTTTTTCAGGAACGTACTATAAGATCAACAAAAGAGATGAACTTGCCAGGAGCTACACCTTTTCTTATACCAATAATGACAACAAAACTTATGTGAATTCCATTGATATTTCACCGGTAGAGATCGGGTCTTATGATAAATCCATCCAAAAGAACAAACCATTCAAGGTGAGTTGGGAAGGTAGCCCCATTAGCGATAATGAGGAAGTAACTTTATATATTGAAGGTAGCGGCCATATACACCGTTCTGTTTCAACCGATGTGATAGGCAGCACAAGCATAACCGCAGCTCCTGGCGTGTTAGAAGGCTTAAATCCCGGCCTTGCCAACATTTACCTGGAACGCTCCATAAGTTATGCATTGAAAGAAGGAACTCACCTGGGCGGAAGGATAAATGCCACTTACACAAGCAAAAAGGCAGGGGTTAACGTTGAATAGTTGTTCGCTGAAAAACATAAATAATGGGTCGAAGACTGATTTTATCAAAAAGAGCCTCAAAAAAATTAGACAAACTTTTAAATTACCTGGAAACTGATGCAGTTGTTTATGCACAACCTTCTCATAGCTTTTGCGTTGTGGAGATGCCCATAGATTCCTCACACCAACCCACAATCCTTGGCAAAAGCGGCTAGTTCAGCCATGCTATGGCATTCGGTTTTTCTCAACAGGCTTTTTCTATAACCATTCGCTGTATGATGGCTGATATGAAATTGCTCGGCTATTTTTTTGATAGGATGGCCTTCTCCAATTTGTATGAGCGTTTCTTTTTCTCGCTTCGTGAACCTGTCAAGGATTAGTTTATGTTTTAATTGTTTATTCTCTTTTAAAAGGGTATGAAGTTGTTGCTCAAATTTAAGATGCTCTCCCATGTTGATTAAAAAAGCAAGAACTCTCAATGGTGTACCATCCTCTTTATATTCTATCGCTGTTCCTGTTGAATAAAACCAAATATACTTACCTTTTTTGTTTTTAACCCTATATACAAGCGACAATTCTTTTCGCTTATTTTTTAGAAAGTGCTTATAACTCTCCATTATTACCCCCACATCATCAGGATGATAAAGAGAAGCATGAAAATTAAAATCCTGCAATTCTTCTTTTGTATAACCAAGAATACTGCTAGCTTCTTTACTTGTCCATTCGGGCACCATTTCCCCTTCTCCTGTTACCCGGTTGATATAAATAACAGCATGAAGATTTTTGAAAACATCCTCGTAAAACTCAATTCTTTCCATTAACTCTTTGTTTTCCTTAATAAGAATCCCTGGTTCATTAATACTTCCTTCTTTCATAAGTATAAAAAATTAAAAACTATTCTTCTATTAAAACGAAATCGTATTTTTAGTAAAAGATCGTGATAGCAGCTATATTTCGCATTCTTTGCCAAAAGCCGCCAGTTGTGCCATATTATGCATGTTAAGCTTTCTTAGTAAATTTTTCCTGTAAGTATTGATGGTATGGTAGCTTAAATTTTTGTCGGCTGCAATAGCTTTAATGGTTTTTCCTTTTGTTATATCAGCGAGGATTTCCTTCTCCCTCTTGGTTAGTTTATCAAGTTTTAGTTGATGCTTTAAGCGTAAATTTTCTTTTAATATTTTTTCAAATTCATCTTGGTATTTTAGCCTTTCACCCAAATTAACAGAGAGGTTTAATATTTTGGATACTTTTCTACTGGAAAAACGCTCTAAAGCTTTACCCCAAGTATAAATCCAAACATATTTACCGTCTTTGTTCTTAACCCTATAAGCATTCGAGTAAGTACTTCCAATATTTTTATCCAAGTACTTAACACCTTCAAAAAGAATATATTGATCATCGGGGTGCAGTATTGACAGGTGGAAATCAATATCTTTTAAATCGTCCATCTTATATCCAAGGTATTCGGCATAATCTTTACTAGTCCATACCGGCCCTTGTTTTTCTATATCGTTGATATTGATGATGGCATCCAGGTTTTCGAAAATGGTTTCGTAGAATTCAGCTTTATTTTTTAAATCTTGGTTACAAGATAATAACACTTTTAAATTTTCATTTATAGTATCTTCTTTCATTACCACCATTTAATACAAATATTTTACAAACCTATGCAAAAAAATCTACAATCCCAAGACAAAAACCCCCTAATTAGGGGATTGATTGCTTTATTTTTTTTATTTATGTTTGTTCCCTGACTATAATGTGCATAATTCATGACAAAATAAACCCTATAAAGCGCTGTATATAAACCATTAACAAGCTATTAATTATGCCTTTAAATACTTCTGTAACCACACCAGTAATGGGTTTTATGATAATATTTCACTGTTTAATTAATAATCCTTTTTAAATATTAAGCTTATGAGAAAGAAAATTACAATCATTGATCGAAAAAAAATTTTCATCCCGGTTTTTGTTTTCCTGGCTATTTTTATGGCCTCGTTGACGGGCTTTGGGCAAATTGAAGGGCTTAAGCCCGTTGTAACCGGTAATGACACGGGAAGTGTAAACTGGGCGCACCATTACATAGAAGCCAGCGGTTGGAGCGCAATGGATACTGCCCGCTTCAAAATACCGGCACAAGCCAGGCTCATGGCCCAAAGAGGCGCCATTGTTGACGCACAAAGGAATTTGCTGGAAACCATACAAGGTGTTCGCATTGTTGGAGAAACAACCGTGAAAGATTACATCACACAAAATGATTATGTGTATTCCAGGCTGGATGGCGTAATAAAAGGCGCTGAAATGGTTGGCGAACCTATTGTTACCGGCAATAGCGTGAAAGTAAAAATGAGAGTGCCGATTTACGGGCAGCCCAAAGAGAAAAAAGAAAGCGTGGCCGATCTTATGCGAAAAGCGGAAAGGAAAAACAGCAGTAATAACGGTGAAGGTGATCCCCAGCCGCAAATGTTCACTACCATAAAAGATGCCAATAACAACGACTTGTACAACAGCCAATTAGATCCTACACAAAAAGCGCTTAGTTACTATCAACTTACCGAGGATGCCTTGAAAAAACTCAAAAATGGGAAAGTCCCTTTGATGGAAGTGGAAAAGCTATCCGATGGCACGTTAAAGATCCCTGACAGCCAAAAAGAACAGGTGAGCACATGGAAAAAAATTGGCAAAGCTGCCTTTAAAGTTGGTAAATTCATTGTAACCCTATTATAAAATCAAATATTATGTTTATGAAAAATAAGATTTTTACCCTAACAATGGTTGTCATGGCGTTGTTTACCAATGCCCAGGGCTTAATAACAACAGAAGCAAAAGGCGTAGGAGCTGACCGCGACGGCGCTTTGCAGGATGCCATGAGAAATGCCGTAGCACAAGCTTGTGGAACGGCCATCCAATCCGTTACCCAAATGCAGAACTATGTTGCCATCAAAGATGCTGTTTCTACACAAACCAGCGGCTGGATCAAAAACTATAACATTGTAAGTGAAACACCGCTTTCAGAAACCTTCGAGGTTATTATCAAGGCCAATGTAAGCACTTCTGCCCTGGAGCAGGACATTAAAACCCTCTCGCAGTGGCTTGGGGGATTGCAATTCCTCGTGTTTTTCGATCCCAGGGACGTACCCAGCGAAGAATACAAGTTTTATGATTGGGCTTACGACAGGTTCAACGAGAAACTGAAAGAAAAGGAATACAAGTACATTGAAAAAAGCTTGTTCAGCACCATGATAGCAAAGAATGAGATCCAAGAAGTGGCCCAGCAAGACAACCAGTATTCTTATGTACAAAGGCTGGGAGAAACCACCAAGGCTGAATTCACCATCCTTATCAAGAAAATCAATATAAGGAAAGGGGAAGACGAAGGCCATGCAGGAGGGATAAAAACCGTGCTTGAAGTCCTTGCTTATGACAACTGCACGGCAGATGGTTTTTTCACTACGGTGATGGAAAGCGACTGGATAAACATGCCCACCGAAGTGGAATCTACTAAAGCTGCTATTACCGAAGCTATAGATAAAGGAACCGACAGGCTTTTCTACCAGTTCAACAAATACATGGGAGCATGGGTGAATAACGGCGCTTCTTTTGAATTAAGGTTTCAAAAGCTTGGTGGCGCAAGGGCATTAAGAAGTTTAATTGGGAAAATGAGGAACAGCCCCGACTTTGGCGGTGAGATGCAGCCTTATCAGCAGCTGGATTTTACCCAATTAAGGTGCACCTTCAAGAAAAAACCTTACGACATGTACGATGCCGTGCTTACTATGGCCGATGAGACCGAATCGCTCAGGGCGAGGGCTATAGATGCTAAAAAACAATATGGGAGGTTGATCGTTTTTGAACCCACCCAAAATCCACAGGATAATGATAAAAGTAAGGCCAATTAAACGATTTTTAATCTCATGAACCCATACAATATGAAAAAAATTTTACTGCTTGTTGCCCTGGTATTAGCTGGCTGCCTGGCCCATACTCAAAAATTATTTTACAAATCCATTGACAGGGCTTGTAATAGCGCTGCCAGGAAAATTGTGAATAAAGTGGGCGAAAAGAAAGAGAAATTCAGCGTGAATATCGTTATCCTTCCCACTAAAAATATTGACGGCGAGGTAACCGATGCAGGCATAGCCATCTCCGACAATATCGCAACTGCCATTAATAAGGATAACAAGGAAAACATCACCGCCTTTACCAGGAAAGAGCTGGAAAAAGTGGAAGATATTTTTCAAGAAGGGACTGTGCCTCCTTCCACTACAAAGGAAGAAGTAAAATATTACAGGAGTTTATTGGAAAAAGTAAAGCCGGATTTTATCGTGAAAGGTGAGTACATGTATGATGATTCGCGTGATGTCCTGGTCATGAAAAATTTTGAGCTGATATCCAATTGGTATGAGCAAGAAACCAAACTGGATATTTTTTCTATTAAAAATACAGAGGTAGAGAACAAGCCCTATGGTGCTGACCCTGTATGGCGTTCTGCCGTGGTGCCTGGCCTGGGCCAGGTCTATAAAAAACAAAAAGGGAAAGGGTTTGCTATCCTTACAACAGAAGCAGTTTTAATAGCAGGCTTTTTTGTTGCAGATAATATAAGTTATAATTATTTTGAAAAAGCCAAAACCCACAGGGACACGGATATCAGGCGTGAATACCTCCAGGATTCGGACAACTGGGAATCTGCAAGAAACGCCATTGGGGCTGTGGCCGCAGGCGTTTATATCTACAATATCATTGATGCTATTGCTGCCAGGAATGCTTTTAAAGAAAAAGAGAGTAAAAGCAAATTGGCTCTTTCTTTTGCTAAGAATACGCCTGGCAACCCATATAGCACAGATATAGTGACTTTAACTATTAAACTGAACCAAAACCCTTGAAGCAGTTGAACAAACCCTTGAAGCAGTTGAACAAACCCTTGAAGCAGTTGAAAACTCTTCAAGCGGTTTAACTAAACTCTTCAAGCGGTTTTAAGTAATAAAAAATATTAATGATTGATAAGCACTATGAATTATATAATTGATCCTCAAACCCTTAAAGCAGTTGAACCCTAACCCTTGAAGCAGTTGAAAACTCTTCAAGCGGTTTAAAAAAAACTTTAAAAACAATCATAAAAAAAACATGAATCATAAAATTTAAACACATGAAAAATTTAAAAAGATTTACGCTCTTGCTTTTCCTGGTTGCATCAGCAATCCTTGTTTTTGAGAAATGCAAGGAAAAAGAAGACAACGATGATGTGCTATACGGGAAAATTTCCGGTATAGTGACCGATTCCGAGACCGATGAACCCATAAAAGGGGCAACGGTAAACCTGAGCCCTTCCGGTTCATCTAAAACTACCGGTGATGATGGGCGCTACCAGTTTGAAAAACTGGATGCCGACGAATACACCATTCAAGCCAAAAAAGAAGGCTACGAAACCAACTCCAGGGACATAAAGGTGGAAGCCGGCCAAACTACCACCGGGGATATTGCCCTTACCCCTTTAAAACCGGAGATTGTTGTTACACCAACCAATGACATGAATTTCGGGACAACGGAAATTACCAAAAACATATCCATTACCAACCCCGGTACCGGGACACTTACTTTTGACATAACAATTGTACCGGCAGAGCCTTGGGTCTCTGTTACACCTGCAAAAGGTGAAGTTGAGAGCGACCAGACAGAACCTATTACCATTAAAATTGAAAGGGAAGGGCAAGAACCGGGCACCTATGATGCAACTATGCTCATCAATTCCAACGGTGGCGAGGCCATACAAATTGGGGTGCAAATGCAAGTACCTGAACAAAATGCTTCGCCAACAGCTACTTTTGAATGTTCTCCAACGAGCGGGGAATTATCAGAGATATTCACTTTTGATGCCAGCGATTCAGATGATCCTGACGGAAGCAATGATGCATTGACCTTCAATTGGAATTTTGGCGATGGTGGAGGGTATCATGGTTTTAGCACTAACGATACCGTACAAAACCAATTCAGTGTTTCAGGTTCATATACAATTTCTTTAATTGTTAAAGACCACCTAGGCGCCAAGGATTCAACCACAAGGAATATAACCGTGCTTGAAAATGACCCGCCTACGGTAGAAGTAACTTCTTGCCCTGGCACAGTGGCCATTGATCAAGAATTTACACTGGATGTTTCTGGTACAACAGATGACAACGATGACCTGGAAGATATACAATTTGCCTACCAATGGGAAGATGGCGCAGGATTTTCGGATTATACTTACAACTACCAGCCCACCTATTCTTACGAAGATCCTGGCATAAAGACCATTTCCATTAAAGCAAAAGACTCGCATGGCGCTGAAAGCAATCCTGTTACAAGGAATATCGAAGTGGAACAGCCTACACTGGCCACGGTTATTACCGGGGAAGAGAGCTATGTTACCCATAATTCCGCCTATTTTTCAGGAGGTATTACCGATCTTGGTAATGGCGTATCCCAAGTTGACCAATACGGCCATTGCTGGTCATTAAGCCCTGGCCCTAATATCGATGATGATGAATTTACAGACCTGGGGGTAACTTCCGAGACCGGCACTTTCAATAGCCACCTTACAGGATTAAGCGCTTCAACAACCTTTTATGTTAGGGCTTATGCTATAAACGCGGCAGGTTTACAATACGGGACTGAAAAAACTTTTAGCACGATTATGCCATATCCCCCGGGCGGTGTTACTACAGGCGCTATTACCAATATTTACCAGAATTCTGCTGTGGCAGCCGGAACAATCGTGAACTTGGGTGTGGGCACTACCGTGATAGAGCATGGGCATTGTTGGTCTACTTCGCAAAACCCTACCACGGCAAACCAACACACAAATTTAGGCCCATATTCAGGCAGCACGCCTCATGACTTTGAAAGCGATATTGACAACCTTTCATCTGCCATTACTTACCATGTGAGGGCTTATATAGAAACCGGCCAAGGGACGGTTTATGGAGAAAATGTTTCATTTACAACTTTATCAAAATAATACCATTATGAAAACAATAATAACAGCAACAATAATCACGTTTTTAGCCCTGGGTACCCTCCTTGGGCAAGGGTTTAAAAACAACGGCGCCAGCATCAACATTACTAAGAACACAACGGTTTATGTTGACGGCGCAAACGGGAATTTCAACAACGTATACGGGGGGAATGTAAACCTTAGCGGTGCATTGACCCTTAAAGGCAGTTTTATCAATGATGGCGATTTTGTTATTCAAGATAGCGCATCTTTTCTGGATAATGGCAATGTTACCGGTAGCGGCAACACCCTGTTGAAAAAGCACATACTCAACACCGGGTCGCACTTTATTGCTTCGCCTATGCAAGGGCTGGTTGTAGAAGAGGTGTTCAACGGGTTTTTCGTCAATAAATACGATGAACCCAGTTCAACATGGATAGCCCTGCAAACCGGCGACCCACTATCAACGCCAAATGGGTTCTCTGTGCTCCACCCACAAGAGCAGTTGGTTGAATACAACGGCAACCTTAATTCCGGCGACTACAGCATGAGCATTACAACTACCGGCGGGAGCTGGAACCTGGTGGGTAACCCTTACCCCTCGGCTATGGTGTGGGATTCTGTCTATGAAATATCCACCAACATGAATACTGCTATTTATTATTACAACCCATCCATCAGCAATTATTCTTATTACGTTCTTGGTGGTGGATCAGGGCCTGGCCAGGGTGTGAACAACGGCACCAACATTATACCTGCCACTCAAGGGTTTTTTGTTTTTGCAGATTATAACGGCACATTTATGACCTCCAACAACGCCAGGGGGCATTTTAACCAGCCATTTTATAAAAAGGAGCAGCCTGAAATGACCAACGAGTTCATTAGGTTGTCTGTTTCCTCGGCAGGCTACGAGGACGAGCTTTTGGTGAGGATTGGCAAAGATGCCGGCTTGCTGTACGACAGCCATTGCGATGCAAAAAAGCTCTTTTCTTTTAAGGAAGAAATGCCCCATATTTTTGCTGTTGCCGGGGAGGATAAACTTGCTATACAAACTTTTAGCCTGGCTGGTAATTCAACAATCATCCCCTTGGGCTTTAAAACCGCCGGTGAAGGCGATTTTACCATCAACTTCAAGGAACTTACTGTGGATGCAGCCACTTACGTGTACTTAGAAGATAAGCTTTATAACAGTTTCACGGATTTGCGAGATGTATCTTCTTACGATTTTCATACCGTAGAAGCATATAACACCAGCAGGTTTGCCTTGCATTTTACAAGCTCGCCCGTGGACATCGGGGAAGATCGTGCAAACGCCCATAACATAAGCCTTTACGTAAATGGAAACGAAGTGTTTATACAAACCGATAAACCTACCATGTTAACCAACGCGGTGCTGAACATTTACCACATTGATGGTAAAATAGCATCTACGCATCCTTTAATGCCCAGGGATCTTCAAAAGGTATCGTTGAACCTGGCAAAAGGCATTTACGTGGCAAGGGTTGTAAGCAGCAGCAACTTAATCACGAAAAAGATCAGCGTGAATTAATGAGAATCTCAAATGAAAAACCATCCAACGCTCACCCTTGCATCCCTAAAGGGAGCCCTTCCGCACCTCTGCCTCATTCAGGGCGTGACTTTGAGTCACACCCTGAATTATCGCAGAAATGTGTGGTGGAATGCCCTTTTAGAGCCTGTCCCGATGAAGTCGGGAGGATAGGGGGCGCCCTGGAGAAATAGTCAATAATAATTAATCAATTAAAATCTCATAACGTTATGAAAAAGACAATATTAACTACAATCGTTTTCCTGGCCATCACTTTCGGCCTCACCGCCCAAAACGTGGCCATATCAGAAGATAATTCAACGCCGGATCCTTCGGCTATGTTGGATATCCAATCCGCAAATAAAGGATTGCTGATACCGAGAGTAGCCTTGCAGAATGTGAATACTGCTTCCCCGGTATCTTCACCGGCCAACGGGCTATTCGTTTACAGTGAGTCGGGGGCAGTGCCCGATGGCATATATTACTGGAACAGCAACAATTCCAAATGGGTTTACGTAATAACAGCCAATGATATTACCGACTTCGGCAGCGGCGAAGTAATAACAGATTCAGAACGCTCCTTAGTCAATTCCGCCGTCCAGACCGAAACAGATCCAGTATTTACGGCCCATCCGGCCAATGGTATTACAAACCCTGGAAGCGGGCAAGTTATTACTGCCATTGAGCGTA
>CAZJDA010000020.1:0-70840 GCA_964544705.1 uncultured Bacteroidales bacterium
ATCTTAGGCATCTTTTATCAAATTTATGCCAAAAATACAAAAATCCGGTGAAAATGCAAAAATCTAAATTATACCAGTTAAATTAAATTCTGGCGTAATTTGGATGTTGTAAATTTAAACGGAGAGGATATTTTTTTTGTATGATGCCCCAAACATATGCATAAACACATTGCGTTTATGGAAAAATATTGCTCCATAACCACATTGCATTTATGAAAATTATATCACCTCAAAGGTATAAAAATTGTTTTATTATAGCCATTACTATATTAACTTTTATACACGCCTAATTTTATATGCATTTCCGATAGGGCAACTTCATGCTTCATGTATTTGGCTTTTTTTTGCTTAAAGTAGTGGATTGATAAAATTATTGCTGATGCGGATGATTTTTTTCAATCTATTAGCTAAAAAAGTTTCACCTATGTTTCACCAGTTTGAAAACACTGCATATAAATAACTAAAAATCAATATATTGACGTAGTATTTTCGGCTCCCTCCTTCTCCACCTTCGCTCACAGAAGCTTTAGTGTGGAATTACCAAATAAAACAGCGTAGTTGAAACCATGCTGAATGGGGATGAACTCTATAAAGTTGATTTCGACCGAATAGGAGAAATCTCCCTGTCGCTAACTGCTCAATTATCAAAAGGCAAATCTCTCATTTCATTTCGAAATAACGGCTAATAAGGCTTTTTGGACAACATTTTTTATTCTATGATATGATTCCAGTTAAAAATATCGTCTTCATCTCCATATTGTATGCCTTGAAGTTTTTTGTATAATTTAGTTGATATTGGGCCCGGGTTCCCATCTTTTGAAAATTTATAAACTTTCTTTGTATCCCTGTCATGAATTTCTCCTATTGGTGAAATAACGGCTGCGGTGCCACAAGCGCCAGCTTCGTCAAATTCTTCAAGCTCCTCAACAGGTATTGGCCTTCTTTCCACTTCCATACCCATGTCTTTAGCAAGCTCAATAAGGCTCATATTCGTAATAGAAGGCAAAATTGAACTTGATTTCGGGGTAACATAAAGATTGCCTTTAATACCAAAAAAGTTTGCCGGCCCGCATTCATCAATATATTTTTTTTCTAGGGCATCAAGGAATAATACGGAAGCAAAGCCTTCATTTTTCGCCCGTGAGGTGGACCTCATTCCAGCCGCGTAATTACCTCCAACCTTAATACTGCCTGTTCCTTGTGGAGCTGCCCTGTCAAAATCCCTGGAAATTTGTATTTTAACCGGTTTAAAACCTTCTTTAAAATAAGGGCCAACAGGAGTAACAAATACCATAAACAAATATTCCCCGGCCGGTTTAACGCCAACTTGGGCACCTGACCCCACAAGCAATGGCCTTATATACAACGCAGCGCCAGTACCATGCGGTGGTACGAAATGTTCATTGAGTTTTACAGCTTTTTCAATGGCTTTCAGAAACAAATCATGGGGCACTTTGGCCATCATAATGCCATCAGCCGAGCTTTCCATTCTCTTTGCATTTTCTTCCCATCTAAAAAGCCTGATTTTCTCATCTTTTCCTTTAAAAGCTTTCATCCCTTCAAAAGCTTCCTGCCCATAATGTAGGCATGTTGCCGCCATATGTATATTAACGTATTCGGAGGAAGATACCTCTAACTCTCCCCAGCTACCGTTCCTGTAATAACATCTTACATTGTAATCGGTCTTTTGGTAACCAAAAGGTAAACTTTTCCAATCTATATTTTGCATAACTATTTAGTTTTAAAAGGTTAGGTTTAAATTTTTATCTTGTTTAATAAATAGGGCTAATATAAAAATATTTATCGAGTTTTATGAGAAATTTCCAAGAAATTCAATTTGCAAGAAAATTATCATTACCTATAAATTTTCTTGTGGCCTAAATCAAGCAATATTTTAGCATAGTCTTCCAAAATTTATTACTTTTGGGTTTTAAAACAATCCAATTTTTGATGATAAAAATTGACTGCGATATGAACATAATAAAACACCTTTTATTTTTTGTATTAATGGCTTTTTACTCTTTTGGATTAAAAGCCCAAAACGAACTAAACACCTTTCAGCCTGCTAATGAATTAGATAGGCCAACAATATTGCAACAAGATAATATGGACTTTGGGCTTCAAACAGGGGTTTCTTTCACGAAATTCTCAAAAAAAGGCCATGCTTTCAGTAAATTTGTGGCACCTAACTTGTCTCAACAATTGAACGATAAAGTAAGGGTTACATTTGGCAGTGTAGTTTCCAATACCCATATCAACAATCCTTTCTACGCCTCCGAAAATGCCACATTAAAAGGCATTCAAGTAAATTCTGCATCTATATTTGCAAGGGCAGACTACCAGTTAAGCCCACGGTTAATTATTGGAGGAACAGCCTATTACAAACATTCCTTGATGAAACCTATGACAAGTGATAACAATTTTCAAGATAATTTTGATAGCAAAGGTATGCAGCTCGATCTCAACTATAGGATATCTACAAATTCTTCTGTTAACGTGAGTGTGAATGTATCAGAAGGAAATGAATTCTACCCTGGTATACATCATGATCCTTTTAATTCAAACAACTTATTTATGCAGCCACACGGCCAAAACTCCCTACTATTTCCTAATTACTGAATTTGAATAATTAAATTATCTTTAAAAGCTTTGCTAGTATGCGTAACTTTCAATCGTTTTGTTTCGTGTTAACTCTTCTTTTTCTCCCTTTTATCACTGTGGCCCAGATAGAAGTTAAAAGGGAAATGGAAAAATCCATCCTGGCAAAAGAATTTCCAAGCCAGTGCCTTAATCGTATAAAACCCTTTTTAATCAATGCAAAAAAAATACGGTATTACAAAGAACAAAGTGGTGAAAGGCTTACTTATGAAGTGAAGCTAAAAAAAGAAGGCAGGCGATTCAGTATAGAATTTCATCAAGATTGTAAGCTTATTGATGTAGAAGAATTGGTGAAATTCGAAAAACTTGATAACAAAATTCAAACGCAAATTAAAACCTTTTTTAAAAAACACTACGAAAAGAGCAAAATGTATCGTATCCAAAAACAATATTCTCCAAGAAAAGAAGATACGGATAGCATATTTGTTAATAATTTCTTTACTGAAAAGAATAAAAAATATCTTTTACGATACGAAATTGAAGCTGAGGTCATTACAAAAGATCATAAAAAAGTATTTCATTTTGAGTACTTATTTGATAACCAAGGCGATTTAATTCAAAAAAGAAAAATTGAAAATGGATTAATGGATAATGTACTATACTAAAAGGTTCATTAAAATTTTTATTTGGATGCTTGTTTACATCGGGAATTGCATTCTCATAAAAGCGCAAACACCTGTTAGCACGAAAATAGAACCCCAAGCTTCGCTAAATTGGAAACTAAACAACAGGTGGGCATTTAATGGGAAAATTACCAGCATGCAATATGTATTCTCCATTCCTATGAGGGAATCAAGAAAAGGACATTTTGAAAAATATGAAGCCCAAATATTTTCAGACTATCAATTGTTTAGAAGAAAAAAAATCTCATTAGGTTATGTTTTTAAACAAAACGACCCTTTTGAAAAAGCTATTGAAATAGAAAACCGTGTAACAGCACAATTTGCTACTTGGAGCTATAGAAACAAAGTTCGTATTTCACACCGGTTTAGGGCTGAACAACGCTTTAAAGATACCGGTTTTAGTGAAAGAATTAGATACCGCCTAAGTACAGATTTTCCACTAAAAGGAGATAAAATGGATAAAGGTGAAGCCTATTTTGTAGCTTCCAACGAATCCCTGTTTGAAATAGCTCGAAAAAACTATGATTATGAAAACCGCCTAAATGCCGGTATTGGGTGGTTATTGAAAAAAAAGCAAAAAATACAATTTTTACCTGGATATAGAATAAGCAACATAAGCAGTAATAAAGAAACGCATGCCCTAATCTTAAACATGGCCTATTATTTCCGTTTATAAAGAGCTAACCTTGGATACTAAATATAAAGAACCCAAAGGAATAGAATGAATATAGAAACAAAACATTTCAATAAGAAACTCTATAGGGAATATCCCGCATAAAATTTATCTTTGCAAAAAATTGAACCATAAAAATATTTACGATGAATTTTGTTGACGAACTCAGGTGGAGAGGTATGCTCCACGACATCACTCCCGGGACTGAAGACATTCTTAATAAAGAAATGGTAACGGCTTACATAGGCTTTGACCCTACCTCTGATTCTTTGCATGTGGGGAGTTTTGCACAGATTATGCTCTTAAAACGTTTTCAAAAAGCAGGACATAAACCTTTGGCGCTTGTTGGGGGCGCTACTGGAATGATTGGCGATCCTTCAGGAAAATCGCAAGAAAGAAACCTCTTGGATGAAGAAGCATTAAGAAAAAACCAGGATGGAATAAAACAACAGTTGTCCAAATTTCTTGATTTTGAAAAAGGTGAAAACAAGGCAGAACTCGTGAATAACTACGACTGGATGAAAAACTATTCCTTCCTCGGCTTTGCCAGGGATATTGGAAAGCATATAACAGTAAATTACATGATGTCTAAAGATTCCGTAAAAAAACGAATCAACCCAGAGTCCAAAACCGGGATGTCTTTCACAGAGTTTTCTTACCAATTGGTTCAAGGGTATGATTTCTTATGGCTGTTCGAGAACAAGAACTGCAAGTTACAGATGGGCGGCTCTGACCAATGGGGTAATATTACTACAGGCACCGAACTCATCAGGCGAACCAAAGGTAAAGAAGCTTATGCCCTCACCATTCCACTCATTACCAAGGCTGATGGTGGCAAGTTCGGCAAAACAGAGGAAGGTAATGTTTGGCTTGACCCAAGGTATACTTCCCCTTATAAGTTCTACCAATTTTGGCTCAATACTTCTGACGAAGACGCTGAAAAATACATAAAAACATTTACCCTTTTCAGCAAAGAAACTATCGAAGAATTGATACATCAGCACAAGGAAGAACCTCATAAACGGATATTGCAAAAAGCCCTCGCCAAGGATGTTACTATTAACGTACATTCCGAGAAAGAATATAATGCAGCCGTTGAAGCATCACAAATACTTTTTGGTAAATCAACTGCCGATGCTGTAAAAACCATACCGGAGGACATGCTGCTCAGTATTTTTGAAGGTGTGCCGCAATTCAACATGAATAAAGAATTATTATCCAAAGGATTGCCTGTTGTTGATTTACTTGCAGTTAATACCGGTATTATGAGCTCTAAAGGCGAAGCAAGGAGAATGCTCAAGTCCAACAGCATTTCTATCAACAAAAGCAAGATAAAAGAAGACTTTGTAGTTACTGGTGACGATTTACTAAATGATAAGTATATTTTGGTTCAGAAAGGAAAAAAGAACTATTTCCTTGTAAAGACTACTTAATAATACGTTACTTTGTGCACCTTTTATAAAAATTCGCACAAAATTCATATTATATTATGGTATTGATTTTTAAATAGTTATTTTTGCTAAGATGTACAAACAGTATTAGCTTTATACACCCATAGGTGTACAAATACAAACGCTGGGTGTCATGCAAGAACCAGTAAATACAGTAGAAATATGATAATATATTTAGTGGGAATAAGTTGCGTTGGAAAAACAACAATTGGAAAATTATTAGCTGATTACATTGATTTTGAGTTCTATGATTTTGGTGAACAGATTGAAGAATATTTTGAAAGAGATAAAAAAAGATATTACATTTTATAAAAAGTTTAATTTGAGAGCGGATTATTCTATTGATATTAATGGTGCTACACCAGAAGTTTTTTTAAATAAAATAACAAAGTTGTTAATTGAAGAAGGAATAATAGTGCTGAAAAGAATATAAATAGTGCTTGCCCGAAAAGTCCAATTTCTGCGTTACGCCCTTTCTGAAAACAGTTATTTACGAAAGTAAACGCCTTGATTTTCAGAAAGACCAAGCCTTGAACTTGAACTTTTCGAATCAAGCACTCAGAAAAATAGGTAGTTTTCTGACAGACACTAAATAGAACAAGATATAACGACCTGATGCCTTATAACACAATGGATGTTAGCATTTTAGCATAAAAAAGGATTACACCCTGATTGATTATGGTATATCAGTACAACTTGATTACAATATTAAATTATCTTCCAGAATTGATAGTGTAATCTTAACGAGGTTTAATTATGGGTTAATAAACGTTTTAACCAATGATTTAACGAATAGAAGTACAGCTAATAAATGGAGAAATTACAATATAATGCTTGGATTTGGGGTGAAGTTTTAATCCAGGAATATCTCTCTTGTCTAACTAATAATTGCAGAAAGATGGAAACAGTAAATTTTAACAGAAAAATTGACAGAAATTTTGTTCGTAAAGGAAAAATAAAAGAGCAAGGTAATGATTTTCTATTTTGGCAATCACAACCGTACATTAAAAGATTGCAAACAATTGAACAAATAAGAATGGAATTTAATATTTGGAAATATGGTAATGAACAAGGACTTCAAAGAGTTTATACAATTATTAAACGCAAATAATGTAAAATATCTAATTGTGGGAGGCTATGCTGTTGGCTTTCATGGCTATCCAAGATATACAAAAGATTTGGACGTTTGGTTACTCGTTTCAGAAGAAAATGCAGAAAAAATAATAAATACATTGAAACAATTTGGTTTTGGTGGAGTTGGATTAAATAAAACCGATTTTTTAAAAACTGACGAATTTGTTCAATTAGGTTATCCGCCTAACCAAATAGATTTAGTTACATCTTGTGACGGAGTAGAATTTTCTGAATGTTACAAAAGTAAATTAGAAATTGAAATTGATGATACAACTATCAATTTCATTGATTTAGATAATTTAAGAAAAAACAAAAAGGCATCAGGTCGTCCACAAGACATTGCAGATTTAGATAATTTAACCCCGAAATAGGAGGAAGTTAAATAATGAAAGTTGCTAACATTGCACTGCCGGTAATTTGTGTTTTGACAAACGCACGGGTTGACGCAAAAGCCCAAACTACCGCAGTGCATTTCCGTACACAACTAAATACGACAAAAATAATAATACAAGTTTTCATAAACAACCTTGTGAAACTTGACAGCTATGAAAACCATTGCGGGAAAACAGCCTTGATTTTGTCAATAGAAAAGGGTTTGGTAATTACTCCATCAAATCCTTTTTGAGTATATTCTTCAATCTCACTGGTTTGATGAGCTGTAATGGCAATAACAGGTAAGTTGTTTTTTTTAGCGCACTCCATGGATTTTATGTGCTTTAGAGCGTCAAAGCCATTCATAATGGGCATTTCAATATCCATTAAGACCATATCAATGGTTTGGGATTCAATGATTTCAATGGCTTCTTTGCCATTCTTGGCTTCTATATTATTAAAACCGTAATTCTTTAATACATTCCTTATTGCCAGCCTATTGGTAAAATAATCATCTACAATTAATATGGTCTTCGACATAATGATTAATTTTTATTCAAACATAATGCTTTTTTTATAAGAATAAATGGGTATTTTAACCCAAAATTAACTAAAAATTGGTTCTTTTCATTTATAATTTTGGGTAATATCCCGAAGACTGAAATGATCGATTGCCCAAACCGAAGAGAAATAATTCAAATTGAAACATAATTTTGTTTTGGGTAACTGGGTGTCTTGCTTTTTTTTGCCACGAAGGCTCTAAGACACGAAGAAACACGAAGGCTCACAGCTGCCGGCGTTTACACTTCGTGAATCTTTGAGCCTTTGGGTCTTAGTGGCTCAAAGGTTTAGTTTGCTGCACTGCAAGTAGCCATCATCAACCGCTTTAAGGGTTTTGTTTAACTACACCAGCCGTCATTGCGAAAAACAAAGGGTTGGCTTGTGTGCCGGGGTTTTGTGGCAATCTCCAAGCGATATGCAGCGGCGGTGGTAAAAAAGGTTTTGCTTGCTGCACTGCAAGTAGCCAAAACCAACCACTTCAAGGGTTTTATTTAACTTTTGCAGGTATTTTTTTGATGCAACGCTTAACCGCTTGAAGGGGTTTTCGCTTTCGTTCCTTCGTTCAATCGTTTCTCACGAACCGCTTCAAGGGTTTTGTTGAACTACCGCTGATCATACTACAATTTGTCTACTCACCCGTAGTACAGTTTAACACCCTCACATAGCCAATGCTTATACCGGTGAAATCGGCCTGCCCTTGGTTGGCATGGATATGCGCCCCAATCCTGAAATTATTTTTAGGAAGCTTTTCGGTATTAATGAAATAATAGTTGATGCCAAGGCTTGCCGGGAACAAGCTTTTCACAAGGTACTCCAGCCCACTTTCTAACAGAAATTTCTCTGAATATTCTTTGTAAAAAGGTTTATGTAAATTCAAACCTCCTTCAATATCCACAGCAAAGTGCCCTATTAAGAATTCACCACCAATAAAAACAAAGATATTTGAAGCATTCCAGCCCGGATGCTTTATATAGGGCTTCATTTTATAGCTCGTAATTTGTTGATAATAATGTTCATAAAAGCGGTATGTAAAACCTGTTCTTAACTTTAGATGTTTTTTAATAATAATCCCTCCGGCAAGAGATGAGGCATGCACAGCTCGTTTTGCTCCTCCAACGGGCCCCGTGGGTCCACCGTATTCATGAAACCCTATACCTTGAGTCAGTTGCCAAAAATAGCGGTGTGGAATGTTTTTGTTCCTAAAATTTCTCCTATGATGTAGTACTTTTGCACCTTCATATTTGCTGTGGAATTGGCAAGCAACGCTTAGTAAAGCTGAATTCAGCCCATAATTTGGCAGCTCCGTATGCCCGTTTGAATGATGAAAATATCCGCCACCTAATTTAAACGTGATATTTTGATTATATATCCAGCTCTTGTATAAAAAAAGCTTGAATGCCCAAGTAAAATCAGAACCAATAGATAGGTTTCTATGATTATCCCATTTTGTGTGTTGTTTCGTAAAATAGGAAGCTCCTAAACCGGTTTTAAAATGCCATGAAGAAAAAACATGATTGGATGTATTGATGGTTATATATGGCATGAGGGTTATGCTTCTTCCCAATATTGGATCATTTCCATAACTGGTATAATCAAAACTCAAGCCCGTATTAGGAACATTGTAATAACCCACCCAGCTTTTCATTCTTGGGTCAAGGTTTATACTTCCAATATTCAACGAAAAAACTTTTTGAATTCCACTTTGCGGGTGATTTTTATAGTTTGGGACAACTTTTCCTATCATGATTTCGGGCTCAACAAAAAACAATTGGGCCGGAAATTGTTTTTCTTGTGAACTTAAGAATAAATCATTCAAAAGTAACGAAAACGTAAGAAGTGCAATGAAAAGTCTCCTTTTATCCTTTATTCTAAAAAAATAGCTTTTCAAGGAATTCATGCAGGAGACGTGTTTCTCACTTCAATGATCTTAGCTGCAATACTCACAGCAATTTCTGCTGGGGTTTTGCTTTTGATAGGAATACCTATGGGCGAATCCACCTTAGCGATCTCATCATTAGTAAAACCATCTTCTATCAATAGTTCGTGGATTGTTGCCAATTTCCCTTTGCTACTCATCATTCCAAGATACTTCAAATCTTTCCTGAGCATTTGTTTTAATACAGTTAGGTCGTGCTTGTGGGCTACCGTCATGATCACTACAAAATTATGATCACCTACAGGTACTTGCTCGGTTGCATTTTTATAGTCTATGATTTTCTTTGAATGGGCAAAATTATTTTTTTCCAAAGAAGCGAGGGCATCGCGATTATCATACACAACAATGCGGAAATCCAGCATTTTCATAATTTTACTCAATTCAAGGCTTACATGCCCACCGCCAAAAATATAAATTGTTTCTTTATTGCCGGCCATTTCCTTATACAACCATTCTTCCTCGTTTTTAACAGTACACTGGTATTTTTCATTAATCTCCTCTCCTTCTTGGAAGCGAAGCCCATTAGGAGTGATCTCTATTACCCCTTTTTCTCCTTTTTCGTAACTAGCGGTTATTTTTTTTATGGTATTCATATCTTTTTTATCCAAGAATACAAATGCTTGGGTTTGCTCGCCCGAACAAATCATCCCGGATTTATCTTCTTCAGCATCAGCATCATGGACAAGGCGTTTGATAAAAGGCTTTTCTTTTCCACTATCAAGGGCTTTATTGGCCAGTTTCATTCCTTTATAACAATAAGCAAAAGAAGGTTCTTTGCCACCTGTTGATAACTTCTTTTTGGCTAGTTCAACCATTTTATACTCGGCTGTTCCTCCACCTATAGATCCTGCCATCTTGCCTTCACCGGTAATAGCCATCTTAAATCCTGTTTTGCCCGGGCTGCTGCCTTTACTATCAATAATGGTTATTAATGCAACTTTTTTCCCTTTTCCCAGGTTTTCATGTATGAATTTCCAAATTTCCATAATACATTGTGTTGAATTAGCGTGTAAATTTATTGCTTTTATTACGATAGAGAAAATGTTTTTTAATTATTCTTGATGGATATTAAACATTACAATTTCTTTTCGTGTTTGTTTAGCGTCCAATAAATAAAGTCTTTAAAAAACATTAAATTTGCATAAAACTAAAACGTATTTGTATGGACCCTAACAAGAGTATTTCCCCGATAGACGGCAGATATCACGCCAAAACAAAAGAATTGCAACCATTTTTTTCAGAGTTTGCACTTATCAAATACCGCATATACATTGAAATAGAATATTTTATCGCTTTGTGCAAGATTTTACCCCAATTAAAAGATTTTAAAAAAGATAAATGTTGCTTATTGAGGGATATTTACCACAACTTTTCAAAGGAAGATGCCCTTCGTGTAAAAGAGATTGAAAGCACCACCAACCATGATGTTAAAGCAGTGGAATATTTTATTAAGGAAAATATTGAAGAACTCGAATTTGGAAATTTCAAAGAATTCATCCATTTTGGGCTTACTTCCCAGGATATTAACAACACTGCCATACCCGTGTCTTTAAAAGATGCGATGAATAAAGTTATGAACCCATATTATGATAAAGTTGCTGATAAATTAGAAACATTATCCATGAAATGGAAAGACATACCTATGCTGGCACATACACATGGCCAACCTGCTTCTCCTACAAAACTGGGAAAAGAGATTTATGTATTTTACCAGCGTTTTCAAAACCAATTAAATACTTTGAGGGAAATACCTTTCTCAGCAAAATTTGGAGGCGCAACCGGCAACTTTAATGCCCATTATGTAGCTTATCCTGGAATAAATTGGATAAATTTTGCCAACAGTTTTGTTAATGAAAAGCTCAAGCTCAACCGCACCGAAGTTACTACGCAAATAGAACCCTATGATAACCTGGCTGCCATGTTCGATAACATGAAAAGGTTGAACACCATTTTGATTGACTTATGCCGCGATGTTTGGGCTTATATTTCCATGGAATATTTTAAGCAAAAGGTCGTAAAAGGTGAAGTAGGTTCTTCTGCCATGCCACATAAAGTGAATCCTATTGATTTTGAGAATGCCGAAGGAAACTTGGGAATTGCCAATGCTTTATTTGAGCACCTGGCTTCAAAATTACCTGTTTCCAGGCTGCAACGCGATCTTACCGACTCTACCGTAACAAGGAACATTGGAGTGCCTATTGCACATACACTTATTGCCTTAAAATCCATTCTTAAGGGATTGGATAAGATTGTAGTAAACGAAAAAGCCTTAGAAGAAGACTTGGAAAAGAATATAGCCGTTATTGCTGAGGCCATACAAACTATTTTGCGCCGGGAAGGCTACGAAAATCCATACGAAACACTAAAAGAATTAACAAGAACCGGCAAGAAACCAGGCAAAAAATCTATTGAAAAGTTCATTGACGGTTTAAAAGTTGACAAAAAAGTTATAGAAGAATTAAAAAATATTACACCGCATAATTACACGGGTATGGATTTGATATAATCAATAAAGCAATTCAAAAAAAAACCTGTTAGTAAACTGCTAACAGGTTTTTTTATATTTTAGAACCTTACTAATTTACATTAATATACATAGGCAACCTAGCCTGGTAAGTATCTTTCTTAGATAATTCTTTTACATATTTTAACTGGAGATACAATTCTTCAAACTCGTCTTCCAGTATTTGTGCTTTTATTGATGTTTTGAACTGGTCTAGTATCTGCTGGAAGGGGTTTTTGCGCCTGGGGTATTCAACGATCCTGTATTTTTCCAGGTTGGCACTGTTAACAGCATCAGCAATTGCATCGTTCAGCCCGCCAAATTCATCAATAAGGCCGATCTGCTTGGCATCAAAACCGCTCCAAACACGTCCTTGTCCTATCTCATCTACCTGTTCTTTTGTCATCTCCCTGCCTTTAGAAACATGCTCCAAAAACAAGTCGTAAATATGTTCAATGGATTTTTTTATCTTTCTCCTTTCATATTCCCTCAATGGCCTTGTTACATCACCCATATCTGCGTATTCATTGGTTTTGACATTATCGAAGGTCAAACCGATTTTGTCATTCATTAAACCTTCCATATTGGGTATAATTCCAAAAACACCAATAGAGCCTGTTAAAGTATTAGGGCTGGCATAAATTTTATCGGCTAGGCAAGAAATCCAATATCCACCCGAAGCAGCAAGATCTCCCATTGAAATGATAATGGGTTTTTCTTTCTTAATTAGCATAACTTCTCTTAAGATTACTTCGGAAGCTAATGCGCTTCCACCGGGAGAATTTACCCTGAAAACAACAGCTTTCACTGTGCTGTCTTTCCTGACTTTTCTAAGTGTTTTGGAGATTTTTTCCGACCCAATAACATCATCAATATCATTTCCACCTTGTATTTCTCCTTCTGCAAAAACAACGGCAATCTTATTTTTAGAATATTCTTTTTTCTCAGGATGAGGCGCATTAGTATACTTGGTAAGTTTCATTACCTTAAGGTCTTTATCTTCTTTTACATTTAATAATTCTTTCAACTCAGCTATCACTTGATCTTTGTATAAAGCTGCATCGGCAATTTTATTTGCTACAGCATCTTTTGCCAGTTCAATCCTTAATTCATTAGCCATTACGTTAAGAGAATCTATACTTATCCCTCTCTGCTCAGAAACACCTTTTAAGAAATGATTCCACAAAGAAGTGATGTATTTTCTTGTTTGCTCCTTGTTGGCTTCACTCATCTTCTCCATTACAAAAGGTTCTACAGCGCTTTTAAATTTCCCATGCCTTATTACCTGGGCTTCTACGTCAAGTTTTTCTAATAAACGCTTAAAAAACGTAACTTGAGCGTTTAATCCCCTAAAGTCAACTACTCCTTCTGGGTTCACCCAAATTTTATCGCTTACAGAAGCTAAATAATATGCTTTTTGAGAATAAACTTCACTATAACTAACGATGAATTTGCCTGATTTCTTAAAATCAAGCAAAGCATTTCGTATCTCTTCAATGGTAGCCATACCGGCAGGTATGATAGATATGTCTAAGTATATGCCCTTGATGTTGGTATCTTGCTTGGCTTTTTCAATGTTTTTTAAGATCGTATTGAGCCCCATATCCTTTTGAAGTTCAAATGAGGCAAAATCAAAATTCTTCATGGGGTTGTCAGAGCCCCTGTCTTTAATCGTTTGCGCCAATTTTACGTGCAATAAACAATTTGAAGGTACTTTTACTTCTTCTTTGGAAGTAAAAGAAGCTATGGAAGCCAACATTCCAAAGAATATAATAAACAGTATCAGTAGGGTAATGATAAACCCAACCATGGATGCAAACATGTACTTAAAAAAACTTTTCATAGCATAGGATTTTTTTTGGTTAAAATTAATTTGTTTACAATGATATAAAAAAATAGCTTATTAAAGGGCAATAACTACAAAAAATTACGGAGGAAGATTCAATTTATCTTCCTCCGTAATTAAACACACAGAATTACTAACAATAAAACGCTTATCTATAAGACGTATTTATATTTAGATTAGTTACAAATATTATTCCATTTTGTTTTTCTTTTAGCATATTTTATCTTTGCAAGCGAATCAATATAAATAAATTATGAACATAGCTTTCTTGTTATTGGGCGGAAACATTGGAAATGTTGAGCAGCGTTTTCGTGACGCCTATAAGATTATTGAAAAAAATGCAGGAAAAATAATAAGTTATTCTTCCATTTATGAAACAGAACCATGGGGTTTTGAAGCCAAAAGCAACTTTTTAAACCAGGTCATAAAAATTGAGACCCCATTAAGTTCAACCGAGCTGTTGAATATCCTTCTTAGAGCAGAAAAAACACTTGGTAGAGAACGAGTTAACAAAGAATACACGTCAAGAGAAATTGATATTGACATATTGTTTTTCAACGACCAGGTGATTCATACCCAAAACCTCGTTGTACCACATCCTAAGCTTCACGAAAGAAAATTCACTTTGGTGCCGCTTTTTGAAATTGCCCCCGACTTATTTCACCCCCAATTGAAAAAAAACATTTCTACTTTGGTTGATGAATGCCCTGACAGGCAATTTGTAAAAATATTTGCTTAACAACATTTCAAGTTTTTTCAATTACGGTAAAAATTTTTTTTACTTTTATCCGCTGAAAAAAAGAATGGCGGATGTATATTGAAAATCCTAATAAAAAATACCATACCCTGGTAATTGTTTTACTTACAATAGGTATACTAACAAGTCTTTCATTTGTTAATACAGGCTTTAGGCTCTTTGGGGTGAAGTTCAGGGATGTTAATATTGTTTCGGAACTTACAGAAGAAAAAAAACACCTTAACGATACAATCTCGCCAGATATTAGACATCTCCTCAAAGACACTGTTGAAAAAGTCAACCTTGATTCAATAAAAAAGATCGATTCTATCCGTAAAGCCATGCGTGCTGATACCATGATCAATGATTACAGCCCGGATAGCTTGCATTCCTTAGGCAGGTTTTTCAGGGCATTATACCACGCCAAAAAGTCGGGTAAAAAAACCAGGATTGCTCACTTTGGCGATTCTATGATAGAGGGTGATCTCATTAGCCAACATTTAAGAAATATCCTGCAAGCCATTTTTGGCGGCAGTGGTGTTGGGTTTGTCCCAATCACCTCTGTGGTTGCTGGATATAGGGGGACCATTAAACATGAGTTTTCTGACAATTGGCAATCATTTTCCATTCTTCAACCGGAAGATACAATCAATTACGGGATTTCCGGGTATACGTTCAGGCCTAATTATAAACCCGCTGAATATAAATACGATACAGTGATCAATGAAAACGACACGTTGATCAAAACAACAAAAATTTCCCAACCTCAAATGAATGAAGAAGAATTTAGCTGGGTAAGCTACGAATCACCCGAAGGTTCTTTCTCAAATCTTCGTGTTTTTAGAAATTTCGACCTGTATTATGGCCCATGCACTCAAAACAGTCAAATAAAATACTCCATTGATGAAGGTGAAGAGAAAACCATAAGATTAACCGGGAAAAGGATCGTGAACAGGGCTAATATCTTGGATAATGGTGAAGCACACAAGGTCAAGATCACTTTTAAAACCGATAGTATTTGGGATGTATATGGAGTTAGCTCAGAAAGTAATTCTGGGTTGATCTTGGATAATTTCGCAGTAAGAGGTAATTCCGGCTTGGGTTTAACGGCTATTTCCGGTTCCAATTATAGGCAGTTTAACCAATATATAAATTATGACTTGGTAATACTTCAATTTGGGCTTAATGTTTCTGATGCGAGTACTGAAAACTTTGGCTGGTATAGGTCAGGAATGAAAAGAGTAATAAGGCATTTGCAAAGAAACCTTCCTACCGCTGATATTTTGGTAGTGAGCGTTGGTGACAGGAGCTATAAGGAAGATATGGACTTTATTACTCAGCCTAATATACCTGTTCTTGTTGAAGCTCAAAGAAAAGCTGCCAAAGAAACTGGAGTGGCATTTTGGAACCTTTACCAAGCTATGGGCGGGTATAATGCTATGGTAAAATGGGTTGAAGCCGAGGCCCCCCTGGCCAATAAAGATTATACGCATGTGAATTACCTGGGCGCAAGAAAAATTGCTGAAATGCTTAAAAATCACTTGTTAAGAGAATATAACCAATATATTAAAAAGGCTAACCTGGAAGAATGAAGTGTTTTCTTAATATAAAACCAAAAAGTATAATATATAGGAGGATAGGAATTCTTCTTCCTATATTTTTGTATTCGATTGGTAATCTTTCGGCTCAATTCGATTCAGTGGATTTTGAAAAATACAATTTTATTCACGAAGAAAAAAATATTATCCATAATGATGATATTCTTTATCCCTTTTTCAACCAGGTAGAAAACATTTCTTATCACAATTTTGAAGTAGTATCAATAGCTCATATTGGTGATTCACATATTCAAGCAGGATTTTTTTCCGGGAGAATAAGAGAATTTCTCCAAATAAAATATGGCAATGCAGGCCGTGGCCTGGTATTTCCGGGGCGTATTGCCCGCACTAATGATGCTTTTGATATTCGGTCGTATTCTCCAAATCGTTGGCAAGTAAAAAGGATTGCTGACATTGGCAATCCCTTGCCTATTGGCATCTGTGGATATACACTGCATACCAATAATTACTTCCATGAGATTAATATTGCCATGAAAAACAGGCTCTTGGATTATTCCTTTAACAAAATGATGATTTTCAATGATAAAAATGAAAAATGTTATGATTGGGCTGTTTTTGATAAAGAGAATAACAAACTCGGGTTCGTGAATAACAGGAGTACAGAACCCAATCCTTTTACTTCTACCATTGAGCTTGACAGGTTAATCGACGAAGTTACACTGGCCAATGTTAAAACATCTCCCATGCAAGAATACTCTAATTTTTATGGGATTTCTTTTGAGAATAATTACCCTGGAGTTTTATATCATACCATTGGAGTAAATGGCGCTACAATATACCATTACAACCAATCCAGGTATTTCCCGGTTCAGTTTTCTGCTTTGGAACCTGACCTGGTAATTATCTCGTTGGGAAGCAACGAAGCCCTAAATCCACCATTTTTTAAAAAATTCTTTCTAACCCAATTGGAGCTATTCATTAAAAGCATTAAAATAGCTGCCCCCAAAGCAAGTATTATTTTCACAACACCCCCTGATTCTTACCTCAAAAAAAGGATGAGAAACAGGAATGTTGAGAGTGTTAAAAATTCTATCGTTGAATTCTGTGAAAAGAACCACTTTGCATACTGGGACATTTACGAGATCATGGGCGGCTATAGTTCCATAGAATCATGGATACGCTCTGGATTGGTGCAAAATGACAAAATACATTTTAAGGCAAAAGGTTATTATATACAGTCAACTTTATTTTTACAAGCATTTGAAAAAAGTTTAAAAAAATATCGCGAAATTGGAAACAATACTGAATAATTTTAGCAAACAACTTATATACGACCCAAAGAATCCTATTTTATTTAATACGGGCTTTTTTCTTTGGTGGTTTTTAATCCTGTTATCAATTTACCTTCTAATCCATAAAAAGCAAACGCTTAAAATCGTTTACTTGCTCACCTTCTCTTTGTATTTTTATTATAAATCAAGTGGTTTCTTTTTTGTTTTGATCATTTTCTCCACTTGCGTGGATTTCTTTGTTGGATTGGGAATGTATAAAGCACAAACAAAGGCTAAAAAAACATTTCTATTGGTCTTAAGCCTCATTGCCAATCTTGGCTTATTAGGCTATTTCAAATATACCAACTTTTTTATTGGCCTCGTAAATAGTATTGCGAATGCAGAAATTCAATTTCAAGATATTTTCTTGCCTGTAGGGATTTCATTTTACACTTTCCAAACCTTAAGCTATACCATTGATATTTACAGGGGTAAGCTAAAACCCATTAACAACATTCTTGATTTTGGCTTTTTTGTATCATTTTTCCCCCAGCTTGTTGCAGGACCAATTGTTAGGGCTAAGGATTTTTTACCCCAAATCCACAAACCTCTCATTATTACCAAGAATGAATTAGGAAAAGCGGTTTTTCTTATCGCTTCGGGCCTTTTTAAAAAAGCTGTAATCTCCGACTATATCTCCGTTAATTTTGTTGACCGCATTTTTGACAACCCTATGCTATACTCCGGTTTTGAAAATCTTATGGGAGTTTATGGGTATGCATTACAAATATATTGCGACTTTTCAGGGTATTCTGATATGGCTATCGGGTTGGCATTATTACTAGGATTCAGGTTACCGGTAAACTTTAATGCACCATACAATGCCGCAAGTATCACGGAATTCTGGCGCAGGTGGCACATAACCCTATCTTCTTGGCTAAAAGATTACTTATACATCCCTCTTGGCGGTAATCGAAAGGGTTCTTTTGGGAGTTATTTTTTTATTGCCATATTTTTTGGATTCATGATCGCAGTTTCCTGGATTAATGGATATGCTGGATTTACCGCAGTTTCAATTACATTGGCAGCATTGATTATTGTTATGCTTATCCTAAGATTCAGCATATACAATTACCTTAATTTAATGGTGACCATGCTATTGGGAGGTTTATGGCACGGCGCCTCATGGAAATTCATTATTTGGGGCGGGCTGCATGGAATTTACTTGGCCGTTGAAAAGATCATTTCCAATTTTATCAACATTCCAAAAAACAACTTCACAAAACCAATAGGCATTATCGTTACCTTCCACTTGGTTTGCCTCAGTTGGGTCTTGTTTAGGGCTACTTCTTACCAAAATGCCTTGGATGTGCTTCACCAAATTTTCAATGAATTCCACTGGAAAATAGCCTGGGAAGTTCTAATTGCTTACAAAGAAATATTCCTCCTTTTCTTAATAGGCTATGCACTGCATTTCAAACCCAAAAAGATGGAAATAAATGCCGAGAAGCTGGTTACCAATTTGCCTTTATTGGGTAAATCATTACTTATTGTATTTGTAATATGGTTGGTAATACAAACCAAATCGTCAGGAATTCAACCATTTATATATTTCCAATTTTAAATAATAATGAAAAAACAAATTCTATTTGCCTTGGAAGTATTTTCTTTTTAATTTAGTGATGTAAAATGTTGAACCAAAAAAATTAATTTTTCATATGAAGAAGCAAATAATAGTAACTTTCGTTATAATGTGTGTAACATCCACATTGTTTGGACAATTTTGGAAAAAAGAAGAAATTGATGTTGACTTCCCCATAGACTCTATCACTCATGAAGTTACCTACGAGGAAGTTGTAAAAGCCGACACCACCTCCGATAGGTTGATGGAGCGTGCAGTGGTTTGGGTAGGACATTTCTACAAAAACCCGCATGGCGTTATAGAAGAAAAAAACCATGAAAAGGATTTCATTGCGCTGGAACACCAGTTTTATGTTTGGGATTTAGATAGAAAAGGTGAAAAAGAAAACCGTGGCCCAAGAATCCTTTACGACATGAATATCTATGCGATGGATGGAGAATACCGCTACAAGATCACAAAAATCCGGAGAAGCTCGCGATCCTATTTTGGTATTGAAGAATGGATCAACAACCCAGGTGAGTATGATTTTGCCCAGGAATATTTACCCCAGATTGATGATTTCTTCCAAGATCTTATCAAGGATTTAAAAAAATGGATGGAACCTTATGTTGAAGAAACACAGGAGGGTTGGTAAATAAACTTTACCTAAACGATTCATTTGCTTAAAAAAAAGTATGCTACTTATTTTAATATACCGCTTATTAAAAGCACTTAAGAATTCAAATTTATTGCAAAAAACATGGTTTTAGCCTTATTTGTATCATATATTTGTATAAAAAATGTTTAACCTAAAAATTAATCCCATGAAAAAGTATTATTTTATTTTAATTGCATTAATAACGCTCGCTGGAATGCAGGGTTTTTCACAAGTTAATTATTACAATACTACTGTAGATAGTTCTCATTATAGTTCAGCAATTGGATATGAAACATCAGCAACAGGAATAGCATCTTTCGCAGCAGGATGGAAAGCAAGCGCTGAGGGTAATAATGCATTTGCAGTTGGTCATTATAGCTCTGCAAATGAAGTAAATTCCATTGCTATAGGTTGGGGAGCATACACTTTAAGCCAGGAAAGTATCGCTATTGGTAAGTATGTTATTAGCGGAATGGATCAATCACCTTTCACTGGTGAAAATGCTATTTGTATTGGTACTAAATCGATTTCTAATGGGGATTACAGCATAGCTCTTGGAAGATTTGTAAAAGCTCATAGCACCAACTCAATTGTTATTGGAGAAGGTTATTCTGAAAACGAAAAGCTGGTTAATGCAAACCCTAATTCCTTGTCTATAGGATTTAATAGTACCAAAGCTACCTTGTTTGTGAGCGGTGCTACTGGCGGCCCAACCGAAACAGGCAAAGTTGGTATAGGTATTGAATATCCAATGGAAAAATTGGATGTTAATGGCAATATTCTAATTAGTGACAGGAATTCAGGGCTGATCCTTAAATCTCCAGACGGGAGCTTATGGAAACTCACGGTGAATAATTATGGAGAACTGGAAATTGCCGATCCTGACAAAACTTACGAAATCAACAAGGTGAGCAACAACAACCTGTATCCAAACCCAACAGAAAATTTTGTTAATTTCTCTATTGATGAAAAAGATATTGAATTTCCTGTTTTTGTGGAGATATTTGACATAAAAGGTAATTTAACGTACAAAGCGCCTTTTATTGAAACGGAAATTAAGATTAACATTTCCTCTTTCAGCAAAGGGACTTATGTTGTTAAAATAAAAGACAACGCTCAAAACCTTATTAAAGCAGAGAAACTCATCAAGAAATAGCAATTTGAGTTTTTATAATTAAAACATTCAATAAGCCGCTGCCACCATTTAATTATAATACATAAATGGTGCAGCGGTTTTTCATGTGCCCAAATTACGTTTACCAGGCTATCATAATAGTTTTTCATAATAAGCATACAAAACAAATTTTTTCTTTCAAAAAATTTGCATTATGAACATAAGTTCATTATATTTGCATATCGAACTTAAGTTCAAAATAAAATTATGAGCCCAAGGCCAAAAAGATTTAGGAGAATGAGACACGCCCCATTATTCAGGGGATTTATTCCAATTGGCAGAGAAGGCAGCCCATTAGAACCTGTCAATTTACATTTTGACGAATATGAAGCTATTAAACTATGTGATTACGATGGGCTCAAGCAAGCAGAAGCAGCCAAATTAATGGATGTTTCAAGGCCAACTTTTACAAGGATCTATGAAAGTGCAAGAAATAAAATCGCTATTGCTATTGCAGAGATAAGGCCGATCAACATTGATGGTGGAAGGGTACAAATGAAAAATCAATGGTTTAGGTGCACAAAATGCAACAGTGTATTTAATGGCAATACGAATGCAGAAAAACAACACTGTCCACTTTGTAATAGCATGGAAATAGAAGAACAAGGGCAAAAAATAAGTAAAAGTGGAAAGCATCAAGACAAAAACATTGAGAACAAACCATTTACAAGGAAATGTTTTTGCCCCCAATGTGGGAATGAAATTGAGCATAAACCTGGTGTACCCTGCAAAGATGAAGTATGCAGAAATTGTGGAGGTGCAATGAAAAAAGGTGAAATGTAAAAACAGTCTATGCTTGTAATAATATTTGCAGCATAAAAGCATTATTTGTAAAAAAATACCAAATTGTAGAATTATAAATTAAAATTTAAGCGCGTGAAAACAGCTATTGCATCATCAAAAAAAGAAATGAACAGCAATATTGATAACAGGTTTGGGAGAAGCCCATTCTTTGCTATCTATGATCATCAAACCAAGGAAACTTCGTTTATTGACAACCCATTTAAAAACGAACAAGGCGGTGTTGGGCCAAAAATCGTTAGTAAACTTGCTGAAAACAAGGTAACAAAAGTTGTTGCCCATGAATTTGGCCCAAAAGCCAAAGATATGCTCGACACTTTGAACATACAGATGGTCATAATTGAAGATACAAACAAAACCATTAACAGCATCATAGCATTGATGCAATCATAAAAAAGGAGGTAAATTATGCCAGGATTTGACAGGACAGGGCCGGAAGGTAAAGGCCCAATGACAGGCAGACAATTAGGCCGTTGCACTGGCAATGAGCCTAATGAGCAAGACGCCAACCAACCTCAGAGGCCGTTAGGAAGGGGATACGCCCGTGGCCGTGGTCGCGGCAGAGGACGTGGCCCCGGAAGAGGCCTTGCAAGAGGTTACCGCGGTGGATGGGATGATTAATCCATCGCCTAAATTTACCGGGAGGTACTAACTTTTTGGTTAAAATTTGCTGTAGTTAATTATTCAGGTCTCCCGGTAATTTTGTTTTTTAAGAATAAAATGGATAAAGTTTTAATAAATGGATAAAATATGAAAAGAATTGCTATACCTGTAGTAAAAGGTGCGCTTTCGGCGCATTTTGGGCATTGTGAATATTTTGCAATGTTTGATGTAGAAGACCATACCATAACCAATGAAAACAAAGAGGTTCCACCACCACACCAGCCGGGTATTTTACCCAAATGGCTAGCAGAAAAAGGCGCTACTGACATTATTGCCGGTGGTATGGGACAAAGAGCCATACAACTATTTCACCAAAACAATATCAATGTTTGTATTGGCGCTGAAACAAAAAAACCAAAAGAACTGGCTGAGGAATATATTAGTGGGAAATTGGTTTCAGGAGAAAACCTATGCGATCATTGATGAATTATGTCACTACCACGTAAAATAGCTGTTGCAAGTGGAAAAGGTGGAACAGGGAAAACGACCGTAGCAATTAACCTGTTTCACTTTTTGATTGATGAAAAGCACAAACAAGCACTATTGGTTGATTGTGACGTGGAAGAACCCAATTCAAACCTTTTTCTAAAAGGAAAAGAGATTGATTCTGAAGAAGTATACATTAAAGTGCCCTATATCAAAACCTCGAAATGTGTTTACTGTGGTAAATGCTATGATTATTGCGCATTCAACGCTATCATGTTCGTAAAAGAGCTATCATTTTTAAAAGTGATGGAAGACCTTTGCCATGGCTGTGGCGCGTGCAGCTATGCATGTAAATATAATGCCATTGAAGAAAAAGACAAAACCCTGGGAAAGGTCAATAGTTACGAATACCAAGGAAGAAAAATTATTGAAGGTGAGCTCAACGTTGGAGTAGCAACGCCTGTGCCGGTGATCAATGCTGCCAGGAAAAAAATCGATCAACAGGCAGAGGTTGTTATTTATGATGCTCCTCCAGGTACATCCTGCCCGGCAGTGGCTACCGTTGAAGATGCTGATTATGTTATCCTTGTTGGTGAACCCACACCTTTCGGCCTCAATGATCTAAAAATATCTGTAGAAGCTTTCAAAAAAATGGGCAAACAAATGGGTGTTGTTATTAACAAGTCAGGATTGGGCGACAGGGCAATGTATGATTTCCTGGAGAAAGAAAATATCCCGGTTTTAGCAGAAATTCCTTTTACCAAAGAAATTGCCGAAACCATATCAAATGGAGAGATATTTATCAAAAAACATAAGGAATATAGAAAAATCTTTGAAAAGATAACAGGATTCATCAATATATAAATCATAGATATGCAGCAAATTGCCATTTTAAGCGGAAAAGGAGGAACCGGGAAAACAAGCATTGCATCAGCGCTCGCTTCGTATGCTGGAAAAGCAGTATTTGTAGATTGTGATGTAGATGCTGCCGATCTTTACATTATTTTTCAACCCCAAAATTATGCGTTTTATAATTTTGAAGGAGGAGAAATAGCCCAAGTTGACCAAGATAAATGCACAAATTGTAATTTGTGCTTGGATATTTGCAGGTTTGATGCTATTTCTGAAAAAGATGGCAACATACAAATCAATCCTTACCAATGCGAAGGATGCAGGTTATGTGCAAACATATGCCCTGTGAAAGCCATTGAAATGAAAGGCAATAAAGATAACAAATGGTTTGTTGGCAATACGCGCTTTGGCAAACTGGTTCATGCAAGATTAGCGCCGGGTGAAGACAATTCCGGGAAACTCGTGACAAGAATAAGAGAAGAAGCAAAAAAAATTGCAAAAGAGAACAACAATGAATACATTATCATTGACGGCCCACCAGGAATAGGTTGCCCTGTAATATCTTCTTTATCAGGTGTTGATAAGGTTTTGATCGTAACTGAACCATCGGTATCGGGTTTGCACGACTTAAAAAGGCTCAACAAGTTATTGGTAAAAATGAAAAAGAAAACTTTTGTTTTGATCAACAAAGCCGATTTAAATTTCAACAAAACCAAAGAAATGGAAATGTATTGTCAAAACAGTCAATTGGAGTTCATTGGGAAATTGCCTTATAATAGGGATTTTACCGATGCAATGATAAAACAACAAAACATCAACGAATATAAACCTGGCAGTGAATTGGATGAAATCCTTAAAGAAACTTGGAACAAGTTAAAATAATATAGCTATGTTACATCATATTGGATTACAAGTAAAAGACAAACAAGAAGTGGAAACCTTCTATAAAGAAATCCTGGGCTTTGAAGAACATTATTCTTTCAATATCCCAAAAGAGCTCAGCAATGAAATATTTAATATTGAAAAGGAAACACCAGTTTATAAGCTTGAAAAAAAAGGATTACTTCTCGAAGTATTTGTTCATGAAGCAATAACCCATAAATCATACGCACATTTATGTATTGAAATTGAAGATAGGGATTCTTTGATTAAAAATCTGGATAAATTTGGTTATGTTTATAAACTGAAAAAAAGGCCCAATAAAAATGACATGCTTTTTGTATTTGATCATTCCGGGAATATTTTTGAAATCAAATAAAACCAAAAAACGATGAGACTTTTTCCATTTTTATTGCTAGTAGTTTTACTCGCTATTTCGTGTGTAAAAGATGATACCACTCCACCGGTTATCATTCTTGATGGTGAAGAAGAAATGCACATCTTAGTTGGTGAAGCTTTTGAAGAACCCGGCTATGCTGCTTATGATGATGAAGATGGCGACCTTACGTCGTATGTAGCAATAAAAGGCCAAGTGGACGAAAGCATCTCTAAACCCTACGTTATCACTTACAAGGTTAGTGATAGATCAGGCAATTTTGCCACAAAAAACAGGGTAATTATTGTGGATCCAAACTAAAAAAAGGTTTTTCTGATGAAAAAAAATTTATCTATATTGTTATTAGCACTATTTGCCCCTGTCATCTCTATGACACAGGATTTTAAAGGGACTGTTTATGATTTAAATAGCCATAAGCCCATTCAAAATGCAGAAGTCATTGTTGCAAACACCAATAAGGGAGCAACAACCAACAAAGAGGGGAAATTTAGGATAAAAAACATTGGTACACAAAAATTCCAATTAAAAATCCAACACATTCAATATAAAACTTTTTCACAAACCATCACTCTACCAGGAAAAACAAAGCAAGAGTTTTACCTTGTCCCGCTCAACTATTATCAATTGCAAGAAGTAGTGATATCCGATACCCAAGATATTTCTCTACCCTACCTTAAGTATAAAGTTACGGAGAATCTCTTGGATAATAATATTACCCGCGATATTGGCGAGTATATTAAAACCGTGCCTAATGTTTCCGGCATAAAAAAAGGAGGCACATCCATTGATCCTGTAATACGAGGTTTTAAGTTTAAACAAGTGGGTGTTGTTATTGATAATGGGATTAGAATTGAAGGCGGCTGCCCCAACCGCATGGACCCGGCCCTATCTCACATTGACCCGGATGACATCAAAACCATGGAAATATTCAAAGGGCCTTATGCACTGCGCTATGGAGCCTACCCCGGCGGAATGATAAAAATATCCACCACACAACCCAAAATGTACGATGAATTCAATATTCAACTTAAAGCCAAAAAAGGCTATGAATCCAATTGGAATGGAAATAGTGAGTATGCAAGCATTACTGGCGGCAACAAGTTTCTTTTTTTCAACTTGAGTGGAGGGAAAAAAGACTACAACAACTACCAGGCCGGCAATGGCAATTTATACCAAACAGCATTTAGGAAATACGGCTATACTGCCAAAGCAGGCATTCAGCCGTTAAAGGGGCATATTTTCTCTTTTTCATACAATGGTTCCTATGGAAGAAATGTTTATTATCCATCTTTGCCAATGGACGAAAAAACAGATGATACGCGCATTATGTCTGCCGATTACAAAGGAAAAAATATTTCCGGTATTATTGATGAGATCACCTTAAATTCATACTACACAGAGGTTGACCACTTAATGGTGAATCATTTTAGGCCAATATCCGACACCGTTATGGCCGAATCGTTTATAGAAGCCAGGAACATGGGTTACAGGGCCGAAATACTAATGCAATTCCAGGAAGATGAGAGGCTTTACTTTGGAACGGATTTAGAAGCTATTACCAAAGATGGCAGCAGGGAGAAAAATTTTATTCGCCAACTTCATAGCCCGGTAAAGGAGGAAGCTTTGTGGATAGAATCATACATAGAGAATTATGGCATTTTTGCCGAATACCATACCAATCTTTTAGGTATGAAATGGGTTGCTTCAGTTAGAGGAGATTACAATACGGCACATTCAAAAGACACACTTCACATATTGGGACTCAGTGGTGAAGATATTTTTGCAGAGTATAATTCCGAGTTTACCAATTATAATATGAGTATTGGAGTGGAGAAGAAGCTCAATAAAAATTATACAGCCAGGTTCTCTGCAGGAAAGGCCACTAGGAATCCAAGTATGCTGGAACGATACATTAAACTTCTGCCCATTGGATACGATAAGTATGACTATCTTGGCAATCCGCAATTAGAGCCGGAAACAAATTACCAAGCCGATCTTACCTTCACTTATAAACATGAAAAAACCGGGCAATTAACCCTCAATGGCTTTTATGCTTTGGTTGATAATTACATTAAATCCGGGGTTTTACCACCCAGCGTTATATTGCCAAACACACCAGGTGTATTAGGGGTGAAGCAATTCATCAATGCGGAAGACTGGGTAGAATTAAAGGGTTTTGAATTAAGTTACTATTCACCTTCACAACACAGGCTATCCGGTTATTTCTCCGCTGCATACACGCATGGGATTGATTATCATGCATACAATACTTCCACAAAAACCTATCAAAAAGATGCATTACCGGAGATTCCACCACTTGAAGCTACTGCGCATATAAAATGCGGCTTTTTAAACAGGACAATAATTCCATCAGCCAGTATGAGAGCTGCAATGAAGCATTTCAATGTATCGGAAACTTTTGCTGAAAAAGAAACCCCGGGGTTTGCTGTTATTGATGCAAAAATCACTTACCATTACAATAAAATGCTGGTATTGAATGCAGGAGTCAATAATATTTTTGACCATGCTTATTATGAACATCTCACTCGCAACATTATAGGCAGTAAACGTATGTTTTACGAGCCAGGCAGGTCACTTTTTGTAAATGCTGTGCTTAAAATGTGATGATTTTGCAAATTACCACAAAGGATCGTTGGGAGAATTTTGGTATAACCCAGGAACACAAAGTCAAGCAATATTTAGTTTATAACCTGAATATCTGTTAAAACAGTATATTTTTTGCGTATAACCCAATTGTCAAATTACCAGCAACAAATACCATAATTTTGATGATAATAGGCCACGAATGTAAATTAACAGCTATTATTGCCGGGAGAAAAAGCCAACAATGTAGGTTTGCATAATTTTTGTTTTCAACAATTCACTTACAATAATTGGAACTTGATCCCGTTTTTATGGCATCCTACCCTGGAACGCTTGAAAACAAGTATAATTATTTAGATATTTGTTTGCTGTATTGGTATCATTGTTGCTATAGCAAACTCAACGTAAACCCAATAAACACTTAAAATTATTGTAAAATGGAAAATATGGTTCCCGAACTCGACAGGAAAGAATGGACAAACCTTATAGAAGGAAAGTCCAAGCCACCAATCTCAAGTTTCTCTCTTCAAATGAAGATCAACTCCTTGATGATGGGTTATAAAACCGGTTTGCTCAGTCTTAAAGAAGCAACCAATAACTTGCGCACAATGTGCATAAAATATGAAAAATTATACAAAGACGATTTAAAAGTAATTTTTAATAATTAAGGATAAGAAGCATGATAAATAATCTTTTAGCGACAAAAGTAGTAAAAGAACTTATTAATAATAAAAGGGTTCTTATTCTAGCAGGTGAAGAGAAACAATTGCGTTCCTTACCAAAAGGAAATTGGATTGGAGGCACAATTCCATATTTCATGGCTGAAAATGGGGGATGTATTGACAGTGAAAGAATATTTGTAAATGACATCACCGAATATACAAAAAACATTAAAATCATAGATTATAATAGCGAAACGATCAATACCATCACTACCAAGAATTTCGCTCATGGTTTTACTTATTTGTTATTACCAGGATTTAGCGAGGTGTTATCAACGTATGCTATGAAAGCACATGAGATAAACAGTATTTACGATATACCTTTAACCGGTTGGGTAACCGGTGTCCATTTAGATAAGTTGGAGAAAATAAAGCCAAAAGTATTTAATGGCCAAACTTTAGAAGCAAAAGAAAATACAGCTACAGCAATGCATGTTGAATTACCTGCAGATAAAGTAGCCAACTTGGAGATCATTAACATTTTTTCTCAAGGAGAAGGTGACACCATCACTTTTGATGAAGAAGGATTTTGTATAGAAAACTGCATTGTGAATGGCAAGAGGCAAAATTTTGCCCAATATCTTGCAGATAACGAAATAGATACACGTTTACCTTTGGTTGCAGACTATTCTGGAGCTATGATAAACAGTAGCATCCAGGAAATTGACACGAAGAATAAAAAGGTTATGCTTTATTCGCCGGTGAAGAAAGGAGTTGAATATAAAATCGCCAAGCCTGTTCATAATTATGTTGACGAGTTTATGTCGAGTTTACCAAAAGATATTCACGAAGTTGCATCATCATTCAATTGTATTCTTAATTTTCTTTATTCAAACTTGGAAGGAAAAAAAACCGGGATGATGAAAGGGCCTTTTACATTTGGAGAAATTGCCTACATCCTGGTTAACCAGACCTTGGTTTACCTTACGATCAAGGATAATTAAACTGTTTTACCATTGATTCTTTATAAAATTTAAAATGATATTCATTGTTATAAAAGGGTATACAAAAAGTGACGGGGTGAGTGATCTTCATGGGAGCCTAAAAATATAAAAGCCTGTACATCTGTTTATTAACAAACTCACCCCGTTACTAAATTGTCGTTTTCGAGGTCTTTTGGACATCCCCTCATAAACACTTAGTAACCTAAAGTTATCTACTACATTTATTTAGGTTAATTCATTCCAAGCTTTTTCATCTTTTTCCATAGTGCTACCCTACTAACACCCAAATACTCGGCTGTTTGCGATTTATTCCAATTATGGGCATTCAAAACTTCAATAAGTTCATCCTTAGTAATGGTTTTCCAGAAGGGTTTCTTAATTTCTCCACTTTCCTTGTACTCCTTAATATTGTCATAATAATAAGCCGGTTGGTTAGTCATGTCAATATTTTTACATAATCCTTTTCTTAAGTCAACAAGCCTGATTTCTTGGGGGAGGTCAAAAACATCTATATGCGATTTATTGCAAACAACAAAAGCATGTTCTATGCTATTTTCCAGTTCTCGCACGTTTCCCGGCCAGCAATAGTCCATAAGTATGCGGTAAGCATCTTCGGTGAGTCCTTTTATTTGTTTCCCGGTTTTTTTATTGAATTTCTTAATAAAATGCTCTGCCAATAAAGGGATATCGTTTTTATGGTCCCGCAAAGGAATGGTTTGTATTGGGAAAACATTGAGCCTATAAAAAAGGTCTTCGCGAAATTGTCCTTTATTAACAAGCGTTCTAAGGTTTTTATTGGTAGCTGCAATTATTCTCATATCCACTTTTATGGAGGCGTTATCACCCACTCTTTCAATGGTTTTTTCTTGTATAACACGAAGAAGTTTCACTTGTATAAGCGGACTTATCTCTCCAATTTCATCAAGGAAGATCGTACCTTTGTTGGCTTCTTCAAATTTCCCAGCCTTATCTTTATATGCACCGGTAAAGGATCCTTTTACATGTCCAAAAAGTTCACTCTCCAGGAGGGTTTCTGAAAGCGCTGAACAATTCACCTTTACAAAAGGCTTGTGCTTTCTCTCGGACAGGTAATGGATAGCATTGGCTACTAATTCTTTACCTGTACCGCTTTCACCTGTTATCATAACGTTTGACTGGGAATCTGCGGCATGTTCTATCATCCTGTAGATTTCAAAGATCTTATCATCTTTTCCTACAATGTCATAAAGTGGAGAGTCTTCGGCATGCCCAGTAATAAAATCTGTTTCACAAGTGATCTCTTTCGAGATATCAGTGATGCTTATGTAAATAAATGAAATTCCATCAATACTGGCTTTATTGGCTTTAAGAAAAACAAGGGTATTCCCACCTTTTTTATGTTTGGCAATAGCTGTTTTACCAAAATCTTCCAAGTTGCGCTTTCGCATACATTTTTCAAGGCTAATTTTAATATTGGTATCACGTGGCTCATATAAAGGTACTATATCAACCGTTTTACCATGTACTTCGTATTCCCTTAGCCCTGTAAGCTTACTCATTGCGTAGTTGCAAAGCCTAACAATATTTTGCTCATCAATAACAAAAATTCCTACTGGATAATTGTGAATGTTCGATAATTGGCCTAAATTTTCCATGTTACAAAGTTAACAATATTAACACAAGTTAACAAAAGTTGTTAACACTACGTAAACATTTACATTAACATACCCATGTATACCATTTCATAAATAATTGTTTTACTACACATTAAACATTGTGGCATATTCATTGTAATATCAGAGAAAAAATAAAATGATTGACACAAAAAATATTATCCACTTAAACACACCAAATTTTGATAAAGTATTAGAGAAGCCATTGGTTTTGGTGGATTTTTGGGCTGAATGGTGTGCACCCTGCCATATTCAAAATCCAATTTTAGAAGAAATCGTATCGGAAATGGAAGGTAGGGTTCTTATTACAAAGCTCAACGTAGATGATAACAGGGAAATAGCTGCAAGGTACAGCATAAGGAGCATTCCTACATTGCTGTTATTTCATAACGGGGAAATAGCAAGGCAATTTGTAGGAGTCCAGCAGAAACAAACAATTATGAACGCAATTAATCAATATTTATAATGAATAAAAAAAAGAAAAAAATGGGATTTCTAAGGATCAACACGTTAAAATCAGCGTTGCTTGCAGTATTCGCAGCACTGATTGTAGTGGTAATAACAACAAATATTACCAATAGTTCTAATAGCAGTGAAACAAATGTTAGCAAAACCAATTCCGAGGCTATAGTACACCTTAACGATGCCAATTTTCAAGAAAAAATAGAAGAAGGTGTTACCTTGGTAGATTTTTGGGCTGTATGGTGTGCCCCTTGTAGGATACAAGGCCCTATAGTAGAAGATGTCGCCAAAGAAATAGGTGATAAGGCAACAATTGCCAAGCTAGATGTAGATAAAAACAAGGCCACATCGGCGCGCTATGGCATCAGGAATATACCTACCTTAATCATTTTTAAGGATGGAAAAGTGGTTCAAACAATGGTAGGTTTAAAAACAAAAGAAGCGATTGTTCAAGCAATTAATAAACATTTATAAACTATAAAAGAAAAATAAGAAAGGAAAAAGAAATGGAACATCTAACAAAAGAAAAATTTTTAGAAAAAGTTTTCAATTTTGAACAAAATAAAGAATGGAAATTTGAAGGTAACAAGCCTTGCATCATAGATTTTTATGCAGATTGGTGTCAACCGTGCAAAATGGTAGCTCCCATACTAGAGGAATTATCAAAAGAATACGATGGTAAAATAGATATCTATAAAGTAGATACCGAATCGGAACAGGAACTTGCTGCTGCTTTCGGAATTAGAAGCATTCCTTCTATCCTGTTTTGCCCTAAAGATGACCAACCTCAAATGGCAGCCGGTGCATTGCCAAAACATTCCTTTGAACAGGCCATTAAAGACATTCTTTTAAAGAAAACTGAAAACGTAAACTAATAATTATCAAATTTTTACAAACAGAGGGTGGCTGTGTAAGCGCCCTTTGTTTTTTTAATTATAAACCCAAATGAATAGATTTAAAGAACAAATTATTTCCATAGAAAAAAGATCAGCCATTTTTAAATATATCCCTTTAATGGGAATGATAGGAATATTTTTAGGAATAGCAGGAGGATATTTATACTATTATTACATTGGTTGTGTATCTGGCTCTTGCCCAATAACAACAAATCCTTGGGCTAGTATAGCGTGGGGAGGAATATTAGGGTTTCTTGTCGGCGATATGTTTAGTCCTAAACGGAAAAAAGGACAAAAAAAAGAGGATTAAATAACTTTAATCCTCTTTTTTATAAATTAACAGTTTTAGGCTTGTGCTGTTGGCCCACCTAAGTTCATTGGAAGAGCATTTGGTTCTGAATCCTTTATCTCACCATGATTGGCCTCATATTTAGCAATGTTATCTTTCAGTGCATTTAACAGTCTTTTTGCATGCTGCGGTGTTAATACCACTCTAGATTTTACTCTTGCCTTAGGCATACCGGGCAACATCTTTACAAAATCAACAATAAATTCAGAGCTAGAATGTGTTATAATAGCAAGGTTAGCATAAATGCCTTCCACTACTTCTTCATTAAGCTCAATATTCATTTGGTTTTGTTGTTTTTTCTTTTCTTCAGACATAGTATATAGAATTTTATTCTCGTGCTTGTTTTGTAAGTTCTTCGTAATCTTCTTGCGAACCAACTATAAGACTGTCATACTCTCTTAAACCGGTTCCTGAAGGTATTTTATGCCCAACAATAACATTTTCTTTCAATCCATTAAGGCCGTCTCTCTTGGCATTAACAGCAGCCTCGGTAAGAACCTTAGTAGTTTCTTGGAATGAAGCAGCCGAAATGAAGCTCTTCGTTTGAAGCGATGCCCTGGTAATACCTTGCAGTATTTGGTTAGAAGTTGCAGGAACTGCATCCCTTGCTTCAATAGTCTTCTTATCGTTACGTTTCAAGAAAGAGTTTTCTTCACGAAGTTTTCTTGCACTCACTATAGCTCCTGCCTTATAGTTAGTAGAATCTCCTGGGTCTTCAACAACTTTCTTAGTAAATATACCATCATTCTCATCCATAAAGTCATTCTTATTGGCAATCTCACCTTCTAAGAATTTTGTATCACCCGGGTCATCAATAACAACCTTACGCATCATTTGTCTTACGATCACCTCAAAGTGTTTATCATTGATCTTAACACCTTGCAAACGGTAAACTTCTTGCACTTCATTAACAATATACTCTTGTACTTTTGTAGGCCCTTTCACCCTTAAAATATCAGCAGGAGTAATCGCTCCATCAGAAAGCGGTGTGCCGGCTTTAACAAAATCGTTTTCTTGTGCAAGTATTTGTTTTGTTAATGAAACCATGTATTTTCTTTCTTCACCGGTTTTTGAAGTCACAATGATCTCTCTATTACCTCTTTTGATTTTCTTACCAAAAGAAACAACACCGTCAATTTCAGACACTACAGCAGGGTCTGATGGGTTACGGGCTTCAAAGAGCTCTGTAACACGTGGTAGACCACCGGTAATATCGCCTGATTTACCAACAGCTCTTGGTATCTTAACAAGGACTTGACCTGCTTTAACGTTATCTCCCTCGTTAACAATAACGTGGGCACCTACTGGAATATCATAAGCTTTTTTAGCTTCTCCATCCTTACCAATAACGCTAATTGAAGGGTTCTTGGTTTTATCCCGGCTATCTATAATAACTTTTTCTTGGTAACCAGTCTGTTCATCAGATTCAACTCTATATGTTACCCCTTCAATAATATGTTTAAACTCAAGTTTACCCGGAACTTCCGAAAGAATAACAGCATTAAAAGGGTCCCATTCACAAATGAGGTCGCCTTTTTTAATGGTATCACCGTCTTTCTTGAATAAATGAGCTCCATATGGTATATTATGTGTATTTAATACGATATCTGTTTTTTCATCAACGATCTTCATCTCTGCCGAACGGCCAATAACAATATCATACTCGTTACCGGTTTCATCGTCTTTGTATTCCACTTTTCTCATCTCATCAATTTGGAGCTTACCATTATATTTGGCTTCAATTTGTGCTTCAGTGGCAATATTGGAAGCCGCACCACCTACGTGGAATGTTCTAAGTGTAAGCTGTGTACCGGGTTCGCCGATTGATTGTGCCGCAATAACACCAACGGATTCACCTTTTTGCACCATCTTTCCTGTTGCAAGGTTACGTCCATAACATTTTGCACAAACGCCTTTTTTAGATTCACAAGTAAGTACAGATCGTATTTCAACAGATTCGATAGGCGATTGTTCTATTGCTTGGCATGATTCTTCGGTAAGTTCTTGACCTGCTTCGGCAATAAGTTCACTGGAAAGTGGATCATAAACATCGTGAAGTGTAACACGGCCTAATAACCTATCGCTAATCTTCACTACAACTTCTTCGTTTTTCTTAAGAGCACTAACTGTTAAGCCTCTCAACGTTCCGCAATCTCTCTCAGATATAATAACATCTTGGGCAACATCCACGAGTCTACGCGTAAGATAACCGGCATCAGCAGTTTTAAGGGCTGTATCGGCAAGTCCTTTACGTGCACCGTGAGTTGATATAAAGTACTCAAGAACTGAAAGCCCTTCTTTAAAGTTAGAAAGAATGGGGTTTTCAATAATTTCAGCACCTTTAGCCCCGGATTTTTGAGGTTTTGCCATCAATCCCCTCATACCAGACAACTGCCTAATTTGCTCCTTAGAGCCCCTAGCACCTGAATCAAGCATCATAAACACTGAATTAAAGCCTTCATTGTCTGTAGAAAGCTTCTTCATCAATACCTGTGTTAGGTTGGAATTGGTATGGGTCCATATATCAATAATCTGGTTGTAGCGTTCATTGTTTGTAATGAATCCCATGTTATAATTATTCAACACATCCTCAACTTCTTCATTGGCACTTTTAATAAGTTCTGCTTTTTCTTTTGGAATAATTACATCACCTAAATTAAATGACAATCCACCTTTAAAAGCCATAGTAAATCCAAGATGTTTGATATCATCAAGGAATTTGGCGGTAGCAGAAACACCTGTATATTTTAGAATATCACCGATCAGGTCACGTAAAGATTTTTTGGTAAGCAACTCATTCACATATCCATATTCTTTAGGAACAATCCTATTAAAAATAACTCTACCAACAGTTGTTTCCACCAATTTCTCTGCGATCTCACCTTTTTCACGAACGCCTACTTTAACACTAATAAAACTGTGCAAGCTAACTCTTCCTTCATTGTGGGCAATAATAACTTCCTCCGGCGAATAAAACTTCATTCCCTCGCCTTTGATATGATTATTTTCTGTCTTTTTGCGTCCTTTTGTGATATAATAGAGTCCGAGTACCATATCCTGTGAAGGTACAGTAATGGGAGCACCATTGGCAGGATTAAGTACATTATGTGAAGAAAGCATTAGCAGTTGTGCCTCAAGAATGGCTGCATTACCTAATGGAACGTGAACAGCCATTTGGTCACCATCAAAGTCGGCGTTAAAGGCAGTACAAGATAATGGATGAAGTTGAATAGCCTTACCCTCTATCAATTTAGGTTGATATGCTTGAATACCTAATCGGTGTAGTGTAGGCGCCCTGTTAAGTAACACAGGATGGCCTTTTAAAACATTTTCAAGAATATCCCATACAATAGGATCTTTACGGTCTACGATCTTTTTTGCCGATTTTACTGTCTTAACAATGCCCCTTTCAAGCATTTTCCTGATGATGAAAGGCTTAAATAGTTCCGATGCCATTTCTTTTGGAAGTCCACATTCATGTAGTTTGAGCTCTGGCCCAACAACAATTACAGAACGTGCAGAGTAGTCAACCCTTTTACCAAGAAGGTTTTGCCGGAAACGTCCCTGTTTTCCCTTAAGGCTATCACTTAATGATTTAAGCGCCCTATTAGAATCTGTCTTAACAACATTGGTTTTCCTAGAGTTATCAAATAATGAATCAACGGATTCTTGCAACATTCTTTTCTCGTTACGGAGAATAACATCAGGGGCTTTAATCTCCATTAACCTCTTTAGCCTGTTATTCCTGATAATGACCCTACGGTACAAATCATTAAGGTCGGAAGTAGCAAATCTACCACCATCAAGAGGGACAAGTGGCCTAAGTTCAGGTGGAATAATCGGGACAACTTTCACAATCATCCACTCGGGCCTGTTCTCAAGTCGTGTATTTGCTTCCCTGAAAGCTTCTACAACCTGCAAACGTTTTAATGCTTCAGATTTTCTTTGTTGGGAAGTTTCCGTGTTTGCTTTATGCCTGAGATCAAAGGATAATTGGTCAAGGTTAAGTCTATTAAGTAAATCATTAAGCGCTTCAGCTCCCATTTTGGCAACAAACTTATCCGGATGGTCATCTTCCAATATTTGGTTATCTTTGGGTAGCGTTTCAAGGATATTGAAATACTCTTCTTCAGTAAGAAAATCCATGTAATTAACACCATCGCTTTGCTTAATACCCGGGTTAACCACAACATACCTTTCGTAATAGATAATAAGGTCAAGTTTTTTTGTAGGGAGTCCAAGCAGGTTGCCAATTTTATTAGGTAGCGACCTAAAGAACCAAATATGTGCCACAGGAACAACCAATTGAATATGCCCCATTCTTTCTCTTCTCACTTTCTTCTCCGTAACTTCCACTCCACAACGGTCGCAAACAATGCCCTTATACCTAATTCTCTTGTATTTCCCGCAATGACATTCCCAGTCTTTGACTGGGCCAAAGATCCTTTCACAGAACAAACCATCCCTTTCGGGTTTATAAGTCCTGTAGTTGATAGTTTCAGGCTTTAGCACTTCACCATGCGATTTTTCCAAAATAGATTCTGGTGAAGCGAGACTGATAGTAATATTATTGAATTTATTACTTTTTGGATTATTAAATTTCCTGAAAGCCATAAATGTATATTATAATTGTAAGTACAATAAATTATTAATCAAAAGAAATATTAAGCCCAAGACCCCTAAGTTCATGTAACAGCACGTTAAACGATTCAGGTATTCCGGGTTCTGAAAGATTTTCGCCTTTAACGATTGATTCGTAGGCTTTAGCTCTACCAATAACATCATCAGACTTCACAGTAAGAATCTCCTGGAGAATATTAGCAGCACCAAAAGCTTCTAATGCCCATACCTCCATCTCACCAAACCGCTGGCCACCAAATTGTGCTTTACCACCCAATGGTTGCTGTGTAATGAGCGAATAAGGCCCAATAGAGCGGGCGTGCATCTTATCGTCAACCATATGCCCTAATTTCATCATGTAAATGATACCAACAGTAGCAGGTTGGTTAAAGCGCTCTCCTGTGCCCCCGTCATAAAGGAATACTTTCCCGTTTTCCGGAAGATTCGCTTGCTTCATATATTTGTTGATCTCTTCAATAGGAGCGCCATCAAAAATAGGTGTTGCAAACTTAAGTCCGAGTTTTTCACCTGCCCATCCGAGTACTGTTTCGTATATTTGCCCCAAGTTCATCCTTGAAGGTACACCTAATGGGTTCAATACAATATCAACAGGAGTCCCGTCTTTTAAGAAAGGCATATCCTCGTCTCTCACGATTTTAGCAATAATCCCTTTATTACCATGACGGCCTGCCATCTTATCCCCAACTTTTAGTTTTCTCTTCTTAGCTATATAAATTTTTGCAAGTTGGATAATACCCGTCGGTAATTCATCTCCTACTGTTGTGGTGAATTTTTTCCTGTTATATACACCAAGATAATCTTTATACTTTATCTCGAAATTATTCAGGAGTTTTTGTATTAAATTATTGGTATTCTCGTCACCAGTCCAATTTTCATGGTTAACACTTATATAATCGATATTTGAAAGTACTTTTTGCGAAAACTTGGTTCCTTTAGGTATAACTTCTTCATTATACCTATTTGAAACACCTTCTGATTTTTTCCCACTGGTAAGTACAATCAACTTATCAATTAATTTAGACCTAAGATCATCAATATAATTATTGAATTCTTCATCAAGTTTTTCAATAACTATTTTTTCTTTAGCTTTTATTCTTTTGTTTTTGACGACCCTAGAGAAAAGTTTTTTGTCAATAACCACACCTTTGAGAGATGGCGGCGCTTTAAGCGAAGCATCCTTAACATCACCTGCTTTATCTCCAAATATAGCACGCAAGAGCTTTTCTTCTGGTGTAGGGTCTGTTTCACCTTTAGGTGTAATCTTGCCGATTAAAATATCACCCTCATTAACATTAGCCCCAATTCTTATCATACCATTCTCATCCAAATCTTTTGTAGCTTCTGTACTAACGTTTGGAATATCATTGGTAAGCTCTTCTGCCCCTCGTTTAGTATCTCTAACTTCTAATAAAAATTCTTCGATATGTAATGATGTGAAAACATCTTCTCTAACAACTTTTTCAGAAACAACAATAGCATCTTCAAAGTTGTATCCTTTCCAGGGCATAAAAGCTACTTTAAGGTTACGTCCGAGGGCTAAGTCGCCATCTTTAATGGCATAACCTTCACATAACCCCTCTCCTTTTTTCACCTCCTGTCCTTTCAACACAACAGGTTTAAGGCTAAAACAGGTGTTTTGATTGGTTTTCTTAAACTTAGGGAGTTTATATGTTTTAACATCATCTTCAAAGCTAACCAGTTTTTCTTCATCCGTTCTTTGATAGCGGATAACAATTTCATTGGCATCAACGTATTCAACAACACCATCGCCTTCTGCCTCAATAAGCACCCTGGAATCTTTAGCGGTTCGGGCTTCTAACCCAGTACCTACTATAGGCGCTTGTGGATGAAGCAATGGAACGGCTTGGCGCATCATGTTAGAGCCCATCAATGCACGGTTGGCATCATCATGCTCAAGGAATGGAATTAATGATGCAGCAACAGAAGCAATCTGGTTTGGAGCCACATCTATTAGGTCAACCTTTTCGCCTTCCACAATTGGATAATCAGCTTGCAACCTAGCCTTAACTTTAGGATTGATAAAGTTTCCATCCTTATCAAGCTTGGTGTTGGCTTGGGCAATCAGTTTCTTTTCTTCTTCTTCTGCTGACAAATAAATAACCGGCTCATCCATTCTCACCTTGGAATTTTCAATTTTCCTATAAGGTGTTTCAATAAAACCAAGTTTATTGATTTTTGCATAAACGCAGAGTGAAGATATAAGGCCAATATTTGGGCCTTCCGGTGTTTCTATAGTACAAAGTCTTCCATAGTGTGTATAATGGACATCACGAACCTCAAAACCAGCTCTCTCTCTTGAAAGCCCGCCAGGGCCTAATGCTGACATACGCCTTTTATGGGTGAGTTCAGCAAGGGGGTTGGTTTGGTCCATAAATTGTGATAGCTGGTTGGTACCGAAGAAAGTATTGATAACAGAAGATAGGGTTTTGGCATTAATAAGATCAGTAGGAGTAAACACCTCGTTATCACGAACATTCATTCTTTCCCTGATTGTCCTAGCCATTCTTGCAAGTCCTACACCAAATTGGTTGTAAAGTTGTTCTCCAACAGTCCTGACTCTCCTGTTACTCAAGTGGTCAATATCGTCAACATCAGCTTTCGAATTAACAAGTTCAATAAGATATTTGATGATAGAGATAATATCTTCTTTAGTGAGTATCTTGGTGTCTATATCAATATCCAGGTTAAGTTTTTTATTGATACGGTAACGTCCAACCTCACCAAGGTCGTATCGTTTATCTGAGAAGAATAATTTTTCAATTATTCCCCTAGCAGTTTCTTCATCAGGTGGTTCAGCATTTCTTAATTGCCTGTAAATATACTCTACCGCTTCCTTTTCGGAGTTGGCAGTATCTTTTTGTAATGTATTGTAAATGATCGCAAAATCGTTTACATTAATATCTTCACGATGAAGGATAATATTTTTAACACCAGATTCCACGATAAGATCAATATGTTCTTCCTCAAGAACAGTTTCCCTATCGATAATAACTTCAGTTCTTTCAATAGAGACAACTTCACCTGTATCTTCATCTACAAAATCCTCTACCCAAGCTCGAAGAACTCTTGCTGCCAGTTTTCTTCCAACGGCTTTTTTAAGGTTTGCTTTTGTAACTTTTATTTCGTCGGCCAATTGGAATATTTCAAGAATATCTTTATCTCTTTCAAAGCCAATAGCTCTAAGCAATGTAGTAACAGGTAATTTTTTCTTACGGTCGATGTATGCATACATCACGTTATTAATATCGGTTGCAAATTCAATCCAAGAGCCTTTAAAGGGAATGATCCTAGCTGAATAGAGCTGGGTTCCGTTTGCATGCCTACTTGTGCCGAAAAATACACCGGGCGATCTATGCAATTGTGAAACAACAACTCTTTCTGCTCCGTTAATAACAAAAGAACCTCTTGGGGTCATATACGGGATTGTACCCAGGTATACATCCTGGATAATTGTTTCAAAATCTTCATGTTCGGGGTCGGTGCAATACAGTTTTAGCTTGGCCTTTAATGGCACACTGTAAGTAAGACCTCTTTCAATACATTCCTCGATAGAATAACGTGGAGGGTCAATAAAATAATCGATAAATTCAAGAACAAAGTTATTTCTTGCATCCGTAATCGGGAAATTTTCATTAAAAACCCTATTCAGTCCTTCTTTTGTTCTTTCATCTAAAGTTGTTCCTAACTGGAAAAACTCTTTAAAAGATTTTAATTGAACATCAAGGAAATCAGGGTATTCGTATCTCTCTATTATGGATGCAAAACTAATTCGTTCGTTAAGTTTTGTTTGCGTTGAAGTGATTTTGTTTGTTGCCAAGGATCCTAAAATTTTGAGGTTAACCAAAAAAAGTACTAAAAGAAATAACGCGTATATATTGAATACGGTTTAGACTTCGAGCAAATGGTTGTTTGCTGAAGTCTAAACCATGAAAATAGAAAAAAAATAGTTACTTTATTTCTACTTCAGCACCTGCTTCTTCTAATTGTGATTTAAGTGATTCAGCTTCGTCTTTAGGAATAGCTTCTTTGATAGCTTTAGGTGCGCTATCAACCAATTCTTTTGCTTCTTTAAGACCTAAGCTTGTAAGTTCTTTTACGAGCTTAACCACTTTAAGTTTAGAGCCACCTGGTGCATTAAGAATAACATCAAATTCTGTTTGTTCTTCAGCACCGCCTTCTTCGCCACTAGCAGCGCCAGCAACAGCAACAGGAGCGGCTGCAGCAGGTTCAATACCATATTCTTCTTTAAGAATCTCTGCTAATTCATTAACTTCTTTTACTGATAAGTTAACTAACTGTTCTGCAAATTCTTTTAAGTCTGCCATTGTATTATAATTTTAAATTTGTTTCTAATAATAATTTTACTTGTAAAGGTGTTTGAATTATTTTTCTTCTTTTTCAGAAAGTGTTTTAACAAGTCCTGCAATTGTATTACCACCTGATTGAAGGGCAGAAATAACATTTTTAGCAGGAGATTGAAGTAATGCCACAACATCAGCAATAAGTTCCTCTTTAGATTTAATGTTGGCGAGGGTTTCTAATTGGTCATCGCCAATATAGCATACTTCTTCGATAAATGCACCTTTCAGGACAGGTTTTTTGTATTCCTTCCTAAAATTCTTGATTAATTTGGCCGGTGCATTACCGGTGTCGGAGAACATAATTGATGTAGGCCCTTTGAGTATATCAAATAGTTCATCGTATTCCCTGTTGACCTTTTTCATGGCTTTTATAAGCAAGGTATTCTTAACGACTTGAAGCTGGATATTGCTTTTAAAACATTGTCTTCTAAGCTTAGATGTATCTTCAGCGTTGAGTTCTGATACATCTGTAATATAAAATATATTTGCATTTTCCAGTTTCTCCGCCAGGGAATTGATCATTTGGTCTTTCTCTTCTCTATTCATAAGAAATTACTTTCTTAACGTTAAAAATTTATAATGCAACAGATTTGGGTTCAACCCGGATACCGGGGCTCATTGTAGAAGACATGAATATGCTTCTAATATAAGTTCCTTTGGCCGCAGCCGGTTTCAACTTAATAATTGTTTGAAGAAGTTCTTTAGCGTTTTCGTGGATTTTTTCTTTTTCGAAAGATACTTTTCCTATAGCAGCATGAATTATTCCATACTTATCAACTCTAAAGTCTATCTTACCAAGTTTCACTTCTTTAACGGCTTTGCCAATATCCATTGTAACCGTACCTGCTTTTGGGTTAGGCATTAATCCTCTTGGGCCTAAAACACGGCCTAAGGGACCAACTTTACCCATAACACTCGGCATTGTGATAACAACATCAAAATCGGTCCAACCCGATTTGATTTTTTCGATATATTCATCTAACCCCACAAAATCAGCACCAGCATTTTTTGCTTCATCTTCTTTATCAGGAGTGCAAAGAACCAGGACTTTTTTAGATTTTCCTGTACCATGTGGTAGGGTTACAACACCTCTTACCATTTGGTTTGCCTTCCTGGGGTCTACACCTAATCTTACGCTCAAATCAATAGAAGCATCGAAATTGGTATGAGTAATATTCTTAACCAACTCCGCAGCTTCTTTTAAAGGGTAAGCGGTGTTTTTATCGTATTGTTGTAATGCTTCTTTTCTATTTTTTGTAATTTTCCCCATTGTAAAGTAAAGTTTAAAATTCTAACCTCGAAGCCTATTATTTCTCAACCATTTCAAAAGGTGGTTCACCTTTAACGGTTATCCCCATGCTTCTAGCAGTTCCAGCAACCATCCTCATAGCCGATTCAACAGTAAATGCATTCAAATCAGGCATTTTATCCTCTGCTATGTTTTTCACTTGGTCCCATGTAAGAGAAGCTACTTTATTACGATTGGGTTCCGGGGAACCTTTTTTCGTTTTAACCGCTTCTAAAATTTGAACTGCAACTGGGGGTGTTTTAACTACAAAATCAAAGGATTTGTCCTTATAAACAGTAATAATAACAGGCAATACTTTGCCGGCTTTATCTTGTGTACGAGCGTTAAATTGCTTACAAAACTCCATAATATTCAACCCCTTAGCACCAAGTGCTGGTCCTACTGGGGGAGATGGGTTTGCAGCTCCTCCTTTGATCTGTAATTTTACTAATCCACTAACTTCTTTTGCCATTTTTACCTCAATAGTTTTCGCAAAATTTATTATTTAATCAGGATTCTTTTTCAACCTGTAAAAAACTTAGTTCTAACGGTGTTTTCCTACCGAAAATCTTTACCATCACTTTCAATTTTTTCTTCTCCTCGTTAATTTCTTCGATAATACCGCTAAAACTATTAAATGGCCCATCAATAACCTTTACCGTTTCACCAACAATAAACGGTATGTCAATTTCCTCATCTTTTTCTGACAATTCATCAACTTTACCTAAAATCCTATTCACCTCAGATTCTCTAAGTGGTGTCGGGTTATCTCTGGCCCCTAAAAAACCAATAACACCGGGTACATTTTTGATAATATGAGCAACTTCACCTTCTAACGAAGCTTCTACCAAAACATAACCGGGGAAATAGTTTCTTTCTGTAGAAATCTTTTTCCCTTTCCTAATTTGATAGACTTTCTCAGTAGGAATCATCACTTTAGAAATATAATCATGCAGGTTCAAGCGGTTAATTTCGCTTTCTAGGTATTGTTTTACCTTTTTTTCATTGCCGCTTATAGCCCTAACCACATACCACTTTTTAACATTCTCGCTCATACCAGTATTATCCCTGATGTGTTTATTGTTATTAGTTTGAAAAAGAAATTTTTAAAAAAGTTTATAAAACTCTTTTAATAAGGTACTAAATGTTATATCCATCAAATAAACGACTAAAGCGATTATAAGGGAAGCAACAGATACAACGATAGCACTATTTTGTAGCTCACTCCAGCTTGGCCAGGAAACTTTTTTTACGAGTTCGTCATACGTTTCTTTGAAAAAATTTCTAATCTTTTTCATTATCATCAATTTAGCACGGGAGGAGAGACTCGAACTCCCGACACCTGGTTTTGGAGACCAGTGCTCTACCAACTGAGCTACACCCGTAACATTATTATGAAATAGATAAAGGAATTTCACTTTATTGGTGAGATTCCTTTATCCGTAATTTAATTATCTATAATTACCAGAACGACCTTATTTACTCAATAATTTCGGTAACCTGCCCTGCTCCAACAGTTCTACCACCTTCGCGGATTGCAAATCTCAATCCTTCGTTCATTGCAATTTCCGAAATCAGGTTAACTTGGATTGTAAGGTTATCACCAGGCATTACCATTTCTACTCCGTCAGGAAGTTTAATTTCACCTGTAACATCTGTTGTACGGAAATAGAATTGTGGCCTGTAGTTATCATGGAAAGGAGTATGTCTTCCACCTTCTTCTTTCTTCAGGATATATACCTCAGCTTTGAATTTGATATGTGGTTTCACAGAACCAGGTTTTGCGATAACCATACCCCTACTGATAGCTTTCTTATCAACTCCTCTTAATAGGAGGCCAACGTTATCACCTGCTTCACCCCTATCAAGAATTTTCCTAAACATCTCAACACCAGTAACAACTGATTTTAGTTTTTCAGCGCCCATACCAATGATATCAACTGGGTCACCAGAGTTAATAACACCTGTTTCGATTCTACCTGTAGCAACAGTACCACGTCCTGTGATTGAGAAAATATCCTCAACAGGCATTAAGAAATCCTTATCCACTTCACGTTTTGGAGTAGGGATAAAATTATCCACTGCATCCATCAATTCATACACTTTTTCTACCCATTTTTCTTCTTTGTTGAGAGCACCAAGTGCAGAACCTTGAATAATAGGTGTATTATCACCATCGAAATCATAAAACGAGAGTAATTCCCTAATTTCCATGTCAACGAGTTCGAGAAGTTCTTCATCGTCCACCATGTCAACTTTGTTCATGAAAACAACGATACTAGGAACGTTAACCTGGCGTGCGAGGAGAATATGTTCACGAGTTTGAGGCATAGGCCCGTCACTAGCAGCTACAACAAGTATAGCGCCGTCCATTTGAGCAGCACCGGTAACCATGTTTTTAACGTAGTCGGCGTGTCCGGGGCAGTCAACGTGTGCGTAGTGCCTTTTTTCAGTAGAGTATTCAACGTGCGCGGTATTGATGGTAATACCTCTTTCTTTTTCTTCAGGGGCATTATCAATAGAGTCAAAGTCCTTAATCTCGGCAAAACCCTTGTCGGCAAGACAGAGGGTGATAGCAGCTGTTAAGGTAGTTTTGCCGTGGTCAACGTGACCAATTGTTCCAATATTCACGTGTTCCTTGGAACGATCAAATTTTTCTTTAGCCATATCAACGTATCATTTAAGTATTAGCAATTAATTATTTAAATTTAGTCATTTTTTCACCTAGAGCCAATGACGAGAGTTGAACTCGTGACCTCTTCCTTACCAAGGAAGCGCTCTACCACTGAGCTACATCGGCATTTAGTGGAGCGGGAAACGGGGCTCGAACCCGCCACCTGCAGCTTGGAAGGCTGCCGCTCTACCAAATGAGCTACTCCCGCAATTCTCTTTTTATTGGTTGTGGGGAGAGGAGGATTCGAACCTCCGAAGGCTTCGCCAACAGATTTACAGTCTGCCCCATTTGGCCGCTCTGGAATCTCCCCAAAAAAAAGAGCCAATGGAGGGATTCGAACCCCCGACCGGCTGATTACAAATCAGCTGCTCTGGCCATCTGAGCTACATTGGCAATTTTGAGTTTGCAAAGGAAAAAATAAATTTTCAAATAACGAAATTTTTTTAAAATATTTTCTCTCTTGTGATGTCAAATAACAAATAAAAAAGACCCTTTTTTAAGGGTCTGCAAATTTACAAAAGTTTTGATAATATAAACAAATATTTTTACAATATTTTTATAATATAATTTGTACGATTTTTGATAGAAGAACATAAATGTATACAGTACAGTATCTTATCTTCCTTTCATCTTTCCTTTATACTTTTTTAATTGTTTTCTTAAAGCTTCTACAGCAGTATCAGTTGCTTCTTCAAATGTTTTGCATTGTTTCTTAGCAAAAAGGTCATTACCCCTTATAGCTACGCGAATCTCCGCAATCTTATTATCTGTTGAGTCAGAATTTTCGACCTTAAGTGTAACTTCACTTCCTATAACCCCATCATAATATTTTGATAGCTTACTAACCTTTTCTTCAATAAAGTCTTCCAACTTTTGGTCAGCTTTAAAACGAACAGAATTAATGTTTACTTTCATATTACTATTCCTCCATTTTTAGGCCTTTGGATGGGCCTGTTTGTAAATTGTTTTTAATTGATCTATTGTATTATGCGTGTATACCTGCGTAGCAGATAATGATGAATGTCCGAGTAGTTCTTTAATGGTATTCAATTCGGCACCATGATTGAGCATATGGGTGGCAAAGGTATGACGTAATATGTGTGGGCTCTTTTTATTCACGGTACTAATATTGCTTAAATAATAATTTACTCTTCTATAAACAAACTTTGGATATAATTGTTTGCCTTTTTCATTAACGAAAAAATAGGGTGTATTATGATTTAGGCCGTGGAATTTTTTTGCTGAAATATAACTTGTAATAGCCTTGGAAAGATTATTCCCAAATGGTATAATTCGCTGTTTATTGCCTTTTCCTGTAACTTTTAAATGTTGATTTGCTAAATCAACATCCAACTGTTTTAAATTGATGAGTTCTGATAAACGCATACCTGTTGAGTAGAGCATTTCAAGTATCATCCTGTCTAATGCTCCTTTATAAGAATCTTCAAAAACAAATTCATCAAAAAAATCATTGATATTTTTTTCTTCAACAAAAACCGGGAGTTTCTTTGATACCTTAGGAGAAATAATTTTGTCCATGGGATTGCTTTGAACTAAATCATTTCGCAATAAATACTTATAATAAGACTTAAGTGTGGATATTTTCCGATTAATGCTCCTATTTGATACATTGCTATCAATAAGTGAGACTAACCACGAGCGAATAAAGGAAGGTTGAACTTTTTGAGGGTTGGTGATCTCAAAGGAATGTTTTAGATATGCAGTGAATTGTTCAATATCAATTTGATATGACTGTATAGTATGATTGGAATATCTCTTCTCATGCTTTATATAATGAATGAAGCTGTCTATATACATACAAAATAAGGAAGAAAAATTTGTTTTAATAATTTAATATAAAGATAATATATTAAATGTATTTTTCAAAATTTTTCTTCCTTAAAAATAACTATTGCCTGTAAAAAAGTTTTATTCCTTCTCTTCTTGCAATTGTTGCTTGTAAATTGCCTTGATCTTCTCTTCTCTCTTTTTAACAGAAGGTTTTGTAAACTTCTGTCTTTCTCTTAACTCTTTTACAACTCCGGTTTTCTCGAATTTACGCTTTAATTTTTTTAAAGCTCTATCGATGTTTTCACCTTCTTTTACAGGAACAATAATCATAATTTAAACACCTCGCTTTTTAAAATAATTTGTTATTAATAAGTTTGCAAAGATACGAATAATTTTTTAGATTTTAAAATGAACCAGGCAATGCCGCGCAAATTCTTCTATTTAAATTACTGTGAATAACCCCTCAATCCAGCAATTAATTACAAATCAATTATATATAATAAAAAAAATACTCTAAATTTACAATAATTTAATATATTTGGGGTGTTAACACTTTTATTACAAATATAATGGGAAACATTTTTCAATATTTTTACCAAGTATTTTTTGCACTGCTTTTATTGTTAATATTTGTGCTTGCCATTGTATTTATTTTGCAATTTGACAATCCTTACAGGAAAATCAAAAAACGTAGAACAGCTACAAAAATAGCCATTAGCACATTGCTTGTAAGTTATATTATTTATTTGGGTGTTTTTTTTGTATTGTTTTACTTAATATGCTTTGCAGAGCAATATTTTGAAACTGAGATGACAAACATTGAATATTTCACTGTTTTCTTAACATTCATTGTGCCGAACATCTTTATGGGATTCAGGAAAACTTTTAAATGGCGTATGCGATATTACTACAGGTTAATACATTATATTATGGCAGCAATAAACTTTGGCCTTTCTTTCTATTTACTTCATTTATTAATAAAATATTCATAGTTTTAATACAAATGCCCCCGAATGCGGAACGGAGTGATAATCTAAGTTGAGCTTTTTGCATATTGTTATCCATTTTTTTATTTTCCATTTGCTATTAGATGCATCAAAAATCACCTTTTTACATTTGTATTGTTCTAATAATTTATCCAGGTCAGTTTGTATATCCCCAGAAATTACTACGAAATCAACAGCTATCTTTTTATTGCTTACCAAGTTGTTATTGCCTGTATTCAATAAGGCGATCCTTTTATCATAAAATTGAATAAACCCTTTCCTGGCAAAATAAAAATCACCTTTATGAATTACAGAATCTTTTATTGGATAAGGGATTTTTATATTATCCTTGATATGAGAATAAAACCAATTGCTTTTAATATGAAAATCAATCTTTTCCCTGTTTTTAAGAAGGGATTTATTAGCGATTAAAATGCTTTTGTTCTGATGAATAAGATCAATGGCAGTTTGTTTGTAAATATCATAAACAACCAGTTTTTTTTCTTTGTATTGTATAATAGCATGAGAGGCAGAAAGTGCAAAAATCACAACCCCTAATAACAGCGATAACTTTAGGTAGTTAGATTTGTTTTTGATAAAGAAGAAATAGGTAAAAATAATAACCAAGTATAATAAAACAACTTGCAAAGGACTGATGGTTATACCATCCGTAAAAGAGAAAGGCAAAGAATCGATAAATGAAACAGAGCTGTTCAATGCCAAGATGCAATAAGCTAATAGTTTAGTTGAAAAAATAGATACAATGGCAGAAAACGAGAACAGCAAAGTGAAAACACCGGCATATATAATAATGGTGGCTAATGGTATAACCAAAATGTTAGAAATAATAAAATAATTGGGGAATTGGTTGAAGTAATGTAAGGCTAAGGGTAAAGTTCCAATTTGAGCGGCAATAGAAACAGCAACAATAGCCCATGCCTTGTCTATAAGCCAATAACGAGGTTTCCATAAAGAATAAATTCCCGGCTGGATGGCAACGATTCCAATAACAGCGGCATAAGACAATTGAAATCCGACATCTGAAATTAGCAAAGGATTAATGATTAATAAAAGAAAGGCAGATAATGCCAATGTATTATAAATATTATTCTTTCGTTTTATGGTGCTCCCCATAGCAACAAAAGAAAACATTGTGGCAGCTCTCATTACCGATGAAGAAAGGCCGGTTATAAGGGCAAAAAACCAAATGCATAGAACAATTATCAAGGCAAACAACATATCACCTTGCTTAAATCTCTTTAAGGGTTTTAAGAAACTTGCAATAATTAAGTAGATAATCCCTACATGTAATCCAGAAACACAAAGTACATGCATAGCCCCTGCATGAGAAAATTTTCGTGTTAATTCGTTGCTTAACTTATCGTCATAACCAAGAATTAAGGCTGTTGCAACTCCAAATTCAACTCCTTCAAGGCCATTATCTTTGAAAATTTCAATAAAATAATCTCTTAAATTGTATGACCACTTGAAAAGAATATTGGTTTTTCCTTTTCCAACTTTTTCCCAATTGCCCGATGGAATATACGCTTGATGGAAAATGTTCATTTTTTCCAGGTATGCTTTGTAATTGAATTCATTCGGGTTTGATGGATAGTCTACTTCTCTTATATCCGCCTTAATTAGTAAAACATCGCCATATTGTATAGATGGTATTATGCTGTCTTTTTCGATGTAAGTAATTAGTTTTCCCTTTGTTTGGTGATGTTCTGTGCTGTCGTTTATTACTTTCTTTACCGAAGCTACTACTTTGTAGGTATTCTCCTTTTCTGAAGGAGGTTCAATAACACGGGCTAAGAGAACACTGCTTTCTTGAAGATATTGTCCAAAATGGCTATTTAGAAAACTTTGGTTATAATCGATTGTTAATCTAAAACCTATAAGAAAAATCGTTATCCCAATAAGCAGTCCATTAATCCATTGTAAGGCATAGTGATGAAAAAACACTTTATAAAACCGGTTTAAAACAATAATACCTGCAATAAAAGCTATAAAAACCCAGAAGGGGATAACAATTTCCACACCAATAAGTACTGCTGTGACAATACCTAAAATAAAAGGTACAATCAATCTTGAAACCGGGTATATCTTAAAAAAATCCATTAATATATTAGAATTTTATGCAATATAAGAAAAATCATGAAATGCTTATATAAAAATTCATTTCAATTTTAATTTTAATTTTCATGTTTTTCCAGGTAAGAAAAAGAATGCTTATTTTCGTTGAAATCTTTTTTTTATGAAATGGTTTCAATTATTGATCGTTATGCTTATAGCCGGATGCGCAGAAAATAATTACAAAGTTAATATTCCTTTACAAAGGCATTCATTAGCAAGAAAATTGGAAAATTATAGAAATCCTATAACCCAATTGGAACAAAGAATGATTGAAGCCGGCTTAATTGATATAGCAAAAATTGATTCAACTATAGCCATTAACTTAAAATACACCACTACAGATAATTTTGTTGGCGTAGACCTTTATGGTGAATTCAATAAATGTTACCTCCAACCAAGAGCTGCTAAAAAACTCATTAAAGCACAAGAATACCTCAAAGAGATCAATAAAGAATACAGCTTGATGGTGTATGATGGCGCCCGGCCAAAGAGCGTGCAACAAAAAATGTGGGATCATGTTCAACTACCATTTTCCGAAAAAATTAAATTCTTATCCAATCCAAAGAATGCTTCCATCCATAATTATGGTTCTGCTGTGGATGTTACCATCATCAAAAAAAATGGTGAAGAGTTGGATATGGGAACTCCCTTTGATTATATTGGTGAATTGGCTTATCCTGTTTCAGAACAAAAACTGCTGGAACAAGGAAAATTATCGCAAAAAGCTGTTGATAACAGGAAATTGCTAAGGCATGTTATGTACAAAGCCGGTTTTTTCAATATTCAAACCGAATGGTGGCATTTTAATTCCTGCACAAGGAAAGAAGCAAAAGCCAGGTATAAAATAATTGAATAAGTTTTAAGTTTCAGACTTCGTTATTCTCTACTTGCTCGGCGTTGCAGTTTAAATTTTAAATCCTTTGCCAGTAACAGCACTAATTTATAACCTTTGAAGCTTGTTCTGTAACTTTTTAATATTAGGAAACGTCCTATAAATACAAACAAAACAAAGTTCAACCAAAAACCTGGTGCTATGAAAACAAAAGTAATTTTATTATTGGTTGTTTTTTTTATTGGTCTGAATATAACTCAGGCCGAGAATTACAGGGTCATGATCTCACAAAAGGTAAAAAAAGAAATTACCTATCCTGAATTTGCTATCAAAGAAGGGCTACAAGGAGATGTTTTAATTGCATTTAAAATAAACGAGCAAGGCAATTTTGAAGTATTTCAAGCCAATTCGGCTGATGCAGACCTTAAGCATTATGTAGTAAATACAATTGAAAACTTAAAAATTCCTAAAGAACTAGCCATTACCAATGAACATTTCTTTATGAACTTTAGGTTTACCCTAAAATAAATTGGTTTTTTTATGTTGAGGAAACTACCTTTCCATTGTAGGGAGGTAGTTTTTTTTTGTATTGGTAAATTCTTATCTTTGCTAAAATAATACGCTTGATCTTGATTTTTGAAAGTTCAAAGCATAAATTTTAGAAAAAACTATTAAAAACCTGGTAAAAGCCAATGCATATACCTTTATTACAAGATATTTTGATCCTATTGGGGTTTTCTATCGTAATCGTTTTTTTGCTACAACGGCTGAAACTCCCTTCTATTATCGGTTTCTTAGTAACAGGTATCATTATCGGGCCATATAGTTTAAGCCTAATAAAGGCAATTGAACAAGTTGAAGTACTTTCTGAAATTGGTGTAATTCTTTTGCTTTTTGTTATCGGGATGGAATTATCCATTAAGCAATTGATTTCCATAAAAAAAACCGTATTAGTTGGTGGTTTTTTACAAGTGGGAATAACAATATTGGTAGCCGGTTCGGTTTACTATTTTCTTGGTTATCCTTTGAATAAATCTGTTTTTGTTGGATTTTTGTTTTCTCTTTCTAGTACTGCTATTGTTCTCAAAACATTTCAAGACAGGAATGAAATAACATCGCCCCATGGAAGAAATGCTTTAGCTATCTTGATCTTCCAAGACATCATCATTGTTCCCATGATGCTTATAACCCCATTAATTGCAGGAGAGTCATCTAACTTGTCCTTAAGTATACTTTCTTTGATTTTAAAATCAGTGGTGGTAATTATTATTACAATTGTGAGCGCCAGGTATTTAGTGCCAAGGGTAATGCATATGGTAGCCAGGACAAGAAGTAAGGAATTATTCCTACTAGTAACTATAACCTTGTGCTTTGCCGTAGCATTTTTAACATCAGAAGCAGGATTATCATTAGCTTTGGGTGCATTTTTAGCAGGATTGATCATTTCAGAATCCGAATATAGTAGCCAAGCTACCAGTGTAATCTTGCCTTTCAGGGAATTGTTTACCAGTTTCTTTTTTGTTTCTGTTGGGATGTTGCTCAATTTGGCGTTTTTTATTGATCATATTGGCATCATTCTTTTATTGGTTGTTGTGGTTTTTATTGTAAAATCGCTTATTGCTTCCTTAGCTATTGCATTGCTGAGATATCCGCCGCGTACAGTATTGTTAACAGGACTATCCCTTTTCCAGGTAGGAGAATTTGCTTTTATTCTCTCAAAATTTGGCATAGAATACGGGTTGATAAATCAAGAAACCAATCAATACTTTTTGGCAATTTCCATTGTATCTATGCTGTTAACACCTTTTGTAATCTTATTTTCCGAGCGAATCGCTAAAAAGTTTTCGGGAATCACCCGTAGTTTTGGATTAAATAGTTCCTTCCAAACAAAAGACAAAACAAGTAATTTAGATGCTCCAAAAATGAGCAATCATATAGTTATAATAGGTTATGGCATTAATGGCAGAAACCTCGCAAAAGCAGCACATTCATACAACATCCCTTATATTGTTATTGAATTAAACGCAGATACAGTAAAACAAGAAAAAAACAAAGGTATTCCTATTATTTTTGGAGATGCAACACAGCCTCACATCATGGAAGCAGTAAATCTTTCAGAAGCCAGGGTTGCTGTAATAGCCATTTCCGATAGTTATGCTATAAAAACGATAATCCGTAACATTCGATCCATTTCCAATTCCGTATACCTGGTTGTAAGAACCCGTTTTGTTAAAGATACGAATGAAATTATTGCACTGGGCGCAAATGAAGTTATCCCGGAGGAGTTTGAAACATCCATACAAATATTTTACAGGGTGCTACAGAACTTTTTTATCCCCGAAGACGAAATAGAGCTATATATTAAAAAACTAAGAGCAGATAATTACGAGGTATTCAAAAGCGAAAGGAAAAGGCCAAAAAGTTTTATACCTACAAGATTCCCGGAATTTAAGATCACTTGCTTAAGAATTAATACCGATAGTAGCAAATTTATAGGCAAACCCCTTAAAGACCTAAAATTAAGGCATAAATTCGGGATCAATATATTGGGCATTGAACGAAATGATAAATTGTTAGATCGCATTCACCCAGATAAAACCTTAAAGCAAAATGATATTCTTTACATACAAGGCGAACCAAAGGAAGTAGAAACTTTTCATCAATTGATAAAGTAAGAAAATACTAGAATACTCACTAGAAATTTTATTGTTTTTATGTAACAAACTCGCTATTCTCTATGTATAACAAGTAATTTGACGATTATCAATTGTTGTACCCCAAAAAAATAAAAATATTTAATTAAATTTCGCTCTTAAATACAATTGCTATGAATCTTCTTCCTTATAATATTGATAAAAAATTTTTGAAGCACACCAGCACTAGGCACAAGGCTTTCTACTACCATTACTACTCTTCAAATAGAGACGAATTCAGGAAGAACGTGGAAAGATGGAAAGACAAGAAAAAAGAATTGGTTGAAGTTTTGGAAGACATTAATAATGAAAATCTTAAATGGCAAGAGAAAAGTTTTTTAAACAACGAGCGAGACCTTAGCGGGCTGCAATTCAAGCGTTTTCAATCAGAAAAGCGGTTGTATTCACTTGACCACACTACACTAAACTATTGTATTTTTGAGATGTGCAAGTTCGAGACCAAGCAAGAAGGAGAAGAATTAAAAAAAGATTCGATTTTTTGGAGTGGAAAGATCAATCATAGCATATTTAAAAATTGTAAGTTTACCAATATTTCATTTAGTGAAGGTGAATTTACCAATATTGTTTTTTATGAATGCACTTTTGAAAATGTTGATTTCAATAAAAACAAAGATGGCGAATACCACCGCCTTTTTTTCCAGAATTGTACGTTTACGCAAACTGATTTTAGTAAAGTTTCATTAAAAGATAGTTGCTTTTGGGGGCATTGTGTTTTCTCGGATGTTGAATATACACAAGAAACACTTCCTCAAAAAAGGATCATTGGAAAAGGAATTTTAAAATATTGTAAAAAATGGGATAAAGAAACTTATAAGACAAGGATAGAGAACAAATATATTGGGGGGCCTTATAATAAACTGGAAATACTGGCAGATAAAGATACAGTTAGCCGGAGCAAGATAAAAAAATATTGTTCGCTCATTAATTGTTATGCTGGGTTGGAAAGCTTTTATAAATACATTAGCATAAAAGAAGACAAGTTTGGAGAGCATCACCTGTATCTCAGCTATTTTTATATTTACAGGTGGGTAAAGGATCAAAAAGAGATATTAACTACCAGCAGGTTAAAAAATTTCACAAGTTTTATTTCCAGGTATATACTGGGGTACGGTGTGAAAGCGGAACGCCCACTGCTTTCTTATCTAAGCATGATCGTACTATTTTCATTTGTTCACCTTTTTAATGGCATAGTTTACGGTGATGGTTTAATAAAACGTACATTCGAATTTGTACCAGGAGAGTTCATCTCAACCATTTATGATTTTTTCAAGAGCTTATATTTTAGCGCTATTACTTCAACCACAATCGGTTACGGCGATATTCACCCGGGCAGCCCCATTACCATGTTTCTCGCCAGCGCACAGGGATTTATCGGGATTCTCCTTATGACCATGTTTACAGTGATCTTTGGAAGGAGATTCTTCAAATAATAAGCAATGCTTGCAAGGGTTATTGAGAAAACTGCGTAATATGAGAAAAGCCTTTGTTCAAAACCAGGAATATCAATAAAAATTTTCAACCAAAAAAAAACCGGGAACTTCTATAAGCGAAATCTTCCCGGTAATTCATAAAATTTAGCCCAATCCCAACCCGTTGAAATTTATGGACAAATGCTATGGTTAGGATATGGAAAACGCTTTTATTCAACCACAAGCTTTAAGTTCATGCTCCTAGTTTTTGTTTTGATCTTAAGATAATATAACCCATTACCCAAGTTTTCAATATTGATCGTTGGACTTGTTGGTAATTCACGCTTATTCATAATGCTTTTACCCATCATATCAAAAATTTCAAGTTCCTCTATATCTTCCCCGGTTGAATTCTTGATATAAAAAGTATTGCTTGCAGGGTTGGGGAATACTTTTATCTCTTTTCCTTTTGCATGATCTGTAATATTTACACTGGTTGATAATTCAACATCATCTATTGCTATACCATCACCAACTAATGCATTTCCTTCAAAACCAATAAAAAAGGTTTCAGAAAGGTCATCAAGCAGTATGGTTCTTTCTGTCCAGCCATCAGTTGGTTCGGTGTATTCAGCAAGGAGGTTCCAATCACCATCAATTGTATTTTTATAAAATACGCGCAATTCACTGTTATTATTGATAAAAGATTCTTGCAAATGGTAAAAGCTAAGAATGGCCTGGCCGTAACCGGAAAAATCTATAATCGGCGTAATAAATAGCGTTTTGTCTTCTCCAACTTCCCCGTCATAGAAAAGAATATTTTGTAAACCGCTATATGGGCTAGTAGAATTGGAATTGTCACCTGTTCCAAGCATCCAATCTATATTATCACCGGAAATATATTCTTGTGACCAGCATTCAAATTGGTTTTCATCCTCAAAACCACACGTATATGGATATTCATAAACCGGGGAGCATATTGTTGTAAAATCATAAACATCTCCATAAGAAGTACCAGAAGCGTTTGTTGCAAACGCCCTGTAATAATAAGGTGTATAACCTTCTAATCCTAATGCAGTAACGGTAAATATCCCATTGCTAACCAAGGGGTCAGTTTCTACAACGCTAACACTGTTTTGTCCAATTTCCGGGTTAGGATTGGCTCCTAAAACAATTCCGCTAGCTGTTATATCTCCTCCATTATCAGTGATGATTTCGGCTGAGATATTGGCTTGGTTATAGGATATATCCTCAACAATCCCGGTTTCTATTCCTGGTGGGTAAATACAAGTACCTGTCACCGTTAATTGAGCAGTTAATGGTTTATGATTTTCCTTAGATAAGGTCATTGTAACAGGGCTGTCATTAACCAAGTTGTAATCTAAAGATAATGAATTTTGCATTAAAATTCCTCTTCCAATAAGTTGATTATCTTGCAAAAGGGTGATCATAGCTGAATCTACATTGCAGTTATCAATAAGAAAAGCGCTTTCTTCACAATCTATTTCCGTGTTATAATTGGCTGTTATAAGGCTATCATGAGGGTTTGAAGTCCACATTTTCATGGCCGGGTCGCCAAACCAGTGGAAAAGTTCGTATGAATATTGGCTAACTCCCCATGTTTCGGTCATCCTGGCAAGGCCAAGGCTGATTACATCTGCCATTGTCCTAACTGATGTAGGAGGCCCGGATGGTGGCGGGTTATTAGTCCCACCTGATCCAAATTGGAAGGTAAGCCCCGGTTCTGCCCACATAGCATCGAACATGCCGGCAACAAAGGCATCGTTGTAGCCACTATAGCTGTAGTATGCGGCGGCAACTACACCAACAGCGCCTTTGTTTTCCATCCTAACAAGTTTTTCTGCAAAACAGTTATCAAGTTGGTATTCTCCTGTATGGCAGTTAATACTGAAAATTACGGGCAATAGGTCGCCATTAGATAGTGAATTCATTGATGAAGTAGTATAATAAGGGTGTGCCCAACCAGAACCACCTGAATATCCATGATCCCTATGAAGTACAAAGAATTTGCCTGCGTTTATAGCGCTCGTTATTTCTGAAGAACCTCCATTCCAGTTAAAAGAAGGTGTTCTAAGTTCTGCTGGCAATAATTCTCCGTTAGAATAATAACCATAATTGTAATGTAAATTCGTTACATCATGCTGGCTATCTGTATAATAAATCCTTTCAATATTATACCCGATAGAATCGATTAAATAATCCCTAACGTCTTCGCTGGTATGGCAGAATCGCCTGTCAGCATAACCGTTATTGTCATCATCTTGGTATTGTGCGCAGTTTAGCCCATTGGTATAAAAATCCGGGTCAGTAACAGGGTTCTTTTCATAGTTGATGATCTTTTGTACCACCACATTGGCTTCTTGTACAGAAGAAACAGAAATTCTACCAAACGCCATATCTGGAATATAGTCATAATCTCCATCCATGCAGGCATAATAAAGATCGGTGGCAAAAGGTTCGCCGTCAACAGCATGCATTTCACCCGGAACAGCAAAATCGCCTGTGTGGTCACCGATAATTAATAGATAATCCGGTTTAGGTTCATAAACATCATAACGGTAAGCGATTTCGCTTTTAATGTTTTCGCTTGTCCAGTTGGTTCCTGCAATAATCTCTACATTATAACCAAGTTGCATTTTCCAAGCAGCCAATTCGTCTGCTGCTGCAAGATACTCATCATGGGTAACAATAATGTAGTTTACATCGTCTATAGATTTTTGTCCAGTATTGTTAACAGCGTTAGGAATATGCTTGTCATTGATCACCATCCTTTTTAAAAGTGTAGTAAAATGATTGGTGTTTGAAGAGCCAATATCTTGAAATGATTCCTTATTTCCCGTTTCAATAGAATATTCAACTTCTGTATACACCCTTATTTTTTTTGTAACAGGGTTGAATTGCACAGGATTAAACTGGATAAAAGCCAGTGGCATCCCTCTTATTTTCTGTATTTCAACTACTTCAGCAATATTTTCAGGAAAAAAGGCATTGGTAGAATATACTTCTTTGTCAATCATAAACTCGGGTTCAGGGCTTCCTTCTGTATCTCTTGCCGGTTTTAATGCAGGGTGTATATTGTAGCCATCAAATTCTTTGTATTTCTTTTTAATGATCTTTAGTTTATAATCAACATCATTATGCAGTGCAACAATGTCGGTGCGTGAAGGCACAGCCGGCTTCCCGGGTTGCATCATATGCCCAAATCCTTCCATGTTGATAAATTGATAATCAATCCCTTTAACCTGGATTTCCTTGATCAAAGCGTTATAAACTTGGTACTGGATATCTAGGTAATCAGTATTATAAGTTACATTTCGAACAGGGTCTTTATTGACTTTGTTGTTTTCATTAAATTGTAAATTGTAAGAATTTTGCGAGGATAAACCTAATGCGCAAAATATCACAAAGAAATAGGCAAGTAATAATTTTTTGTTTTTCATTTGCTTCTTGTTTAATTGTTTATACCTGTTATAAAATATAAAAATAATAAAAACGCCGCTATTTGAATTCATAGCGGCGTAATTTTTTATTATTTATGCATATACAATGTAGTATTACTGGTTTTATTAATCAATATTATGAGTTATAGCGTATTGTTATTTAATGACTATCTTTTCATTTTTAGAAAAGCTATTGCTAAATACCTTTACAAAATAAACACCACTGTTAAGATCGCCTAAGTCAATGGTTTGTTCCATTTTAGCTGGTAAAGTAAAAATTTTTACTTTTTGACCGATATTGTTATAAACTTCAATATTGATAACTTTTTCATCAATATTACTTAGCTTAACTCTTAGATGGTCATTCACTGGATTTGGAGTTAAAACAATTTTTTCAGAAGTTTTATTTTCATCAATACCAACTCCTGTACTAATAGATATGTCATCAATAGCCCAATGATAACCGTTGCTGCCTGTATAATTCCATTTGAACATAACATTAAATTCACCGGCAAGCACATCGCTCATATCTTGGTAAAATTCTTCAGGATTTTCCGTATCTTCACCAGACCATGATTGGATATCTACCCAAGTATCACCTCCATTTGTTGAGTATGAAAGTGTTGCTGATTCATTTTCATAATCCTTATAGTAATGTTCAAAGGAGATGGAGACTGCTGTTTCGTCTGAAAAATCAAAAGAAGGAGAAATGAGGTCAGCATTTTGACTACCCCCGCTTCCATAATTATCGCTATCTAAAACTGCAAATCCATTAAACACGGTAGATGAATAAAAAGAGACATTTCCCGGGTTATCGAATTGCCAAACTTCACCAGTACCTGCGTTATCAATATTTTGCCAACATTCTGGCACATTATAGGCTGAGAAGTCCTCTTCAAAAGGAAATTCAATGAATGGCTCACATAAAGTAGAGGCAGAGGCAATAGTACCGGCAGAATATTCTGAACCATTATCAGCCCATATTTTATAGTAATACATTGTAGCAGGTTCTAAAGCTTCGTGGCTATATGCGGTGTTATTACCAGCATAGAGAACTATACCGCCTCCGCTTATTTGATCACCTGGCGTGTAGGTAGTACCATTTTGCGGAGCTCCAAAAGTAAGCTCATCATTAAAAGCAAGTAACACATCATCACTATCCGGGTTTAAATCCCAAGAAAGATCAATTTGCGTGGTTGTTGCTGCTATGGCGCTAAAATTCTGAGGATTTGAAAGGTTACTTACAGAAATATTGAAGGTAATAACACCTGAAGATTCGCTAATATTGGTAATAGGCTTGCCAGTAGGACTCCCAGCCCAATCCTTTGAACTTGGGAGAGTTTCATCGGTAAATGCAGTAATATTGTAAGATCCTGGGAAAGCGCATCCAGAGCTGTTAATATTTCCATAATTTGGTGGATCAGCGCCGGCGCTTGCACACACAGGGTACATTCCTTGAGGGTGTGTAGCATTAATATCATTACTCCAATCATGGGAAGCTACATAATTTTCGTCAACATGGTAAATAATAAGGCCATGACCGGGTAAAGATTGATCAAAACCGGTTTGTTGCCTGTTTTCCAATAGCCAATATTCATTGTTTGTTGGTGTGGTTACAAAGTAGGCTTCTTGGTTTTCTTCAATATTGTTCAAAGTAATTGTTTGCGTGGAGGTTAATTCTGTTGGAGTTAGCCATCCATAATAGTACCATTTTGTAAATACATTATGGTGTGCAGGTGAAGACCCTGAAGGATAACCGTTCCATGAGCCGCCTGCCATCATATCCCAGGAGCCTGTGCCTGAGTAGCTGCCTCCTGTGCTGTAGTCCGTATCATAAAAATCTGGGGCGCCAAGGTTATGCCCAAATTCATGACACATTACCCCAATGGTAGCAATTGAACTAGTGCTTCTTTTTTCTGGTTGGGTTGTGTAAGCATTTACAAGCACCCCATCAAAAGTTCTTTGTGCTGTACTATATCCAGCAGCAGATAAATTCCAGCTATGCGACCATATGTCATTAGGATTGCCCGAAGATTCTTGACCCCTTCCTTGGTGGATGATAGCAATACCATCTACTGTACCATCTCCATCATTATCATATTGGGAATAGTCAACATTGGCTTGGTTATCAGCCGCTACAACTGCATCATAGGCGAACTCTCCCCAATTGGATTGTGGCCCGTAGTAGTCGTGATTGTTTGGAACATCAACCCATATGGTTACTGTTGTGTTCATGGTCAATTGCCCATAAGAACATTCGAGGTAATAATCCTTAAAACTACCAGTATTATTGTAGTTGTTTTGATTCATATAATTGTCAAAATCTGTCTGGGAAAACATGGGTGAGGTATCATCAAAATTTGCTAAGATCATTATAAGATCATTTGTCCCGGTAGTGGGAAATCCTTTAACTCCCTTGGATGATGGGTTTTTGAAATACTCCAAAGCTTCTTTAATTTGCTTGGAATCGTATTTCAAACCTTTTTCAACCTGGTTTAAAAACGTCAATTCCTTGGCATTCCTTTTTCCTGGCTGATGAGCAATAATTTGTGAAGGGATAAGGTATCCTGCTTCATTTTTTATGGCATAAACATAGTATCCTTCTTTGTTATGCAAGAGTGTGTATCCATCGGATGTTTCTGCCCAGTGTACATATTCGTCTCCTTCAAGGAATATAGTTAAAGTTGTCCCATCGGGTTGAGTATAATCCAAGGGCCCGGGATGAGCAGGCATTGCTTGGGAAATATCTGCAACAAATAAAAAGATTAACAATTGAAATAATAAGAGAATTCGTTTCATAGTGAATATTTTTTAGGTTTACAATGAATAGACAAATAAATATAGTATTGGTTTAACAAATATACACAAAGTTAACTAACTATATAAATTAAAAACATAGGAGAACAACTTTTATCCCATTAATGACAGAAAAAAATATATGAATTACAACTTTAAGTTTATGCCATTTTATTAAAGTGATGAAGCCTGCTCAAAGCAGGCTCGCCAAATAGCTGGCATCCCTTGCCACCCGACTAAAGCCGGGTGCTTTGCTAATGTTTTTTAGCCCCCTAGTTATTGAATTTGAAGGTTTGTAAAGGGCTAACAAATTATAACAAAAAGGAAAACTCCCGCCGAGTTGCAAATGCATTTTTATTGCAGCTAGTTTACATCGGTTGGAACGGCAGGCAGGTGCGTTAAAAATCAAAGCCTCACAGGCTTTTGGGTTTTGTTTCCATCAGCGATTTTTTTTGATTACACTTCATTTTATACCTAATCAATATGGGCAATAAAGAAAAGCCCTGAAAGGGTGTAACAACAAAGCCCTGGGCGAAGCCCGGGGAGTAGATGAAAAGAAAATCTCCCCCGCCGGCCTGGTGTTATAATTTTAATGTAGACCGTTTGCATCGGCGGGAATTGTAGACAGATAGCAACATATAAAAAGCACAGTAAACTTTTTTTAGGACGAGAAACTATATTTTTCTCTCTCCAAAAAAACACCATAAGCATCTCTTTGGAGCAATTTACTGCCTTCTATTGCTATTTTACCTTTATTGATAACTATTTCTGGTGCGCCAATAGTTTGCATCCCTTCGTAGATACTCAAATCGGATAATTGATGATGGGTGATGGTAGAAATCGTATTTCTTGCCTTTGGATTCCATATAACTATATCAGCATCTGAACCCGGCGCTATTTCACCCTTTTGAGGGTACAAACCAAAGATTTTAGCCGGTTTTGTGGAAGTTATATCTACAAAACGATTGAGAGAAAACCGGTCTTGCAGCACACCAAAAGTATGCAGCAATGCCAGCCTATGCTCTACTCCACCAGCGCCATTGGGGATTTTCCTAAAATCCTCCTTGCCTATGCGTTTTTGTTGCGAAATAAAAGGGCAATGATCCGTTCCTATGGAATTGATCGTATTATCTGCTATAGCTTGCCACAAAATATTATTATCTTCTTTTTTACGCAATGGAGGACTCATTACGTATTTAGCCGCTTCATCAAATACGCCTTGGTATTTTGAATCGTCAAGCAGCAGATATTGCGGGCAAGTTTCTGCAATTACTTTTTGTCCTTTTTTTTGCGCTTCACGAATAATTTTTATTGATTGGGCAGAAGAAACATGCACAATATAAAGCATACATCCCGTTTCTGCGGCCATTTCTATGGCTTTTCTTACTGCTTTGGCTTCCAAGGCAGGTGGCCTGGAAAGAGCGTGTGCTTTTGGCGAGAGCTTCCCTTTAGCAGCAAATTGCTCTCTAAGTTCACCGATCTCGTCATCAGCTTCACAATGAGCTGTGACAATAACACCTTCTTTGGCTGCTACTTTCATTACATTCAACAATTCATCATCCTCCAAGCCAATAGCATTTTTATATGCCATATACACCTTAAATGAAGTAATGCCTCTCTTGATACATTCTTTTATTTCATTCTCAGTGGAATCATTCCATTCTACAGGGCTAACATGAAATGAATGATCAACCAATGAGGTTTTTGCTTCTTCTTTTCTTTCCTCCAATGCCTCTACCATTGATTGCCCTCGTTGTGGAGTAACGAAATCTATAATGGTAGTTGTACCGCCAAAAAGTGCAGCTTTGCTGCCGGTTTCAAAATCATCGGAAGAAAAACCTGCAGGCGTGGGTAAGCGCATATGCACGTGTGGGTCTATTCCTCCTGGTAAAAGGTACTTTTCTTTAGCATCTATCACCTTATCAGCGTTTTCCTCAATTTTTCCTTCAACTGTTTTGATCTTTTGATTTTCTATGAGGACGTCCGATATGTTATTTCCTTCTGAGGTTACTATTGTGCCGTTCTTAATTAATATTTTCATAAATGATCGTTTTTGGAGAATTTATTGGGAAACCTAATAAAAATGCTTTCGTGCTTTTCTTTTACTGTTTTAATTTGCTGCGGTTAAACCAAACAAGAACAGTTGTTACTTTTGGTTATTCTATTTTCACCAAATCCATATAATAATCGCCACCTGCGCTTTCTTTAAAGCCCAGTTTTTTTAAGTACCGTATGTATTTTTTACTATTCCCGTCAGCTTTTACCCTTGTAAATCCTTGTTTGATAAAATAATCCTTTAACCGCCAATAAATATATTTCCCGTTTTTAAAGTCCCTGAATTGCGGAATTACATAATCTAAACCTACTTTTAGCTCAGTAACTTGTTCCCTGTGTGCAAGAAAAATGCCTGCTACTGCTGTGTTTCTGAGCACAAAGAAGCTGATGGTATTTACTTCCGGTTGGTAAACAAAACCCGGGAAGAATTTTTGGATTTCTTTGTTATGAAATTCGAGGAAACGCAATAAATATTTATTATCTGGCCTTACTTCAAGGGTTTCAAATACTTCTTTTTTTGAGAATATCTTGTAAAGATAATATATATCCACGATCATAATAAGGCCATTGAGGCAGCCAACAGGAATTGCCCCGATCAAAAATCCATAGGTTGAGAAAATTGTAGCCCCAATCAAGTTGATGATCCTGAACTTGACAAAAGAATTCATCATCATGGAAATAGCGATGATGACAGAAGCCGTGTAGCCTATGATTTGGTAAATGTCAATATCCATTATATACACAATTAAATGATGTAAAAACTTCCAACAAAATTAATGGTTTTTTTCTACCCTTAAAAGCTTAGACAATTTATTACTTGGAATTTTCCGGCTACTCTAAAAATGCAACCGTTAACTTAAAAAAACCGACCGATAACTGGTTCAGTAAAAAACTTCTTGTTTTTTGGATTTCTATTCAATATATTTGCTTAAAAAGAAGTTTTTTAATCATTTCAAAATAAAACCCAAGCCTATGAAAACATTTAAAACCATTACCAAAAAAATTTATTTTCCATTGTTCATGGCACTTTTATTCATTGTAGTTGTTTCATGTAATGATGATGACAAAGATAGCAACCAGTCTCCATCTTGCAATATTTCTTATCCTAATTTGGGAGATAAGTTTGAGAAAGGGCATGAGATCATTATCAGTGCAGAAGCTAATGATCCGGATGGCAGCATTTCAGAGCTTCGTTATTACATAGACAATTCTGACATGGGGTCAGTAAAAGAGCCGCCTTACGAATATCATTGGAATACCAGCGAAACAGATACAGGCCATCATGTTATTGAAGTTGTTGCAAAAGACGATAAAGAAAATACCAGCACAAGCAAAATAAGCATAACCTTGTTGGAAAAACTTGTTGTAAAAGATATTGACGGGAATTCATATAACACGATAACCATTGGAAAGCAAGTTTGGATGAAAAACAATCTTAGAACTACTACATACAATGACGGGGCTTCTATCGATTTGGTCACCGATGATAGCCAATGGCGTGATAACAATGCAGGAGCTTTTTGTTGGTATGGAAACCACGAACCTACTTATGGAGGAACCTATGGCGCTTTGTATAATTGGCATGCAGTGGGCAGCGGGAAATTATGCCCCGAAGGGTGGCATGTACCTTCTCATGAGGAATGGGCGATCCTGGAAAATTATATTAATAGCCAAGGCTATTCAGAAGTAGGAACAGCTTTAAAATCATCTTATGGCTGGGATTACGATGGAAACGGTAATGATGCTTTTAACTTTGAAGGATTACCTGCAGGATACCGCCATCCCAATACCGGGTTTTTTTATTTTGTTAAAGAAGGAGCTTTCTGGTGGACCTCCTCCGAGCAATCTGACGACCTTGCCTGGTCAAGAAGCACTAGCCACAATAGTAATCAATTACAAAAAACCAGTACTTTCAAAAATTATGGATTTTCGGTTCGCTGCATCAGGGATCGTTAGCTTTTGCGCATACAACTCCAAAGCCTTTTGGCTTGTTCTTTTGTAAAAGCTAAAACCTCATCTTCATTTATAGATTGCAGCTTTTTGTCTTTTACAACCAGTTTTCCATTAGAAATTACGCTATTGATGTGATTGGAGTTTAAGCCAAAGACAAAATGCCCTAAAAAGTTCTCTTTATTGAAAGGCGTTGGAGCGTCATAATCCAGGATAACAAGGTTGTTTTCCCCGTCTCCTCTAAAATTGTTTTGTTGAACATACCTGTGAATATTCCTAAAGCGCTCATAAATCCCGGGAAAATCAACATTGTCGTAACGCTGCCCTACAAAGAAGGCTGCTTTGGCGCTTTGCAACATGTCGCTGTGCATCCCGTCAGTGCCAAGCATGATGTTGTTGCCCAGGCCGGCGCCATTAAAATACCCAACATTGTTGTTCAAGTTGCTTTCCATATTTTGTGCAACCCAGCAATTGGAATTACTGGTAAGCTTTCGTTCATTATCATCAAGGTGAAGACCATGCACAAGAATGCTTTTGGATTGCAACAAATCAAAGTCTTTCAACCTTTCTACAACCCTTTTCCCATAATTGTTAATAGCTTGTTCTTGGTCATATATGCCTTCTGCCACGTGAATATGGATTCCTGAATCATATTCCTTGGCCATTTTTGCTGCTTTTTCCAAGCTGTCATCACTTACGGTGAAAGATGCATGCAAACCAACCAAGCCTTGATGGTTTTTAAGGTATGAATGGGTTTCTTCGAGGCCGGCTGCCGCTTTATCCAAGCCGTCACGATCGGTAACTTCATAGCAAAGCAAATGGCTAACACCCACTTTATCAAAGGCTTTTGCAATGACTTCCAAAGAACCTTTAATATAATTGGGAGAAGCATGGTGGTCAATCACGAATGTTGAGCCCGCTTTTGCACAAGCTATTGCTGATGCCAGGGCGCTGGCTTCTATGGTATCTTTATCCAGGCATTTGTCCAATGTCCACCAAACATATTGAAGTATCTCTAAGAAATTCCCCGGGTTTTTTTTAGGGGGAGGCATCCCTTTTGCTAAGGCAGAATATACATGGTGATGCCCAACGCCAAAGGATTTTGTCACGTATTTCCCGCTGCAATCAACGACTTGGTCAAAAACTTTATTTTCAGGCAATTCTGGCGTGCTTTTAAATTCTATTCCTTTATCAATCCCTTCGTAGACAATGATATTTGTATTTGTAAATTCAAGGGTTTCCCAATTTATGAATGTTGCGTTTTTTAGAAGTATAGACATATTGGTATTATTAGTTTTGTAAAGATTTTATCAATAATCAATTTCTCAAAAGTATAAAAATCCTTTGATTCATGCAAGGTTTGAAGAAAATTGAGGGAGAGATTTGGAGCCACCCTCTCAATAGATTGGCATGGTTGAAATTATAAGCAACACTTATCTATGGTTATTTTCCGGCGCGCAAGGCTTTTATGGAGTTTATTCCGCTCCGATGGAGCTTATCACTTGACCTTAACTGCATCTCTACCATAATGTTGCGGCTAACGCTGCTTTCATGCGCAATGTCATCTCTTCCTTCGTCGATATATAAAAGAAGTTTTTAACTTCATTTTTGCTCGCTTTGAGCTCTATCAGGTCATCACTCATGGGTGCTTATACATTTGTTGAAGTTAAAAACATGGAAAAAGTTAAAGATGAAGTAATTACAACTGATTTTAGTTATGGTATAATGCCGATGATGTTCAATAGAATTTTAGGAACGATAGTGAACTGAAGTTCTAATTGAACACTACTCGGTATTACTCCGGCCATCCCTAAATTTTTTGCACCTTGTTTTGTAATGATAACGTTTGAAGGCCGAGGGCGATAGCATACTGTCCAGCATAATTGAATGGTTACCAGTAATTTCAAATCATTTTAAATACCGGATTTTACGATACTGCTTGCAACAGCGTATTGATCTTTCTAATCTAAAACCCCGTAGGGGTGAAATATTGGTAGCCCTGGGTGCAGCCCAGGGTAAAATAATGAGAAAATAACCGGCGCCGATCTGGCGGGTTGGTTTTCTTGTGGTTAGCGTGCATCGGCGGGAATTGTGGAATGGTTTTATTTAATTTTCTTTTTGTCTTGGCACAAAAAGAAACAAAAAAGCCAAGGAAAAATGAAGCTTCCACGCGCAAGGCCAGCCCTGGCCCCGCCATTTTTCCGGGCCAGCGCGCCTGGATAGTTAACAATTCTGCAATTTTCTTGTGTTTTATGGATTTGCTTGCTTTTTAATATTATCAAAAACTTCTTGATAGATGCCAATATTTGATTTATGGTTTTTCATGAACAGCTAATAACAGGTTTATATATATTTCTATTTGATAAAAAAATTGTATATTTGTTATGAAACATTAAAAGAAATACTAAGACAGGTATGAACAAACAAAAACTGGCTTTATGCTAACACTAAGAATAGAGCTTACTGGAAACAATGCTTTAAAAGCGCTGGAAGAGTTAGAGCGTAAAAAACTGATTAGGATTATAAAAGAACCCGGTTTAGACTCCTATGCTTTGCCTGGCGATACAATTAGCGAAGTAGATTTTAAAAAATGGATTGAATATACCGAAAATGCTCCTACAGTAAGTTCAGAAGAAGCCAAAAAAACATGGGCAACACAAAAGAAAAGGCTCCAAAAACTTATTCGTTAAGGGTAACCGAAAATGCTCTTGAAAACATTAATGATATAACAGGTTACATTGCTTATATCAATCACCAACCAATGAACGCAATCCGTGTTGGTGATAAAATATTTGAGACCATAGGCCGCATTGAACAAAACCCTTTGGCATTCAAGGAATGCGAAGAAATTCCGACCAAAACCAAGATTTACCGCAAAGCGGTTTGCTTGAATTGGCTTATTATATTCAAAATCAAAGGTTCTGGAGTTATTATTCTTGGTATTATTCATGGTAGCCGCAGAACTTCGATGATCAAGAAACTAAGGAAAGTAAAATAGGAAAAAAGCCAAGGAAAAATGAAGCTTCCGCGCACAAGGCCAGCCCTGGCCCCGCCATTTTCCCGGGCCGGCGCACTGGGGTAGCTGACAATTCTGTTAATTTTTTTGCATTTTATGGATTTGCTAACTGAGGTGGTTTTGTAAATAAAATATTGCCTGTTGGTAACCATCTCCAAATTTTTTGCGCCTTGTTTTGTAGTTATAACTTTTGAAGGCCGGGGGGGTAGCTAACTGGCCAAAAACCCTAGAAGGGTTTCATGTTTGTAGCTGTAGGTGATATAGAAATAATCCCCGCCGATCTGGCGATTTGGTTTTCTTGCAGGTAGATTGCATCGGCGGGAATTGTGGTGTGGTTCTTTTATATGATTTATTGATACTATATTTTTTGGTGTCAGAAGAGTTTATATTGATTAGTTTGTAATTTGGGAGATTTCTTTCCTAAAAGTAACCCAATCTAAAATCCTTGTCTTTCTTATGTTTTTCATGACCAATAGATCATTATCACCTGTTACCAAATAATCTGCTTTACTGGCAACAGCAAGGCTCAAAAGAAAATTGTCCTTAGTATCTCTACAACCGGTTATTTTAATGGAAGGTTCTACTAATTTACCATAATCATCAAACAATTCTAATAGATGCTTTATGTCTCTTACTTGAAAAATTTTCGAGAATTTTGGCCTTTTTGCCGTGGTTATAAATTCCTCAATTAATTCTTTAGAAAATACTAGCTTAATCTTATCATGAAATATCAAATCATCCAACAATACTAACTTTTTTGAAATTAAGAAACTAATCCAAAGATTGGTATCAAGTATTACCTTTTTACTTTTCATACCTGTTTTTTCTTACTTTCTCAACTTCATCGGCTATTTCATCAAGAGATGGTGCTTTATCAGAATTTCCTCGTAAATCATCCAGCAACTCCTTCAATTCAAGCTTTTCCTTGTCTTTTTTTATTCTAATAAGGTTTAAATCTGCCAAGTTGTTTAAAAGCTTTTTTGCTTTTGGATCCAGGATGTCAATTCTTATTGTTTCCATAATTCCCAGTTTTTATCAAAGATATAAAATTTAGAAGGGATATGCATAATGCTCCCTGAATTTTTGCACCTTGTTTTGTAATGATAACGTTTGAAGGCCGGGGAGATAGCATACTGTCCAGTATAATTGAATGGTTACCAGTAATTTCAAATCATTTTAAATACCGGTTTTTATGATACTGCTTGCAACAGCGTATTGATCTTTCTAATCTAAAACCCCGTAGGGGTGCAATCTTGGTAGCCCTGGGTGCAGCCCAGGGTAAAACAATGAGAAAACAACCGGCGCCGATCTGGCGGGTTGGTTTAATTGCAGGTAGTTTGCATCGGCGGGAATTGTGGAATGGTTCTTTTTTATTATTTTCCTTTTGTCTTGATCCGCCGAAAGTCGGACACGGCACAAAAAGAAACAAAAAAGCCAAGGAAAAATGAAGCTTCCACGCACAAGGCCAGCCCTGGCCCCGCCATTTTTCCGGGCCAGCGCGCCTGGATAGTTAACAATTCTGCTAATTTTTTGTATTTTATGGATTTGCTAACTGCATTTTTGCTAATGTTAATAGGGTATGACTGTTGATAATAGCAAATATCTTTTTTGGGTTGCAGATGTTATCTATAGTGCAATTTTACTTGGAATACTAAAACTTTTCCTGGTAAAAAATCCCGTTAGGGAAGAGATTTTGGTAGAAATACATAACGAAAAAAAAGAATACCGCCGATCTGGTGGTTTGGTTTTCTTGAAGGTAGTTTGCATCGGCGGGAATTGTGGAATGGTTTTATTTAATTTTCTTTTTGTCTTGGCACAAAAAGAAACAAAAAAGCCAAGGAAAAATGAAGCTTCCACGCGCAAGGCCAGCCCTGGCCCCGCCATTTTTCCGGGCCGGCGCGCCTGGGTAGCAAACAATTCTGCTGTTTTCCTAGTGTTATATGGGTTTGTTAACTGCTTTTTGCTGTTGATAATAGCAAATTTCTTTTTTGGTTGTGGATATTATCTACAGTTAAATTAACTTGGAATACTTAACTTTCCTGGCAAAAAATCCCGCCAGGGATGAAATTATGGTAGAAATTGAAAGAATGAAAATACCTCCCGCCGATCTGGTGAGTTGTTTTTATTATAGTTAGCCTGCATCGGCGGGAATTGTGGAATGGTTTTATTTAATTTTCTTTTTGTCTTGGCACAAAAAGAAACAAAAAAGCCAAGGAAAAATGAAGCTTCCACGCGCAAGGCCAGCCCTGGCCCCGCCATTTTTCCGGGCCGGCGCGCCTGTGTAGT
>CAZJDA010000021.1:0-70771 GCA_964544705.1 uncultured Bacteroidales bacterium
TAAATATCAATAAGATTGCTTTTAATTGATTCAATAACAAGTTGGACAGAATTCTTGGTATGCGTTTTAACGAGTAAGTTTTCGCGGTGTTTATCTACGGTTTTTTCACTAATATACAATTCATTAGCAATATCCCTCCTGGAATAGCCTTTAGCAATAAGTTGCAATATCTGCTCTTCTCTTTTTGTCAGTTTTACATCAACCTTAAAAGAATGAACGTTTTTCAACCTATTTGAAAGCTTAACGATGATCTGGTGGGAGAAATAACTTCCCCCATTCAACACTTTTTGAAAGGCAAAATTGATCTCCTCGTAATCAACATCTTTAAGCAAGTATCCATCAGCGCCGGTTTGTATCATTTTATCTATCATGTTGACATCATCCACCGAAGTAAGGGCAATAATACGCGTGGTCGGATATTGGGATTTAATTACATGGGCCACTTCTTGTCCATTCATCCCGGGCATCATAATATCTACAAAAATGAGTTCATAGGAATGTTGTTCCAGGTTATTGATCAAGCTTTGGCCTTGTGCATAAGCATGTACTTCTTTTACTAGTGAATGATTCTCAAAAAATATTTTCAACCCTTCCCTATATACCGGGTGGTCATCAACAATGGCAATTTTATAACTCATTAATGGATCCTTTTTCAAATTATGATAACTATAGATAATTAGAAACCCTTTTTTAATTTATAACCTGCTGTTTTTTAATGCAATTCACAAGACTTAAACTATACATTAGGTTTAATTACTACGAATATAAAATTATTATTGGCATATGCAGATATTTTTCAAAGAAATTTTAAAAACCCCCCAAAAGGGGGATTGTTTTTAGTATGTAAATGTGTTATTTTTGAACCATTTATTCTAAATTTTTTTCTTATGAATCATTTCGACACCAATTATCTCTATTTAAGGATAACAAGCGCAATTGCAAAAAGGTTAGGTATAACCCCGGAAGTATTTAAAATTAATTTTAGGGGAGAATCTTTATGCAGGTTTGATCCCAGCAATGAGGAATTTGACTTGCATAGAATAAGGAACAAATACATTAGCGCTTATCAATACAAGCGCAGCAGGGAGGCGAACTGGGAAAGCATAACCTTGCATTTTCATAAGAAAAATACATTTGATAGCATTGCTTATATTCATAAGATCATTGATGAATTCCTTACCAGTCCTTTTGACCTTTACCAAGCTAAATACAACTATGCAGATGGGAACGAATTTGATTTTTGTTATTACATCAATGATTTAATATTCATTAATGGTATATTTTCTGAAGAAGAGAGTTTCATTGGTATATCAAGAACAAAAACCGCACTACAAAATAACAAACTCACGCTTAAAGAGGAATATGGGATGGTATAGTATAACTATGCTTAATTTAAATTGAATACAAGTTTAGGATTATTATTCACAGGTATAATGAGTATATCATTAAGCGTTTTCATTTTTCCAAATTTTTAAGTTTTTCTATTGTTTTTATTGGGTTTTCTGAATTAAACACGTAACTTCCAGCTACAAGAACATTAGCTCCTGCATTGATAAGCTTTTTTGCATTCGTATCATCTACTCCGCCGTCAACTTCTATAAGGGCGTTGGAATTGCTCTCATCAATAAGCTGTTTTAAATGGTTTATCTTCTCTAAAGAATGGGGAATAAACTTCTGCCCGCCAAAACCGGGATTTACAGACATAATGCAAACCAAATCCAATTCCATGATAATATTTTCCAGTAGCATTACATTGTTGTGCGGATTTAAAACAACTCCTGCTTTCATTCCCAGTTCTTTAATTTGCTGTATACTCCTGTGCAAATGGGTTGAAGCTTCAAAATGAACACTCAAATAATTGGCGCCGGCTTCTTTAAAATCTGTTAAATACCTTTCCGGCTGGATTATCATCAAATGAACATCCAATGGCTTTTGAGCTGCTTTCTTTATTTGTTTCATGATGGAAAAACCAAAACTGATGTTGGGCACAAAAATACCGTCCATAATATCAATATGAAACCAATCGGCTTGGCTTTGGTTTACCATTTCTATTTCTTGCTCTAAACTAAGAAAATTGGCAGATAATAATGAGGGTGCTATTAAATGTTTCACTTGTTAACTATTTTTGTAATAAAAATCAATTTTGCACAAATATAAATGAAAAAATTCATTCATCGATTATTTTCAGTTTTTTCATCAAAAATGTAGCATTCCTATTGGTTGAAACACCGGGTTTTATCTTGTAATCAAAATTCAAATGATCATTTTCTACGATGCTGTCAAAATGGTAATTCACAATTTCACCGGGGTGTTTTTGTTCCAATTCTGCCAGTTTTGTATCATGGGTTGCCATCATCGTTATACAATTCATGTCTTTAAACCGTTCAGCAATTTTGTACGAACCTGTGAATTTGTCATCATGGTTTGTACCTTTTAATATCTCATCTAAAAGTACAAGTGAAGGTTTTCCATTATCCACCTGGTCAATAATTGAACTGAGCTTGTTTAACTCTGCATAAAATAAAGAAGTGTTTTCTTTGAGAGAATCGGTATTTCTTATCGAGGTAAATATTTCCATCACTGAAGCCTCAAATGATGATGCACAAACCGGGGCGCCACATCTCATAAGCAAAAGATTAACACCTAAAGAGCGCAAAAAAGTGGTCTTCCCGGTCATATTTGAACCCGTGATAAAGTAAAGTTTTGCATCATCTCCCAGGGAAATATCATTGCTTATTCTTTTTAAAGGAGAAATAAGCGGATGGGAAAACTCTTTGGCCTTAAAATAAAGAGGCTTTTCAGAAATACTTGGGAAAGAAAAACCAGGATTATTAAATGAAAAATTGGCTAAGCTATTGAGCATTTCAACCTCTCCGAGTGAGTTGAACCAACCTATCAACTTCGTTTTGTTATTGTTGATCCAATTTTCGGTAGCTACTGAACAATGAATATCATAAAAAAAGAAAATATTGAGAATAAAACCCATAATAATATTGAGGCGTTGGTCAAAATAGTTGATGATACGCTTAAGTTTTCCAAAATGCAATTCAGCTTCTGACAGTTCTTGTTTTAGATTTTTTAACCTTTCTGCTTGGTAATCTTCATTAATAAAGCTATTGATGGCATCAATATAGTTTGAAATATGGTTGTTTTTTTGGCTAACAAGGTTATGCAATTTATTTGTTTGCCTAATCTTAAAGCCTGATATTACAATACCCAAAATTAAAAACAATATCCATGCACCAAATAGGTTGTTGGGCAAGGCATAAATAGTAAATGGAATAAAAAATATTGGCCATGCAATGGCAACAATCCTCCAAAGAGCATTGCGAGTAAAAACAGGTTGATAGTGACCGATTCCAGCAAGAGGGTCAACAGGTTCTTTGTTTTTATGGATAAGAAAAGCAAAAATATTTTGACGAAGGTCCACCTTGGACGATAGTTTTTTAATTGCACCTTGTTCTTTTTTGATATCTTCTTTACTGTTGAGTGGGGAGAGAAATCTTTTTGCCAGGTTTTCTTCACCAAAATGGGTACCGCACCTATTGATCATTTGAAATAAGGAAGCCGGGCCAAATACATCCAAGTCATCAGCATAGATGCCGGCTTGAGAAAACTTTTGCCCGTTATAAAAGATAGAAGGTATATCTTGCAATACATCGCGCTCGTTTTCGTTGATGGTGAGAAGTTTTTTCAAAAAATCCATTTTCTTTACCACCTTCAGGTGTATTTTTATCAATGCCAAGAAAACCAAGAAGAAAAATCCAAAAAGGCCAATAAGCAAACTACTGTGAAAATTCTTACTAAAATGTAAAATTAGGAAAACAATGGCTGCAATAAAGGCTATTAACCTGAGAAAACTAAGAAGGTTGGAGGATTTTTTTAGCGTGGTAATTTTCCCTTCTAGAAAGTTGATCTTTTTTTTATAAAACGTTTTCTTATTCTTCATTCGTTTGAAATTTTGTGTGATGTTTCTATTTGGTACAAACTCTAATCATACTATTTTCGTATCTCAATAATTATTCCAGGCATTGCCTATTTCATAATAGACTTTTGGAAAGGCGAAAATAAAAAAAAGACGGTAAAAAACCGTCTTATAAAGTTCTTGAATTACAAAATATTACTCCTCTTTAAATACATCTTTTAGATATTCATTTCTTAATGAGTCGAAATCTTTAACCATCTTGTTAAAAGGAACAAGGTTCATGTCCATCCTGTTTCTAAAGAACGCTTCATCATTCATAAAATCATTCATAAAAAGGGAATCCATCATAAAGAATTCGTCAAAAGCATCATCACTAAAAAATTTGTAGTGTTCATAAAAGTAAGGTTTGAATCCTTTGGAAATAAGGCTATCAGCATCTATCCTTTTTGCATTCTCCCATCCAGGCGATTTGTATACATAGGTGTAAGTAGAATCGTAGCTTATAATATTCCCATCCTTATCGGTTTTCTTCTCAACCCTGATTTCAACCCTTGGGTTGGCGTTCTTCGTAGTGTCCTCTTGTGGAATTTGGTAAGCTATAGTGGCTTTTTCCTTCACTGGAAAAAGTTTTTTATCCTTAGAAAAAATAAAAGCCGTCATAAGAATTAACGACAATACACCTGTAAAGGTAATTAATATAAGTCTTTTATTATTGGTTGAAAAACTGCTTAAAATATGTTTTACTTTTTTGGGTTTGTGTTTGAATATTTTTTTCATAGCACTACCCTCCTTTCTTTTTAATAATATAAACCAATAAATATTTGAAAAAAAGTAGGTAAAACAATTTCGCAAACTACAAAGTCAATAATTGGTAATATAGAAGAGTGTGAAAAAATTAAAAAATTATGCCAAAATTATTTAGCATTAGAAGATAAAAAGCAAATATTCGAGCCTTAGTTAAAATCATCGTTGCTATAGTTGTATTCTTCTTCCTTGCTATCAGAACTTTGGTAAAAATCTCCTTCACTTTCAATGTATCCATTTACTTTGCACCACCATTCAAAAAACTCGTCATCGGTTAAAAGCTTATTACCAAATTTTTTCTCGTATAGTTCTTTTTCACGGTCAGTAATGTGCCTTCTAAGGGTTTTGTAGCCCCAATTATCTCTCACCGCCAAAGAATATCCACCCAATAAATCGTTTTTCTTGAACAAAACCAGTTTATCGTCATCGTTATCCAAATTATAGTCTTGTGAATCAGCGTTTTGTGTTGCTTCTTGAGTCGTATTACTATTTTCTTTTTTAGTCATGATGGTCACCTTTTTTTTTAAGTTCATTTTTGAGCAACTAATTTATTCAAAAAAAACGAAAAAACAACAAGGAAGAACTAAAATCCTTGTTGTTTTTTTTATTAGCTAAATTATGAAATACTAATTTGCTTAGGTGGCTTTTCTTTGGCTTCTTCTTTTTTAGGAATCTCTACATGTAATACGCCATCTTGGTGTTTAGCCTTGATATTATCGGCATCTACGCTGTTTGGCAAAGTAAAAGAGCGTTTAAATGAAGTGTAATTAAACTCTCTTCTCATGTAGTTGTCATCTTTGTCTTCTTTCTTCTCTTCTTTTTCAGAAGAGATAGTAAGAACATTATTTTCCAGGTTGATCTTGAAATCTTTTTTGTTCAATCCAGGTGCTGCTACTTCAATATTAAATTGGTCGCCTGTTTCTTTAATATTTACCGCAGGCATGTTAACACCTGTCCTGGAATCAAATACATCGGACAATAAATCACGTCCAAAAAACTCATCTGCAACGTGTGATAAGCCTGAAAAATCTCTTAAAATTGGTAACATGGTTCAGTCCTCCTTTTTTTTGGTTCAACATTATTTTTTTTCACAAAATCATTTTCAATTGGCGTGCCAAATTAATTTTCAAATGCATCTATGGACAATTTGACAGGGAAAACAGGATTTACCTGATTAGCATTACGCCAATTTGACACTTTACATCAACTCTTAATGACACATTGGCATAATTCAAAATGTTTTACTTATTGGCAGTGTATTTGCTGGTAAGAAAAAGAAAAATAATAAATTGTAATAATATGTTAGGAATATATGTAATTTTTGGTGTATTCATGTTAATAAGCTGGTTGGTGAGCAACCGCTTAAAGAGAAAATTCAAGGAATTTTCAAAAGTACCTGTAAATTATGGATATACCGGCAGAGAAGTTGCCGAACAAATGTTAAGGGATAAAGGAATACATAATGTAAAAGTAGTTTCCACCGAAGGTAAGTTGACAGACCATTATAACCCATTAGATAAAACGGTAAACCTAAGCAGTGATGTTTACAACGGCAACAGTGTAGCCAGTGCTGCAGTAGCTGCTCATGAATGCGGGCATGCAGTGCAACATGCAAAGGCTTATAGCCCCCTAAAAATGCGCTCGGCGCTTGTTCCTGTAGTGAGCTTTGTTTCTAAATGGGTGCAATGGGTATTGCTATTAGGAATTATTCTTGTTGAATCTTTTCCACAATTGTTGCTCGCAGGAATAATTATGTTTGGTGTAATCACCCTTTTTAGTTTTATTACATTGCCGGTAGAGATCAATGCAAGCAATAGGGCTTTAAGTTGGCTTAATCATACCAATGTTACGAACCAGCAAACCCACCCCAAAGCTCAAAATGCACTAAAATGGGCTGCTTATACCTATGTAGTTGCAGCATTGGGTTCTTTAGCAACATTGGTATATTACATTTTCATCTTTTTAGGGAGCACAGATGAATAAGGCACCTAATTGTTGAAAACTATTTTGCATTTAAGTACCTGGTTTTATATACTTTAATATAAAATTAAGGATTACTTAAGTTTTTTTTCATTCACAAACACTTAAATTTAAAAAAAATTTGTATATTTTTGGGAGGTATTAAATGGAATATAAAGATTATTATAAAATACTTGGTGTAGATAAGAAAGCTTCGCAAGATGAAATAAAAAAGGCATACAGAAAGCTTGCTGTAAAATACCACCCTGACAAGAACAAGGACAACCCCAAGGCGGAAGATAAGTTCAAGGAGTTGAGTGAAGCTTACGAAGTACTCAAAGACCCGGAAAAAAGGAAAAAGTACGATAAATTAGGCGCTAACTGGAAACAATACCAGGATGCAGGTGCCCAGGGTTATGGTGGGTTTAGCGGCTTTGGCGGCAAAAGGGCTTACCGCACCAGTGAAGGAGATTATGGAGATTTCTTTAGTGGCGGTGGCACCGGTTTTTCAGATTTCTTTGACATGTTTTTTGGAGGACGAGCCTCTGATTTTGGCTTCGGCACAAAACAAGCCAGGCAAAGGCCGCAAAAAGGTCAAGATGTTAGGGGTAGCCTAAATATTTCTCTTGAAGAGTCTTATCATGGCACAACAAAAACCATAGCTCTTAATGGAAACAAATACAGGATCAAGATAAAACCCGGCACCAAAGACAAGCAAGTATTGAGAATGAAAGGCAGGGGACAACCAAGCCAATCAGGTGGAGAAAACGGGGACTTGTATATAGAGGTAAAATTAATGCCTCACCCTGAGTTGAAAAGAGAAGGCAACAACCTTTATTACGAAATGCCTGTTGATGTGTTTACAGCTATATTAGGCGGAAAAGCAAAAGTGAAAACATTTACCGGTTACAAAACCATCACTTTACCCGAGGAAACACAAAACGGCAGGACATTCAGGCTGAAAGGGCTGGGAATGCCAGATTACAACAATAACAATATAAAGGGCGACCTTTATGCTATAGTTGACCTTAAAATACCAAAAAACCTTAGCAAGGAGGACAAAAAGAAAATTAAGAAAGTGGCCGAAGAAATCAATACAATAAATGAGTAGTAGAACACGATATATTAATACCTAAGTTAAGCGGTTTGAACGTGGTGAAAAAGCGCTTTACTTAGGTTTAATCCCGATTTAGAAATTGTCGGTTTTCACCGAATAGGTGAGGTGAAAAGCATACAATTTCTTTATCGTGAGCGAGAACCTTTAGCTCATGACCGAAGGGAATAATCGCTCAATTTGGATAATAACCGTTTTAATTATGCAGGAAAGCAACTATATATAGTGACGCGTCACATTTATTATTGAGAATCTATATTGCGGTAATTGAGGAAATTGCCAAACAGTTGATGCGTCATTTCTTTGTTGACTTAACAATAGTTCCTTAAAAATTTATGTTAAACCTTAAAAAACAAATGTGTATGAAAAATTACGAATTTTTACAAAGAAATGATGATGAATTGTACGATTGGGCAGGGAATTTCATTAACATTTTTGACCATTACCTAGTAAAACTAACACCTAAGCTGAAAGAGGAAACTTCAGTTAAGCTATTTCACATGTCCTACAAGGAATTGAGTGAATTAATCGAAGTTACTAAGAATTATCGTCAAGCATTTGATGGTTATAATGAAAAAATGACTCAAGCTGATATTCAAAAATCAGAAAAAGAAAGAGCGAGAGAAAACATGAAGTCACTTGTTAATAAACGAATAGATTTATTAAAGAAAAGCGCCATTGAAAATCCTGAGATAGGTCGCAAGCTTGACATCTTAGAGGAATCAGAAACCACGAATTCTTAGCCTTAAACTCAAATGATCGAAAATAATAATAGCAAGCTTATAACAAAGCATCAAACAATATCTCCACGGGGTGATATGCCGGGCGGGCTGTGCCATCCATAATTTGCTGACGACAGCTTGTTCCCGGTGCTGCTATTATTATGTCTTCATCACTGTTCCTTATTGCCGGGAAAAGTACCAATTCGCCTACCTTCATCGAAACATCGTAATGTTCCTTTTCATAACCAAACGAACCGGCCATGCCGCAACAACCGGATGGGATTTCCTCAACAGAAAAATTCTGTGGGAAAGAAAGCATAAAAGCTGATGACCCCACATCTCCCAATGCTTTTTGATGGCAATGCCCATGCAGTTTAATATGCTTCTTCTCTTTTGTGAACAGTTCTTTTGAAATATTACCGGCAAGCATTTCTTTCTCAAGGAACTCGTCAACCATAAAGGCATTTTTTGCCATATTGCCGGCAACTTCTTTTAGGCGGTGTGAGCATAAATCAATATACTCATCCCTAAAAGACAATATTGCCGAGGGCTCTAAACACACTATGGGTACACCATTCGTGAGCTGTCCATCCAGTTTTGTAAGATTCTTGTTGGCAATTTTGCGCGCTTTTTTCACAAACCCTTTGGATAAAAATGTACGCCCACTTTCCTTAATACCCGCAATCTTTATGTTGTATCCAAGTTTATGAAGCAATTTAATGGCTTTCATACCTACTTCAACATCATTGTAATTGGTAAATTCATCAATAAAAAAACATACATTCTTTTTATTGTTATTGCATTGTAAGTATCCAGGGTTTTTCTTCACCCATTTCCTAAGGGTATGTTTTTGCAATTTGGGAAATGTTCTTTTTGCCGCAATTCCCAAAAGCTTTTTTGTAAGTGTACCTGTAAGTTTGCTGGTTATTAATGCATTGTACACTCTATAGAAAGGCTGTGCCAATTGATTCAATTGGGTGATATAAGCAAATAGCCTTGCTCTTAGAGGAATAATTTTGTTTTTGTAATAATGTTGTAAAAATTCGGCCTTGTAGGTTGCCATATCTACATTGGAAGGACATTCTGACTTACACCCTTTGCAGGATAGGCATAAATCCATTACTTCATAAATCTCGCGATGACGAAACCGGTTTTTTTTGGTTGATTGAAGGAGGAATTCTCTTAAAACATTAGCCCTGGCTCTTGTAGAGTGCATCTCATCGCGGGTAGCCATATAGCTGGGGCACATTGTGCCGCCGGTAATCTCGGTTTTTCTGCAATCAGCAGAACCATTGCATTTTTCAATAGCGCTGATAAAATCGCCATAGCGCGAAAAATCAAAATAAGTTTTTATCTTGGGATATTCCTTTTCATCAAAAAATCGCAATGATTGGTCTATTTCACCAACATCAACAATTTTTCCCGGGTTAAAAATATGCTTGGGGTCGAAGGTCAGCTTAATTTCTTTGAAAAGTTCGTAAAGGGTTTCACCAAAAATGGTTTTATTGAAATATCCCCTGAGCCTGCCATCGCCATGCTCTCCACTAAATGTGCCATTATATTTCTTAATGAGAAGGGCTGTTTCAGTGGCAATTTGTTTTAGCTTCTCCCTGTCGTTTTTTTTGCGAAGGTCTAAAACCGGCCTAACGTGCAATTCTCCCGTTGCAATATGAGCATGATAAGTTGATTGAAGTTGAAGTTTTTTAAGAACCAGGTTCAAATCGCGGATATAACTTGGTAAATCTTTTACATTGACGGCTGTGTCTTCAATAACAGCCACCGGTTTTGCATTACCTGCCATGTTGGACAAAATCCCCAGACCGGCTTTTCTGAGATTCCATGCCTTTTGTATCTCGTTGTTTTTTAACACCGGGAAATGGAATCCAAACCCTTTGCTTTGCATGGCTGCTTGCATATTTTCAGCTACCTGATCTAATTCCGATATACTTTCAGATACAAACTCTATCATTAAAATGGCTCCGGGTTCTCCTTTTACAAAAAACCGGTTCTTTTGTTGCTCAATGTTTTTCTTGGTAAGGTCAAGAATGGTTTTATCCATGAGTTCTATGGCAGAAGGATTAAATTCCAGCGCAACAAGGTTTGCTTCCAAAGCTTGCTCAACACTCTCTAAATGAACGCAAACCAATACCTTTTCTTTGGGAGGCAATGGTACAAGGTTGAGCTTTATTTCTGTAAAAAAAGCAAGGGTACCTTCAGAACCGGCTAAAAGGTTGCATAAATTAAAAGGTTTCCGTTTAAAAAGGAGGTCAAGGGCGTAGCCGGAGTTTCTCCTGGGAATATCCGGGTGAGGGTAATTTTTTTCAATTTCCTCTATGATTTCCCTATTGTTAGAAACCTCCATGAGCTTTTTGTATACTTTTGCTTCCAAGGTATTGCTTTCAGCTTTTTTAGCGGGGCTTTCATCCGTATCTTTAAAAAGTACTTCTGAGCCATCACTCATGATCGCAGAGATTTCCAATGTATGGTCTCTCGTGCTGCCGTAAACAAGCGAATGCAAGCCACAAGCATTGTTGCCAACCATTCCGCCAATCATGCAGCGGTTTGCTGTAGATGTTTCAGGGCCAAAAAACAAACCATAGGGTTCAAGGTAATGATTCAGTTCCGAAAGAATAACACCGGGTTGTACTTTCACCCATTTTTCTTTTATATTTAAATCAAGGATTTGGGTCATGTATTTTGAAACGTCCACAACAATACCTTTTCCAACACATTGGCCTGCCAGAGAAGTCCCTGCTGTCCTGGGGATAAGGCAGGTTTTGTTTTCATTGGCATATTGAACAAGGGTTTTCAAGTCTTGCTTATTAGCCGGGTAAGCAACTGCCTCCGGCAATTCCCTGAATATGGAAGCATCGGTAGCATACATCATACGAGCGCTAAGATCGGTATGGAAACCGCCTTTTAACTTTCTTTGTAAGGGATGGTAATGATTCATACCTCAAAAAATAAGCATTTATTTCAAATTCTGATTCCCACAACAAGGATATCATCTACCTGTGGATAATTATTTTGCCATGTGTTAAGTTCTTTTTCAAGAATGTCTTTTTGTTCTGCCATTGGCAGGTTATGAATGTCAATCAGTAGTTTCCTGAAATTCTTCATCATGAATTTTCTTCCATGTTTCCCGCCAAATTGATCTGGGAAACCATCGGTAAAAAAGTAAAGCGTGTCGTTTTTTTCAATTTTAAATTCTTGGTTTGTATATGGTTCTTTATCTTCTGTAACTGAAATGGGTTTGCGGTCGCCTTTGAATTCAGTTAATTGCCCGTTCTTAAAATGGTACATAGGGTTATAGGCCCCGGCAAACTGTGCATGGCCGGTTTTTTCATCAATAATACATAGAGCCAAATCAATTCCATCGTTGGTGGTTGTTTCTTCTCCTTTCTGACCAAGTGCAAAATTAATCTCTTCACGCAAATTATCTAAAATCTCTGAAGCTTTCGTTAGGTTCCTTTTTCTTGCAATTTCATTTAAGAATGCAATGCCAAGCAAGCTCATAAATGCCCCGGAAACGCCATGTCCTGTACAATCAGCAGTAACAACAATTTTATAATGATTGATCTTTCTAATCCAATAAAAATCTCCACTAACAATTTCGAGCGGTTGATAAAAAATAAAGCTATGAGGAAACAACTCTTCCATCATCTTGGCTGATGGAAAAAGCGCCGTTTGTATCTTTTTTGCATAATTGATGCTGCTTGTTATATGCCTGTTAATATGGCTTATTTCCTGGTTCTGAATGGTAATCTCGTGATTCATTTGGCTTAATTCAGCATTTTTATGCTCAATCTCCTCCTTTTGCATTCGCAGTATCCTGTTGTTCTTTTTCTTACGTTGCAAATTCTTAAATATCAGGATTAATAGAATGGCAATAAAAACAAAACCTATCACAAAAGTGTTGCGGATGGTTTTTTGTTTAGCCAGCGCTTGTTGATGTTCTAGTTCTTTTTGCTTTTGCTTAAGCTTTTGCTGTTGCTTCTCCTTTTCATATTGATATTGATACTCAAGCCTGGTAGCATTTCTAATCTTTTCTTCGTTTAGCAATGAATCGCTGATATTTTTATACTTTAAATGGGTTTCAAAAGCATCTTTATATCGGGCATTTTTTGCGTATACTTTGTATAATGTAGCGTAAATTCTTTTTAAAAGACTTTTTTCACGAACTTTTTGAGCTATATTAAGTGCACTTTCTGCAAATTTCAAAGCTAAGTCATAATTGTTTTTGATGAAGTTTATTTTTGAAAGCCCTGTTTTTGCCCATGCTATGCCAGTAGAATCGCCAATTTTATTGGCAATTTCCAGGCTTTTTACATAGTATTCTTCTGCCTTATCATATTTTTTGCAATTCTCGTAACCCTTAGCAATAATACTATAAACAAAAGATAATTCGTATTTGCTGTTCATGGCTATAGCTATATCCAGGGCTTTTTTATAAAAGACCTGGGCTTTCTTGCAGTTCTCAATTGTATTATATATATCACCGATATTACAATAAGCCCGGTAAATACCTTCTTTATAACCAAACTTTTTGTGCATATTAAGGGCCTTTTTGTAATAATGTAGCGCTTTAGTTGTATCGTTAAGGCCTTCATGGATTATTCCTATATTATTGTACAGGTAGGCAACCCTACCATCATAATTATTTTCCTCGGAGATCTTAAGAGCTTTTTGGTAGTACTCTAAGGCTTTTAATCTATTGCCCTTATATTGATAATAAATTCCTATATTATTATAACACCTTGAAATTCCTTGTAAATTGTTTATTTTTTTATAGATATCTAAAGACTTTTCATAATCTGAGAGTGTTTTATCCAATTCTCCTTGGGCTTCGTGAATAAATGCGATGAAAAGGTATACCTCTGCAATAAGAACGCTATCTTTAATACTTTTGGATATTTCCATTGCATCCTGGTACGATTTTAAAGCTTTGGGGAACTCAGCCATGTAATCATACACTTTTCCTATTTCCACTTTTGTTTTTGCCATTTCTTTTAAATCTCCCACTTGTTCAAAAAGAGAATCTGCTTTTTGAAGAAAAACAAGGGCTGTATCATAGTTCCATTTTTTAGCAAAAATAACACCACTTAAAAAATAAGACCGGGCAATACCGCTTGTATATTTATGGTTTTCTGCCAGGTTAGCAGATTTATTTGCGAAAGCAAGGGCGGTATCCAAGTCGGTTTTAATAAAAGTTAAACACAATTGGTTTAAAGTGTTTACCTTAGCTGTATCAGGTTGCTCTTCATGCAATGTTCTTAGCAAACTATCTTGAACATTATTACTGCAAATAACAAAAGTTGGTAATAACAAGCTCAAAACAAGGACAGAAACAATATACTTCATATAAATTTTTTCATAAAAATAGTCAATATTCCTGATTGGTAAAGAAAAACATGCTTGTTTTGCATCTATTTGTTCAAACAAACAGTCTTTTAAGTATTTAGCTTATAAGATCTATTGCAAGTTTCAAACGGATCATCTCCAAATAAGCCTTCATGCGTTTTAATTTTTTACATCCCACAACCAAAAGGATAATCTACCACTCCCCTTCATGAACTTTACCCAAGTCAAACCTTTCAGGAAATCCAGGCTTTTCATCTGGATAACCAATTGATATTAAAGAAATGGGAATAACCTGTTTAGGCAATTTGAAATATTCTGCTATTGGCCGCATCCTTTCTTCCCTGGGGTGCACACCAAGCCACACTCCACCAAGTCCTAAAGCATGCGCTGCCAGTAGAATATTCTGGGTTGCCGCCGAACAATTTTGAACCAGGTAACTCTCCATTTTATCAATCCCCAAGTCGCCACAAGTTAATATTGCCAAGCTTGCGTTTCTTAGCATTTTACCGTAGGGATGTATTTCTGACAATTTTATTAATTGTTCTTTATCGCAAGTATAAATGAAATGCCAAGGTTGCATGTTCCTGGCTGTTGGTGCATACATGGCTGCTTTTAGCAATGTATCTATTTGCTCTTTGGTTATAGGTTCATCTTTGTACTTCCTTATGCTTCTGCGGTTTAGAATCCCATCTATTATTTCCATATTTTAATTTTTTAAAATTTTTATGAAAATAACAAATTAATTGAGAAACAGCAAATGGAATTATAATTCACTTTTAATGACTAATTAATTCTTTAACTTATAAAACACACCTCGTTCCTCGTTCTTGGTTTCAATTTTTCCTTCTTCTTCCAGTACACCCAAATATTTATTTATTTCGTTGATGTGGATTCCCAAAATGCTGCTTAAATCTTCCAAAGTACAGGGTCGTCTCGCAATAGTTTCTTTTATGGCATGTTCGGTATCTTTCCTGTATGATTTAATATCTTTACGTTTTGGCGCCGCAGCAATCACTTCGGCATTTTTGAACCCCCAACTGTTGATTATATTTTGCAATTCGGCTTTATTTGCCGGCCTCAAACCGCTTACTGTGCCTGGCCTGTCCAATGTATTGAGTTGGATGCTGCCTGGTTTTATCTTTGTTATAGCTTGCTTCAATTGTTGGATGTTTTCTTCATCGTCATTATAACCGGGGAGGATAAATACTTCCAACCAGATTTTCCCTTTAAATTCTTCCCGGAACTCTACCAAGCCTTGAATATAATCCTCCACATGAATGTTTTTGGCCGGCCTGTCAAGTTTCCTGAAAGTTTTTTCTATAGCTGCATCCAGTGATGGAAGTACAAGGTCTACTTTCATTACCTCGTTTCTTACTTGCTTATTAAGAAACAAGCTGCCATTGGTAAGAAGAGCCAGGGGGATTTTTGGCCGTTGCGATTTAATAAAGTCAACTACCTCTCCAATGCGTATATTCAATGTTGGTTCCCCGGCTCCCGAAAAGGTAATATAATCAGGGTCAGGATTATTTTGGAAAAAATGTTCCAATTCTTTCAATACATCATCAACAGGAACATATTCTTTTCTTTGTGTTGTAAGCTCGGTGGTTTTACCACATTCGCAATAAACACAATTGAAAGTGCAGATCTTGTGCGGTATTAGGTCAACGCCAAGCGACATTCCAAGTCTTCGTGAAGGCACAGGGCCAAAAAGATATTTATACATAATATTGATTTTTAGGCAAAAGTAATGAAATTTATTGATCATACTTGTTGATATCGTTTCTAAACAAGCTACTGGTTATAATAATAGGTGTAAAAAGACCAAATAATGTACTTATTTTCTTAAACTTCATAATGAAGCTCGTGGATTAAATGAGTTTGTAGTAATGCCTATCGGTTACCTGTTTTTTGTTTTTTCAGAATTAATTTTAGTCTTCAAAACCCCCGATTTTATAGTAAATAGCTTAAACCCAGATTTGTTGTACTGCCACTCGTCCTCAATCCAATGTTTGTGTTTTTCGAGCTCTTTAAAAATCTCGCCAGGTTTTTCATGATGAACCACAACCGGGATAAAATGGGCATTCACCAATTTGATATTTTGCCCGAATTGCCTTGAAACCAACACGTTAACGCCAGAATTTTGAAGTAATTTTATGATTGCTTGGCCTTTATTTTGTGAACCATGCTCCATCTGTTTAGAATCATTAATTATTTCATGTTCAAAAGTCAAACCATTTTCTTCATGTTTGTATATGAGGAACTTGTCAGCATCTCCAAAATGCTTTGGTTCTAAAATATTATCAAAATTTACTGCAAAAGCATAATTTATTGTCATAATACACTGTTTTTTTAAAATTACCGGGCTAATATCAAAATACGCATTAACCCGGTAATAGGAAAATATATGCTACGATTTAGGTTACGAATGATTGAACATGATTTTGGAGGAAGCATGTTCTGCTGCTTTTATCAAGGGGTATCCTGCCGGTGAAGCGGTTAACAGCGGGTGGGTCCCTATCTGGGCTGTTAGTAGTGAATTTATTGTCATCCTATTCTGTATCATAATTCCTATGGTATTGGTAAGCTCGCCAACAGAAAGGCCGCCATAAACTTCACCGCCAAGGATTACACCTGATTCTTTTCCAACAACGATTTTAACATATTGTTTATGCGTATCTTTTAGGGTGCCAGGGTGCCTGTCGATGCCTTCAAAAATTCCGGTAACAATATCAAAGTTTTCATGTTCTGCAATAGTTTCAGTAAGCCCGGATACTCCAAATCCTGTGTTACCTAATGCAGTGGCAAAAATTGAGATGGTTCCACTAAAGGTTTTAATTGCAGAAAGTTTGAAGAGGTTGGTGCCGGCAATTCTTGCTTCTGCACAAGCTGTTGAAGCCAGCATTATAGGGCTGGGTTTCCTGGTAACAAAATCGCGTTTTTCCGCACAGTCGCCAACAGCAAAAATATCCTGGTCATCTTCAGTTCTCATGTATTCATCAACCTTTATAAAACCTCTATCACTGACACGAAGTCCAGCCTTTTCAGCCAAAGTAGTGTTGGGTTTATATCCCATAGATAAGATTACTGCATCGGCTTCTATTTTTTGCCCATTTTCCAGGATAACGCCATCAACCTTCTCATTACCGGTAATCTCCGTTACACTAACCCCGGTCATTACTTTAACATCCCTGTTTTTAAGAATTTCTTGTGCCCTTAGCGAAATATCTTCATCAAAAGCCAGTGCAAGAATATTAGGAAGTTTTTCTATCAAAGTAACATCTTTGCCGGCTTTTCTTAATTCATCGGATATTTCTACGCCAATAAAGCCTGCTCCAATTGTAACCAATTTTTTGCATTCCCTCAATTCGTCTTGCATTGCATCGAGGTAGGTTTTATTTTTAGGCACAGTAAATACATTCTTCAAATCTGCTCCTTTCAACCAATTAGGCCTATATGGCAATGATCCTGTACCCAGCACCAATTTATCAAATGACACTTCACCTTTCTTTTTAAGTGAAACAATTTTATTTTCCCTGTCAATAGAAACAGCTTCATCGTAAATTACTTCAACACCGGCAGTTTGAAACATTTTTTCTGCTGGTAAAAGGTCGTTATTAGAATTGTCAACTGTACCAAAAATATAAGGTATTCCGCACGGAATAAGTGTCTTTTCCATCATGGTTACAACTGTGATTTTTTTGCCAGGATATACTCTTTTCCCTGTAGTAGCGGCAACCAATCCGGCTGCACTACTGCCTATTATCAAAACGTCTGTATTCATCATTTTATCTCATTTTATATTAAAAATTGTTTAATAGATTATTTATAAATGCCTAAACTACTTCATTACCATACTCTCTGCAACAATCACCATGGCCAAAACCTCCTGCCAGGTTCAAAAGATTATCAGAATAGCATTCAGGGCAAGAGGATAGTTTTATATCAAAATTTATTTTGAACATATACCTACAATCCATGCAGCGGATTACATTTTTCCTAAAATGCACATTTCCTCCTTCAATTTGCAAGGTTTTTCCCGTTATAAACATATCAGCGATTTTCTTCCTAGCGTATTCAATAAGCCTCGTAAAGGTAGAGCGCGAAACATCCATTTCTTGTGCTGCTTGTTCATGAGATAAGCCTTCATGGTCGGCAAGACGAAAAGCTTCATACTCATCTAAGCTAAGTGTTATTGGCTTTTTTCTGCTTGTTGCATTAACTGCACGAAACTCCCTGTGCAAAGGCGGCTCATAAACAAACCTGTTTTTTTTTGGGCGTGGCATAAAATAAATTTTTTATAATGGGCATATGTGCAAAATTAATAAAATTCCTTAAATAATAACTATCCTATTCGCATTTTATCTCCAAAAAAAATATATTACTTTTGCGATTTATGTAATAGAAAAGCCTTATGCGCATTATAGCATTCATTTTTATCATATCAATGCTTTGCCTCAATTCATGTATATTCACAAAATCATGTGATTGCAAAAAAGAGGACAGGAGGATCAGAAAAGAATGGAGAAAGCAACAAAAAAATAAAAAATACCAAAAGCAAAGATTTGGTGAGCTTTATAAAATAAACCCATTAAAATACAGTTAATAAAGTAGCTGTAAATATTTGATGATTTCTTGAATTAGTATAGAAACAAGCTCAAAATCGTGTATCAAAACTAAACATCATTATACAAGTTTAAACGCATGAAGATTGCATCAATAGCTTTTGTGGTTTTTTGCTTCATTGCGGTTTCATGCCGCCAAAGCCGGAATTGTTGCAGCAAAAATGCACGATCTACAAAATACTATAATCGTAAGAATGCTGAACATAACAAGAAAAAAGTGGATAAGATCCTTTACCAGGACAACATGCTATACATTTACCCAGAACTTACCAATAACAAGCAATTGGATGATAAACTCAAAAGAAAAAACAAGGAAATAGAAACCCAAGCCGATTTTGTATTTAGTGAAGAAGTAGCTGCACGGAAAAATAATCCATACAAAATTGGAAGTTTTAAATTTCATAATATTAAGAAAAACGACCGAGTACTTTTAGAGAATATTGAAATAGAAAAATCGCCCCGTTTCTTTACCAGGAATTCCATTGAAGAAATATGGAGGCTGTATATATTTTTACGAGACCATGAAGCCACGCTCATCAAGATCAATGGCTACCCTGTAAAAAAGGATTTATATACAAAAGAAGAAAACATAGACATCACTGAGAAAGCTGTTGAAAAAATCTACGATTTCCTTATTCATCAAAACATTGAAGAAAATCGTATAGAATACAAAACGTATCAAAATTTCTCTTTGGGGGCCAAAATTCCTTTCTATACCAATCAACCTTTTTGGATCGAGATCGTAATAACCGGTGATTGATTTATAGTTTATAAATTTAAAACTATAACGATGATACAAACTGGTAATTATTGCTAATCGTGCTTTGTGTGTGTCTCAATAATTATCACAGGCATTGCCAATTTGATATTTAAGATGTTATTACAATGTTTCAATTTGGTATACATTATGGTCAAGTTTGAAGCCTGTCTCAATAATTATTACAGGCATTGCCAATTTGATATTTAAAATGTTATGACAATGTTTCAATTTGGTATACATTGTAATCATGTTTGAAGCCTGTCTCAATAATTATCACAGGCATTGCCAATTTGATATTTAAAATGTTATGACAATGTTTCAATTTGGTATACATTGTAATCATGTTTGAAGCCTGTCTCAATAATTATCACAGGCATTGCCTGTTTCATAAATATTATTAATTTTGAACCTGGAAAACAAACTAAAAGATATATTTCTATGAATTACGATATAATAGTTATAGGAAGTGGCCCGGGTGGCTATGTAGCTGCTATCAGGGCATCTCAACTGGGATTAAAAGTTGGAGTTATAGAAAAAGCCGAATTGGGAGGTATTTGCTTAAACTGGGGATGCATCCCGACCAAAGCCCTTTTGAAAAGCGCCCAAGTGTATAAATACATGAAAAATGCGGCGAATTACGGGGTTAAAATTGAAGGTGAAGCCAAACCAGACCTTGAAGCAATGGTAAATAGGAGCCGCGATGTAGCCGGGCAAATGAGCAAAGGCATTCAATTTCTTTTCAAAAAAAATAAAATTGAGCACATACAAGGCTATGGTAAAGTAAAACCCGGCAAAAAAGTGGAAGTCACTGATGATGACGGCAACACAAAAGATTATGAAGCCAAGCATATCATTATAGCTACCGGTGCAAGATCAAAAGAGCTACCTAACTTAAAACAAGACGGTAAAAAGATCATTGGTTACCGCGAAGCTATGACCCTCAAAGAACAACCTAAATCAATGGTTGTGGTTGGCTCAGGTGCTATTGGGACTGAATTTGCATATTTTTATAACAGCATTGGAACGCAGGTTACATTAGTAGAGTTTTTGCCCAATATAGTCCCATTTGAAGATGAAGAAGTTTCCAAGACCCTGGAACGTTCTTTCAAGAAAAACAAGATGAAAGTGATGACAGGTTCTTCGGTAGAAGAAGTGGACACTTCAGGCGATCAATGTAAAGTAAAAATTAAAACATCAAAAGGCGAAAAAGAAGTAGAAGCTGACATTGTGCTTTCTGCTGTTGGAGTTGCTACAAATATTGAAGGCATTGGGTTGGAAGATGTTGGCATTAACACGAAAAAGGACAAGATTGAAGTAGATAAATATTATCGTACAAATGTAGAAGGTTATTATGCCATTGGCGATATAGTTCATGGCCCTGCATTGGCTCATGTAGCCTCGGCAGAAGGTATTACCTGCGTAGAAAAAATAGCAGGGATGAACACCGAACCCATTGATTATAAAAACATCCCGGCTTGTACTTATTCAATGCCCGAAGTTGCTTCTGTTGGGTTAACAGAAAAACAAGCCAAAGAAGAAGGATATGAAATAAAAGTAGGGAAATTCCCTTTTACAGCCTCGGGCAAAGCCAAGGCATCAGGAAACTTTGAAGGTTTTATAAAGGTAATTTTTGATGCCAAATATGGAGAATGGCTTGGGGCGCACATGATTGGCGAAAATGTAACCGAAATGATCGCCGAAGCTGTAGTTGCAAGAAAATTAGAAACAACAGGTCACGAGATCATTAAGTCGGTGCATCCTCATCCTACCATGTCAGAGGCAATAATGGAAGCTGTTGCGGCAGCTTACGATGAAGTGATACACTTATAAATCATAAAACAAGAGGGTGTCCAGGGAGTGAAGGGATGAGTGATTTTTATAGAATCCAAAACGTTAAAAAAAAGTAAATCAGTTTATTAGCGAGCTCACCCCTTCACTAAATAGTCGTTTTCGAGACTTTTTAGACATCCTCGTTATTTTATCATTATGTGTGGAATAACTGGAATCTTAGCGCTAAATGAAAAAGGTAAAAAATCCTTCCTTTACCTTGATAATGCCATAGATAGCTTAAAATCGCGCGGGCCGGATTCCAATGGCAAATATACTCACAATAACTGTGCTTTAGGGCATACCCGGTTATCGATCATTGATACTTCTGATGCTGCTTCGCAACCTTTCACCGATGCAAGCGGAAGGTACACCATTGTTTATAACGGGGAGGTATATAATTTTAAGGAGCATAAGGAAGTCCTTAAACACAAAGGGTTTAAGTTCAGGTCTAACTCCGACACGGAAGTTATCCTTTATATGTACATCTTTTATGGATTTTCATTCCTCGAAAAACTGAATGGATGTTTTGCACTGGCCATTTACGATAAAGAAGAAGAATCCTTATTTCTATCCCGCGACAGGATGGGAATCAACCCCTTGCATATTTACCGCGATAAAGATAAACTTATTTTTGCTTCGGAAATAAAAGCCATCATGGCTTTTGATGATATTGACAAAACCATTGACACAGCTTCACTCTTTTCTTACCTGCATTTAAATTATATTCCCAGTAATAGCAGCATGCTCAGCCAAGTGAAGAAATTAGAGCCCGGAACTTTTTTATATATCACGGAAGGAAAAGAGAAAACCCAACACTTTTACCGGCTTAAGCAAGGAGCTATTTCTACTAAAACCCCTTCATACCAAGAAGCCCAAAAGCAATTGAACATTTTAATGGAGCGTTCTGTTCGACGACGCCTTATTTCAGATGTACCATTGGGCGCTTTTTTAAGTGGTGGGATTGATTCATCGGTGATCACGGCGATTGCTTCAAAATTCACACCACACATGAAAACCTTCTCTATAGGCTATAAAGACGAGCCTTATTTTGACGAAACTCGCTATGCCAACCTAGTGGCCAAAAAATTTAAAACAGAACACACCGTTTTTTCTCTTTCTAATGATGACCTCTATGAAATTTTGTTTGATGTTCTTGATTATTTTGATGAACCATTTGCTGACTCATCGGCTTTAGCCGTATATATTTTGAGTAAAAAAACCCGGCAAAAAGTAACCGTGGCCCTTTCTGGCGATGGTGCCGACGAATTGTTCTCTGGCTATAATAAGCACCATGCTGAACTATTGGCGCGTGAAAATAGCCTTATAAACAAACTCGTTAAAACAGGGTTGCCTTTATGGAATATTTTACCCAAATCTAGAAATAATAAGATCACTGACAAGATAAGGCAATTGCATAGATTTGCCGAAGGATTGAAACTGGGAGACCGAGAACGGTACTGGAGGTGGGCCGGATATACAAACCATAAGCAAATAGAACAACTTCTTGCGGTTAATTACGACAAAGCAACTTTTAATACAAGAAAAAAGAGGATACTCGAAAAAATACAAAACACAAATGGCATAAATGACGTACTTTTTACTGATCTTTCGCTTGTTTTGCCTGAAGACATGCTTACAAAAGCCGATTTGATGTCCATGGCAAACTCCCTTGAAGTGAGGGTTCCGTTTTTGGATCATGAAGTGGTTGATTTTGTTACAGGATTGCCATCTGAATATAAGATCAATAAAAATTCAAGGAAAAGATTACTAAAAGATACTTATAAAAATATTCTTCCACCCGAATTATATAATAGGCCCAAACATGGTTTTGAAGTGCCACTGCTTAAATGGATGAGAGCAGGTTTACAAGAGAAAATCCAAGAAGATATTTTATCAAAGGAATTTATTGAGGATCAAGGAATATTTGATTTTAAAACCTTACAACAGTTGAATAAAAAGCTTTTTTCAAATGACCCTGGTGATGTACATGCTAGGTTATGGGGATTAATCGTATTTCAACATTGGTATAAAAAATTTTTAACCTGAAATTAATACACCTTATCATAAAAATTTATTAATTTGCAATTTGTTTTGAGCATTTTTGTAATTCATTGAAATATTTCACTAAAACATTAACAAAAGATGGATGTTTCTTAATGACAGAGCACAAGTAAAGATCAACCTTTATTTTTAAGGGATTTCCACAACACGAATTAGTGTAATTCCCCATTGTTCATAAAGGTTTTATGATATACTTTTACAGTATCAAAAATGTAAATAATGCCAAAAGTACTAAGAATAATCAATCGGTTTAATTTAGGGGGTCCTACTTTTAATGTAGCCTACCTAACAAAATACCTTTCACCGGAATTTAAAACCATTCTTATAGGAGGGGAAAACGAAAGCACAGAAGAAAACTCTGAATTTATCGTTAGGAATCTTGGCCTGCGCCCTATCATCATACCGGAATTAAAAAGGCCGATTATACCAAGGCACGACATTATAGCGTATAATAAGATTAAAGAAGTAATCAAAAGATTCCAGCCAGATATAGTTCATACTCATGCATCAAAGGCAGGCGCACTTGGTAGGCTTGCCGCTTCAAACATGAAAGTTCCCGTTATTGTCCATACCTTCCATGGCCATGTTTTCAATTCGTATTTCAGCTCATTAAAAACCAGCTTCTACAAAAAGATAGAAAGGAAACTCGCAGAAAAAACCACTAAAATCATTGCCCTTTGCGAACAACAAAAATATGAACTAACAGAAGTATATAATATTTGCCCTCCCGATAAAGTTGAAGTCATCCCTCTTGGATTTGATTTATCAAGGTTTCATGAGAATATTGAACAAAAAAGAAAAAATTTTAGGAAAGAATATAATATTGACGAAGACGAAATAGCAATTGGTATTGTTGGCCGCCTAGTCCCAATAAAAAACCATGAGCTATTTCTTGAGTCGATAAAATATGTAAAAGAAAATTCACAGAAAAAAATACGGGCATTTATTGTTGGTGATGGAGAGAATATGGAAATGCTGAAAGAAAAAAGCAAAGAGATGAGGATTGATTGTGTTGATACCAGGAAAAGCCACAAAAAAGCAACCCTATCATTTACTTCATGGATAAAGGATATAGACAAGGTTAATGCAGGGATGGATGTGATAGCCCTTACATCGCTTAACGAAGGAACTCCCGTTAGTTTGATAGAAGCACAAGCAGCAAATAAACCCATTGTAAGTACAAAAGTAGGTGGTATTGAAAACGTAGTGATCCCTAATGAAACAGCCTTGTTATCTGATAAAGAAGATACAAAAGCCTTTGCAAGAAACCTTTTGGATTTGGTAGATAATGATTTGCTCAGGGAAAATTTCACCGAGAGAGGATGGGATTTTGTTAAAGAAAAATTTCATTTCAAACGCCTTGTAAATGATGTAGCCAACTTATACAACCACTTGCTTACATGAGTTTCCATGAAAATCTCTTAAATAGTAATAGTTTTCGGGGATATTTATTATTTTTGCTTCCATAACCTAATACGAATCATCTTTCATGAAGCAAAGCATATTTCCAATAGTTTTAATAATCCTTTCTGCTTTTACTTGGCAATCTTGCAAGATATTAAACCCAAGCCAGATGCTTCGTACAGGGGCTAATTACGATTACAATACCTTTAAAGAAGAAACACAAAAGAAGGAATATGAAATTGCACCTGATGACGAGTTATCTCTTATGGTTTACACCAACGAGGGGCAAAAGATCATTGACCCTCTTGAACGAAGTGGAATGAACAGGCAAACCAGGAATAATATTTCTTTTACTGTTGAGAACAGCGGCATGGTGAAACTTCCCCAATTGGGAAGAATAAAGATTACCGGTTATACCGAAAAAGAAGCGGAGGAAATGTTAGAACAGAAATATGCCAATTTTTATAACGAACCATTTGTGGAATTGAGAGTAACCAACAAAAGGGTGATCGTTTTCCCAGGGGGCGAAGGAGGAACATCAAAAGTTGTATACTTACAACACCAAAATACAACACTTTTTGAAGCTCTTGCAGAAGCAGGCGGCATAAATGATGGAAAGGCGCATAGGGTAAAACTGATAAGGGGAGACCTCAAAGACCCCAAAATCTATCTTATTGATCTTTCTACCATTGAAGGAGTAAAAGAAGCTGACTTGGTTTTACAAGCAAATGACATTATTTACGTTCAACCAAGAAGCAAGGTACCGGAAAGAATCGTAAAAGAGATTTCTCCATACCTAACGCTAATAACAACGATACTCTTAGTTAATAATATTTTCAATAACAACTAAATGCCAAGAAAAAAAATATCAAGCATCAATGATGAGCTAGACCCTAAGCTCTTTTTCTATATAGCAAGAAAAAGCGTGGTATATATTATCTTGATTTTTGCACTTGCCCTCACTGCCGCCTATTTATATTTAAGGTATACCCCACCGGTTTATGAAACTAAATCTATTATTCAACTTAATACGGAGGAGAAAAGGGAGAAAATATTTTCTATGCAAGATAATTATGATGAAGACCTTGCAAAATATATCGAAATATTGAAATCTCCTGTTTTCCTTAAAAATGCTTTTAAAAAACTTCCCTTAGAGATCAGCTATTATACCGAAGGCACCATACTCAATTTTGAACAATACAAATCTTCACCTTATGAAGTAGCCGTTGATATCAAAAATTCCGCTTATTACGGTTTGCCTATTTACGTGACGTTTGATGACAAATTGCAAAATGTAACTTACTCATATACAATAAATGAGAAAGAAAAGGAAAAAACATTTTCTATTCATGACCCAGCTGTTTTTCCCGGCTTGAAGATTAAGATAAACATTTTAACCCCCCAGACGATCAAAGCAAATAAAAACGCTTTGAAAAAAGACAAGTATTTCTTTAAGATCAATAATTTAGAAAAAAACATCAATCACTATATTGGTAAATTAAAAGTAGATATAGTAAATAGGGCAGCAAAAAGCATACAGATCAGTATCAAAGACGAAAATTCAAGAAAAGCATCGGATTTTGTTAACACAATTGCTGATGAGTTTATAGAATATGATATAGACAAGAAGCAAGAAAGCGCCAACAAAATTCTTGAATACATTAATAAACAGTTGGATTTCTTTTACGATAAGCTTTATAAATCAGAGCTTAAATTAGAACAATTCAGGGAAAAGTACAATATTGATTCTATTGACATGAAGCCGCTTCCTACCATACATACAAGGCTTAATGACTTAGAAGACCAATATTTTAAAATAAAATTAGAATTTGAAAGGCTTGAAGAACTAGAAATTAAAATACAAAAAAACGATACACTTAACATATACAGGCTAATAGCAAATCTTGCAGGGTCAGAATTCCAAGGTGTAATCTCAAACTTACTTGGTAAATTGCAAGAACTTTTATTGAAAAAGGAAGAATTGCTTTTCGAGGTAACTCCTAACAGCAAGCAAGTAGAAGCTATCAATTACCAAATAGAAATACAAAAGAAGCTTTTGGTTGAGAGCATAAAAGCTTTAAAAGAAGATATTGAAAAGAAAAAACAAGAGATACAAGCTAAAATTTCCGATTACGAAAAAGCTATTACACCCAAAAAAGGTAATTACAGTAGTATTGAACTGAATCGATTAGAAAGGTTACATTCTATTAACGAGAAGTACTACTGGCAATTGGTGGATAAAAAAGCCGAATACTCAATTTCTAAAGCCGGGTATGTTTCTAAGTTTATTTTCTTGGAAAAAGCAGAACCACCCAGAAGCCCTATCTACCCAATCAAAAAGAAAGTTTTTGTTACAGCTTTTATTGCAGCTATTTTACTTAGTTTAGCAATTATATTTTCCAGGTATCTCTTATATAACAACATTCAATCAGTAAATGATATCTCCAAGTATACTGATGTATCCATTCTCGGCATTATTCCAAAATACAAAAAACATATTCCTGTATCACAACTTATTGTAGATAAAAATCCTAAATCTGTTATTGCTGAATCTTTAAGGACGATAAGAACAAACCTCCAGTTTATTTCTTCAAAAAATAACTCTAAGATTATAGCAATAACTTCAACAATATCAGGAGAAGGAAAAACATTTGTAGCAATAAACCTTGGCGGGATCATTTCTTTCTCGGAAAAAAAGGTTATTGTCCTTGATTTAGACATGAGAAAACCAAGAATCCACAAAGGTTTTGGAGTAGAAAACACAAAAGGTATGAGTACAATACTTTCTGGCAGGAATAATGTTTCGGATTGTATTATTCACAGTGAACTTCCTAACCTTCATGTAATTACTGCCGGGCCTGTACCACCAAATCCTTCAGAACTTATCCTTAACGAGAACATGAACAAAACCCTGGAAGAATTAAAAAAACTTTACGATTATATTATCATAGATAATCCACCCGTAGGTATTGTGACCGATGCTGTTATAAGTTTCCAAAAAGCCGATTACCCGGTTTATGTTTTTAAAGCCAACTATTCAAAAAAGACATTTATTCAAACGCTTCACCGTATTTGTGAAGATACCAACATTAAAGGATCATCTGTGATATTGAATGCTGTTGAGAAAAATTTTGTGAATTACGGTATAAAAGGATATTACAATTATGGTGGCTATGGATATGGGTTTGGCTATGGATATTATGATGAAGACGAAGGAATAAAGAAACGGCCATTTTTTAAACGATTGTTAAAAAAATTACGTAAATGAACATTATTGATACATCTATTCCGGGGCCGCTTATTATAGAACCGGATGTTTTTGAAGACTCAAGGGGATATTTCTTTGAATCATACAACCGAAATAAATTTCATCATGCAGGAATAAAAACTGAATTTGTGCAAGATAACCAATCAAAATCGCATAAAAACGTTTTAAGAGGATTACATTTTCAAAACCCACCTTATGCACAAGCAAAACTCATAAGGGTTATTAGTGGATCTGTCCTGGATGTTGCAGTAGATATAAGAAATGGTTCGCCAACTTATGGAAAATATGTATCTACCATCTTATCAGCAGAGAATAAAACCATGTTTTTCATCCCCGAAGGCTTTGCCCATGGATTCCTTACCCTTGAAGATAATACGATTTTCTGTTATAAATGCAGCAACCTTTACCATAAAGAATCAGAAGGTTGTATCTTATGGAATGATAAAATACTAAATATTGATTGGGGTATTGAATCTCCTATTGTTTCTGAAAAAGATAAAAACGGCCAATTTTTTCATGAATTGGTGTCGAAATTTAATTATTAAAAAAATATGCTTTTAAATTATACAACCATCATAGTTTTCTTTGCAGGGGCATTCCTGTTTTCTGTTTTAATCAACATCATTTTATTGAAATTTGTAAAAACACTTGGCATTAGGAATACAGGTGATACCATGATAAGATGGAACAAAACTTCCAAACCATCAATAGGAGGCATTGGTTTTTTTATCATTTTTCTCATTGCCATTTCCACGCAATCTTTTTTAAGCAAAGACAATTCACAATTATTTAATATTCAATATTTAGGGATTCTTTTTGCAACTTCTCTTGGATTCCTTATGGGCTTATTTGACGATGCTTATAATACCAAGCCCAAAATCAAACTGCTCTCACAAATCCTCTGTGGTGTTATTCTTATCCTTACAGGAACATATATCCACCTGTTTTCCTATGAGCCTTTTAATTACATATTTACTATTATTTGGGTAGTAGGTATGATGAACTCCATTAATATGCTTGATAACATGGATGGGGTTACAACCATTGTATCCCTTGGCATCATACTATCAATTATCATTGTGCACTTCCTGGAAGCGAGCTTTGGTTCAAACCTTATATTGCTTCTTGGTATTACAGCCGCATTGGGAGGTTTTTTGATCTTTAATTTCAACCCTTCAAAAATGTTCATGGGTGATACGGGTAGCCAATTCCTCGGCATTTTCCTGGGCGCCCTTGGTATTATTTATTTTTGGAATGTTAAAGGAAATTATGAAGAAGTTTTAATAAGCAAGCAAATCCTGCTCCCTATTATGGCATTTGCAATCCCAATTATTGATACCACCACGGTTGTAATTAAAAGAATGCATAGGGGCTCATCTCCTTTTGTAGGAGGGAAAGACCATACAACACACCACCTTTCTTACCTTGGCCTGTCAGACAGGCAAGTAGGCTATGTAATCATTTTATTAACACTTATTTCAGGAGCTTTTGCTATTTGGGGATTGTATTTTGTGAAGAATTGGGGTTTATTGCATAATATAATATTTATGGCCTATATCTTGTTGCTTTTTGTTGCCCTGTTCACTATTGCTAATAAGAATAAAGATAGAAATTAATTTATTTACAAAGCTTAATTCGAAAATTTATCATGAAAATAAAATTACTTCCTATTTATGTAATTTCTTCATTATGCTTAATACTATGTTCCTGCAGCAAAGTTAAGACTCCCCAAAAAAAAGAGCAACTTTTTGTAAGCGACACTTCTACAAATTTCTATTTTGTAAAAGCCTTTAATTTACCAAATAAATTGCAATTTGCAGGTGAGCGAGTACCTTTGCAACGTTTTGATGTTAAAGAAGCGCTTGACAGGGAACTTATCGTAAACAGTTATTGGCATTCCAACACTATATTATTGTTAAAAAAAGCTAACCGGTGGTTCCCGGTAATTGAACCCATCTTAGAAAAAAACAACATCCCAGCTGATTTCAAATATGTTCCTCTCATAGAAAGTGGCCTAACCAATGCAGTATCTCCTGCCGGTGCTGCCGGGTTTTGGCAATTCATGAGAAGAACCGCTAAGGAATACAACCTTGAAGTGTGCAGTTACGTGGATGAACGCTATAACATAGAAAAAGCAACCGAGGCCGCATGTCGATACCTAAACAATGCATACGATTATTTCGATAATGATTGGACTTTGGCTGCCGCATCATATAATATGGGGATGGGAAGACTCAGGGAAAACCTTGAATACCAACAAGCCAACAATTACTACGATCTATTCCTCAACCAAGAAACTACAAGGTATATTTACAGGATACTTGCACTTAAACTCATCTATAATGACCCAGGAAAATATGGCTTGAAAATCTCAAGGTCACATTATTACCAACCTTTGCAATATACAGAAATAGAAGTGGACTCTTCCATTAACAACCTGGCTGATTTTGCCATTGCCAATGGTTCATCTTATAAGATGTTAAAAATTGCCAACCCCTGGTTATTAAGGCGGAATCTAAAAAACAGGAAGAATAAAAAATATACTATCAAATTACCCGTTCTAAACACCCATGCAAATTGATTCTCTTTCTTTAAATTTGCAATTTATTTTGGGAGTATATAATGAAAGAAGAAAACACCATTGTTAGTGAAATAACACGTGAAGCAGCCGAAGACACTGAAAATATCAATGTTATTGGCGCTAGGGTTCATAACTTGAAAAACATTCACATTTCCATACCGCGGAACAAGCTTGTGGTTGTGACAGGGTTGAGCGGAAGTGGCAAATCGTCATTGGCTTTTGATACCATTTATGCTGAAGGGCAAAGAAGATATATAGAAACTTTTGCAGCTTATGCAAGGCAATTTATTGGGAATATTGAGCGGCCTGATGTAGATAAAATAACCGGGCTTAGCCCCGTGATTTCCATAGAACAAAAAACTACCAGCAAAAACCCGCGCTCTACTGTTGGCACCATCACGGAAATTTATGATTTTCTCAGGTTGCTTTTTGCCAGGGCCGCGGATGCTTTCTCCTTAAATACCGGCGAAAAAATGGTGAGGTATACCGACAGCCAAATCGTTGACCTGGTGATGGAAAAATTTGAAAAGAAAAAAATCCTTATTTTGGCGCCCCTGGTAAAAGGAAGAAAAGGGCATTACCGGGAACTGTTTGAACAAGTGAGAAAACAAGGATTTTTGAATGTTAGGGTTGATGGCAAGTTAAAAGAATTAACACATGGGATGAAATTAGATAGGTATAAGGTCCATGACATAGAGGTTGTTATTGATAAAATCGTAGCCAAAGACTCAGCAGAAGACAGGATTTACAAAGCTGCGCAGCTTGCCCTAAAACAAGGCAAAGGAATGATGATGGTGATGGATTACGATAGCTCGGAAATAAAGCATTATAGCCGCAACCTTATGTGCCCTTCTACTGGAGTTGCTTACCCTGACCCTGAACCCAATACTTTTTCGTTCAATTCTCCTTATGGAGCATGCACACGATGTAACGGGCTTGGTAAAATTACCGAGATAGACAAAAAGAAAATCATTCCCGATCAATCCTTAAGCATTAAAAAAGGCGCTATTGCTCCATTAGGTAAATATAAAAATAATTGGATATTTAATCAATTGCAGGCTATAGCCGATAAGTATGGCTTTTCATTGGATACCCCTATTAAAGATATTCCCGAAGAAGCCATCAACATAATACTTTTTGGTTCTGATGAAACATTAAATATAAAAAACCAAGAACTTGGTGTATATACCAGTTATGCCATGAATTACGAAGGAATCATTAATTTTATTAGGAACCAATTTAATGAAGCTTCGTCCAGCTCAATAAAAAAATGGGCTTATGGTTTTATGAATGATATTCCTTGCCCTGATTGCCACGGAGCAAGATTAAAAAAAGAAGCATTACATTTTCGTATCAACAATGAAAATATCGCGGAATTAGCGCAAATGGATATCCTTGACCTTGCCAAATGGATTGATGATGTTGAGGATCATCTTGATGAAAGGAAAAAACGCATCGCCCACGAGATTATTCGTGAGATAAGAACGAGGATACAATTCATACTTAACGTAGGTATCGACTATCTTACTTTGAACCGTCCGGCCAGAAGCCTTTCTGGAGGTGAAGCACAAAGGATCAGGCTTGCCACACAAATTGGCTCCCAGCTAGTAAATGTCTTGTACATTTTAGATGAACCTAGCATTGGCCTTCACCAAAGAGATAACAGGAGGCTTATAGAATCCTTGAAAGAACTTCGCGACGTTGGAAACTCCATTATTGTTGTGGAACATGACGAAGACATGATGCGCTCGGCCGATCACATCGTTGATATTGGGCCCGGTGCAGGTATCAGGGGTGGGAAAATTGTTGGAGAAGGTTCGCCCAAGCAGTTTATGATGTATAAAACACTAACGGCAGATTATTTAAGCGGGGCAAAAGAAATCAAAATTCCTAGTCAACGCAGAAAAGGAAATGACAAAAGCCTGGTATTAAAAGGTGCCAAAGGACATAACCTTAAAAATGTAGATGTTGAATTTCCTTTGGGAAAATTAATTTGTGTTACCGGTGTTTCGGGTTCAGGGAAATCTTCCTTAGTGAACGAAACCCTTTACCCCATTCTCAACCACCATTTCTTCAGGGCAGAAAAAAAACCACTGCCTTACGAAAAAATTGAAGGGATAAAAAACATAGACAAAGTTATAGAGATCAACCAATCTCCTATTGGCCGGACGCCACGCTCAAATCCTGTAACCTACACAGGTGTTTGGGACGAAATAAGAAAACTTTTTGCCAGCCTACCCGAGGCTAATGTTAGGGGGTATAAACCCGGCAGGTTCTCTTTTAATGTTAAAGGAGGACGGTGCGAAGAATGCCAAGGCGCCGGGGTTAAAACCATAGAAATGAATTTTTTGCCGGACGTCTATGTCGAATGCCCGGCTTGCCAAGGGAAAAGATACAACAGGGAAACCCTTGAAGTGAGATACAGGGGAAAAAACATCAATGATATTCTTGAAATGAATTTCAACCAGGCTGTGGAGTTTTTCCAGCCCATCCCTTCGGTTCTTAGAAGACTAAAAACCTTACAAGATGTGGGATTAGGTTACGTAAAACTTGGGCAAAGCTCCACAACCCTTTCAGGTGGAGAGGCTCAACGCGTAAAACTATCTTCCGAGCTATCAAAAAAAGATTCCGGTAATACATTTTACATCCTTGACGAACCTACTACAGGCTTGCATTTTGAAGACGTAAAAGTCCTTATGAACGTTTTGAATAAATTGGTAGACAAAGGAAATACCGTTGTAATAATTGAGCATAATATGGAAGTGATAAAGCTATCCGACCATATTATCGATATTGGCCCTGAGGGTGGCAATCGTGGTGGTGAAGTTATTGCCGAAGGCACACCCGAAGCAGTGGCCAAAATAAAAGATAGCTATACAGCGGATTTTTTGAAGAGGATTTTTTAGTTAATACAAATTATGGAAGAATTAAGCACAAAAGAATTACAAAGTATTTATGGTGGAAATCAAATGGAAAAAGGAGATGCAATAGCTGTTGCAACAGCTGTTGCCATGTAATTAAAATCTAAAAATCTATTTTGCGATAGTTCATGATATTAAAAAAAATAGTTATCATGGACTATTTTCATTGCAAAGGTTTTCTAAATAAAAATGGATTTGCTATTTTTATCCTTCCAAATTTGCAATAAAGAAACAAACAACGTCTAAGATAAATATTGAGACACATACAAAACATGATATAAAAGATTACCAAATCGCAGTAATGACAATAAAATTTTAAAAAGTTGAAAAAAACAACAAACATCTATATCATTATTCTAATATTGCTGTTACTTTCACTAACCAAAACTTTGAAGTGCGAGATTCAAAATACCCAAACAGGCGACACAGCCTTTATCAGGCAATTGCTTGATTTTAGCGAAAAAATAAAAAAAGAAACCCCAAAAAAGGTCATTAAATATAATAATTATAGCACTTACCTGGCAAGCATTTCCAATAACCATGCACTACAGTATGAAGCCTATAAAAGTAACGGAATAGTTTATTATACTATGCAGAAATACAAGGAATCAATCAAGGCATCTAAAAAGGCGCTTGAAATAGCAAAAAAGATCAAAGACAGGCAAAAGATAGCAACTATGCTCAACAATATTGGAATGGTGCAAAGGCTTATAGGTGATTACCAACACTCAAAGGCCAACCTTAGCCGTTCTGTATTGATCTATTTACAGGATGGGAATTACAAAAGCGCTGCCAACTCTTTAGATAATCTCGGCAACGTTTTTTATCATCAACAACAAAAAGATAAAGCGCTCAAATGCTATATGAATTCCTTAAAAATAGACGAAATACTCGAAGACACAACAGGAAAAATTGCCAGTCTTGCCAATATTGGAACCATCTATCGTGAAACTGGAAATTACAAACAAGCCATTAATTATCTTGAAAAAGCCATTGAAATCGGGGAGAAAGCCAATACATTAAAAAAATATATTACTTCATTGAATCTTTTAGCTATAGCTTATTCTGAAAACAATGAAACTGAAAAAGCCTTAAAAACCTTTAATAAAACCATCAAAATTTTAAAAAAACTTAATGATAAGCACTCCTTGTCTCTTACTTACAATAACCTTGGTGAGTTGCATTTTAAACTTAAAAATTATGGAAAATCTATGGAATTTCATTCAAAGGCCTTGTCTATACAACGTGAAATGGATGAAAAACCTGCCATAGTATATTCTTTGACCAGTTTAGCGAATATCTATGAAGAAAACAAGAATTTAAACAAAGCGCTTAATAGTTTTTTTGAAGCCTTAGAATTGGCTGAAGAATTGCAAGATATCAAAACGATTACTAAGATTTTTCAACATGTATCTAAAATTTATGCAGAAAAAAAAGATTTTACAAAAGCCTATAAATACCAAGAACTGGCCGGAAATTATAAAGACTCCCTGTATCATATAGAGAACGAAAAGGAAATAGCCAAAGTGCAAAACCAATATCAAAACCAAAAACAAAAACAAGAGATTTACAAATTAAAAAAAGAGCAATCCATTTTACATCAAAAAAAGATCAAAACAAGAACATACATTATTATTGGCGTAATACTTTTATTATTTTTGGCAAATATGGTATTGCTCATAATTAGTGCACGATTATTGAGAAGAAAACTGCATTTTGAAAAGTCTTCTAAAAAATTAAACATAGCAAAAGCCAATCATGAAAACAGGCTTTAAAATATTATGATTAACATTTAATCAAATATCAATAGTATCAACAACTTCAAACAATGAAAAAGTTATTAAAACATAACATCCCCTTTTTAATCCACTTAAAAAAAAGCAACCAAAACTGGTTTGCTTTCACCTATATCATAACGTTATGTGTGATGTTCATCATTGTTAACATGATATTTCCCTTAGAGACTATACAAAACCTTCTTATTCTTGCCATAAGTTCATTCGTTGGTGCTCTATTTACCCATTTAAATCATAAAGCCATAAAATATATTAAACCCAGGAATAGAAATTGGAACTTCAAATTTGAAGTCTTATGGCTACTTTTTAATACACTGGTTTTATGCATTCTTGGTGCATGGTTATCTCATATTTTTATTCGTTTATATAACTTGGAATTCACCACAGATAAAATAGCCATCATCTTTCTTGCCATCTTAAGTTATTTCTTTATTTTGTATCTTTTCAAAAATATCCAAGTAATTGTTGAAACCATTAATACCGCTTATGAACTGAATAACAACCTCATAAAATACCATAAAACCCTTGACAAAGAAACCAATGACAAACAACATGGGCAATATATCATCATACCATCGGATAGCGACAAAGAAAAGCTTAAAGTCAATATTGATGAGTTGCTATACATTTCTGCTTCTTCAAATTATATTGAAGTATATTGGGAAGAAAATGGCGAGTTTAAGAAAAAACTATTGAGAAATACCTTGAAAAAGATACAAAATCTTTTTTCCGGGCATGATGAGTTTTTTCGCTGCCATCGTTCCTCACTGGTGAACTTAAAAAAAATAGAAACCATCACAGGCAATTCTCAAGGATATAAGTTAAAATTTCCCAACGAGGCATATATAAATGTTTCCCGTACAAAATCAAAAGAACTGAAAGAGCTTTTAGAAAAGTATGCCTAGCCCAGATGCTTATTTACAATACAATAACTTATATCTTTTCCATTAAAAAAATCGGCACTAAAACATCCTCATCCGTTGCTTCATCATAGGTTTGCTTTTAACCTGTACTTGCTTGTTTTTGGGATATTTTATGGAAAACTTCAATGCTAATTTTTGGGATTCACCCGGGGAAAGCCCTAAATTCCATTTTAAAAGCCCTGTAGTTTCATTATGTTCTGCACCCGATATATCTAAAGCATCAACCTCTATTTCATCATTTTGTGAAACAGGCAGTTGGTCTTGTACTTCAATATTCACCTTTGACTTGCTATTGTTTTTTACCACGATTTCATAGGCTAGCAGTTCCTTTCTCTTGGAGCCAATAAACTGGGTGCTACTATAATCTTTAAGCTTTGTCCGGGTAACGAGCATCTTTTTATCCCTGCCAAGGGAAATATCCAAAGTATCACTAATATTTCTTGTGTTGATGTAAGATTCTCCAACAAAAGTTCCTCCATAATAAATATTTACCGGCCCTTCAACCAGGTTTAGGTCTTCCCAGCCGGTAATCCTTGCAAGCAGGAATGCATCCCTGTCGAGTTTTGCGATGGAAAAATGCTTGAAATCTGCGTTTAAGCTTTGTGAAGCTATATCAACCAAGTAAGGCTTATCAATAGAAGGAACAGAATAGGGCTTGTTAATGTCAAATTCTGCACTTAGGGCAGAGACTTCTACTTCACGGTATCCTGGTTGTATTTGTACTTCCTTACTGGTAAGTTCGTCGCTATTAACAGCTACATTTTGCATATAGCCTTGTTTCTGGATGGGTACAATAGACTGGTTTGCGGAATACGAGTAATATTTCAAGTACCATGGTTTAAGTTCCGGTTGCTTTGCGCTTTTGGTTGGATCGGCAGTAGAAAGTTTGAGTTTCACATCTTTCCAATCAATATGCGTATTGTTAAAAACTTTGCCCCGGTAAACCAATTCTACCGGATCAGAAAGATTTTTGGCGGTGAGGTCATAACTTGGAGCCCAGCCTGCATCTTTAACCAAGTATTTTAAATCAATACCAATTTCTAATGCCCTTGGGCTTTCAAGTAAAAGGGTTACTTCGCCACGAGTATAATTATACAGGGCATTCATTTCATTCAGCTCCTTATTGAGCATTCTTATTCCCTCCTGTTTCTTTTTGATCTTTTTTTCTGTAGAAGAGATCTTCCTATTGATATCAAGCATTCTTTTCCTAAAAAAATCAGCTGCTTGTGATAATTGATTGATTGTTACAATCGATTCTTTGCTACTTAAATCTTTATTCTCCAGTAGCATATTTTTTTCTATGGTGAGCGCCTCCTTTGTATTCTCCAAGTCGATGACCAGGTCGTTATTAAATTCAACAGAATCTTTCAATTGCTTGATCCTTGTAGTTTCTTCGCTTTTTGTTAGGTAGTTAATTTTGTTAGAAACAGATAAAATAGAAATGTCTTCGCTAGTGCTGATACGAATGCTGCGAGGGTCAAGTTTTGGAGAAAGGCCTGTAAACACAATCGTATTTCTACCTTTTTCTAAGTTCAACTTTTTGGTTCTCTTGATTTCAGCTCCATCAAGATAAACAATGATAGAATGGATGGTCGTTTTGGCTATGGTTGGTTTTACATCTTGGGAGTATACAATAGCTCCTATTAAAAAGAAGGGCAAAACCAGAAGTCTTTTTTTCATAACAAGTGGATTTGTAGTTTATTCAAAAATAAGCAAAAGAATGCAACTGGGGAGTATGGAATGAAAAATTTTCTAACCTTGTATAAAATATTGATAAACATAGCAAAAAATGGTAGTAAATAGGACAATGAAAATTATTTCTTTAAACGATGAAAAAATGATCAATGTTTTAAATGATTTTGGATTTAGAAGTCTAAAACTTAGTGAAGAGGTACAAAAAAGCCTCATTCTTTAAATGAGGTACAATAAAGGTACAAATTTATACCGAAAAAGCAAATAATTCGCAAAATGAATACTCATTTTGTTACAGTAAAAAAGCCTTGATTACAAGGCTTAATAGTGGTTTTTAATATGTTTTCTATGTGTTTGCTTTGTGATAGTTACTTCCCGATACAAAAATTCTCAAAAATATTTCCCAATACCTCGTCAGATGTGACTTCGCCTGTGATAAGCCCTAAATGGTGCAGCGCTGATCGGATATCGCTGGCAAGGAGGTCGTTTGGGATGCTGTCGTCGAGGCCTTTTATTACGGTATCAACAGATTCCTGTACTTTGAGAAGGGCTTCGTAGTGGCGCGTGTTGGTCACGATGGTACTTTGGGTTTCTTCCGTGCCATCGCTAATGGAACGAACCAGGCTGTCTGGGATCGAATGAAGGTTCTCCTTGCGCTTGGCCGAGATAAAAATGGTTTCCAACTCCACGAGCTTGTTAAATTCTTTAGGGACTTCCATCAACATATCGATTTTGTTGCCAAGAAGAATGATTTTTTTATCCTGCCCGCCGAATTTTTCCCTGATATCTTCCAAAACCTCGTCAACTTCTTCAATAGAGGTTTCGCCGGCGTCAAACATGTAAAGTATGATTTTTGCCTGGCGGATTTTTTCGTATGTCCTTTCTATGCCCAGGTTCTCAATTTCTTCATTAGATTCCCTAAGGCCGGCAGTATCAATAAAGCGGAAAGATATGCCGTTAATGACTAAGATGTCTTCAATGGTATCTCTTGTTGTGCCGGGTGTTTCGGAAACGATGGCGCGTTCTTCTTTCAGTATAGCATTCAGCAAGGTCGATTTGCCCACGTTAGGCTTGCCGATTATAGCCACGGGGATGCCATTTTTCAATACATTGCCCATAGAAAATGAGTCTACCAAGGCAGTGGCTTCTTTTTTTATTGCTTTGATAAGGGTTTTTAATTTTTCCCGGTCGGCAAATTCCACGTCTTCTTCGCTAAAGTCAAGCTCAAGTTCCAGCAAAGAGGTGAAATCGACCAGTTGTTTCCTCAGTTTTTTTATTTGCGATGAAAACTCGCCCCGCATCTGGTCAATAGCCAGTTTGTGCGATGCCTTGGAATTGGACACCACCAGGTCCGCAACGGCTTCTGCCTGCGAGAGGTCTTTTTTGCCGTTAAGGAATGCCCTTAGGGTGAATTCACCGGGCCTGGCCATGCGGACGCCTTTGCTTACAAGGAGCTGCAATATCTCTTGTTGTATATAAGCCGAACCATGGCAAGAAATCTCTATGGAGTCTTCGCCGGTATAGCTGTTTGGGTTTTTAAAAACGCTTACCAATACTTCATCTATCACCCGCGAATTGTTCTTTATCCAACCGTAATGAATGGTGTTGGCTTGGGCTTGTTCCAAGGGTTTTTTTGATTGGGGTGAAAAAATGGTGTTCACGATGGAAAACGTATCATTACCGGAAATGCGTATCACGGCTATAGCCCCAACTCCTGATGGAGTGGCTATGGCACATATGGTGTCTTCTTGGGTGGTTATGTTATTTGTTTTCATAATCTATTTTTGAAGATTTGGTTTACAAGGTGAATATAAGGTTTAAATTTCAATTTTCAAAATTCATTTAAATAATATATTTTTGTTTTAAACAAGGAAACCATTATTTTTGGGTTTTCAAAGCCGAAATAAAAAGATGTAGTTATGAGCATACTCGTGAATAAAGACTCCAGGGTCGTTGTACAGGGATTTACAGGTTCGGAAGGTACATTTCATGCCGAACAGATGATAGAATACGGAACCAGAATTGTTGGCGGGGTTACTCCTGGCAAAGGCGGGCAGGAGCATATAGGCAAACCTGTTTTTAATACCGTGGCTGATGCTGTGAAGGAAGTTGGCGCTGATACATCCGTAATTTTTGTTCCACCGCCATTTGCAGCCGATGCCATCATGGAAGCTGCAGAGGCAGGCATCAAGGTTGTTGTTTGCATTACCGAGGGCATCCCGGTTCAAGACATGGTAAAAGTAAAACCCTATATCACCAAGCGAAAATGCCAATTGGTAGGGCCTAATTGTCCGGGTGTAATTACCCCGGGTGAAGCCAAAGTAGGTATTATGCCCGGATTTATTCATACCCCCGGCCCGATAGGTTTGGTTTCGCGCTCAGGGACATTAACTTATGAAGCCGTTGACCAACTTACAAAAATTGGGCTTGGTCAATCTACCGCCGTGGGTATTGGCGGTGATCCAATTATTGGCACAACCACGCGAGATGCTGTTGAATTATTCATGAATGATCCTAAAACTGAAGGTATTGTGATGATCGGGGAAATAGGGGGGAGCATGGAAGCTGAAGCAGCCGATTGGATCAAGGAGAACGGGACAAAGCCTGTTGTAAGCTTTATTGCAGGCGCTACAGCTCCAAAAGGAAGGACAATGGGGCACGCCGGCGCTATAATTGGCGGTAAAGAAGACACTGCCGAAGCAAAAAAAGCCAAGCTCAAAGAATGCGGAGTTCATGTGGTGGATTCACCTGCTAAGATTGGCGATGTAATGAAAGAAGCTTTGAAATAGTGTATAAATAGTACTTGCCCGAAAAGTCCAATTTCTTCGTTACGCTCTTTCTGAAAACAGTCATCCCGAACAATTCTGTCGGGACTCCTTAATTTTCAGAAAGAGCAAGCCTCGAACTTGAACTTTTCGATTCAAGCACTTAAAAAAAAGGTAGTTTTCTTGCGGACACTAAATTTTGTTGCATAGAGCTTTGCTTTATCTAAAGTGTGGAAAAAACGAATATTGAAAATAATAGGAAGTTTATCAAACGCAGAAATCCATGAAAGCAAGTCAATTTTTAAAGAGACCTTTGTTGACTGAAAATTATGTAAGAAGACAAAACAACATTTATAACTATTCCGATTCTTTGTCTTTATTTTGTGAATTTCCTTGTTATAATGCGATTCTCTAAATATAGTTTACAGAAATAGAGCCCCGGCACCAAGTTCTTAACATGGATTTTGGAGATGTTTTCCTGTTCATAGGTTTTTACAATCTTCCCTGTAATATTGTAGACCACAGCCTTGGAGAACATTTCTCCATGAGGAATTTTAAAATGCAAGAATTCATTGGCAGGGCTGGGATAAACCTCTATCTCATCTTTGTTTTTTTCAGAGATTTGATTGGGGCTGACTGAAATATATGATTCCTTGGTTATGGAATCCGAGGTAAATGCATTCCTTGCTACCAAGGTGACAGAGAATTGACCCGGTACGTCAAAATTAATATTGGCTGGGTTTTGGAGTGTTGATGTAGCCGGCGTAGCGCCTTCAAAAGTCCACTCCCATTCTGTTGGCTCACCAGTAGATAGGTCGGTGAAGCCAATACTTTGCCCTTGTAAAATTGTGGTGTTGGATGCTGTGAAGTCCGTTGCAACGGGTGGGGGAGGAGATGCCGTTGTATCTATATTGATGTCCACTACAACACCTTCAATTACTGTGAGGTTGTAAGGGATATTCGTGGGAGGCATGGTATACCAACCATTGTTGCTGCCACCCCAGCCAAAATCCAGGTGAAAGTAGTTGTCGGTGTTATACCCATCAATTACCACGTTGTGGCCAACGCTCCAGTTAGGGTCAACAAGTGCAAGATGGGCTGGCAATTCGTATTGCATATTTTCAACCAACCTTGTATTGATGGAGGTGTCACCGTTTTCAAGCAGCTCGGACAGCTCAAAACCAAATTTTTGGTAAGCTTCATAAGCTTGGTTCACACCATAAGTACCTGAAATGGTTGAGCTATATACTTGTGTGGCAGCAACCCCACAAGCAAAATTCAAAGCTGCTATTTCAGTATCAGATGGTGTGGTTTCGTTTGAATAATCTATCCGGAGAGAATCAAGATAAATATTCAACTCCGGGAATGATGGGAAATCATAATCCTCAAAGTCATCATCAATATAAAAATTATTGGTGTAGTTGTGGTAATAGTCGTCATCATCAGTAAAAAGCACGTCATTAATTTCCTTATGGTAATGTAGAATTTGCGACATAGTAGTTGCCGGGCATCCTACCACGCTCCTGTTGCCTGTTTGCAAGTCCATTGGGCATAACAAGTTATAAGGATGGTTCTGGTGCCAATTGGTCTCAAGAAAACCTTCTCCTTTGGTTTCTTCTAAAGGCGGGAAATAGGTTACTTTCTTTCTTTGCTGGGTTAGGTTTTGATCCCATTCTTCCCGGTTCATGCTTTTTTGTTGTTCTGTGTAAAATTCCAAAGCTTTTGTCCTGTTTTCGAGGTCTTGCTTTATGACGCTGATAAGTGGGTTGTTGATAAGTTGCGTGATATCGCTTTGAAAAGAATACGCGATTACAGGACGAATGTTTTTGTTAGCTGAAATGATCGTATATCCCTTGGGATGAAGCATAAAGCAATAACCTAAGGGTTGGTTTTGGTGCTTAAGAACTTGAACCTTTTCAATTGACCTACTCAATGAATGAGCATTCAAAAGGTTTTGAACAACTTTTGTTGCTGTTGTGGTCTGGATTTCCTGGGAATAAGTTGTACTTATTACCCCCAATGTAAGTAATACAAAAAACAGTTTGGTTTTCATAGCTTCATACTTTTTATCAAAAGTACGAAAAGAATTTTTAAATAGATGTATTTTTTTATTTTATCATTAAAATACCATTTTTCTCACACCAACAACTTTTTTTGAATTATTAATGTTATTCATTTACTCAAGATGGGCTAATGAATCAAGTTCTTTTTTGGTAAGGATGTCAAATTCATAAAAAAGCCGTCCATATGCGGACGACTTTCCTGTTCGATAGTTTTTATTATTATATTATTCCATAAGTTCCATAAGTTTTTCTTCCAATGCTTTTCCCTTAAGGTTCTTAGCAATAATAACACCTTCCTTGTTTATAAGCAAAGTGTGTGGGATGCTCATTACTCCATAGAGTTTGCCGGCCTTGCTATCCCATCCCTTAAGTTCGGAAACATGGGTCCAGGTTAGGTCGTCTTCTTCAATAGCTTTTAACCATTTATCCCTTTTAGAATCAAGTGAAACGCCTAATACTTCAAAACCTTTATCATTAAACTTCTTATACATTTTTACCACGTTTGGGTTTTCTCTTCGGCAAGGGCCGCACCAGGAAGCCCAAAAATCCAATAGTAAATAATTGCCCCTGAAATCATTTAAAGAAACAGGCTTGCCGGCGGTGTCTTCCAATGTGAAGTTTGGCGCTTTTTTCCCAATAGCGCATTTGCTTAAGATATCAACCCTTTCTGCAAGTTCTTTGTAAGTATCAAACTTATGCAAAGTGGTATCAAGTTCTGAAAGCTGGTTTTCCAGCTCTTTTCCATCCAAATAGTAAACAAGGTGTTTTCTTATAGCATATAGAGAAACCGGTGTTTTAGGATTATCGGCTATATATTGTTTTATGATTTTTATTTTATCATCTTCAATAGCATCATATAAAGAGTCTAACCTGCTAAGTTCTTCTTTGTTGTTATTTCTTTTAGCTTCTGAAAAGAGCGGATACAGCTCTTGCTGCTGCTCCTCAAGCGTTTTAATTTGTTCTTTGAAATTGTTATATTGCTCATGAACTTGCGAGCCGGATACCACTACTTTATCAAGACTATCTCGTTTTCCTTTTATTGTAATTTCGGAATTCTCGGCGTAGATTTCTATAGCAGGCTTCCCATTGAAATTAATATACAATATGCCAGGTTGTTTAAGTTGCCCTTTGAATTGAAAATTACCATCTTTGATTTCCGAGGTGTCGATCTTGGTGAACTTACCATCTTTGTTGTATTTCATCAAATAGGTTGTGCCATCATTTAAACCTTTAATATTTCCTTTGATGGCAAAGCCTTTGTTTTCTTGGTTATTTTGGCAACCAAGGGTGAACACGAGTAAAACAAGAAATAAAATTTGTAAACGCATAAAGATCATTTTTTAGGTAGTTTATAAATTGAGGCATAAAAATAAAAAAATAATGGTTCACCTCGGTTGAAATATTGGCTTTGAAGTAATTTATATTTAGATTAAATAACCATATGGATGAGATTTATTCATAATTTTCGATTATAATTAAATAATACTGGAATTGAATATTATTTTATTATAACCAAATATCTTGAAAAGACTTTATTGAACTAAACCAAATATTTTTTTGTAACGATTTTTTAAAATTGTATTATGAATATTTTAGGTGGTTATGGAGGATTACATTACCAGGCAAGCCATGTGGCAAGCAAAAGCGTGTATGAATACTGAAGTAATTTCTTAGCTGTTTGTAATGTTTATTACCACCGCTGCTTAGCGCGTGGAGGTTTAGCCAAAGGGCTATAGAGGCTTCAAAATTAGGCTTGCATTTCCTGCGTTTCGTTTTATCGAAATGTCGATTGGTTTGGTAAACCAGGTAAAAAATTAAAACATAATACCCCAAAAAACCAAACTATAAGCACGTCATTATGAACCTGTGCAGGGATTGACATGTGTGGAGGGCAAGGAGAAATCTCCCCCCTCCTAACACTTTGTCAAATTAGATTTTTGCCATTACCGCGGCAAATATATGGGGCAATGATGCTACGAGATTTTTAAAACAATCTCCTGTTTACACCAAGTTATTTACTTTTTAAGTAATTCACCAATCCTTTTTTATTGAATATTTGCATCAATTTTTCCGGGAGTGGTGCAAAATCAAACGTTTTATTACCGACCATTATTTTGCCTTCTTTAAAATTTATATCGGCTTGTTCTCCTTCTTTAAGACTATCAACGGCTTCCGGGTGTACGATGATAGGGAGGCCTTGGTTTACTGATGAGCGGTAAAAGATCCTATTAACAGATTTTGCTATCACGGCTTTTACCCCTACATATCCAAGCCCAACAGCGGGATGCTCGCGCGAGCTACCACAACCAAAATTTTCACCGGCAACAATCACATCTCCCTCTTCAACATTTTTTGAAAAATTGGTGTCAAAACCTTCAAAAAGGTGTGGCATGATCTTTTCCGGTTCGGCAGAGCTGATATTATAGGTGAGGTTACCTGCAAACATCTGGTCCGTGTTCAGGTTATTCACATCCGAGTAATTCCAAGTTTTTCCAGTTTTCCTGTTTTCTTCTTCGTTAATTTCAACCGTATGACTTTGCTCTATGCTATAAGGGAATTTGTCTTTTGTTTCAATGCCGCGCGGGTCCACGATTTCCCCGGCCAGGGCAGATTTAGCAACAGTAGCCGGTGAAGCAAGGTAAATATTGGCTTCTTTATTCCCCATGCGGCCTTTAAAGTTGCGGTTGGCAGTAGAAATAACGTTATAGCCGTCAGCTGGAATCCCCTGCCCCGTGCCAAGGCAAGGCCCGCATGATGTTGAAAGCACACTGGCGCCGGCTTCCATGAAAATCTCAATGAGCCCTTCTTTCATCGCTTTAAAATATTCTTCTTTAGAAGCAGGAATGATCAACATTTGCATCCCGGAAGGAAGTTTTTTGCCTTTCAATACTTTAGCTACTTCTTCTAGGTCTTCATGCCTTCCATTGGTGCATGTTCCTACCAGTGCTTGTTGAATTTTTGTTCCTTGCACTTCGCTAAGGGCTTTTACATTATCTACGTGATGGGGTGCAGCAACTAAGGGGAAGATCTCGTCCAAGTTGATCTCAATTTCTTTGGTATAGTTTGCATCTTCATCTGCCCATGTTCCTTCTATTTTTTCTCCTAGATGTTCTTGCAGAGTTTCATCGCAAGGGAAAACAGCATTTTTTGCTCCCATTTCAGAGGCTAAGTTGGCCAGGGTCAGCCTTTGCGGGATGGTGAGGCTTTTCACACCTTCGCCGTGGTATTCAATAGACATATAATCCGCGCCACTGGAACCTATCATTCCAATAATCCATAAAGAAATATCTTTGGCATAAACCCCTTCTTTCAGCTTTCCTTTAAGGGTAATCTTAATGGTTTCCGGAACCCTAAACCATGTATCTCCTTGTTTCCAGAGGCCGGCAGCTTCTGTACGGTCAATTCCTGCCGCAAATGCATTAAAGGCGCCAGCAGTGCAGGTGTGGCTGTCGCTTCCTACGATGATATTTTTGGGTTTGGCGTAGTATGTCATGATCTGGTGGCAGATACCGCTGCCAACATCATGAAACTTTTTTATACCTTGTTCATTGACGAAATCGCGTATTTTTTGGTAATTATTTGCCAGGTTGGCATTAGTAGGAGGGGCGTTGTGATCAAGAACAATGAGAAGCTGTTCAGGGTTTGCAACTTTATCACCACCCATTTTTTTAAAAGTTTTTTCAATACTCGCTGTGTTATCATGTGTTAACACAATGTCGGGCTTTTTAAAGATAATGCTTCCTTGTTTTGCCCCGAAAATTTTTTCAACAAAAGTTTGTCCTGTCATATGAATATTTTTTTAAGGTTTCAAGAATAAAACTGTAAAATTAAAAAACTGGAATGAAATAATAAAAAAAGTTGTGAAGATGTTTGAACATTCATTACATCCTCCTTTGAATCATACCCAAGAATGCGAACAAACTCGTTATTTAGATCGATAAATTTACCTGAATGCGATGACTGGAATATCCCTATCGGGGCATTATCAAAAATATTTTCAAAACGCTTAAATGTTTCTTGCATTCTTTATAAAACTTTGGAACGACCAATGTAAATTTATGCTCAAAAATAAGAAATATTATCGATGAAACCTATAGGATAAAAATTTAAAAGGATAGATATAAAACAACGTATTAATTGGCAATGTTAGGATAAAAGGATTATTTATAATCAAGTAATAATTTTAACAGCATCCAATTGCAAAGAATTTACAATTGAAAAATTCGGCAATAAACTTACTCAGAAAGCTTAAGCTATAATCCCCATTTCTATATTCTGAATACTGAATACTGAATTCCAAACTCTCAATGTGCAATTTCCAGATAATCTTCAGAATCCTCATCAATACGTTACTTCATCACCTCTTTCAATTTTTCCATGGCTTTTTCTACTCCATATTCCACCTCAGCATCTTTGGAGATCGGGTTTTTTGACCTTGCCTTGGCATTATAAACAATGGCGTTATCATTCTTGGTGTCGTACATCTTAATAGTTACCCTAATGACTTCAATCCCTTTTTTGGAGAAAAGGCTCTTTTGCATGACCTTTTCTTTTGTTAGTTTACAAAGAAGAATAATGTTGGCCCCGGCTTGGCTGGCAATTTGCGCATAATTTTCTTCTTTTACATCATGGCTTCCGCCAAAAGCAAAAATACGCATGGCGGTTTCTACTTTTTGTTTGCTAACCGGTTCAAAATGATAAATATAGCTTAGTTGCATACTAATTTTATCATACGCCAGGTTTTTAAGCTTTTCGTCTCCTTCCAGTTCTTCATTGCTAGAGGTTACAGGCAAAATAGCCACTTTGTGGTCTCTTTCTTTATCCAAATTCGGCGATACAGAGGCTTCTACCCAGTATTTTTGTGCCGGACTGCTTATAGCTATCAATACGATTGTGATGAGTAATAGATCTTTTTTCATAGGTTTATGGTTTTAATGTGTTAATGTGATAATGTGATAATGTGTTAATGTGATAATGTGTTAATGTGATAATGTGATAATGTGATAATGTGATAATGTGATAATGTGATAATGTGTTAATGTGATAATGTGATAATGTGATAATGTGTTAATGTGTTAATGTGTTAATGTGATAATGTGTTAATGTGTTAATGTGATAATGTGATAATGTGTTAATGTGTTAATGTGATAATGTGTTAATTTGTTAGTTTGTTGATTTGTTAATGAGATAATTAGTTGATTCCATGTTATAGTGATTTTTTGGTTGTACTGATTATTTTTGATAAAACCTTTTTTATATCGATTAGTTTTAAAAGCAATTCATTATTTGATGGATATGATTTAGATTCATTGCACAGTAATAGCCAATATTCAGTTTCATCAGCTTCTTTTGCGGCAATCTTCAATTTATGTATAAAATCCCTTTTGCTTTCTGAATTTTGGGCTTCTCTCACGTTTGCACCAATCGATGTACCGCATTTAATAATTTGTTTTGCGACTACGTATTTTTTTTTGTTTTCCAATTTTTCCCCGAACTCTATAATATCTAAGGCGAAATCAAAACTCATACTCATTACAATATTTTCTTTGACTTGAACCATAAATATGATTTTTGAATTCTTCTCTCAATTAACCCATTATCATATTAACAAATTATCAAATTGGTTTCATTTAGTTGGCTCAAACACGATTAGCCTGCCATATTGTTTTGATGCATCAATCATTCTCTCTTTCAGGCTTTCTGTTTCATCGGCCATGGTTAATACGGCATCGTACATATCATAGGGCTTTTTTTTAAAATTGCAACGCAATTGCACAAAATTGGCTTCTTGGTATGGTTGTAATTCCCCGCCAAAGTCAGGATGATTTTTCATTTTACCGATCAAGCTCCTTAATGTACGTGGAGTACCCATGTTCTTGAACCTTAATTCAAAAGAAGCACCATTGTTCACCCAATCGCCCATATATTTGTTAAATTGGTATAGAAACCTGTCCGATCCTTTGTCAATGGCATCGGTGATGGCTGCTTTAATGGCAGCGTCTTTGTTAGGAAGGTTCTTCCAACCGCTTTCCATCACGGCCGGGAAAAAACCATCAGCAGTGCAATTATCATAGGCAAGAAGGCTTAATACAACTTTATAGCCTCCACCATGCCCTTCGGAAGCGCCTGAGCGGATATCCATTGATTTGATGAGTGCCGTAAACTCTGACTTAGTGGTTTCTCCAAGCCTTTGCACATAAGAATATTGGTTATCTTGGTTAGCAATTTCAGCAATTTCATCTTTTGCTACCATGGATTTGAACAAAGTTTTTTCTATGTATTTGTATTCTCTTTCTTTAAGTTTTTCGTTAAGCCGGCTATAGGCCCATTCGTAATAATCCAATTGCCCGCTAGGGACTTCTCTTGGGTCGTAGAATACCAAGAACTGCAAACCACCAAGCCATTGGGATAAAGTCATTATATCCTGTTCAAGCGCTGTGGTGCTAACATTGGCTTTAATGACCACCTCATAGGTATCTGACAATGGAGTTTCTTTAACGATGCTGTACTTTTGGATCCAACCACTGGTTTGTGTTGAAACCGCATCTTTTATAGCAACAAAGTCTTTCATTTGTGTAACAGCTTGTAACTTGGTTCCACAGGCTTGAGCTACAGCGCTACGCATGGCATCTTGTAATGCGCCGTCCCTGTCTTGGCCAACACCTTTAACTTCTACAACTGTTACTTGCCCAAATGCTAAATATGTAATAACTGCTAATAAAAGGGTAAACATTGTTTTTTTCATAATCAATAAGTTTTGGTTTTAAAATACGAATTGTAAATATAAATATTTTTTAGAAAAGATTATAGGAAGAAAAGATTAAAACAAAAAAACTATGATTTATCCATAATTGTTTGCTCTTTATTGAACAATGCCTTAGATTATGATTTGTGAAAGCCATTCACCTATTTTTAAATTAGGTTTTAGACTTAATAAAAAAGCCGGGTTAACCCGGCTTTTCAGAATGTTGTTAAAAAAAATCATTATTGATTATTTAATCATGATCTTTTGTGTAATAACTTTGTCTTCTGACCTAAGTTGCATAAAATATAAGCCTTCGGCAAAATTCGAAAGATCAATGGTTGAAACCCCGTTGATATTGGTATTATAAACTACCTTTCCTGCAATATTCATAACACTTACCTCATAGTTACCACTAATATCTATTGTAAATTCACCGTTAGAAGATGGGTTAGGGTAAACGTTCAATTCAGCAGATGTAAGTTCATTGATTCCATCAGGTATAAATTCAGCTTGCAAGTCAATATCCATGTCAAGATCAGAATAATATACTGTGTCAGCATTAATGGTAGTTGAGGAGCCGTTTAAATACCAATTATTGGTTTGAAATCCATCATCGGGATTAGCGTAGAACCAAACGGTATCTCCTTCAGCAACCATATCACCGGAGGTAATAGGAGTATCACTAACAGCGGCAGTAACTTCACCATCACCGTCATAAACTCCAAAAGTTACTTCATAAAATACGTTTGATGGTGTCATTTCAACATCAACATCTATGGCAGCGCCAGCTACAGTGAGAGCATCTGTATATTCATCATATCCTGTTGCATTTACAGTATATGAATAATCACCGTCAGAAAGGTCTATTGTAGCAACGCCAGATGCGTCTGTTGTTAATTGATCGCCATCAATATCTATTGTAGCACCATCAATAGGATCTGTAGTTTCAATATCAGTAACATTAAATGTAACGGTATAGGTTGGAGGTGGGGGGCCAGCTGGTGCCAAATAGAACTTAACGATTAAGTTAGGATCTTGTTGTAAATTAGCTAATATATAAGCATGTCCATCTTCTTCGTAAGAAGCAGCGCCACCAGCAATACCGGCGTCAAAACCAGGGGCTGTACTACAATCTATGGTTCTACCTGTTGGTGTTCCATCTGATGCAAATTCTTCAAGCATTGGTGTGTCACCAGTAGCTGTTCCTGTAAATAACCAATAAGTTGGGTTTGCGGGGTCTGACCAATTATCATAAGCAACGCCATAAATACTAGGAGACGCAAAAGAATTACCAGTAGCAGTACCATCAGGATTGAATTCTGTAAGAGGAGTATCCCAATTGTTAGCCCAGAAAGTATTGTTTTCGTCATCGTAGCATATAGCTCGGCTATCAGTAGGAATTGAAATAGTATTTTCTAATGTTTGGTTTTCAAAATCCATTTCAAATAAAGAAGAATTAGCTGCTGATCCATAGAAGAATCCATTAGAGGGATTATAAGCCATATCCCTAAGATCAGCAACGCCGGTAATTTGGAAATCTTCAATATAGTTACCATTCATGTCGTACTTGGAGAAGTATCTACCTGTGCTTCCGCTATTCCAATAAACCGTGTAAATATAGTTCCCGTCAGTTTCAATACCCGGGCAGCCAGCTTCATCAGCAACAAAAGTCATTACTACATCACCAAAACCCAATGGAGCAACTTCGCATTCAACACTTAAAGTATCATTTATTGCAATAGTATCACCTGCAAGAGTAACTGTAGCAAAAAGGGTATAAATACCGTCAGCGGGAGTCCAATCAGGGAAGTCAATGGTATAATCATCACCGGAAACTATTGTGGCTGCATCAGAAACGGTTTCATCATAGCCGTCAGTGGCGGTAAGTTGTACACTCCATGTAGATTCATCCATTAAACCATAATTATGAATTGTTACTTGCGGAGTTACAGTTTCGCCAGAAAGCACGGTAGTTGGAGCAATCGCTTCAACGCCCATATCATGATCGGTTGGAATATGACACGAAATAGTAGATTCCCAGCCCGGATTTGGAACAACACCAGAAGATTCGAAATGGAAAGTTAGCGCCCCATCCGTGTTCGTGGCGGTGAATGTTTCAAGCATTCCGTCATTACCTACTGCGTCAGAAGAAACGAGTAGTGATGAAGTCATATCTACACCATCATAAATTTCTAAGTAATCCCATCCTGAACCTTGCGTACCACAATCAAAAAATGTAAATTCTACTTGTGCAAAGCTTCCTGCAGTTGCAGGGTAAACAGTTAAGGTGAAGTCTTCATTGTTCCCAAAATCACCTGTTGGCCCGCCACTATCGTAAAATGACGCGTCACAAGTTGTTACAGTACCATCACCCATCAAGATGGTGGTATCTTTTGAACTATTTGCATTTTCGGTAACAGTTGGAGTATAGCTATGCTGCCTTTGTTTTGACGCTTCTATTTCGCGTTGCATATCCTCCTGTTTTGAAAATTTTCGTTCATCATTTTGTGCTTGCGCAGCAAAGATAAATCCTGCTAAAGCCAAAATTAAAAATGTAATTCTACGTTTCATAATAATTAATTTTTGATTAATAATTGATTTTAAATTCGCAAGCAAAATAATAAAAATATATGACATCAAAGAAAAAATTATGTTAAATAATTCATAACATAAAAAAATTAAAATATAAATATATCTTTATAATATTTGATTTTATTGATGCTTATGAATACAGGAAATTAATTTTCAAAAGAATTGAAAATTGAAATATTTAAATATGCATGCTGGTTGTGACGAATATGATTAATTCGTTAGAAATTTTTACCTTTGCTTTTCATTATGTAATTTAAAATATGAACTTTAAAATATAATACTATGAGCGAAATGAAAGATCTTAAACCTAAAGCATTGTGGAACAATTTCCAAAAGTTGTGTGATATTCCCAGGCCATCAAAAAAAGAAGATAAAGTTGTAGAGTTTATTAAAAAATTTGGACTCGATCTTGGATTAGAGACGAAAACGGACGAGGTAGGAAATGTTTTAATTAAAAAGCCGGCTACTAAAGGCATGGAAGACCTTAAAACCGTAGTTTTCCAAGGACATCTTGATATGGTACCACAAAAAAACAGTGGAGTGGATTTTGATTTTGAGAAGGACCCAATACAAGCTTATGTTGATGGAGAATGGGTAACAGCAAAGGATACGACCTTAGGTTCTGACAATGGTATGGGTGTTGCAGCGGCAATGGCTGTTTTAGAGGCAAATGATATAGCTCATGGGCCTATAGAAGCACTTTTTACTGTTGATGAAGAAACCGGCATGACAGGAGCTTTTAACCTTAAGCCTGGCTTTGTGGAAGGAGACATACTTCTTAATATGGACTCTGAAGATGAAGGCGACCTCTATATTGGATGCGCCGGCGGAATGGATACAATCTCAAGATTCAAATTCTCGGAGGAAGAAATACCGGAAAATATGACAGGCTACCAAATAAAGATATCCGGGCTTAAAGGAGGGCACTCCGGCCTAGATATTCACCTTGGAAGAGGCAATGCTAATAAAATATTGAATAGAATTTTATGGGTGGCAACAAGAAAAAATGGATTAAGATTATCTTCATTTAATGGTGGAACACTCAGGAATGCTATACCAAGAGAAGCTGAAGCGCATGCTGCAATACCCACTGCTAATGAAACAGCATTTTTAGAAGCGTTTAAAGAACTAACCGGTAATATTAAAAATGAGTTATCTGCAGTAGAACCAAACCTAAAAATTGAAGCAATAACCATTGATGCTCCTGCAAAAGTTATTGATTTAGACACCCAAAACAGTTTATTAAATGCTATTTATGCATGCCCAAATGGTGTATTAAGCATGATAGCGGATATGCCTGATGTAGTTGAAACATCAACCAGTTTGGGGGTAGTAAAAACAGAAAATGGTACCATAGAAATTGTTTCTTTATCAAGAAGTTCTGTTGACTCTTTAAAAGAAAGCACTGGAAACATGATTGTAAGTATATTTGAACCATTGGGAGCTAGTGTTGAACATAAAGGTTCTTACCCTGGATGGAAACCTAATATAGATTCACCCATTTTGAAGACAATGAAAGAAGTTTATAATAAAAAATTTGGGAAAATTCCAGCCGTTAAAGTTATACATGCAGGATTAGAATGTGGTTTGATTGGAGATGTTAATCCGCAATTAGACATGATCTCTTTTGGGCCTACAATTGATGCCCCTCATTCTCCTGATGAGAGAGTTCATATTGGCTCAGTACAAAAATTTTGGGATTTCCTATTAGAAACGCTTAAGGATGTGCCCAAAAAATAGTTTTTTTTAATTTCATATTACAGAGGCATTAGATTATACTTCTGTAATATGAAATTTTTTTATTCAAAAAAATTTTTTTCTAAGGCAGTTGCCATGTTTGTTGTTACAAAAAAAATCTTTATATTTGCAAACTCAAAAAAAGAATAGAAAAAATGAAACATCCATGATAAATAATTTTAACTCACACGAGCATGATTATTTAATGGATGTTCCATCTGACAAATAAAAACAAATTATAAACAGATGAAACAGGCAATGTCTGAAATAATTATAGGGACACACGCGAAACATGATTAAGGTGAGCACACAATACGCGACATTGTCAAAAATTTTAAACACATGAAACGTACATTTCAACCATCACAGAGAAAAAGAAGGAATAAGCACGGATTTAGGCTAAGAATGTCAACTTCAAACGGTAGGAAAATTATTAATTCCAGGAGGGCTAAAGGACGGAAGAGACTGACCGTTTCAGAAGAAAAATTGCATAAAAGGTAATGATTAGCTTTTTATAAAGAATTGTTTAAATTTAGTCTTTGATATAGAAGAAGGTGTAATACTATACCTTCTTCTTTTTTTAACCTGTTAAGGGAATGCCACTTTTGAATTTTTTTATCGTAATAGTACTTTTGTATATCTTTTTCAGGGTTCTAGGAAGGTATATCCTGCCTTACCTTGTTAAACGCTATATAAATAAACAAAAGGAGAAATTTTATCGCCAAAGCCCATATTATAAAAAAAAAGAAGAGGAAACCAAGAAAGACAATGATATCCATATAAAAGATATCTCCGAAGAAGGAAAAAGGAAAAAGGATGATTTAGGCGAATATGTTGATTTTGAAGAGATGGATGATTGAAAAACATTAATGTATAAAAAATAAGCAGGTTGCTGAAATTTATCTATATTTACGCCAAAATTTATAAACCCAAAATATTGTGATTTTATGAGCCAAAAACAAAAAAGCCTAAGGTCAGCTCTTCCTCATTTAATAGCTGTTATATCATTCATCATTATTGGTTTTATTTATTTCAGCCCGGTTCTGGAAGGCAAAAAGATGCAACAGATGGATGTTAGGCATTCTAAGGGAATGCAAAAGGAACTCATTGACTATAAGAGTGAAACCGGCAAAATAGCAAGATGGACCAACTCGATGTTTGGTGGAATGCCTGCATACCAGATATATACAGGAGCCTATAGTTATAATGTTTACAAGATCATAGCCAATATAATAAGGCTTAATTTACCTAAGCATACTGTAGACATAATATTTTTGTATCTCATAGGTTTTTATATTTTACTGGTTTCTTTAAGGTTAAATCCATGGCTTAGTATAGCAGGGGCCATAGCATTTGCATTTTCCACGTATAATTTTGTCATTATTGAAGCCGGTCATGTTAATAAGGCCTATGCTATTGCTTTTATGCCTATTGTTATAGCAGGTGTCATGTTGGCTTTTAGAAAAAGATACATTTTAGGGGCGCTTCTCACCGCCTTGGGATTAGGCTTAGAGTTGGCGTTTAACCATGTACAAATAACATACTATCTGCTGCTTATAGTGATAATAATTGGGATAGAAAAGCTCATATATGCTATCAAAGAAAAAGAACTAAAAGTTTTCTCTAAAGCGATTGGGGTGCTAGTATTAGCAGCTATTCTTGGTGTTTTGCCTAACATTACCAAATTATGGGTTACTGCCGAATATGGGAAGTATACCATACGTGGGGAGTCTGAACTTACAGCCCCCAAAGAGGAGCGTAAAAAAGAAGGGTTGGATAAGAGTTATGCATTAGCTTGGAGTTATGGAAAAGCTGAAACGATGACATTATTAATCCCTAATTTTTATGGCGGCAGTTCTAATTATGATTTAGGAGAATCTTCAGAGATATATGACGAATTAAGAAAAAATGGCTTACCACCCAAACAAGCAAAAAATATTGTAAAACAAATGCCTACTTATTGGGGTAAAATGCCTTTTACATCCGGGCCTGTTTACGTAGGGGCTATTGTTGTATTTCTTTTTGTTTTGGGAATGTTTAATGTAAGAGGCGCTGTTAAATGGTGGTTGTTGGCAGCTACAATCTTGGGAATTTTGCTTTCATGGGGTAAGAATTTACCGTGGTTTACCGATTTCTTTTTCTATAATGTGCCTTTTTATAACAAATTCAGGACGGTTTCTATGGCACTGGTAATTGCCGGCCTCACAATGCCCTTATTAGCAATGCTGGGAACGAGGAATTTTATTAATAAGAAGAATGAAAAAAAGAAAGCAATGAAAAATCTCCAATATTCCTATTATATTGTTGGAGGTATATCATTGATATTTGCCATCATGCCTGGCTTGTTCCTGAATTTCTCCACTCCAGAGGATGTAACAAGTTTTGTAAGAATGGGATTTCCCCAAGCTTTTGCAGAAAAAGTAGCTACTTTGTTACCAGCAGACAGGGCAGCAATGGTTCGCACCGATGCTTTCAGGTCTTTTGTGTTTATTTCCTTAGCTTTTGGTATTTTATGGCTCTATTTAAAAAATAAGCTTAAAAATGTGAATTACGTGTACGCAGGATTGATTTTGTTTATTCTTGTTGACTTATGGGGTGTGAACAAAAGATTTGTTAATAATGACGACTTTGTTAAATCCAGGGTAGTGAAAAACACTTTTTCAAAATCACCGGCAGATGAGTTTATCCTAAAAGACCGCAGCGAAAGTTATCGAGTATTAAATCTTAATAATCCATTTAACGAAGTTAATACTTCATATTTCCATCAATCCATTGGAGGGTATCATGGAGCTAAATTAATGCGTTACCAAGAACTAATAGACCACCATCTCCAAAAAGAGATTAGTAGTATTATCCTTACACTGCAAAAAGAACCTACAGATTCTTCAATAAGCGAAGCTCTTGATAAAGTTTCTTGTCTTAATATGCTAAATGCCAAGTATATAATCTACAACCCTAAAGCTAGGCCTATAATTAATGAACATGCCTTAGGCAATGCTTGGTTTGTTGACAAATATAAAATAGTAGAAGATTCTGATGCTGAAATTAAAGCTTTGAATAATTTTGATCCTTCAAAAACAGCTATCATTGATAAAAGATATAAAAAATACTTGGAGGGTTTTACCCCACAGGAGGATACATTAGCAAACATAGAGCTTATAGAATATACACCTGATAAGCTTACATACAATTACCAGTCAAGCAAAAAGCAATTAGCGGTATTTTCGGAAGTCTATTATCCCAAAGGATGGAACGTTTATATCAATGGTGAAGAATTGCCGTATTTCAGGGTTAATTACGTATTAAGAGGTATGGTTTTACCAAAAGGAGAAAATACCATTACATTTGAGTTTAAGCCAAAGTCTTACTATACTGGCAAAAAAATTGCTTCCATTAGCTCTATCATTGTTGTTGTTTTGATACTTGGAGTAGCTTTTTATGAATATTCCAGGCGAAAGAAAAAATCAAAAACGCCTAAAACGAAATAAATAGTAAAAGAATTTTATACTGATCTTAAAATGGTTAAAAACTGTGGGAATAACCCCATAGTTTTTAACCATAATTTGAAATCGTTCTTTTAAGGAAACCTTTATGGTTCTTTTGGATTGGCCACCATCAAGAAATGCACACATAATTTGATGGGTATTGATAATGGATTTTGCTTTTCTTAATGCTTTTAGTACCCAATCAAAATCTGCAGAATGCGGGTAGTCGTGCCATTGATATAATTCCGAAATAGATTTTTTTACTATAACTGATTGGTGACATACGAGCATACCATGAATAAAATGCCTCCAATTTAAATTTTTAGGAGGTCGTAGTCTTCTTAAACCAATTTCTTTGCCATTTTCATCTACAATCATGGTATCGCCATAGTAGACATCTGCATCCCCTTGAAATCCAATTGATTTCTCTAAAGTAGTTTTTTCATAAATTGTATCCCCGGAATTCATAAACCATACATAATCGCCGGTAGACATTTTAATGCCCTTATTCATGGCATCATATAAACCTTTGTCCTTCTCGCTTATCCATTTAGAAATGTGTTCTTCGTATTTTTTGATGATGTTAATTGTTCCGTCTGTTGAACCACCATCAACTATGATGTACTCAATATTCTTGTATGTTTGATTAGCAACACTTAGAATGGTTTTCTCAATGAATTCTTCATTATTAAAAACCACGGTAATGACTGAAACTTTTGGTTGATTCATGGGTTTGTTTTTTCTAACAACTTGGTATATAGGTTATAATATTGTTCGCTTACCTTTTTTTCAGCATAGTTTTGCTCTGCGAATCGTCTTGCATTATTGCTAATAGCTTCATAATCACTTGTTTCCAAGATAAATCGTATACCTTCTGCCAAGCTATCTGCTGACAAATAGTTTGCAAGGTACCCGTTTTCCTTATGCAGGATCATTTCATTTACGCCACAAGTGGCAAATCCCACAACGGGAAGCCCACAAGCGTGAGCCTCCACGATAGTATTAGGTAAGTTATCTTCTAATGAGGGAATTACAAACATGTCAGAGGCATTATATACATCAACCATTTTTGATGTAGAGGTGATCATACCAACATTATTCACTTTAAAAGGGATTTTGCTTAACATTTCTTCCGATGATTTGCCATAAATCACCAACTCAAAGTCATCTCTCTTTTGCGAAAAAAGAATTTGAAGCGCTTGTTCAAAAAAGGTAAATCCTTTTCTTTTATCTGCAATGTTCATGGCGCCAAATAGCAGCAATTTCTTCTCCAAATTAAGACCTAATCTTCTCCTTGCTCCTGTTTTGTTTTTTTTAACAAAGGTATTTTGCAAGTCAATTGGATTAGGAATATTTTGTACATGGAATTCTTTTAATAACGCGCTGCTCTTTACTTGGTTTTTAAGCCACGCAGAACAGGTTACTATTGAAAAACTTGCCTTCTCATAAATATTTTTCTTTTTATGGAATATCCTGTTAGAAAGGTCATTCTTACCCGGTTTTTTCAGAAATGGACAATCATGACACGTTGTTTTAAAATTTCTACAATCACCCGCGTAATGACATCCACCGGTGAAACCCCACATATCATGAAATGTCCATACTATGGGTTTGTTAAGGGCAAATAATTTTTTTAATGACTTTAATGAAAGAAAACCAAAGTATACCCAATGTATATGGATGATGTCAGCCTTTTTAATAAGAGGATTGCGGGAAATATCTTCACCTGTATTTGCCAAAGAAAAAGCAAAACGAACACTTTTATCTTTTTCGTAAAAGGTGAAAATGAGCCTTTCTATAGCAAACCTGTAAAAATTAATCCATTTTTTCCATTTACTTTTTGTAGTAGTTTGGATCGTTTCAAGTTTGCTGCTCTTTTCTTGTACAAGCATATTGCAATGCGCCTTTTTGTGTTTATTCAGCGCATTATGAAGCCTGAAAGCTGCTATTGCAGCTCCTCCCTTTTTATCAAAACTATTTACGATAACTACTCTCATGTTCTTTATGTTTTTACAACATTTTGGGGTGTCAACCATCCTATATTTCTTTTTTGTGCATCAAAAAAAAACCCCCGTTATTTGCCTGTTTCATTTTTCAATTTTGCTCTTATGAATAAATGAATATTCCTCTCCACTGGGCGAAACATGAAAAATTAAGTATCCTGCATTATTGAGCTTAAGGATTGTTTCTTTACTTTTTTTTATGCCGATTTTTTTAAAGCGATGGTGAAATTCTACCAGCAATTGGCCAACCTGGATGTTATTGTCAATAATAAAATCTATAACTTCATATTCTGTTCCTTCAATATCCATTTTAAGTATATCAATTTTTTGATGCCCAAGCTCTTGCATGATGGTATCCAGTTTTTTTACAGGAACATCAATTTTTTCTCCCTCAGAACCCAAATGATCATTTACCGAGCCGGATACATACTGTGGATTTTTAGGTAATGTAAAACTAACTTTGCCATTATATGAAGCAATACCATAAGGATGAAAATGAAAAGAGCTTGGAAGTTTTTGCTGCTTAATCCATTCAACAGATTTGGGAGTAGGATCAAAGGCATAAACTTTTGCGTTAAATCTTTTGATGACTTCCAAGTCAAAGCTAATATCTGTGCCCACGCCGAAGGAGTAGAGGATTGAGTTACCAGGAATAGCAGAAGGGGCAATGGTCCATTGGGTGTTTTTTTCTCCTAATGTTATTTTTTTGATTTGGGTTTGGTTTTTTGTATAAAAATCGCGGCCAAAGATTACTTTTCTTGCTCGTAACATTTGATACAAAAAGCTATTCATTATAAATTTTTTTTTATTATTTTGTCAAATTTTTGCATTCTGTCTGCAATAGTGTGTTGCTCTAATGTCCTTTTTTGTCCTGCTTTGGCTATTTCCTTGGCTTTTATAGGATTTTCAACTAACCAGTTGGCTTTTTCAATACAATCATCCTTATTTTTATAAGTAACAATTTCCTTACCCGGCTCAAAAAAATCTTTAATATTTACCTTGTGATCTGTAAGTAAACAAGTACTAACACCAGTTGTTTCAAACATTCTCATATTGGCTGCATATTCACCTGCTTCGTCAATGTGAATGTTAAAGCCTATTTTTGCTTTGCTTAAAACCTTATACATATCAAGGGCAAAAACAGGCGCTTTAACAACATCATGAAGTTTTTTAGAAATTTTTAGTTTTTGTGGCTTTGAAATAAGATTTTCAGCTTTTTTCAGAGGTTTAAAAGACTTAATGACAGGCTTTAGGTGTAATCTCCTTAAAATATTAGTAGAATAATAAGCACCCAGTCTCATCAAATAGTCAAAATTCCCAATATCCGAAATATTCCCAAAGAAATTCACTTTCACATCATTTTTTATTAATTCTTCCAACAAATCTCTTCTTAAAGCATGAAAACCATTATCAGCAAAAATTGACCCGATAAACAAAAAATCAGAATTGGGAAAATGATTGTCCTGTTCTATCTTTCCAAGAATTCTTTTCTCAAATCCATGGTAAAGTATATAAGACTTTATTCCATTGTTTTGTAAAACAGGTAAAAATTTCTTAGAACAAGTTATCATGAGGTCAAAATTTTTAAAATTCTTCAAAGTTAACTTTGAAAAAGGTGCACATATATTCCCAATAATAAGCTTTATGGAAGGAATCTTTTTCCTGATATATTCGATAAAATCGCCATTATATGTAATACTGTCTTGGAAAAAAACCACATTGGGTTTATAATATTTTATTTGTGCAATAAGAAGATTGACTCCAGAAGCTTTTATATTGTTGTGTTTAGCCCATGCTTCTTGAAGTGGAGTAGCATTAGCAACAATTTCATAACTATCAATACCTAATTCTTTAAGGTGAATAGAGTAAAAATCTGCCATAGCAAAGCATTGATCCATTAAATGACGGTATTGTTGATTGTAGGATTTGTTTTTAATTTCTTCATTATTCTGGTAATAATAATTTAAAAATCCCCTATAATATGATGAAACTTTTAAAAAACGATATCCCATATTATTTGAAAAATGATTTTATTGATTCAATAACATAATCTATTTGTTTTTCATCCATTTCAGGGTATATTGGAAGGCTAAGCAATTCTTTGGAAAAGCTATGTGCATTAGGAAAATCATTGGGTTTATACCCTAAATATTTATAAGCCTTTAGTTCGTGTAATGCAATAGGATAATGTATTCCAACGCCTATATCATTCTTTTTTAAATACTCTAACAACTCATCTCTTCGTGAACTTCTAATTGCGTAAATATGGTAAACATGTTTTGCATAATCCATTTCTTTGGGAAGAATTAATTCTTGTATACTCGAAAGGTTATCATTATAGATATTTGCAATTTTCCTTCTGTCGTCAGTCCATTTTTGAAGATGCTTAAGCTTTACATCCAACACAGCTCCTTGTATTCCATCCATCCTGCTATTTATTCCTTCAAACTCATGATCGTATTTACCTATTCTTCCATGATTGGCATACATTTTTGCAAAATCATAAAGTGCTTTATTATTTGAGATTATAGCGCCAGCATCTCCATAAGCTCCAAGATTTTTACCTGGATAAAAGCTAAAAGTAGCTATATGTCCCAATCCCCCTATTTTTTTATCTTTATACTCAGCCAGGGCAGCTTGAGCTGCATCTTCAATTACAAATAACCCATATTTTTCGGCTATTGTATTAATTTTGTCCATATCAGCTGCATGGCCAAAAAGATGAACTGGTATTATTGCCTTTGTATTTTTAGTGATATTTTTTTCTATTAAACTGGTATCCAGGCAATATCCTTCGGGTTCACAATCAATAAATACAGGTTTGCACCCCACTTGTGTAATAGCTTCAGCAGTAGCAATAAAAGTATTGGGTACAGTAATTACTTCATCTCCATTTGTTAATCCTAAAGCTTTGAGGGCAATTACGAGGGCATCAGTACCATTTCCTACTCCAAGACAATTGTTTACATAATGTGCCTTGGCAAAATTTATTTCAAAATTATGAACATATTTTCCATTGATAAATGCATTATCATTTATTACAGAAGATATCGCGATATCAATTTCTTTTTTTATTGAATTGTATTGTTTGTTTAAGTCTAAATAAGGAACTTTCATAATTTGATGTCTATTAATTTAACTTTTTGGCCGGGTTTCCAGCATATTTACCGGGTTTTAAAATATCTTTTGTAACAACTGAACCAGCACCAATAACAACATTATCACAAATATTAACAGGCAATATTGTGGCATTTGATCCAATAGAAACATTATTGCCAATTTTAGTTGATTTCCACAAATCCTTGTCTCCTTGTGCCGGCCCCATTTTCTTGCCAAAAGTATCATTAATGAACATTACACCATGCGCAACAAAACAATTATCACCAATAGTTACAAGTTCGCATACAAAAGTATGTGATTGAATTTTCGTGTTTTTACCAATTTTAACACTTTTTTGGATTTCAACAAAAGGGCCTATAAAGCAATAATCAGAAATTTCGCATTCGTATAAATTAGCAGGTTCAATAATTTTTACTTCTTTACCGAAAATTACGTTTTTAATACCAATTGTTTTTGTAATAGGATTGTTATTCATCTTTTTTTGCATAAGTATATATTTTATCAATTATCTCAACTGTTTTGAGGCCTTCAAACCCATTTGTTGAGATAACACCTTGATTATTAAGTACCTCAGCAATATTCTCGTATACTTTATCATGGTTAGACATGCTGCCTTGATAACTGCCATAATCATTAGGGATATTTGATTCAGCTAAGTCTTTAATTTCAAAGCCTTTTATATTTTGGTATTCAAGTGCGTTTAGATATTGACCGCCGATTTTTATTGTTCCATTTTCGGCAAAAATGGTTATAGAACCTTCAAAATTTTTCTCAAAGCTATTTATTGTAAAATGAATTGAGCCAATAGCTCCATTATAGAATTTGCAAATAACAACCCCAGTATCATCAAATTCTATTATATCTTTATGGGTATAATTTTGGGTAAGCGAATAGACCTTTTTTATATCTCCTATTAGCCAATAAAGTAAGTCAATAAAATGGCTAAATTGAGTAAAAAGCACACCACCATCAAGGTCTTTAGTCCCTTTCCAACTTGAATGTTCGTAATATTGATTATTCCTGTTCCAAAAACAATTTAACTGGACATTATAAATTTTGCCCAACTTTCCATCATCAATTGCTTTTTTTAATGCTACTATGGGCGGATTAAACCTGTTTTGTTTAACAATAAATAAACGTTTGTTGGCTTTTTCAGCTTCGTTAATCATATTTCCGCAATCTATAACGGAAAGCGCCATCGGTTTTTCACAAAGTACATGATACCCTGCTTTAAGACTTTTTATAGCATGTTCTGCATGTAACCCGTTGGGTGTACAAATTGAGACTACATCTATACCATCATTAGCATTTAGAAGGTCTTCGATTTTATAATAGACATTGGCAGCATATTCTTTACCGAAATCATCAGCTCTTTGTTTATCTATATCACATACCGATTTTAATATTCCCAGGTTAGAAATATGCTTTGCATGTCTTTCTGCAATTCTTCCACACCCTATTATTGCATATTTTAGCTTCATTTTATAAAAATATTTATTTTGTTGAATTTTAGATAAAGATTCACAAATATATTAACTTCAATAGTAAAAAGATCAAAATTATTAAACAAAAATCTCTTTGTTCAAATTTTTCAAGCTTGAATAGTTAAAATAGCTTTCTTCAATAAATAATGAACCAGAATATAAGCAAATAATTGTTTTATGGCCTAAATAAATTTATTTTACTTTTACAGAAATTTAATTCTGTAAAATGAATCGGTTTAAGTTGAAATTATTAAGGTGGTTGTTTAAGTATTCTTCTCCGTTTACAAAAATATTGGAAAAGAGAGCGATAAAAAAGTATGCTAAAAAAGGGAGTAACTATTCCCCAGTTTTTATTATTGGCGCTCCAAGAAGTGGTTCAACAATACTTTATCAGCTCATCACTTCTTATTTTGATTTTTTGTATATAAATAACTTTATTAACCTGGCAAGAGAAATTACATTTATAGGATTTTTATTAAATCATAAGTTCTTAAAAAAGAAAGCACACAATTCATTTGAATCCAAATTTGGAGATACCTCAAATGATGGGTTATTAGCACCGAATGAAGGATTGTTTTGGTATAAATGGCTACCAAAAAATAAGCATTATGTTCATCCAGATGAATTGTCTATTAAACAGAAACAAGCCATGAAAGATTACTTTCATGCAATCATGAACAAAACTCAAAAATCTCTAGTAATAAAGAATTTATCATTTAGTATGCGTTTGGAACTAATTAAAGATTTATTTCCTGACGCAAAAATCATTTTTATAAGGAGAAATCCTGTAAACATTGTACAATCAATTTATAAGGTCAAAAGAAAGTTGAATATTAAAGATAATCAACTTTGGAGTATTAAACCACCTAATTATAAAGAGCTAGAAAAACTACCAATTATTGAACAGGTTGTAAAACAGGTATTTTATATTGAAAAAAATATTTTTGACTCTTTATCTAAGTATAATCAGGAACAATATATTGAACTTAAGTATGAGGAGTTAAAGGATTGTAGAGAAAAAATAAACGTATTGTCTTCTTTTTTAGGGCTAAAGCCTTCGTCAGAAATTTTTCTCAAAAATAAAATTGATATCAACTCAAAGCAAAGTTTACCTAATCATATTTATCAAAGAATAATTGATGAAGTAAAAAAACTTGACTGGGTCACATTTAAGGACGAATGATTTTTTTCATTTTAAATAGAAAACGATATATCCAATTTGAGTATGATAGATGGTATATTGGTTCTAAGGTAAAACCATAGTTTGCTTTATACGCAGCAACACTTGGTGTATTTGCACCAATAAAATCAAAGATTTCAACTTTTTTTTCCTTTAAAAACGATAGTACATAATTCAATAAGTAACTATTTAAGCCCGAGTTAAATAAATTTGGGTTCGATCCTGTGAATAGATAGTAGGCAATTCCTGAAGAAACAAAAATAATCATTGAAGAAGCAGCTTCAGTATTTTTATAAATTGTAAAAATATAAGCTTTGTTTTTATTGTGTATTTCAAAAATGAGATTTACAAAATCTTTTCCAGATATTTTGAATTGCAAATTTTGCCTTGTAAAAGATAGTTTTTGAAGCTTATAGAAGATTGATATATTTTTTTCCGAAAACTCAGTATCTATTTTAAAAGGAAGTTTTTCTGCTTTTTTTATTTGTCTCCGCAAAGAACTGCTATAGTCTTTTTGCCAGTTAGATTGTTTTTTGAAATTTAGCAAATAAGTATATTTAACCGCAGAGTTAAGTCCGTTCCATGTGTATGGCCTGGCATCCCCTTTAAATGGGGGCAATACAAATTCAAAACTGACCAGGTCTTGCTTCATTTTTTTTATCACTGCCTCTATTATACTAAAATAATGACGTTCTCTTCTTGCTAAAAACTTGGAATCCCTGTGTTTAATTACAATCTCGCGATAAGGTATAGCAGGCAAAATATATTGAAATTTATAAGGACCTATTTTTTTATAAGAAAAAATAACACCTCCCTGTATTTCTTTCTGTTCATTCTCAACGACAATAATTGAAAAATTTACCCCCAGTGCAGTACTTATTTTTTTATAATAAAAGGAAGAATAAAAGATATCTCCATACATACCTTCAATAATCTTATCCCATTCAGAATACCTGGTTTTTTTTAAATATGTCGTGTTGTAATCCACTAAAAAATAATTAAATCTTTCTTTATTATGCTCATTTACCTATGATACATTATAAATTACTATTTTTGTCGCCACAAATCTAAAAAAATATTTTTTATTAGGTTAAAAAAATGTTTATTATATGGCAGGTGACAAATATACATATTCCTCAGATTGGATATACAAACTTGAATCAGAAGATCATTGGCTATCCTATTGGTATCAACAAAAATTAATGGAAAACCTTGTAAAGCCCGGTGATAATGTGTTAGAGATAGGTGTAGGCTCGGGGTTCACAGCCAACTACTTAAGATCAAAAGGTGTGGAAGTTACAACCATTGATATTGATAAAAGCAAAAATCCTGATGTTGTTGCTAATCTTGTTGAGTATGAATTCCCGGGTAATTACGATCATGTTTTGGCTTTTGAAGTTTTTGAACATATCCCCTTTGATAAATTTGAGATTGTGTTAACTAGATTGAATCAATGTGTTAACAAATACCTTTTTCTCAGCTTGCCGAAAAATGAGAAGATTTGGGTTTATAACAAACTATCCTTGCATGTATTTGGTAATTTTACAATTAAAATTGCAACTAAGAGAAATCGATTAAACACGGATAATCACTTTTGGGCATTTGGTTACAAACAGTACACAAAAAAAATGATCGAGAACACATTTAAAAAGCATCATTTTTGTATTGTATCAAAACTAAAGTTTATTTCACTTCGTTATTATTGCCTAGAAATAAAATAAGCCTTGCTGAATAATCTTAAACATACGGTTAAGCATACCACAATCTATAGCCTTGGAAACATTTCCATAAAAATTATAGGATTAATACTTCTCCCATTATATACTACCCACTTGACTACCTCAGAATATGGGATTTTAGCCATTTTAGAAACTACCAACCAATTTCTTGTAAGCGTATTCAACATGCGTTTAGCTGTTGCCATGATGCGCTGGTGGGCGGATGCAAAAACAGCCAAGGAAAAAAAGATCATCATTTTTAATACCTTTTTCCCTTTGTTACTGGTAGTTTTAGTCTTTAATGCCATATTGCAACCTTTTGATTATATATTTTCCGATGTTTTTTTCGGTCATCAAAATTATACCAATTATTTCACCCTATTATTTATATGGACCTCCCTGGAAATATTTAACGAAACAGCCTTATCCTTAATAAGGCTCAAAGAAAAGTCCGGTTTTTTTGCCTTGTTGAGCATTCTTAAGTTTACTTCCATATTAGGATTAAACATATATTTTATTGTTGTGCTTAATTACGGAATTACCGGTATTATCCTAAGCCAAGTGATAGGCAGTGCTCTTGCGCTTGTCATCACAATACCAATGATATTGAAAAATATACTGTGGAAATTTGATTTTGTAATTTTTAAGGAAATGTTTAATTACTCTTTCCCCTTGATATTGTCAGGCGTTTTTAACTTGATATTAACTTTATCTGACCGGTATATCATTAAATTGCTTATCGATTATTCACAAGTAGGTATATACTCATTGGGATACAAGCTTGCAGGAGTAATTAATGTCTTTATTGTACGCTCCTTCCAAATGAGTTTTATGCCTATAGCTTTCAAAATGTACAAGGAAAAACATGCACCAAGGTTTTTCTCGAAAGTACTGAATTATTACACTTTAATACTTGTTGTTGCAGTACTGGTATTGTCGTTTTTTTCAAAAGAAGTACTTATGATCTTTTCTCCTAATAACAGGGACTTTTGGGCTGCCTATACAATCGTTCCTATCATATCGGTCACTTTTGTTTTTAATGGGATGAAGTATATTTTTCAATTGGGATTACATTTTGAGAAGAAAACAAAATATAATGCTTACATTGTAATGATAGGGGCAATAGTAAATATAGGCTTGAATTTTGCCTTGATCCCATTAATAAACATATATGGTGCCGCAGCCGCATCTACTATTACGAGTTTAATCGTAACTATTTTATATTATAAATATTCCCAAAGATTTTATAAAATAGAATATGAAATCCCTAAAATCATTAAAATAATGGTTGTTGCTGTTGTCTTATATTTTGCATCGTTTATTACATATTATACGAATATTTTATTCGGTATTGTTATAAAAATTGGTTTATTGGCTTCATTCCCATTTTTATTATATTTTTGGAATTTCTTTGAAGATATTGAATTATTACGCATTAAACAAGCTTGGAAGAAATGGAAAAATCCTTTTTCTTGGAAAAGGCATTTCCAAGAGATCATTAACAAGTCTAAAAATAGGAAAAAAGATGAATAAACACGTTATTGTACTATCGCATAGACGTTCGGGCACACATTTAACAATTGACAGTATCTATAATAATTTTAAGGAATTAAGACAAAAACCCTATATAAACCTTGATAAAACAAGATATTATATAAAAGCCCCGGTTGATTTGGATACTTTTAAAAAACAGCTTGGAGATAAACCACGTATTATCAAATCTCATTATTTACCCGATTTTTCTAATTATTACAAAACCCAAAAAGAGATTAATTGGGTAGAACAGCTTTTTATGAATTCGCATCTTATTTATATTTACAGGAACGGCCTTGATGTAATGGTATCATTATATGAATATTTAAGGTCTTTTAACCCTGAATATCAAGGTATTACATTCAGTGATTTTCTTTTGTCAAAAAATCATTTTGAGCCTGGAATAAACCAACTAAATAGGATGGAATATTGGGCCTATCATATAGAGCAATGGCATAGAAGTAGATACAAAAACCAAATCTTTTTTCTTAAGTACGAAGATATTATTAAAAATTACCAAGACCATATTGGTATCATAGCCAAATACATTCATTCAAAACCAGGTAGGCACTTCAAGGATGTTAGAATGAAAAAGAAATCGGCACCAATAACAAGGGCTTTTATTACATTTCATAAAAGATTAAAAGGTATAAAAAAGACTAGTGTATCTGCAAGAAAAGGGAAAATTGGTGACAGTAAAAATTATTTTTCTGAAGAAGACCGTAAACGCTTCTTCCAATATAATAAAGATATAATCAACAAATTAGGATATTAATTAATTTATGAAGGGATTCTTAAATCAACATCAAATTGAGTATGTTTTTTTTCATCTCGGGTTTCATATACAATTGAATGAAAGAATAAAGTTTTTATTCCATTTCAATAAAAATGAGCAATATACCAGAAGTGATGAACCCAGGATTTACTTTAATTTATCGAGTAAACCACTGGATATACAACATATCGAATACTCAAAAGACACTCCAATATTATTTCCAAACTCCAGTAATAAGCAATTCTATCATTTTGATGACAATAACCTTATATTTGAACATGATCTATTGAAATCAATATTTTTCCTATTATCAGGTTATCAAGAACTGAAGCATAAAGAAGGAGATTATTTCGATCGATTTCCATTTACAAATTCCATACAATACAAATTAGGTATGATTAAAAAACCTGTCGTAAATTACTATTTCCAAATTATCATTGAAGGATTGGAAAAATTTGCAGCGTTGAATTCCATAGAGTTGGAAAAAACTCGTGTATTCAATAACTTTGGCTTACTATTAACACATGATATTGATTTTATTGATGCATATACACTTAATAAAACATTATTCAAATTAAAATTATTACTTGGCTTAAAAAAATCTTCTTATAAGAACAGGTGGGTTACTTTAAATGTATTTTTGAAATACCTCTTCAATTATCTGAATTTTATTCATAAACGCAATCCTCATTGGAATTTTGATTTCCTGAGAAAAGTAGAAAGAGATAATCATTTACGCTCTGTATTTTTCTTCTTGGAAAAAGATCAAAAATTTAGGGATTCATTTTATAAATTTTCAGAACCTCGGCTCATAAAACTTTATCAATGGTTGCAAGAAGAAAACTGTGAAGTTGGCATCCATGGAACCATCAACTCGTCAATTTATGCATCATCCATGGAAAAGACCATAAAAAACTTAGAAGATGCAAGTGGCCAAAAGATTTATGGTATCAGGCAACATTGTTTAGCCTTCAAATTCCCCGAAACGGCAATCATTCACGATAAAAACAATCTTTTATATGATTCAACATTAGGTTTTGCTGCTCATGAAGGTTTTAGACATTCTTACTGTCATCCGTTTAAATTATATGATTTTGAACGTAACAAACCTTTTGATGTTTGGGAATTACCTTTGAATGTTATGGATGGGACCCTGTTTGGTTATAGGTCCCTAAGTTTTGAGCAAGCCAAAAAGTCGATTAACGAAATATTAGAAGAGATCAAAAAATTCAACGGCCTGTTTACGCTTCTTTGGCACAATGATTTTTTTGATGAAGACTTATTCCCTGGCATAACGCAGTTCTATGAAAACCTGCTAAGAGACATCTCAAAAATGCATCCGGAAAATTATACAGGCAAAGAAATTGTTGAAATATTGGAAAACACTTAGAATTACCTGGTTTTTTACCAATGTTTTTGAAACCTAAAAGATTTTTTTTGGTTAAACGCTACAAATTATTGTTTTATGCAAAAAAATACGGTGTTAATATTGATCTCTCTTTTTATTTCACTCTCACGCTTCTCCATTAACAAAAAATCAATGGAGCTAAAGCAACATGGTGATACAGCTTTTATGAAAAAAGAGTATTTTGAAGCAATTGGTTTATACAGGCAAGCTATTGACGAAGATATGAGCAATTACTTAGCTTATTACAATATAGCACGAACCCTATGCATTTTACGAGAAGATCATAATCCCTGCATGGTTTATGAAGCTGGCAATTATGAAGTGAATTTGCAAATTAATACTATTTTTTCCTATTTGCGGCAGAGCTGGATATTTCGGTTATACTGACCCCCCATTTCGGTCATATTGACCCCCCTTGCA
>CAZJDA010000022.1:0-70475 GCA_964544705.1 uncultured Bacteroidales bacterium
TGCAAGGGGGGTCAATATGACCGAAATGGGGGGTCAGTATAACCGAAATATCCATCTGAAATACAAAAAGATAAACAAGATATGGAAATAGTTAAAAAAGAATTGCTTAAGCTAAAGTATACTATATCTATATTTAATGAAAATGATTTAATCCCATTTTAATATATTTATATTAAATTTTTCATGAAACAGTTATTTTAGTATTATTCTCTATTTCATGTTTATATTATTAACCTAGATTTACATTAATTTTAAGAGTAAAATATTATGCAGTTTCCATAAATAAACGCATTCACCTCCCTTCTTTTATTTATTCCTGTCATACTTTTTGTGTTTCCTTCGCACCTATTGCCCATTGCCTTTATCCCTGCATTCCTGCCCTGCAATCCAAAATAAAGGCAAAGAGCAATGCTTTCACACGAAAACAAAAAGACAGGTTTTTTTCCAATGCCTAAGTAAATGTTTTTTAATCTGATAGCAGCGACTAACATTTTTTGTGTTTAGTCCACCTATTTAGACACCAAAAACTTTCACAAATATGCATTTTTATGCACAGGCCAAAAACCAAAAAAGCCCGTAAACGTTAAATTTACAGGCTTTTTCTTCTTCTTGCTTTATGCTGTGGCGGAGAAAGAGGGATTCGAACCCCCGGAGGTGTGACCCTCAACGGTTTTCAAGACCGCCGCATTCGACCACTCTGCCATTTCTCCGCTGCAAAAATACAAATTTTATACAGCATACAAATTTTTTTTAAAAAAAATCTTTAACGTTCATTTAATACACTCATTTTATGTAATTTTGTTTGGTAGTATTTCGTTAATATATTATGCTTGTAACATAAATACTATGATTATGAAACAGGCAATGCCTGCGATTATTATTGAGAAACTCACTAAGCATGATTAAAACAAGTGCCTAATCAAGACATTGTAAAAAAAAAATAAACCAATGAAAATACTAAAATCCTTACTGGCTATAGCTTTATTACTTACGGCAAACTTTATCTCAGCCAAAACAACCCAGGTTTACCTCTCTTACAATACATTTTATAACCCCGACAAAGGGCCTTATGTTGAAACCTATTTATCGGTGAATGCCGGCTCAATTCATTTTGCTGAAAATGAAGAAGGGCTTCTACAGGGAAAATTAGAGGTAATCATTCTTTTTAAAAAGAACGACTCAATAGTCAATTTTAAAAAATACAACCTTAAGAGCCCCGTGGTTGAAAATGAAAGCAAGACGAATTTTAGTTTTATTGATCAACAAAGGTTTGCTCTTCCTAACGGGAGATACCTCCTAGAACTCAAAGTAAAAGACCTAAACGCCGAAGAAAATCCCATTTATGGTAAAGACTCAATTTTTGTTTCTTATAACAGGGAAAGGATCGATTTTTCGGGCATAGAATTCTTAGAATCTTATAAACCAACGGTAGAAGATAACACCCTGTCGAAAAGTGGTTTTGATTTAGTGCCTTACGCTTTTACTTATTTCCCAGATAACGTAAGTAAGATTGCTTATTATTCAGAACTTTATAATACAGATAAAACCTTGGGCAAGGATAAAAAATTCTTACTAAAATCTTATATTGAATCTTTTGAGACCAAGCAAATCATGAATGGCTTTGTTAAACAAAAAGTAATTGAATCGGCGTCTGTTGTTCCTTTTCTGAATGAATTTTCTTTAGAAGAACTTCCCTCGGGTAATTATAATCTTGTGATGGAAGCCATAAACCAAGAAAATGAAGTAATTGCCAAGAACTATGTGTTTTTCCAGCGCAGCAATCCTGACTTGGACAAAAAACTGATCACTTTTGGCGAAACAGACATTTCTAATACCTTCGTTAGTCGGATTACCAATAAAGACTCCTTGATGGAGTATATTGCCATGTTGAGGCCAATTTCAACCCAAAGAGAAAAATATACTTCCGAGGATTTAATGCAAAATGGGACGGATTCCACTTTAAAACACTATTTTTATCATTTCTGGAAGAGTAGGGACCCTTATACTCCGGGGAAAAACTGGCAGAGATATAAAAAACGTGTTATGATTTCTAATGATAAATATAGCTCTGTAAACAAGAAAGGTTATGAAACGGATAGGGGAATTACTTTCATAAAATACGGTGAGCCTAATACGGTAGTTGAATCTCCTTATGGGCCTGCCACCACACCTTATGAAATATGGCATTATTATGCACTCAACTCCAAATATTCTAATGCCAAGTTCATATTTTATAATCCAAACTTGGCTACTGATGATTACGACATGATCCATTCTAATGTGCCGGGAGAAGTTTCTAATCCCCAATGGCAATACCTGCTCTTTAAAGTACCTCCGGGGGTTGATGAACAGCCTATAGAAGATCAATTCCTTTGGGGCGAAAGAACCTTTGAAAACTATAAAGACCCGAAATAAATTTTTATTTCGTGATGGGATTAATTACTTTTACAGCCATGGAAAAGATATTTAATGAAAATGCATAAGGTAGCTGTAGTAATCTTAAATTGGAATGGTAAAAAATACTTGGAAAAATTTCTTCCCACGCTTATTAAGTATACAAAAGATGATGCCGAATTGATTGTTGCAGATAATGATTCCTCTGATGATTCTGTAAGTTATCTTGAAAAAAATTTCCATAATATACGAATCATAAAGAATAGCGAGAATGGTGGCTTTTCAAAAGGATATAATGACGCTTTAAGGCATGTTGATGCAAAATATTATGTGTTGTTAAATTCTGATATTGAAGTAACTGGAAATTGGGTATTACCGGTAATAGAGCTTATGGATAATGATCCTTCCATTGCGGCTTGCCAGCCCAAATTATTGGCTTATGATGAGCCCAATAGATTTGAATATTCGGGCGCTGCCGGTGGGTTTATTGATAAGTTTGGTTATCCCTTTTGTCGTGGAAGATTATTTGAAACTTTAGAGGAAGATAATGGGCAATATGATAATACATGCGAAATATTCTGGGCTAGCGGGGCCTGCATGTTTGTTAGGGCAGATTTGTATCATAAATTAGGCGGGTTGGATGAAGACTTCTTTGCCCATATGGAAGAAATTGATTTCTGCTGGCGGTTGAAAAACGAAGGTTATAAAATTATGTTCTGCCCTCATTCCAAAGTTTATCATATTGGCGGTGGAACACTTCCTAAAAATAATGCGCGCAAAACCTATTACAATTTCAGGAATAATTTTGCGCTGCTGTATAAAAACCTTCCCAAAAAACGAATAAAACGCGTTTTTGCAATACGCTTCTTATTGGATATTATTGCTGCATTTAAATTTTTGGTAGAAGGTGGTTTTAAGAATTTTTTCGCCGTAACAAGGGCGCACATGGCTTTTTATAAACGGTTGAGCAAATTTAGGAAAAAACGTGGACAGCAAAGCCATAATTTTGTTTCCCTGGTTTATACCAAAAGTATTGTTTGGAACTACTATGTAAGGGGAAAGAAAACCTTTAATAAACTTAAGAAAGAAAGCTTCACCACATCATCTAAAGAATGAAAATATGATCATTCTGCTTGGCATAGCATCCCAATATTTTGTATTTTTGCACAGTATTAATTTTGATTATTGAATAATATTATCACGATATGAAGACGGTAGTTAGTGGAATACGTTCAACAGGAAATTTACACCTGGGAAATTACTTCGGGGCAGTGAAGAATTTTGTTAAAATGCAACATGAGAATAATTGCTTCTTTTTTATAGCTGATTATCACTCATTAACAACACATCCCGAGCCCGGAGAACTGCACAAAAATGTGAAACAAGTATTGGTTGAATATCTTGCTGCGGGTATTGAACCCAGCATTTCTACATTATTTATCCAAAGCGATGTGCCTGAAGTAAATGAGCTTTATCTTTTGCTCAACTTGCATGCATACAAGGGTGAACTTGAACGCTGCACTTCTTTTAAAGAAAAGGTAAGGAAACAACCGGACAATATAAATGCCGGTTTGCTTACTTATCCTGTACTTATGGCTGCCGATATTCTTTTGCACAAAGCGCATTATGTTCCGGTTGGTAAAGACCAAGCGCCACACCTGGAAATGACAAGGAATTTTGCCGGGAGGTTCAATAATATGTATAAAACAAAGTATTTTCCTTTGCCACAAGCTTATAATTTTGGCGCTGACCTTGTTAAAATTCCTGGTTTAGACGGTTCAGGAAAGATGGGGAAATCCGAAGGTAACGGCATATTTTTGGCCGAAGACCCAAAAACCATCAAAAAGAAAATAATGAAGGCCGTTACCGATAGTGGCCCAACAGAAATGAACCAAGAAAAACCGGAAGCCATTAAAAATCTTTTTGATATCATGAAGGTGATATCTACTGACGATACCTTTAAATATTTTGACGAACAATATAACTCCTGCAAAATACGTTATGGCGACATGAAAAAACAGCTTGCCGAAGATGTGATAAAATTTACTGAGCCCATCAGGCAAAAGATCCTTGCTATATCTGCTGATGAGAAATATCTCGCCAAGGTTGCTAAAATGGGCGCTGAAAAAGCAAGAGAAAGTGCGGCAAAAACCGTTAAAGAAGTTAGGGAAATTATGGGTTTTAAATCTTTTGACTAAAAACAAGGGAATAATTTGATAGAAACTGAAGTAAAGAAAGAAACAGTTGTTTTAGTTGCTGTCCAAAGCCGTAAACAATCCGAAGAACAAACCAAAGAATATCTTGATGAATTGGCTTTTCTTGTAAAAACGGCCGGTGGTATAGTAATTGAACGTTTTGTTCAGAAACTGGATATGCCCGACCCAAGAACTTTTGTTGGCATGGGTAAACTTAACGAGATAAAGAACTATATCCTTGACCACAAGATTGATATGGTGGTGTTTGATGATGAATTATCGGCTTCACAGATCAGGAATATTGAAAAAGCTTTTAAGTGCAAAGTAATGGATAGAAGCAATCTTATCCTGGATATCTTTGCCAAACGCGCCAGGACAGCGCATGCCAAAACACAGGTGGAATTGGCACAATATCAATATCTTTTACCACGGCTTACCAGGATGTGGACCCACTTAGAGCGTCAAAGAGGTGGTATTGGTATGAGAGGCCCGGGAGAGAGAGAAATTGAAACCGATAGAAGGATTATTAGAGACAGGATCGCCCTATTGAAAAAGAAATTGGAACAATTCGACAAACAAAAATCCCTTCAACGAAAAAATAGGGAAAGCCTTGTTAGGGTTGCATTGGTGGGATATACAAACGTGGGCAAGTCTACTATTATGAATTTATTGAGCAAATCTGAAGTATTTGCGGAGAACAAATTGTTTGCTACCCTCGATACAACGGTGAGAAAGGTTGTTATAGGCAATCTCCCATTTCTTATTTCTGATACAGTAGGTTTTATAAGGAAATTGCCTCATGGTCTTATTGAATCATTTAAATCTACGCTCGACGAAACAACGGAAGCCGATATTATTCTTCACGTAGTAGATATTTCCCATCCTAATTTTGAGGAGCAGATTGATGTGGTTAATCAAACCTTGGCCGAGATCAATGCCACTGACAAGCTCGTTATTACCGTGTTTAATAAAATTGATAAGTATAAACCATCCAGGGATGATTCTGAAGAAGACAGCGGGCAATCAAGTGATGACTTTACCTGCCTTGACCTTGAGAATACATGGATGGCCAAAAAAAATCAACCTGCAATTTTTATTTCTGCCAAGGAAAAATATAATATTGACCTGCTAAGGGAAAAATTATACCATATGGTGAAGGAAATTCACGTGAAACGTTATCCATATAATAATTTTCTTTATTAGGGGGATTTTTCTTCACGGGATATCTTTTGGTTGTATTCTTTCACAAATTCCTTGATCTCACTATAATTGAATTCTTCCTTAAGCGCTTTCATAAAATAGCTATAATCGTTAATGAAAATGGGGGCAATAACTTCTCCAAAATCATATTTTGGAACCATGATAAACTCCCCTTCATTATTTTCTAAATAGTAATCAAATTGGGGTTCTTGATCGGAAGGCAGCATCCCATAAGAATAAGGAATATCCTCAATATTGTAATAATCGTAACGATAGAGGATTACATGCCCTTTTTCTATTATTTTCATGAAGGCGCTGTCATAGGTATAATTGAGATCGGATAATACAATAAATTTTTTTCTTGTATAAATCTCGTCTCCACGCTTGTAGGTTTTAATATCTTCAATGGTGTATCTTTTTTTCTCATTGTTCTTATCCAATAGCTTTACATAAGAGCAATTTAAAGCCTTACTTACGAATTTTTTAATTTTGCAATGTACCGTGTCATTATTATTTGTTACGAAATAACCTTTGTAATAATTCTTTTGGGAAAAGGCTATTGAATTACAAATGAGATAAAATATAAGAAAGGAAAAGAAAAAAGCTTTTTTCATAAATTTTTCTGCAAAAGTAATATTTTTTCATTGAATTACATGATAGAGAAATTTTGTCCTGGATGTTTATTTCTTCAAGAACAAATAATTGGTGATAAGAATGAGAATCATGGTGAAAATAACACTTAACACGGCCCTGTATAAAGTAGAAAAGAACTCGGAAAACCTGAATACTTCGATATAAAATAGGGAAATGTGATGAATGCTTGTAACCAAAAAGCTGTAGGTGAAAAAATTCCTAAAGCCAAATTCTTTCACAGAGGGTTCTGTACCTGTATCTACTTCTTGCTTTTGGGTAACCAAGTTGATAATTCCCGGCCTAACGAAAGCAGCTAAAGTGGATGCAGCCGCATGCATACCGGCAGTATCGGAAAAAATATCAACTGTAAGGCCAAGCAAGAAAGCAGAAATGAGTAACAGCCACTTGTCTGTATCAATAGGTAGAAGTAAAACAAAAAGGATATAAAGATAAGGGTTGATATAACCGCTTACTTCTATATTATTCAATATAAATACCTGGAAGAAAACCAGGAAAATAAACCTAAGAAAATGTTTTACATATATATTACTCATTTCTTGATGTTTCTTCTAATTCTTTTTGCTCGTATTTAAGTAAATTCCTCACTACGTATACGTAAGAGAGATTTTTGTAATCTTCTGTAAATTTCACTTCTATCGTAAAAAAACTGTCGCCCTCTGAAAGAACATAATCTACTATCTTCCCAACCATAATCCCTTCGGGGAAAATAGCGGAATACCCACTGGTAATAATGGTATCTCCTTCTGATAACTCCACATGAGACGGGATATCTTGCAGGGTTCCTGTCCGGTAGTCCATGCCATCCCAAGCCAATGAACCCACATACCCATTCTTTTTAATTTTAACACTGATCTTTGTGTCTTTATGAAGAATAGAAATCACCGAACTATAATTATTGGATACATTTTTTACGATGCCAACAATTCCATTATTGGTAATCACGCCCATTTCGGGCTTAATACCATGCAATGCTCCCTTATTTAGGGTTAAATAGTTGTTTCGGCGATTCACCGAATTATTGATCACTTTAGCGCTTACAAAACTATATTTTTGCCTGTAAAGCGTATCGTTTATTTCATAAAATAACTTATCAAGTTTTTTGAATGAATCATAATCCCTGGAACGTAATTCGGCAATTTCTTTTGCAAGTTCTTTATTGATCTTTTTTAACCTGAAGTAATCTGTTATATTGTTAACTGTTCCTGTAATTGAGGCAGCCATGGCGTTGGATGAGCTAACAAATTTAGCCCTGTGAAAATGATTGCTTTGAAACATCAGGGTAAAAGCAAGGAATTCAAGAATAACAAAAAGGAAGAAAAAATAATTTTTCCATATAAATAAAAATATTCTTTTCATAAAGAACTCCGCTTGTTATGGGTTTGTTGTTCCAGTATTTATTTTATAAGGAACGGGAATTTATCAAAGTTCTTTAATGCAATACCTGTTCCCCTGGCTACTGCCAATAATGGGTCTTCAGCAATATGTACAGGCAGTTTAGTTTTTATTGATATCCTTTTGGACAACCCCCTAAGCAAAGAGCCGCCACCTGCCAGGTAAATACCTGTTTTAAAGATATCTGCCGAAAGCTCTGGTGGGGTCATTTCTAATGCATTAAGTATAGCTGCTTCAATCTTAATAATAGATTTGTCTAAACAATGGGCTATTTCTGAATAACTAATCAGTATTTCTTTTGGGATTCCCGTTAGCATATCTCTTCCGTGAACTGCGTAGTCGGGTGGAGGATTTTCAATTTCTGTCATAGCCGCGCCCACTTTTATTTTTATCTCTTCGGCTGTGCGTTCACCGATAAGAATATTATGTTGCTTACGCATATATTCTTCAATATCGAAATTGAAAACATCGCCGGCAATCCTGATAGATTTATTGCAAACTATACCACCAAGGGCAATTACGGCAATTTCGCTGGTTCCGCCTCCAATGTCGATAACCATGTTGCCGGCCGGTTCTAGCACATCAATGCCGATGCCGATAGCTGCTGCCATAGGCTCGTGTATTAGCCTAACTTCTTTAGCTCCTGCTTGCTCTGCTGAATCGCGAACAGCTCGTTCTTCTACTTCTGTAATACCAGATGGGATTGAAATAACCATTTTAAGCGCGGGAGGAAAAATATGCTTATTATTGGAAGTCATCTTAATCAATTCCCTAATCATGTGTTCTGCTGCTTGGAAGTTTGCAATAACACCATCTCTCAAAGGCCTGTTGGTTTTGATGTTTTCGTGTGTTTTTCCATGCATCATCATTGCGTTTCTTCCCACAGCAATAATCTTTTGTGTAGTCCTGTCAATAGCTACAATAGATGGCTCATCAACTACCACCTTATCATTGTGAATAATAATGGTGTTTGCTGTACCTAAGTCTATTGCCAGTTCTTTGTTCAGAAAAGAAAATAATCCCATTTTATGTTTCTATTAATTGATTAATGTTTAAAATGTCTTGTCCCTGTAAATACCATACTCATCCCGTTATCATCGCAAAATTCAATGGAGTCTTTATCTCTCACCGAACCACCGGGTTGTATCACTGACCTAACCCCTTCTTTGTGTGCTAATTCTACGCTATCAGGAAACGGGAAAAAAGCATCCGATGCCATAACAGCACCATTTAAAGAAAACCCGAATTCTTTTGCCTTGGCAATAGCATGCTTTAATGCATCTACCCTTGATGTTTGGCCTGTACCACTTCCTAACAACTGTTTGCTTTTTGCCAGCACAATGGCATTAGACTTGGTATGTTTTACAATTTTGTTAGCAAAAACAAGGTCATCTTCTTCCTGTTCTGATGGGTGTTTTTTTGTTACACATTCCAAGCTATCCTTTGTTTCGGTTTTAATATCCCTGTCTTGTTCTATTACCCCGTTTAAAACCGTTTTAAATTGCTTGCCAGGCAAATTTAAGTTTTCTTGATGCAAAATTATTCTATTTTTCTTAACTTTTAATATTTCTAATGTATTTTTTTCATAACCAGGGGCAAGAATAATCTCGAAAAACAATTTATTGATCTCTTTGGCGGTTTCCTCGTCTATATCCCTGTTGCATACTAACACCCCTCCAAAAGCCGAGATAGGGTCACCTGCTAAGGCATCTTTCCATGCCTGCAATAATGTTTCCCTACTGGCCAATCCACAGGCATTGTTGTGTTTGATAACTGCGAAAGTTGGGTCGGTAAACTCTTTTACCAAGCTTACTGCGGCATCCAAATCCAAAAGATTATTGTAAGAAATTTGTTTGCCATGCAGTTGTTTAAAATTATCTTCAAGATTGCCATAGAACACTCCTTTTTGATGTGGATTTTCTCCATACCTTAGAATATTAGCCGGTTTAATACTTTGCTTAAAACAATGGGTTTCATTGCCATTAAAATAATGATAAATAGCTGTATCATAATGCGATGAAATGCTAAAAGCATAAGCGGCAAATCTTTTTCTATCTTCGATAATTGTATGTGCTTTATTTTTGTCTATAAGGTTTATAAACTCTTCATAATGGCCAGAAGAAGGCACAATCATAACATCCTTAAAATTTTTTGCTGCCGCCCTGGTAAGGGAAATACCACCAATATCAATCTTTTCAATGATCTCTTGTTCGTCTTTTGTTGATTTAACGGTGTCTTCAAAAGGATACAAATCAACAACAATAAGGTCAAACTCGGGCAAACTGTATTCTTTTATTTGTGCATTGTCATCTTTGTTTTCCCGCCTAAAGAGTATTCCGCCAAAAATCTTGGGATGAAGGGTTTTTACCCTGCCTCCAAGTATTGATGGGTATCCTGTAACCGACTCTACACTCGTGACTTTTATTCCAGCGGCTTCTAAAAACTTTTGTGTGCCACCAGTAGAGTATATTTTTATATTGAATTCTTTTAATTTCTTAGCAAGCGGTAAAACGCTTTCCTTATGATAAACCGAAATTAAGGCGTTTTTTATTTTTTTCCCGTTACTCATAAAAAATGAATTGATATTTAGGATGTTATGTTGCGTTAGTTTCTAATTAAGAATTAAAACAAACAAATATTATTGCGAACAAACCTACACATTTTTTTTAAAATATTTTAATTATACAGTTATATTTGTAAACAAAAAATGAATTTTATTGACATTATACTGGCTGTGTTTTTGGCCTGGGGGTTGTATAAGGGCTTTAGAAAAGGACTTGTGATAGAAATCACTTCCTTGGTTGCATTGGTTCTGGGTGTTTATGGTGGCATTCATTTTTCCGATTCTGTTGCAGATTTTTTAAGAAAGCAATTCGATTGGCAAACAGAATACCTCCATATAATTTCTTTTGCCATCACTTTTATTGGTATTATTTTCATCGTATACACCATTGGTAAAATTGTTGAAAAAGTAATCGATCTTGTTGCCCTAGGCCTGGTAAATAAAATTGCCGGGGGCGTTTTTGGTTTGCTTAAAGTTGCGTTTATTCTTAGTGTTATCCTTATTATTGTTGAGAGTTTTGATAAGAAAGCCAACCTTATCAATGAAGAAAAGAAAGAAAATTCCCTTTTATATAAACCTGTTTGTTCTTTTGCCGCTATCGTAATCCCTAAACTTGACTTGGATGATGTTAAAAATCCTTTTAAACCAAAAGAACAGGATGATGAAGCAGGGCAAGGTGTGGATACAACCAATACTGGGCCATAAATTTCCCTGGCAAGGAATTAATTATTGATATATTGGCCTTGCATATTTTCTATAAATGTGAACTCCTTAATGATTGAATCTTTATCGTATTCAATTACGATAGAATATTTATTACCGGGTTGTAAAAAATTATTGATCTTAGCTTTACCAAATTTATTGGTGCCGGTTTTATATATCAACTTGTTTTTTAATTTGTCAGAATAGATTTCTATCTTGGCATCGCAAATCGGGTAGGTTCTATCATTGTCAAAAACAACAACATGGAAGGCGTTCTTTATTCCAAATATTAGGGCATTAAGGCGTTTTGACCATCCCTTAGTATCGAAATCACGCAATGGAATAATATCCGTACGTATATTGGTGCCACAGTAACAATCTTGTTCAGAGTCTTTTCCATTAACCGAGGTTTTGCAATAATAGATATTGGCATCTTCTTTTTCCCTGAACCTTAAAAAAGATGACATATTACCTTCAATATAGTATTTATCAAAATCCATGATAGCGATTACTTCATCTGCTTCGTTATCAAGCATGTAATTAATTAGGATGTTGGGAATTTCATTTTCTTTGAAAACATTTAAACTGATATAATAATCTTTTACACCCAATACAGGTATATACTTAATGTTTTCTTTCTTTTTATAAGGAGTAAGTTTACCTGTTAGGATGTTAAACTTGTCGCCATATGAGAACAAATGTACCTTAACATCAAGAATATGCAGTTGCTCATTTTCTTTTGAGATAATTTTAGCATCGGCTAAGTCTATCATCGTAACAGAATTATAACCAATAATTTCAATGGTAGAATCCGGGTGAAAGATGATGGCTGTACGTTCGCTAATGCCCAATCCAAAGCGGCTATTTGTGAGGGCAGCGCTATTGATAAGCCTTCCTAACCTTCCCCTTATTGCGAAATGTGTATCCACAACAACATCATCGATTAACCCGAGCCCGTTAAAAAGGAAAAGTTTTTCACCGTCATCGTCTTCAGGAGATAGCGCTATTTGGTTGGTAAGTGCTTCTTCGCTGCGTCCTCCACCGATAGAATTGGTACTTAAAACGTTTGACCCAGCGCTGGTTCCTACAACAATTCCCCCTGCGTGATAGAACTCATCTAAGGCTTTTAATAAAGGGCTTATTTTGTTATCTTTTTTCAAAACTTCTATATATCTTCTTTGGTCGCCGCCAACAAGAAAGACCACATCATAAAGTTTTATTTTTTCTACGATCTCTTGGTTATAAGCATTGTCTATCCATAACCTTTCTTGGGGGCTGAGCTTATGACCCTCCCCCTGAACAGCAAGGGGAACAGCCCAAATATTTTCTTCTTTTAGACCAATATCCTTGCTAAAATATTCTTTATAAGATTTTACCGTTTCGGATATATGCGAACTTGCCGAGGGTATAATAGCAAGTTTGATGTCACTGGGTTGGATATTTTTTTTCTCGCCAGCTAAATTGAATATTTTATTATATATATGGGATGAGTCTTCGCCCCCTCCAATGAATATCAAATGTCCTTTTGTCATTTTACTCTCCAAGTGCTATTTTAGTGAATGATAAATGCAAAAATAGCATCTTTTTTTTAATATCAAGTTTCGAGAGCAGCAATTCCCGGAAGTTTTTTCCCTTCAATATATTCCAGCAAAGCCCCACCTCCTGTAGAGATGTAGCTAATTCTGTCGACCAAATGGAATTTATTTACCGCAGAAACGGAATCTCCTCCGCCGATCAAAGAAAATGCATTATTTGATGTAGTGGCCTCTGCCACAGCAAATGCGATTGATTTGGTGCCTTTTTCAAAATTCGACATTTCAAAAACACCCATTGGGCCGTTCCATAAAATGGTTTTGGATTCTTTTATAATATCTATAAATTGTTCCGTTGTCCTGGCGCCAATATCCATACCAATCCATCCATCATCAATGCTCTTAATATCACTTTCTTTGATGTTGGCATCGTTTTCAAATTTATCTGCAATAGTAGTATCAGAAGGTAAATAAAGGTTTACTCCTTTTTCTTCTGCTATTTTCATTAACTCTTTGGCAAGGCCTATATGTTCTTTTTCTAAGATTGATTTGCCTATGTCGTAACCCATAGCTTTAATAAAAGTAAACATCATACCACCACCTATAAGAATATTATCCACAATATCAATAAGTTGTTTGATCACCTCGATTTTCCCTGATATTTTAGCTCCACCAATTATAGCAGTATAAGGGCGTTTTACATCTTTTGTTAATACTTTACTGATGTTTTTGATTTCTTTTTGCAATAAGGATCCTGCAAATTTTTTGTTTGGGAAGAACTCAGCAATAATGGCAGTTGAAGCATGTGCCCTGTGAGCGGTAGCAAAAGCATCGTTTACATAAACATCGGCAAGAGAAGCTAATTCTTTAGCAAAGGCTTTGTCCCCTTTTTTTTCTTCTTCATGAAAACGTAAATTCTCTAATAACAATATCTCGCCGGGTTCTACGTTCTTGGAGGCTTTGATTGCTTTTTCACCAACACAGTCCGAGGCAAATTTTACAGGTTGATTAATGAGGTTACTCAAACTTTCAGCAACATGTTTTAAGGAGAATTTTTCCTCCGGGCCTTTTTTAGGCCTTCCCATGTGCGACATAAGTATTGTAGAGCCACCATCGCCCAGTATTTTCTTAATGGTTGGTATAGAGGCTTCTATCCTGGTGGTGTCAGTTATAATGTTGTTATCATCTTTGGGTACGTTGTAATCTACCCTTACAATAGCTTTTTTTCCTGAAAAATTATAATCGTTAATTGTTTGCATAGCAGTATTCATTTTTTATAGTTCGTTTATGATGTAAAGTTAAAAAAAAAATATTGCAACATTTAAAAATTATGGGAGTTTTAAGAATTTTGTATTTTTGTTTTCAATGATTTTATTATGGAAAACCTTAATTTAACTTTAGTACAAACAGATATCGCTTGGGGAGATAGTACCCGCAACCTGGAAAAATTCGGACAACTTATAAAAAACGTTGATAATACGGATGTTATAATACTTCCCGAGATGTTTAATACAGGATTTGCTGTGAAAGATGAATCATGCGCAGAAGACCCCAAAGGAGAAACCTTTGAGTGGATGAAAGAAACTGCCAAAACAAAAAACGCTGTTGTAACGGGAAGTATATATGTAAAAGAAAACGGGTTTTATTATAACCGGTTGATATGGATGAATCCTGGTGGTACCAGCCTCGAATATGATAAGAGACACCTGTTCAGGTTGGCTGGGGAGCACGAGCATTTTAATGCCGGGAGTAAAAAGATCATTGTCAATCTTAAAGGTTGGAAGTTACTGCCATTGATATGTTATGACTTAAGATTCCCTGTATGGAGCAAAAATACTTATCATGATAATAAATATGAATACGATTGTCTAGTATATATTGCCAATTGGCCGGGAAGAAGGAATTTTGCATGGAAATCGTTGCTTGTGGCCAGGGCTATCGAAAATCAATCTTATGTTGTAGGGGTTAACCGCATAGGAGAAGATGGAAATGGAATCCCTCATCATGGAGATTCTGTGGTGTTGAACTACAGGGGGAGAACAATTTCCGAAACTTTGCCAGACAAAGAATCTGTTGAAACCGTTTCTCTCAATTACGATGAGCTCAAGGAATTTAGGGAGAGTTTTAGAGTAGGGTTGGACTGGGATAAGTTTACGATCTTATAATGTAAAAAAAGAGCATTCGGTACTTTATAGAAGTGCCGCCAAAAAAAAGCATTTATACATTCTTTTGACGGCGTAAAAAACAAAATCTTATATGAATCTCATGTGCCCTTATATGGTTCAAAAAAAACAATTAAGAATTTTGTTAAAACCACATAAGTACATATAAGGTGCACATAAGTCTCTCTCTCTCTCTCTCTCTCTCTCTCTCTCTAATAAATATATGTGAGAACGTAGTCATTTTCCATTAAATAATATACAGGGTATGTGTTTTTTGATATCAATGTACCTATTGTTCCATCCATAATACCGTTATTTTTGAATTTTACATTGGCAACATGGATGCTGTTTAAAAAACTAATCCCTATAGAATCCTGTATTTTGTATAATGATTCTTTGGCAGACCAAAGAAGGGAGAGTTTTTTAATGTCAGTACCGGGTTCTAAAGTTTCAATCTCTTTTGTAGAAAGAAACCTGTGCTTGACCTTTATAACCTGTTTCCTGTATTTTTCAATATCAATTGCTACTTTACCCGTTTTACTGGTAATTACTGCTGCATAGCCAAAAGTATGGGAAAAGGAAATGAAGTGCCCGGCTATAAATGGTTTGTTCAACGCATTATAATTGACTTCTGTATTTTTTTTACCGGTAAGCTCCCTGGTAAGGATCCTGCAACATAACCATTCTTTTTTCCTTTTTTCCTGTTTAAAGCTTTCAAGTTTAAGGTAATCCCTGCTTGTTAAAGTCACCATACTTTTTAGCTCTTCCACAGGTTCTTCAATTTTCCAAATACCTAAGCGTGTATATTTATCCGGGGCTATATGTTTAAATAATGGCATTAATTATAAACATGTAGGTTATTACCATCAACAGCAGTATTATATCTTTTCATGGGCTGGGTTGCAGGCCCGTCTGAATGAGCGCTTCCATCCAAAAGAAGAAATTTAGAACCACAACAAGTGTCTACTGCCCACACATTTGTTTCTTCAACTGTTAACCTGCAGCAGTCACCTTGTGGGTCATAAGTACAAGTCCTCTCGTAAGCCATGAACTCATCGAAGTTTTTGCGGTATAAAATAATTCCTTTGCTGGGTTCTTTGGCTGTAACGTATACCCACCCACCTACGTTGTTCAGGTCTAAGTAACGTGTATCATTCAGGTTTATTGTAAAGTTTACATCTGCATAAGGTATTTTTGAGTTATTTTCCTTTTTGCATGAAAAAGGGCTCAAAAGAAATAATATAAACATGAACAAGGTTATTTTATCTGAAGTATATAATATTTTAGTTTTCATGAACGTACAAAGATTTATTATAGAACGCAAAATTAATTATAATATTTACTGTTTCAATTGATATTTTTTAATAATTTAGTATTTGCATTTATATGTTTCTCAATTTGGATTCCAGGCATGTTGTGTAAAATTTAGCAAGGAGTTTATAGGAGCTATGAGGTACCTATTATTTATTAGCATTTTATTTTTGCCTTTTTTCAATGGTTGCTCAAAGAAGACTTCAACCCAAAAGAAAAGCGAACAATACAGGAAGCAACAGGAGCTTACGCCTTTTCAGCGCAAAGTAAAAAGGCTTGAGAAAAAAATTATTATGAGCAATAGAGAAAGGGAGGCCGTTGATAAGATAAAAACCGGCAAGCCTTATTCAAAAAAGGATATGAAGCTTTATAGGAAATATTACAAGAGAAAGACAAGGGCGATAAAAAAGATAGAGAAATTGCAATGGAAGCATCAAAAAAGTTTACAAGATGTTAATACAAGAAAGCGAATGAAAAAGCATAAAAAGAAATCAAAAAAAATAAACCGTTTTAAAAGGAATAAATAAGATGAGAATAATTTCCTTATTCATATTGATAACATATCCTATCCTTATTCTTTCGCAGGATAAAAAGCCTGGGATTATTTTTGACAGGATATCAACAGAAAATATAAAAGTTGAAAGGGGATTGTCTCAAAACTCGGTGTTTTCTATACTACAGGATGAAAAAGGGTATATGTGGTTTGGTACTTGGGATGGATTGAACAAATTTGATGGGTATAATTTCACGGTTTACAGGGCCAATAACAGCGAAGCTGCTAATCAACTCAGCGATGAAACCATTTATACCATTTTTGAAGATGACGGACAAAACCTTTGGATTGGTACAGAAAACGGGTTAAATAAGTTTAACCGCCAACGTTCTCATTTTGTACACTTTATTTTTAGTGATAGCTTATTAAATATTCAAAGAGACTCGGTGAGAGACATTATTGATGATAGTAAAGGAAATTTTTGGATTGCGACAGAAAAGGGGTTATATAAATTTAGTGAGAAAAAGGGGAAAATTGAACTTTATACTGCCAATCCTAATCATCATAACTCGATAAGCAATGACAATGTAAAGAAACTATACTTGCAAAATGAGCATACATTATGGATAGGAACCGAAGGAGGGCTCAATAAACTGGATATGAATACCAACGAATTTGAATGTTTTTGCACGAAAAGCAAAAACAAAATGTGCAGCGATACTGTAAACGATATTGTTGGCGGGAAATCGAATATTCTATGGATAGCTACTGCAAACGGGTTATGCAAGTTAAACACCTCAACTCATAAGATCAAAAATTTTCAATATGATAGAAATAATCCCGGCTCTCTCTCTGGAAATGATGTAAGGGCTTTGCTGTATGATTATAACAACAGGCTTTGGGTTGGAACTTTTGGAAGTGGTCTCAATTTGTATAATGATACAGATGAAACATTCTATCATTACAACTACAAAACCAATGACCAAAGTACCCTTAGTAGCGATAATATATACTCGCTTTTCCAGGATGATGCGGGCCTTATTTGGGTTGGAACAAGAAAAGGTGTAAGTAAGATAGATTTCAGCACATACAAATTCAAGCATTTTAAACACCACGCAGATGATAACACAAGCCTTAACAGCGATATTGTATGGTCATTTCATGAAGACCGTGACGGCTATTTATGGATTTGCACTTCCAATGGGCTTAACAGGTATGATAAAAACACAGGGAGATTTAAATTTTATACCCACAATCCTAATAATCCCAATAGTATAATATGTAATGATACCAGGGTGGTTTACGAAGACGACTCCGGCTATTTATGGATTGGTACAAATTGCAAAGGGTTGGATAAGTTCAACAAGGAAAAAGAAGTCTTTACCCATTTTGGTAAAAAAAACATCAATGCACAATTAAGTAGCAATGAAGTATGGGATATTCTTGAGGATTGGGATAATAATTTATGGGTAGCTACAACAAAAGGCCTGAATAAAATACTGCCAAGCAGGGATACTGTAGTTGTTTATAATAGCAATTCCAAAAGCCATTATATTAGCAATAACCTTGTGTACTCATTATATCTCGATCACGATAAACTTTGGATAGGTACCAATAACGGCCTTAATATACTTGACCTGGAAACCGACTCAGTGAAAATATTTAAAAAAAGCAGGGTGAAAAATTCTCTTAGTACAAGCAAATTATTTTCCATTTACAATGACTCGGATGGTATTTTTTGGATAGGCACGATCAACGGCGGCCTTAATAGGTATGACCCTCAAAATGGTATGTTTAAGAACTTCACAGTAAAAGACGGGTTGCCCAATAATATGGTGTATAATATCCTGGAAGATAATTCCGGTAATCTATGGATTAGCACCAATTTTGGTATATCTAAGTATGATAAAAATAGCAATGTTTTTGTAAATTATGATGTAAGAGATGGCTTGCAAAGCAACGAGTTTAATTATGGAGCTGCCCTTAAAACACAAAGCGGCGAAATGTTCTTTGGAGGAATGAATGGTTTCAATTCTTTTTTCCCTGACAACGTGAATAAAAGCGACTATATCCCACCCGTTGTTATTACTTCTTTTAAAGTTTTTAATAAAGAAGTTGAAAGAGAGATCAATAATAATGACTCCATATTATTGAATTATTATAATAACTTTTTCTCTTTCGAGTTTTCCGGGTTAGATTTTTCCAAACCCAATAAAAACCGGTATGCTTATAAACTTGAGAATTTCGATAAAGAGTGGAAATACTGCAATGCTGATAAACGGTTTGCACAATATACAGGTATTAATCCCGGAGAGTATATATTTAGGGTAAAATGCACAAACAGCGATGGTGTATGGAATAAAGAGGGGATTAGAATATACCTGTTCATTAAACCGCCATGGTGGAAGACGCTCACATTTATAATCCCCGCTTCCTTGTTTTTATTTCTTTTTATCGGGAACATGGTATATTTTTTTATTAGGAGGATCAGGAAAAAGCATGAAATGAGGGCGCGAATGCTATCTATTGAAAAACACGTTTTTGAGTTGGAGCAAAAATCCCTTCGCCTGCAAATGAACCCCCATTTTATCTTCAATTCATTAAACTCCATTCAGTCTTTTATTCTCGCTAATAACCGTGATAAAGCCGTACGTTATCTTGGGAAATTTGCCAAATTAATGCGGCTTATATTATATAATACCCGCGAATCTTTTATTATTTTCACCGATGAATTACAAGCTATTAATTATTACTTGGAGATAGAAAAAATACGTTTTGATGAAAAATTTGATTATGAAGTTGTTGTAGACCCTAAAATTGATAAGGATTTTATTGCTATACCTCCCATGCTTATTCAACCTTTTGTTGAGAATGCTATCTTGCATGGCTTGGTGAATAAAGAAAGCAAAGGATTTTTGGAGATCAAGTTTTCTTTATACGGCCAAAACCTTATTAAATGCGAGATTACTGATAATGGCGTTGGAAGGAAAAAAGCCGAAGAGGTTAAAAACTGCTCTGGGCTGAAGCACCGGTCAAGAAGTATGGAGATTACCAAAGAGAGGCTTAATATTATTCGAAAGCAAAACAAGGGAGATGCTGAATTTAAGGTCATTGACCTTTATGATAAAAATAATTTGCCAAGCGGGACAAAGGTTATTATTATTATCCCTTATATATTTCATTAATTTTTTCTATTTTAGCATAAACTTTTTTCCTTATGATAAAAAGTGTTATAATTGATGATGAAAAGACCTCCAGGGAAGCATTAAAGTCTTTATTAGAGATTTATTGCCCCGATATCGAGATCGTAAAAATGGCCGAAGGATGCCATAGCGGCCTACAGGCCATTGAAAAGTATCATCCTCAATTGTTATTTCTTGATGTGCAAATGCCAGATGGTAGTGGGTTTAAATTATTAGAGCATTTTAAGAACCCGGGTTTTGAAGTCATCTTTACAACAGCTTACGACCAATATGCCATCCAGGCAATTAAATTCAGCGCCCTCGACTATCTTCTTAAGCCTATATCACCCGATGACCTGGTAGAGGCTATTAGCAGGTTTAAAAATCAAGCTGGGAATGGAGAAAAAATAGAAACTTTACTCAATAATATCAAATCTTCTCCCAACCGGCAATCCATTGTTGTTAATTCCTCCGATGGAATGCATATACTTAAAGTGAACGATATAGTAAGATGCCAAGCCGATGATTATTATACATTATACTATTTAGCCAATAATAAGCTATTAATGATATCCAAAACCCTTAAAGAAACGGAAGAATTATTAAAAGATTTTGATTTTATGCGGATACATAAGTCGCATCTTGTAAATAAAAATTATATTAAAAGTTTTCTAAGAGAAGGTGGAGGGACTATTGAAATGGTTGATGGAGCAAAATTACCTGTTTCAAGAAGAAAAAAAGACCTTGTAATGGAATATATAGAAAATTTGTAAATTTACCGTTAACTGTTTTTTTTCTACCGTTAACTGGTTAATTTTTTTTTAATGAAATATTCGTATTAATTTTATAATCAAAACTTAAATTTATGGACTGGGACGTACTGATTTATATTTTAATTCCGATAGTTTGGGCTATCGCAAATTTTTCAAAAAGCAATAAAAAGGCCAAAGAAGCAAAGCGAAAACAACAACAGGCTACGCAAAACGCTACCCAACAAACTCAAAGCGCACAAGGAAAACGGGAAAATGATTTTGAATCACTGGTATCAGAATTTTTTGGTATAGAAAATACGCAGGAGCATGCAGTAGATACCTACCAAGAAATAAAAGAACCTATTGAAACAAAACCGGAAGTTGAAGAAAAGGTATTAAAAGAAGAAAAAGATAGAACTAAAGAATCTATCACAAAACCTGTAAGTTATTTAATGGAAAATGACGATGAAAGCGATGAATTCATTGATTTTGACCTAAGAAAAGCCATTATATATAATGCTATTCTTGAAAGGCCTTACAGTTAATTATTTATTAATTTTTTGAAAAATTAGGTTTAATTTTTTTTTGATAACTTATTTATTTATATATATCTTTACGCCCAAATTAAATAAGCACACAGAATTACTAACATAAAACGATGTGAATATGCTACGAAAGTTACTCATTACTAATGCAATCATTTTGTTTGCAAATGTATTGCTATTAGCGCAATCGGGTGCACTTAAAGGTAAACTTACTGATAAGGAAACCGGTGACCCGATACCTTTTGCAAACGTTGTAGTTGAATCTGGTGGCCAGCAGGTTTCTGGTGCTACCACGAATTTTGACGGAGAATTTACAGTAAAGCCCTTATCACCAGGCAAGTATGATCTTAGGGTTACTTATGTCGGTTATCAAACCAAACTTATAACCGATATTAGGATTAGCCCCGATAAGATCTCTTACCAGGACGTGGAAATGAAATCCACTATGCAGCAATTAGAAACGGTTGATGTCGTTTCTTATAAAGTACCACTTATTGAGAAAGACCAAACCCAGCAAGGAGGTACCGTTACTTCAGAAGAAATAGACAAAATGCCCGGGCGTGATGCCACTTCCATTGCATCCACTATTGGCGGTGTTATCACAGAGGATGGAAGTAGTGATATGAATATCCGTGGCGCCAGGGATGAAGGTACGGTTATTTATATTGATGGTGTTAAGGTGCGCGGGTCTTCCAATCTTCCAAAAAGCGCCGTTGACCAAATCAACGTGGTACATGGAGGTTTGCCCGCCAAATATGGTGATGCTACTGGGGGGGTTGTAAATATTACCTCCAAAGGTTTTACCAAGGAGTTTGGCGCCGGTGTTGAGATTGTTACATCCGAATATCTTGATAACCAAGGATACAACCTTGTTGGTTTCAACATTCGTGGGCCGCTGGTAAAAAAGGAATTAGAAACGCGTAGTGAAACAGTGGTCGGGTTCTTTATCGCTGGAGAAGCCCGTTCCATTGAAGACCCAAGGCCTTCTGTTGTCCCTTATCACAAAGTTAGGGACGATGTATTAAACAATCTCGAGCAAGAACCACTTATCGAAAACACAGCTTATTATAAAACAGACTTAATAACCAACCAAGATATTGTTGAGATTGACAGAAAACAAAATGGCGGAGTTCAGGGAATTAACCTTTCTGGTAAAATTGATATTAAACCAGTCAACTCCAACGTGAACTTTACATTGGGTGGCTCGATGGATTACTCAGATGAAAGCCGTTATATTAGAAGAAATGAGCTTTTTAACTCTGTAAATAACCCGAATATTGTAGAAAATACCATGAGAGGGTATTTCAGGTTTACACACAGGTTTAGTAACACATCTAATAGAGACCAAGAAGAGCAACCTCTTATCAAAAATGTATATTATTCTATACAAGCTGATTACTCAACGCATACAAGTGTTATACAAGACCCAGACCATAAAGATGACTTCTTTAGCTATGGGCACGTAGGAAAATTTGATGTTGATGATATGAGAAATTATACCATTAACCGTATGGATACTTTCTATAATGTTAATACTCCTGACGGAATGGTTGACACTTTGGTTGCCAGGGAATATTATGAATTTACCGGTATGATGGATACGATGGTTAATTTTGTGCCTTCAACCCAAAACCCGGTTCTTTCTAATTATACACAGTATTATTATGAAACGGCTACCAAAAATTACTCGAATTTCGGGAATATTGAATCTTTAACAGCAGGAGGAGCCCTAAGAAACGGGCAAACTCCCGATGATGTTTACGGCTTATGGAATTCACCGGGTACCATTTGGAACCAGTATAACAAAAACGATCAAGACCAAGTAACCGTTTCTATTAATGGTTCGGCTGATATTGGTGACCATGCTATACAGTTCGGGTTAAATTATGACCAACAGATAAACAGGGGATATAATATAAACCCGGTTGACCTCTGGACATACATGAGGCAATATACCAATGGCCACATCTCAGAACTTGACCTAGAAAATCCTATTCTCAGGTTTGAAGAAACTGATGTTGAAGGAGAGTACGATACAATTGTAGATTATGATTATAGTTTTAACCCCGAGGCTCAAAATAATTTTGATAAGAATTTAAGAGAGAAGCTTGGCTTTCCTGTTTCAGGGTTTGATGTTATTCAAACAGACAGTTATGGGCCAGAAACCTATAGCATGGATATGTTCAGCGCTGATGAATTGCTAAGAGATGGTTTTTCTTTGGTTGACTATTATGGATACGATCATACGGGTGAAAAATTATCCAGCAATCCAAGTTTCGAGGATTTCTTCACAGAAAAGAACGAGGATGGGGTTTATACAAGGGCTATTGGAGCTTATGAACCTATCTATATGGCCGGATATATCCAAGATAAATTTGCTTTTGAAGATATTATCTTTAATGTTGGGGTTCGTGTTGACCGCTTTGATGCCAATCAATATGTACTAAAAGACCCTTACACCTTGTTTGAACCATACACTGTTGACGAAGTTAATACCTTTGACGACCAGTCCTATCAACATCCAGCAAACATGGGGTCTGATTATGTTGTTTATGTGAATGACTATAAAAACCCTTCACAAATTTTGGGTTATAGAGATGGAGATACATGGTTTAATGCCCAAGGTACTGAAATTAAGGACCTGACGATACTGCAAGGATCTTATTTCCCTTACATAAAAAATCCAGACCAGGTTGATGAAAATCCTACAGCCGAGGCATTTGAAGATTATGAACCTCAAACTACCATAATGCCAAGAATTGCTTTCTCATTTCCTATCTCTGATGAAGCCAACTTCTTTGCGCACTATGATGTCTTGTCACAAAGGCCTTCTTCTAACAATAGGTTAAATATTACGGATTATTATTATTTACAACAACGTGCTGGTAATACCATTAATAATCCTAATCTCAAAACTGAAAAAACGATTGATTACGAATTGGGCTTTCAGCAGAGGTTATCTAAGTCTTCAGCACTGAAGTTATCTGCTTATTACAAAGAAATGAGAGACCAAGTTCAAGCATTTTACCATGCGGCTGGTTTCCCAGTTCCTTATTATTCATTTAAGAACCAGGATTTTGGAACCGTTAAAGGCTTCCAACTGGGCTATGACCTTAGAAGAACAGGTAATATTTGGCTGAAAACAAATTATACACTGCAATTTGCAGAAGGTACAGGCTCTGATGCAACTTCAGGCTTGAACTTGCTACGAAATAACCAACCTAATTTACGGACAATTCTACCGCTTGAGTTTGATAGAAGGCATTCAATCAACGTAATCGTTGATTACAGGTTTAGCGAAGGGAAAAAATACAATGGGCCTGCTATTAAAAGAAAGAAAGGCGATGAAGTTAAATCTATTCCCCTTCTTGAAAATACAGGTATGAATGTTGTTGTTAAAGCTACATCTGGTAAACCCTACAGCAAAAGTAGTGAAATACGCTCAATTTATGTCGGGCAAGGAGAAAGAATACTAGAAGGGTCTATCAATGGCTCCAGGATGCCATGGACATTCCGTATTGATGCCAAGCTCGATAGGGATATTAAATTTAAAATGGGTAAGAAAAACGCGTATTTTAATGTGTATGTTGAAGTTTTAAATTTGCTTGACGCACATAATATACAAGACGTTTACGAAGGTACTGGCGACCCCGAAGATGATGGTTTCTTAAACGATTCTGAAAGACAAGATTTTATTGTGAATCAATTAAGCGAGCAAGCATTTAGAGATTTATATGCGGTTAGGATGAATACGCCATATAATTATGGTTTCCCACGTAGAATTAAGGTAGGTTTATCATTTAATTTCTAATTAGAAAAAAATTATTATTATGAAACATAGAACAATTTATTTACTATTTATTATTTTTTCACTTCTAATGTATTCTTCCCAAATAGATGCAAGGAAGTTAATCCCTGATTCAACAGATAATCAGGGAAGTGGAAAAGTGAAAGCCGAAGATTGCAAGGCTGCAACAGCCTTCAACTACCTGGATTTGAATAATGTAAGATGTCGTATCAATACAGGTGGTGACATGTGGTGGGACCTGCAAAGCCTCCCCCAGTACGAAATCCCCAAGGGATCCAAAAAGCACTCTATGTTTAGCGCTGCACTGTGGATTGGTGGTAAAGATGTTAATGGCAATATTAGGGTTGCAGCACAAAGATATAGAGGCTATGGAAACGATTTTTATACAGGCCCATTAACCACTGACGGGTTAGCTGATGTTTCTCCTGCAAAATGTAAAGAGTTCGATAGGCATTTTATTCTTTATAGGAGTGATGTTGAGAAATTTGCTGCAGCAAAGGCCAATCCAGAATTATATGAAGGGTATCAAAGACCTGCTTATTTTGATGAGTATCCTGCTCATGGCGATGTTAGCCAAGGATATAGTTATTATTTGGCCCCTTTTTATGATACTGATGGTGATGGTGATTATAATCCTGCTGCAGGAGATTATCCATATTATGACCTTAAAAACGAATTAACTATAGAGGACCCTACACCTACCATGGCAGGTAATGGGATATTAAAAGACCAAATATTAAAAGGGGATATGACCTTATTTTGGATTTTCAATGATAAAGGTGCACCCCATACTGAAACCAGGGGAGACCCCATTGGCTTCGAGATTAGAGGGCAAGCCTTTGCTTTCTCTACAAATGATGAACTTAATGATATGACATTTTATTCTTATGAGATCATCAACCGCTCAACATTTTCTTTAGATTCTACTTATTTCTCTCAATGGGTAGACCCTGATGTTGGATATGCACAAGATGATTACCTGGGATGTGATGTTAAGAGAGGGCTTGGATATTGCTATAACGGTGAAGCTACTGATGGAACCGGCCAGCAAGCGCATTACGGAGATAATCCACCTGCTATTGGTGTTGACTTCTTCCAAGGGCCTTATATGGACCCTGAAATCGATACCATTGATGGTGAGGCCATTATCGTTGATAGGCCTGCAAAAGATTCATTGGGGCAGCCACTTTGCGATGAAAGCATTAATGGGTTGAATTTTGGCGATAGTATACCAGGTAACGAACGTTTTGGTATGAGAAGATTCCTTTATCATAATAATACCGGGGGTGACTTAGGAGACCCTTCTACATATGACGAATATTATTGGATGCTTAAAGGATTTTGGAAAGGCGGAAGGGAATATCCCATGCAGTTTGGTGGGGATGCTTATCCCGGACACCCTAATGTGTCGCCAGTACGTTGTACATTTATGTTTCCTGGAGATACAGACCCATGCTGGTGGGGAACCAAGCATGATGACGACCCTACTAAACCCGGTATTAATGTTATTGATGAATATGGCTGGACACCCAGCGAAGAAGGAGTGTATTGGACAGAGAAAAATGAAGGGAACGACCCTGATGATAGAAGATTTATGCAGTCTGCCGGCCCTTTTACCCTTAAGCCTGGCGCTGTTAACTATATTACCGTGGGAATACCCTGGGTGCCTGGCACAGGCGATGTAACAACTACACTTAATAATTTGAAAAAAGCCGATGATCTTTGCCAGGATTTATTTATCCAAAACTTTAGGATCATCAATGGGCCGGATGCACCGGTTGTTGAAGTACAAGAACTTAACGAACAATTGGTTCTTTATCTCGATTACCTTCCTTGCCAGCCCGGTTCCTTGAGCAATTATGGTTCTGGATGTAACTACCAGGGAAAGTATGAAGAATATGATTATACTATTAAAAATGTTCCTGGAGAACCGAAAAAAGATACTTTATACAGGTTTGAAGGATACCAAGTTTATCAAGTAAAAAATGCATCTGTTTCTGCTACAGACCTTGATGATCCTGCTAAGGCCAGGCTTATCGCTCAATGCGATGTTAAGAATGGAGTTGGAAGGCTTATCAATTATACCACCAATGCAACATTGGGTGTTGAAGAAGCGGAAATGATGGTTGATGGTAGTGACCAAGGAATTAAGCATACCTTTGTAGTATCTCGCGATCAATTTGCTACAGAAGGTGATAAATTGGTCAATAATAAGCGATATTATTTTATGGCTATAGCCTATGCATATAATGAATGGCAACAATACATACCTGGGATAGGTGGACAAGAAGGGCAAAGAACTCCCTACTTGGGAAGTAGAAAGTCAAGTGGTGGCGGTTCCATACGCGCTGTTGAGGCCATTCCCCATATTCCTACTGTAGAAAATGGAGGTACAGTACTCAATTCCGAGTATGGTGATGGCGTTGAGATCACTAGGCTTGAAGGAACAGGTAATGGAGAATTGCCCCTTAGATTGAAAGATGAATCCATTGAAGATATCATGGATGGCGAATCGCCATTCCCAGTAGTAGATTCATTGCCAGGAAATGATTGGAGGCACGACATTCTTCAATATCAACAAGGTTATGGCCCCCTTGATATTAAAGTTGTTGACCCGCTTAATGTGGTAGAATCCGACTTTTCGCTTAGGTTTGCAACTGAAAACATAGATTGGAGCCACCCAAGTTCAACTTTGAGCCAAGCCTTTTATGAAATTGTTGATTTGAATAACCAAAATGAAATTGAATCGCATAGGGCTATTGATGTGAAATACGAACAATTACTGATTGACTACGGTATTTCTGTATCAGTCTTTCAGCCCAAACCTATTGCCCAGGATAAACCGCGTTTCAATTTGATGTATGATGACGCTTTTATAGAAGCAGAGAAGCTTTATGAAAATGAGCAATTGGAATGGCTTACCGGTGTTCCTGACAATGACCTTAATATTAATAACGATGATTGGATAGCTTCTGGTACTGTACAAGGTAGCGATTATGGGTTGCAAATTACAAATCCTATAACCGGAAGAACTGAAAAATGGTACTATGACCAAACTGAACAATTTGAGAATGTACTTGGAGGTACTTGGGCACCTTATGGGCTTACGAAAGTTGTAAGCGTTGGAGGGCCTGCTGCTGCAGCATCAAATTCAGATATCAAAGATTTTGTCAAACTCAAAGAGCTCAATAGTGTTTTGGTTGTAATTACCAATGATCAGTCTAAATGGACAAGGTCGCCGGTTGTTGAAACAGGAGGTAATTATACTGCTTCTTCTTCAGATGACCTTATTGAAGGTAGAATAGAGGAAGACGGTGATACCATATTTCCTAATAGAATGAGTTTGAGATATGGAAAATCAATCGATAAAGATGGTAATCCTTGGTCAGGGCATGATACGGTATCAAGTGATAACCCTAATGATCCAAATTATATAGGAGGTTACGGTATGGGATGGTTCCCAGGATATGCAATTAACTTAGAAACAGGTGAAAGATTGAATATTATATATGGTGAAAATTCTAAGTATTGCCCCGAAAACGGGTATGATGATGAAACAGGACGTGATATGATGTGGAATCCTACCAGTACTTATAATCCATCAAACGATGAGCAAATTAGGGGCGGTATGCATTATGTGTACATCATGGATATAGGTGTAGATACAGTTGGTGCAACTTTTGGAGCTCCTTATATTATGGATATGCCTGGTTATGATGCAGGTAAGTATATATATGATATTTACCATACACCATCTTCCCAATTCAATGGTGACTTGAGAAGAGTAGCATTCCAAAAAGCAATGTGGACATCTATGCCATTTGTAGCTGAAGGACATGAATTCCTAGAAAGCGATTTACAAATTTATATGAATGTTTCACGACAATATAAAAGGTATTATGCTACCACAGATGAGGACAACATGGGAATAGTGCAGGAAAATGATGGTTACCCATATTATGAATTTAACACAAGAGGATTAGGTACAACAACCGGGAATAAGCAAACCGCTGAAAATGCACTCGACCTGATAAGGATCGTACCCAATCCGTATAATGCATTTTCAGATTATGAAGAAGACCAGTTAGATACAAGAATCAGGATAACAAACTTACCCGTTAAATGTAATATTTCCATTTATACTATTAATGGTGTCTTGATTAGGGAGTATACTCGTGATGATAAAACAATTACTTCCCAAGATTGGGATCTGAAAAACTATGCCGGTATTCCTATTTCAAGTGGAGTTTATTTGATTCATGTTGATGCTGAAGGTATTGGAGAACGTGTACTTAAGTTCTTCTGTACAATGAGGCCTACTGACTTAAATGCATTTTAGCAATTGTTAAATTATTAATATAAAAAATATAGTTTATGAAACGTTTTAGATATATCATCATATTTTTGTTAGGAGGTTTCTTTTTGCTTCCTACTTCAAACCTGAATGCCGGTAATGAAGACCGTGCAGGAGAAGCTGGCGCAGGCCAGCTTCTCATAAACCCCTGGACAAGAAGCTCTGGTTGGGGTGGCGTAAATACTTCCAGTGTTAGGGGTATTGAAAGTGTTTTTTCTAACATCGCTGGTTTGGCTTTTACAAATAAAACCGAGCTTATCTTTTCTCATACAAAATGGTTATACTCTAGTGTAAATAACAATATCAATATCAATAATTTTGGTTTTTCGCAACGAGTAAGCGAAAGTGGTGTTTTTGGAGTTACATTTACTTCCATTACTTTTGGAAATGTCATTAGAACCACTACTACAAACCCAGAAGGTGGAATTGGTGAATTCTCTCCAAACTTAATGAATATTAATGTATCCTATGCCAAAGCTTTTTCTAATAATATTTATGGCGGAATCAACGTAAAAATCATTAACGAGTCTATTTCCAATATTACTGGTTCTGCTGCTGCTGTTGATGCCGGTGTACAATATGTAACGGGTAAGAACGACCAAACTAAATTTGGTATTTCCATGAAAAATGTGGGGTCCAAAATGAGATATTCTGGTGATGGTTTAGCTATGAGAGCTTTTATCAATGACCAGCCCAATAAAATGACCATTGAGCAACGGTCGGCCTCCATGGAGTTGCCTTCTTTGATCAATATTGGCGCTTCTTATGACTTTTTACTGGCTAGAGAAAAAGTATCGCAAAAAACAGGAGAAGGTACTGAAGAAATGGTTTATAAAAATGTTCACAGATTGACGCCAGCTGCCAATTTTAGGTCAAATTCTTTTACCAAAGACCAATATATTATGGGTTTGGAATATGCTTTTAAAGAAATGCTCATGTTTAGAGGAGCTTTTGCTTATGAAGAAGGCCTTATGGATGACGAAGAAAGAACAAATGCAGAAACCGGCCCTTCTGGTGGGTTTACATTAGAAATGCCAATGAACGACAAAGGAATGACTTTTGCTCTTGATTATTCATATAGAGCTACCGAACATTTTGACGGTACTCACTCTATTGGAGTAAGAATCAATCTTTAATAAATAGGATAAACGAATATTACATATTTTCTATAGGCAAGAGGGCCCTTTTCTACAAAGGGTCTTCTTGTCTTATTATATTAAATGGGATGAATCATGCTAAAAACTTGAAAAAAATTTGAAAAATTTTTATTGATTGGTGAAACCGGTTAAATTTTAAAAATATGGCAGATACAAAATATTATACAGAAGAAGGATTAAAAAAACTGAAAGAAGAGCTCAAACACTTGGAGTCAGTTGAACGGCCTGCTGTTTCACAAAAAATAGCCGATGCCAGGGATAAAGGAGACCTTAGTGAAAATGCCGAATATGATGCTGCTAAAGAAGAACAAGGCCTCTTAGAGACCAGGATTGTCAAACTTAAAGAAGTGATTAGCAAGGCAAGGTTGATTGATGAATCCAAAATGGATAATTCAAAAGTGTTGATCTTATCCACGGTGAAGATTAAAAATCTTAAGAATAATGCAGTAATGCAATATACACTGGTTCCTGAAAATGAATCTGATCTCAAAAAGGGTAAAATATCCGTTCATTCACCCATCGCTAAAGGACTTCTTGGTAAAAAAGTAGGCGATAAAGCTGATATCCAAATACCTGCCGGTAAAGTATCTTTTGAAATTCTTGAAATATCACGATAAAACTTTTGTACTATGGAAAGTATTTTTTCTAAAATCGTTAAAGGAGACATCCCTTCTTACAAAGTAGCAGAGGATGAAAATTACCTGGCCTTTTTGGATATTAATCCTTTGGAAAATGGCCATACCTTAGTGATCCCTAAAAAGGAAATAGACTATATTTTTGATCTCGATGACGAACTCTATAAGGGTTTGTTTGCTTTTGCAAAAAAAGTAGCCAAAGGAATCGAAAAAGCGATACCTTGTAAACGAATAGGAGTTGCCGTTATTGGGCTTGAAGTTCCACACGCACATATTCACCTGGTGCCCATTAATGGGATCTATGACATCGATTTTAAAAAGCCCAAAAAGAAATTATCAGAAGAGGCTTTTAAAAAAACAGCAACAAATATCTCGCAAAATATCCAATAATCGTTATTTCATCCTCCCCGGGTTGGCTTTTAAAAAGGCGTTCCAGCTTTTGTACTTGGGTAGTGTTAATGAACCTTTTTGGAAGTAATGGCACACTGCTGCTGCTAACCCATCGGTAGCATCAAGCTGGGATGGTAATTCTTTGATCTTCAAGATAGACTGCAGCATACCGGCCACTTGCTCCTTAGAAGCATTACCATTACCCGTGATAGATTGTTTTATTTTTCTTGGAGAGTATTCAAAAATAGGAACGGATCTATTAAGCGCTGCTGCCATTGCCACACCTTGCGCCCTGCCCAGTTTTAACATGGATTGAACGTTTTTGCCATAAAATGGTGCCTCAATGGCCAATTCATCAGGTAAATAATTTTCTATAATGGAATTGCAAGTTGAAAAGATCTTTTTTAACTTTAATCCATGCCCGTCAATCTTCTTAAGAGATAAAATATCTATTGCAAGAAGTTCAATATGGCCTTGTGTGACTTTAATGATACCATAGCCCATTACTGATGTGCCAGGGTCTATGCCTAAAATAATCCTTTCGCCCATTCATTCTATTTTATTGTACCTGCATCCTTATTTTGCAGCTCTTTTTTTTGTATAATTGTAAAAAATACATGCCTTGCATAAAACAAAATTATATAAAATATTTGGCCTGTCCCTTAAAATCCTTATAATAATTCTTTCTTTCGGAAGTATTTATTACCAAGTTTTTCACCGCGAAAGCATAAACGAGATCATTCAATATGTTGATATAGTAATTTATAGGCAGGAAGCTATAATAGGCTTTATAATTGTTTTTTTGCTTATGTTGATCAATTGGTCTATTGAAACTTTTAAATGGCAATATCTTTTACGTAAGACTGAATCTATATGTTTTTTTAAGGCTTTTATGGGTGTATTGTATGGGATAACGGTAAGTATATTTATGCCCAATAGAATAGGAGAATTTGCCGGAAGAATCATGGTGCTTAAAAAAACCTCAAGGTGGAAAGGTGTTTTCTTAACCATTGTTGGCAGTATATCCCAATTTATGGTAACACTAATTATAGGTGCTTTTGGGGCATTATTGCTTTTTTTTATGGGTTTTGATTGGAGCCCAAGAATAGATAGCGCTGCCCCATTTTTTTTTACTACCGCATTCTTATGCATTCTTTTAGCAACTTTTTTTTATTTTAATATCCATAAACTTGAAAAAGCACCCATAAAAGGCAAATGGTTTATAAAACTCCAAAATCATATTCATGCCCTTGCATTATTTAATAGGCAAGAATTGTGTATAGTGCTTATGATGAGTTTTCTACGCTATATGATATTTAGCCTACAGTTTTACCTGCTTCTTTATTTCTGCGGGATTAATATACCTATATACCAAGCCTTTTTAATTATTACAACTTGGTTTTTACTTATTACTGTTATTCCAACTGTTGCCCTTTCTGAAATAGGCGTTAGAGGTGCTGTTTCAGTTTTTTTATTTAGCTTGTACTTTAAACAAGCCAATCATATATTTTCATTGCACGAAGAAATTGCTGTTTTAACTGCTGCATTTGCATTATGGGCAATAAATATTATTTTGCCGGCATTATTGGGTGCACTGTTGTCGTTTAGAATAAAAATATTCAATCAACGCTATGAATGATTACTTGATCTATTTACTACTATTATTAGCCTTTGTTCCATATCCCATATTGGTTGCTATTTATTATTATGCTTGGAAAAAAACGCCATTGATAAGAACACCAAAGGAATATATTCCATTTACAAAAATTTCGGTATTAATTCCTGTTAGAAACGAAGAAAAAAACATACCTACCCTAATTAAGGCTCTTATTTCACAAGAATACCCCGTGCATTTATTTGAAATTGCATTCATTAATGACCATTCAAACGATAATACTGTAAACGAAATACTCCAACATATTCAATGTTATCAACAATATCAAATCAAGCTTATTCACCTTCCCGGCAGTATGTCCGGGAAAAAAGATGCATTGCGGTTTGGAATAAAACATGCCTCTGGCGATTTGGTCGCTACAACTGATGCTGACTGTACTACAGGAATTTTTTGGTTGAAATCCATTGCATGGTATTTTGAGACAACAAAGAAAAATTTTATCGTAGGGCCAGTGTGCTTTAACCATACAAATTCCTTTTTCTCTAAGTTGCAAAGTATTGAATTTTCAGGGTTAATTGGAAGCAGTGCAGGCTCCTTATATTTTTCCAAACCTTTGATGTGTAACGGTGCAAATATGGCGTTCTCCAAAAAATTATTTTGCGATATGCCAGGGAAGCTGCTCCAAAATCGATATGCATCTGGCGAGGACATGTTTTTAATGTTTTATGGGAAAAATCTAAAAGATTTTAACCCGGGATTTCTTAAAAGCCCGGAAGCTATTGTAAATACAAACCCAGAAACGAATTTAAAGCAATTCATACGTCAAAGGAAACGCTGGGTTTCTAAAAGTAAAGGCTATAAAGACCCATGGCTTATTTTTAATGCACTAACAGTTTTTATTGTTAATTTGCTATTACTGGGTACTCTTTCAATAGGCATTTTTAACACGCTTATATTAGCTTTTTTTGCCGGTTTACTGGCAATAAAATCTATTGTTGATTTCTTGCTTACACGGTCAGTACTTCGTTTTTGTTATGCAACACGAATACTACCTTGGTTTCCACTTGCCGCAATATTGAATGTATTTTATAATGTTTTCATAGCATTTTACGGGATTATTGGCAAATATCAATGGAAAGGCAGGAAAACCAGTTAACTGTGCTGATTTAGCAAGGCTTCTGCTACTATGAGGTCGGTGTTTTGTGTGATCTTTATGTTTTCAATATTGCCATCGATTAAATTAATTTTTTCTCCTGTGGCTTCTAATACGGAAGCATCATCTGTAAAAAGGCTATTATAATCCTTTTGGTAAGCTTTTTTTATTAAACCGGTTTTAAAGCATTGCGGAGTTTGTATAAGCCTGAGCTTACTCCTGTCAACACTATGATTCTTATTGTGTTCTATCATCCTTGTTGACTCCTTCACAGGAATGCATGGAATAGCATTTCCTTTTTCTCCGGCTGTTTCAAAAGCTTTAACAACGGTTTCTTTGCTTACCAAAGGCCTTACGCCATCATGAATAGCTACTATACCGTCTTCATGGATCATTGAAAGCCCGTTTTTCACTGAAAAGAATCTTTCTTTACCACCAACACAAATCATATGCTCTGTATTAAAACCATGCTGATGGACAAGTTCCTTCCAATGCGCAATTTCCTGTTCCGGTAAAACTACAATGATGTCAATTTTAAATGGAAGCCCACTAAAGCATTTTATTGAATGCATTAATATGGGCAACCCGTTTAGAGATAAAAATTGTTTAGGGATACGATTATGCATCCTGCTCCCTTTGCCTCCTGCAACAATTATCGCATATTTCTTCAAAACTTGTTGTTATAGAATTAGCATGGCGTCGCCATAAGTAAAGAATTTGTATTTTTCTTTAACGGCTTCTTGATAAGCTTTCATAAGGAAATTATAACCTGCAAAAGCCGATACCATCATCATTAATGTTGATTGGGGCAGATGGAAATTGGTGATCATCCTGTCTGCAATGCTAAATTCGTAAGGAGGAAAGATAAACCGGTTGGTCCACCCTTTAAAAGGTTTCAATTCTCCTGATATGGATACTGACGACTCAATAGCCCTCATGGAAGTTGTACCAATAGCACAAACTTTTTTTTCGTTTCGTTTGGCTTGGTTTACTATTTTTGCTGTTTCTTCTTCTATGATCACTTCTTCTGAATCCATCTTATGCTTTGTAAGGTCTTCTACATCCACACCTCTAAAGTTGCCAAGTCCTACGTGTAGCGTAATTTCTGCAAATGAAACGCCAACAATTTCCAATCTTTTCATTAGTTCACGGCTAAAATGCAACCCGGCAGTTGGGGCAGCAACAGCTCCTTCATGTTTAGCGTATATGGTTTGGTAACGTTCTTCGTCTTGTGGCTCTGCCGGCCGATTGATCAACTTAGGCAAAGGTGTTTGACCAAGCTTTTGTATAGTTTTTTTAAACTCACTATAGGTGCCGTCATACAGAAACCTTAATGTCCGTCCACGAGAGGTGGTATTATCGATTACTTCAGCAACCAAATCATCGTTTTCACCAAAATATAGCTTGTTTCCTATACGTATTTTCCTGGCCGGGTCAACCAAGACATCCCAAAGCAAAGCATCCCTGTTAAGTTCTCTAAGTAAAAATACTTCTATTTTTGCGCCTGTTTTTTCTTTTGTACCGTAAAGACGGGCTGGAAACACCTTGGTATTATTGAGGATCATGATATCGCCATCACCAAAGTATTTTGTAACATCTTTAAATACTTTATGTTCTATCTTTTGGGTATCTCTATGAAGCACCATTAACCTTGACTCATCTCTGTTGTGTGATGGATGGCTTGCAATAAGCTCGTGGGGTAAATCATATTTGAATTGGGAAAGTTTCATATCAATTTTTACAATTATTTATGTATGTAGATTATTTAAATGTATAATAACAAGTGCAAAAATAATACACCAAAAAGCAAATGTCCAGTTTTTTAACAAAATTTTAGAATAAAGATTCAAATTCCTCAATAGAATAGGCTTCATCTACAGTGTAGTCGCCAGATGCCGTTCTGCGAAGATCATTTAGAAAAGCACCGCTACCCAGTGCTTGGCCAAAATCCCTCGCCAAAGACCTTATATACGTGCCTTTGCTGCAATGAACCTTAAAGTCAATCAAAGGCATATTTATATTTTTGATCTCAAAAGAATAGATTTTGATTATTTTTGATGGAATATCAACCGCTTCACCTTTTCTTGCATATTCATATAATCTTTTTCCTTTTAACCTTTTGGCTGAAAAAACCGGGGGTGTTTGTTCAATGGCCCCGGTAAACTTGTTAGCAGCGCTTAGAATGCTTTTTTCATCAATATGCCCGGCAGGGTATTCTTTATCGACTTCTGTTTCCCGGTCAAATGATGGGGTGGTTTTGCCTATATAAAAGGTTCCTGTATATTCTTTGTCTTGGATTTGTATCTCTTCTATTTTTTTTGTGAATTTACCCGTACATAATATTAACAATCCAGTGGCCAAAGGGTCTAAAGTTCCTGCATGCCCTATTTTTATCTTATTTATCCCGGTTTTTCTTCGTATTACCAAACGGATTTTATTTACAACATCAAAAGACGTCCATTCATAGGGTTTGTCAAAAAGCAATATCTCCCCTCCAGGAAAGTTAAAAGTAGTTTTCTTTCTTGTCATTACACCACGCTGTAAATTATCGCTATCGAGCCTATTACAAAGCAATAAGCACCAAAATAGATCAATTTTCCTTTTTTAACAATTTTTATCATCCAGCGGCAAGCAAGCAGCCCTGAAACAAAAGCAGCAACAAAACCAACAATTAGAGGCAGGATAGAGCCACCAGCCGATGCTGCCATTTCCCCTGAAATAAGGTCTTTAAGGTTTCCGCCAATAATAGGCAGCAATACCATAAGAAAAGAGAACTTGGCTACCAAAACTCTTTTGTTACCCAGTAATAGTCCTGTAGATATTGTAGCACCAGACCTTGATATGCCAGGCATTACTGCCATGGCTTGGGCTATGCCAATTACCAATGAATCAACAAAAGATATTTTCTTTTCTTTTGACTTGGCAAAATGAGAAAAAGTTAGTAGCAAAGCTGTTATGAGCAGCATAGAACCAACCAAGAACAGGTTTCCGGTAAAAAATCCCTCTATATGCTCTACAAAAAATAATCCCAAAATACCCACAGGAATCATGGATACAAGAATCTTAGTGATATAAATGGTTTCTTCGTTCCATTTAAACTGAAACAAACCTTTTATCAACTGTACAATATCCTTGAAAAAAATCACGATGGTACTCAAAACAGTTGCCCCGTGTACAACCACAGTAAACATTAAGCTGCTTTCTGTATCCGTACCTAATATCACTTTGCCTATTTCCAGGTGGCCACTACTACTTACAGGTAAAAACTCGGTAAGCCCCTGTATCAATCCCAAAATTAACGCTTGAAGCCAATCCATTACATTAATCTTCTTTAGGCTTGATCATAATAGCGAAAATCTCAACCACAAAACCTGCTAAAATCATTATAGGAGCAAGTGTAATACGCCTAAAGCTGAAAATATCCGGGTTAAAAACTTCCGGGTTTTCTGCCCCTCCACCGGTCATAAGAATGAAGCCAATAGCAATTAATACTACACCAATAATAAGAAGTATGTAATTCTTTTTGGTAAATGGCAAATCCGCTTTTTTTGTTTCCTTGGCTTTAGCCTGGGTTGCTTTTGTTTTAGCCTGTTCTGTAACTTGTTCTTTCACTTGGGCTTTTTGTCCTGGCTTTTGTCCTTTTGCCGGTTGTTTCTTCTTTTTACTCATAAAACCTATTTTTAATAGTAATATAATTGATCCGTTTTGATCTTTAAATATTTTCTTACTGCAAAGTAAGTGGATATCCATGAAATAATAATACCCAAAAATCCTACTAAAGCAAATAATGATAAATATAATTCAATATCTTGAAATTCCTTTAATTCCTTTATTTGTCTTTGGGCAAAATATATGGTAGCTGCAACGAGCAAAATTGCCAATACTGCCCCTATCACACCTTGTATAATTCCCTTCATTACAAAAGGTTTCCTAATAAATCTTTGTGTAGCGCCTATTAACTGCATACTTTTTATTAAAAACCGTTTTGAATACACCGATAACCGGATGGTATTATTTACAAGCGCTATAGCAATAACTAATAATAAAGCGCTAAAACCCAGAAGAATAACCCCGATTTTTTTCACATTTTCATTCACCAAATGTACCAATGATTTTTGGTAAAATACCTCTTTCACAATTTTGTTTTCTGTGATTTGCTTTTCTATGATGGAAAGACTGTCATTATTGGCGTAGGAAGCTTTTAAATGAACATCTATTGATGATAACAATGGATTATACCCCAAAAACTCCACAAAGTCTTCTCCAAGTTCGGATTGCAAATCCTTAGCAGCTTCATCCTGGCCAATAAATTGGGTTGAATTTACATATACAGCCGCATCCAATTTTTTTTGAAGCATATTGATATCAGCCTTCTTGGCATCTTCTTTAAGCATTATGGAAAAGCCAATATTTTCTTTTACGTAATCTGATAATTTTTTGGCATGAAGAACAATAAGCCCCAATAACCCCAGCATATATAATACCAGGGTAAGACTTACTATTGTTGATGCATAAGAGGTTTGTAACCGTCTCTTGGCGTATTTTTCTTCTGATTTTGCCATGAATATTTTTTAATTGAAGGCGCTAAATTAATAAAAATTAAAGAAAGGAATATTTTGAATTTGGATTTATATCATTAGTTTTGCTAAATTCTTGGAAAAAAATTATTGATGATGGAATACAATCATAAAGAAATTGAACAGAAATGGCAAGAATACTGGAGAAAAAGTAAAATCTACCAGGTAAGAATAGACAAAAGCAAACCCAAGTATTATGTGCTTGATATGTTTCCTTATCCGTCAGGGTCTGGATTGCATGTTGGCCATCCGCTTGGATATATTGCATCGGATATTTATGCACGTTACAAAAGATTAAATGGTTTTAATGTTCTACACCCCATGGGATATGATGCTTATGGTTTGCCGGCAGAACAATATGCCATACAAACCGGGCAACACCCGGTTATTACCACTGAAAATAATATTAAACGATATAGGGAGCAATTAGACAAGATCGGTTTTTCATTCGATTGGAGTAGGGAAGTGAGAACCTGCGACCCCAAATACTACAAATGGACACAATGGACTTTCTTACAATTGTTTAAATCTTGGTATAACAAGAAAACCGGTAAAGCTGAACCTATCGATTCTTTAGTGCAAAGCTTTGAAACAGGCGGTAGCTCTACTGTAGAAGCATCAAGCGATTCTCACCAAAGCTTCACGGCCCAAGAATGGAAAAATATGAGCGAAGAAGAGCAGCAAAATATTCTTATGCATTACAGGCTTGCCTATCTTTCTGATACTTGGGTAAACTGGTGTCCTGCACTGGGAACGGTACTTGCTAATGATGAGGTAAAAGAAGGGGTTTCCGAACGAGGTGGGCACCCTGTAGAAAAAAAATTAATGCAACAATGGTCGTTAAGGATTACGGCTTATGCACAAAGATTGTTAGATGGCCTTGAAAGAATAGACTGGACTGAGTCGGTTAAAGAAATACAACGCAACTGGATTGGACGTTCAGAAGGTGCTAAAATGTTTTTTGGTTTGAAAGGCCATGATAAAAACATCGAGGTTTTTACCACACGTCCTGATACGGTTTTTGGCTCTACTTTTATGGTCTTGGCCCCTGAGCATGAATTGGTACAAGATATCACAACACCCGAATACAAGCAAAAAGTTGAAAACTACGTACAAGAAGCAAAAAGCCGCTCAGAAAGAGATAGGCAAGCAGAAACAAAAAAGATCAGCGGCCAGTTTACAGGCGCCTATGCTCTAAACCCTTTTACAAAAAAGGAAATTCCTGTTTGGATTGCCGATTATGTTTTGATGGGCTATGGAACAGGCGCTATTATGGCTGTTCCCGGCCATGATAGCAGGGATTTTGCTTTTGCAAAGCATTTTGATATTCCTATTATCCAGGTTGTTTGCCGAAAAGGCGAGAAGCCTTCTGACCCTGCCAAATGGGACGATTCCTACGACTCTAAAGAAGGGATAATGATAAACTCGGGTTTCTTGAATGGCATGGATGTGAAAGTAGCTATTAAAACTACCATCAAGCAAATAGAAGAGATGAATATTGGCGAAGGGACGGTAAATTACCGGCTGCGCGATGCTATTTTTAGCCGCCAGCGCTATTGGGGCGAACCTTTCCCTATCTATTACAAGAATGGCATTCCTTATCCTTTAGAAGAGAAAGAACTTCCCCTGGAATTACCCGAAGTAGATAAATACCTGCCTACCGAAGACGGCGAACCACCTTTAGCAAGGGCAGAAAACTGGGAAACAAGAGAAGGTTACCGCTTGGAATACAATACCATGCCTGGGTTTGCAGGCTCAAGCGGCTATTACCTTCGCTATATGGACCCTTGGAATGATGGGGAATATTTTTCTAAAGAAGCCAACCAATATTGGAAAGATGTAGATTTGTATCTCGGCGGTGATGAACACGCAACGGGCCATCTCATGTATGCCAGGTTTTGGAACAAATTCCTTTATGATTTGGGAATTGTTGTAGAAGACGAACCTTTTAAAAAGTTGATCAACCAGGGCAAAATTCAAGGGAGATCAAATTTTGTCTACAGGATTAAAGGTTCTAATAAATTTGTTTCTTACAACCTTCGTAAAAATTATGAAGTTACACCACTTCACGTGGATATCAATATTGTTGATAATGACGTGTTGGATATTGAAGCCTTTAAAAAATGGAGGCCAGAATTTGTTGATGCCGAGTTTATCCTGGAAGACGGCAAATACATTTGTGGATGGGAAGTGGAAAAAATGTCCAAATCAAAATACAATGTCCAAAATCCTGATGACCTGATAGAACAATACGGGGCAGATACTTTCCGTTTATATGAAATGTTCCTTGGCCCGGTTGAACAGCATAAACCCTGGGATACACAAGGAATTGAAGGCGTTAACAGGTTCTTGAAAAAACTATGGAGGTTGTTCCACAGGAATGGCAACTTTGAGGTTTCCACCGAAAAGCCTGGTGATAAGGAACTTAAAACACTGCATAAAACCATTAAAAAAACAAGGGAAGACATAGAACGGTTTTCATTCAACACGGCAGTAAGCGCTTTTATGGTTTGTGTTAATGAGCTTACAGAATTAAAATGCAACAAAAAAGATATTTTGGAATCTTTGGTTATTTTAATTTCTCCTTATGCACCACACATTGCAGAAGAGTTTTGGAAAAGGCTGGGGAATGAAATGAGTATTGTTGATGCTAAATTTCCACTACACAACGAAAAATATTTGCAAGAAGATACTTTTGAATACCCTGTATCTTTTAACGGTAAAATGAGGTTTAAATTGGAATTACCGGTAGATATGCAGAAGGAAGATGTAGAAAAAGCTGTTTTGGAAGCAGAAAAGGCTCAAAAATGGCTTGGTGGGAAACCTCCAAAAAAAGTAATTGTTGTACCTAAACGTATTGTGAATGTTGTAGTGTAGAGTTTTATGTTTTTTTCATGTTTAAAAATGGAATACTTTTTGTTGAAACAACGTAAAAATTAAATAGATGAAACCCTCATGCACTGACGTACAAAAAAGGGCATGAATAAAACATAGCCTGTCCCGCTGCAGAGCGGGAAGGGTTCCATGGTAATTGAAACGAAAATGCTGCGATTTTTGCAAAATATTAAATTGAAAATCAGACGCTTAACTTAATTTTATTCTAATGAAACAAGGAACTGTCATTATTTTATTTATTGTTACATTATTTACGCAGTTATTCTCGCAGGAACTGAGAACATCACCCAACGATGCGTTTAAACGTGGAGAAGAACTCACTTTTAGAGTGTATTACGATGCTATCCTTACAGGTGAAGTAAACGCTGGAATTGCAAAGCTTGAAGTGACAGAAGATAAGAAAAAAATTGCAGGAAGGAATACTTTGCATATCATTGGTACAGGCAAAACAATGGGCGCTTTCAACTTTTTCTTTAAAGTGAGAGACCGCTATGAATCCTTTATCGATGAACAAACCTTGGCTCCACTTCTCTTTATCAGGAGAGTAAACGAAGGCGGATGGATTATTAAACAAGACCTTACTTTTGACCAGGTAAAAGGACGGGTTTTTTTCCAAGATTTAAAAAAGAAAAAGGAAAGATGGGTAGAAACCCCCAGGTATATCCAGGATATTATTTCTGCTTTTTATTATACCAGGACACTGGATTTTTCGGATGCAAAACCTGGCGACAGGTTTAATGTGCCTTTTATCCTGGACGATTCCATTTATACGACAAAAATTCACTACGAAGGTATTGATACCATCACCACTTCTTTAGGTACTTTCAGGTGTATGGCTTTTAAACCACTGGTACTTACAGGCAACGTTTTTAAGGAGTCATACCCTATGACTCTCTGGGTGAGTGATGATAAAAATAAAATACCCATATTTGCCAAATCAGGAGTGCTTGTTGGAACAGTAAAGCTAGAACTCATTAAATATAACGGGTTAAGAAATTCTTTGAATTGCAGGGTGAAAAAATAAATAGCGTATGAAGTGTAAAAAGCCATACCATATTAATAACCACTGGGTTAACCCAGTGGTTTGCACAAAGGAGCTAATAAAAGGGGCTGATCAAAAAGTGACGGGGTGAGTGATTATCATAATTCTAAAAAGTTAATAATCAGTGTATCAGTTTGTTAATATACTCACCCCGTCACTAAATTGTCCTTTTCGAGACATTTTGGACGGCTTCTTGTTGTAATCGGCTTAACCCAGTGGTTTGCCATAAAACAATAGTTATTTACGAAAATTAACAAATTCTATCAAGTTTATCTATGAAAAAGTTGATTATATTATTACTTATAGTTTTCTCAAGTAGTTTTTTACCGGCTCAACCTACCGGTATTTCACAACCTTTGCCATTTCAGCCCGGCGAAAAACTTACCTATCGTATTTATTTTGAATCTGCCCTTTCGGGGGAAATAAATGCAGGGCTGGCATTCCTTGAGATAAAAGAAGAAAACAAGAAAATTGCAGGGAAAAGTACTTTTCATCTCGTTATGCGTGGTAAAACCATTGGTGCTGTTAATATTTTTTTTAAGGTAAGAGACCGTTTTGATTCTTATATAGACCGCAAAACACTTTTGCCCTTGTTATACCTGCGCAGGACTTTCGAAAGTGGCTATACTGCCAGCGAGGATATTACTTTTGACCGCGAAAACAATATAGCCCATTTGGTTGATAATAAACGCAATAAAACCAACGTTATACCTGTACCCCAAGGGATTCATGACCTGCTTTCAGCATATTATTATGCCAGGACAATGGATATTGAAGGAATAGAAAAAGGTGGAAATATTGCCATGAAATTTTTATTTACCGATTCGGTTTATAAAACCAAAGCTTTCTATGATGGCATTGAAAATATTGATATATATTCTGGCACCTACCGCTGTTTGCGTTTTAAGCCTAAAGTAATCACAGGCAATGTTTTTGACGAAGAGTACCCGCTCACGGCCTGGATATCCGATGATAAAAACAGGATTCCCCTAAAAGTAGAATCTGATATTATTGTGGGTTTTGTAAAACTGGAATTGATCGCCTGGGAAAAGGTAAAGTACCCTTTTGATTCTTTATTGGAGAATGATTGAGGAAGTTTTTTTCCTATGCTAAACCTTACTTTATGAAATAGATAATGTGTGGATTCCCAATAACGGTCATGTTGATGAGGGAGCATCGCAATTGAAAGTTTTTATTGTTGGGCTTTGGGATACCAACTAAAAATCAAAAAAAAATAAAAAAGGAAAATAGTACTGAATCGTTGTTAAATAGGAATAAAATAGGTATTTGAGAAATTCCTTCAAGCAAACACGATACCAATTACTAAAAGAACCTCTCTCAAATCATCCGCCATTAAAATCGCAAACGGGTTAGGAATAGAAGTTTTATTTGTTGAAGATTTGAATCCCGATAGCGACACTGATTGAAAATCGAAATCGCTATCGGGAAAAACACTTTTTATCGCCTGCCGTGGGGCGGGCCAAAACCTTTGAGTTTCTTCAATAAGAATCGTTTAAAATTTTTCTCGGCAACATAAAGTTCAGCCACTTTTCTAAGGGGTAAGATTTTTTTCAATTCTTGGTGATATGCTTTTTTTAGCTCAAGCATTTTTTGCATATGGATAATGCGTCCGTCAAGATATTCCTCTACTTCCTTGTCGCTCATTGATTCTATATCGGGTGTATCTTTGAGCATCATCCTGTGCTCGCATACATGGATTGAATCTTCTATCTTATTGTATTTGTTGTATACCGGCCAAAATTTTTGTGCTTCATCCGGGGTTAAGTCTAATTTTTCCGTTATATAAGCAATTTTATATTGCTCAATTTTTTCACGAAACCTATGATGTTGATGCCGCTGTCCTTGTGCTATAATGCTTGCACTTAACAAAAAGAGCATGAAAATGCTTAAAAATGCGATTGAAATATTCCGTATATTCATTTTATCATTGTTTTTAAAGTTTATATATCATTCATGTATAAGGTTAATTCAGAGATATCTTCATTTTCCAGGTATTGAATAATATCATCACAGGTTAGTTCTCCAGTTTCAGTTCCAACAGGTGAGGAAGTAAATATTTCATCTATACTTCCTTCTTCTATGCCATTGCCCGATAAGGAATTAATTAGTATAACTTCATCAATTTCTGTATAAGAAAGAAGTTGTTCACCAGTTATGGTTTCCAATACGTTAGCATTTGCATAAGTGTTATTTTTAATACCCTGGCTAAATGGTTGTATTATAAAAAACAATCCTATAATAAAAGCTAAGGTATAAGCTGCAATAAATCCGGGTCTTAATAAAGTTTTATAGTTTAAGATTTCTTTTCGGGAGGTATCTGCTGTATACCTTTCCTGTATTTTTTGTGACAGGCCATCAAAATAACCTTCCGGAACTTTAAAGTAGTTCTTATTCCCAACTATTGACTTAAGCTCGGAACCCGGGTCTTCAATGTTTTGATTAAAGGTATTTTTATTTGTTTCCATTTTTCTTGATATTCTTTTTGTTAGACTTAAAATAACAAAAATAGTTTAATCTTCTTTTAAATAACTTTCTATCTTTTTAACAGCGTGATGATACGATGCTTTTAAAGCTCCAACAGAGGTTCCCATAACAGAGGATATATCATCATATTTCATTTCATCAAAATATTTCATATTGAATACAGCCCTTTGTTTCCCTGGGAGTTTTAAGATAGCTTTTTGTAACTTGCGTTGAATTTCTTCTCCACTAAAAAAGTTATCGTCTTCCAGGTTCTCTTCCAGTTTATGCTCAACACTATTCAGCGAAAGCCAGTGTTTTCTCTTTTTTTTATTCAGGAAAGTTATAGATTCATTAGTAGCTATCCTGTAAAGCCAGGTATAGAATTTTGAATCTTCTCTAAAACTATTCAGTCCCTTCCATGCTTTCACAAAAACATCTTGAACGATGTCGTTAGCATCTTCGTGGTTTAGTACCATTCTTCTAATATGCCAATAAACTGACTCCTGGTATTTTTTTACCAAGAGATTGAAGGCATAATTCGGGTTTGCCCCGTTCCTGTATAACTCCAGCAGCTCTTTATCAGTATATTCGCTCATGTAAAAACCAAGTATGTATTTGGCTTACTTCCTATTAATGGCATTTTTGGCAGCATCAACAATGTTATTTACTTCCAACCCATATTTAGCAAGTAATTCACCAGGTTTACCACTTTCTCCAAAGCGGTCGTTAACGGCTACCATTTCTATGGGAGCAGGCATTCTTCTTCCAAGCAATTGTGCAATGCTGTCTCCTAAGCCTCCATTTATTTGATGTTCTTCTGCCGTTACAACACATTTTGTTTTTCCTACTGATGATAAGACGAGATCTTCATCCAAAGGTTTAATGGTATGAATATTTATGATTTCAGGTTTCATTCCATCCTGTTCAAGTTTTTTTCTTGCTTCTAATGCCTTCCAAACAAGATGGCCTGTAGCAAAAATTGTTATATCAGGGCCTTCTTCCAATAAGATTCCTTTACCTATTACAAACTCTTGGCCGGGTTGCGTGAAGTTGGGTACTTTAGGCCTTCCAAACCTAAGGTAAACGGGGCCGTTATGTTCAGCTATGGCAATTGTAGCTGCTTTTGTTTGGTTAAAATCGCAGGGTACAATAACAGTCATATTAGGAAGCATTTTCATCAGGCCAATATCTTCGAGTATTTGGTGCGTGGCGCCGTCTTCGCCCAAGGTAAGTCCTGCATGAGAAGCGCAAATTTTAACATTTTTCCGGGAATAAGCTATGGTTTGCCGCACCTGGTCATAAACCCTACCCGTGGCAAAGTTGGCAAAGGTTCCTGCATAAGGTATTTTCCCACCTATAGTCATTCCTGCTGCTATGCTCATCATATTGGCCTCGGCTATCCCCACTTGGAAAAACCTATCGGGAAATTCTTTTGCAAAGGAATTCATTTTCAATGAACCGGTTAAATCGGCACATAATGCGGTTACGTCAGGATTGCTTCTCCCTAGTTCCAATAAACCCTCACCAAAACCTGAACGCGTGTCCTTTAACTCAAAATTGCTTTCTTTTATCATATTAATATAGTTTTACTTGTTTTGATATACCCGACTTTACTTCAAACTTTCTTTCAATAGTGTATTGGGCTTTTTTCTGGTTTTTGGTTCTGAAAACCACCCGGTATTTACCCGGCATCAATATTAGAGATTCTTGTAAAGTGTTAGGTTTTATATTATACAACCATTTAAGCTCATTTTCTTCTTCTAAATAAAGACTGCCGTAGCCATAGCTTGGCAATAGTATTGATGCTATTCCAGGTTGTGGTATCTCTACAGTAGTAGTATGGCTCTGCAATATCTCTACATTTTCAATATGCATACGTGGAAGGCTCAGAACTTCAAGGTCATAACTTCCAACAATATAGTTTTCATTAGCATTAAAGCTTTGCATATTGAGTGTTTCCATTTTGCCATGCTCCCTTACAATGCATTGAAAGTTTTTAACAAATTTACGACTCGATTCAATCTTTAACAATAAATCGCCCTGGGGTGCATCTATTGGGATAATTGTATGTTGCCCAGGTTGGAGTTTGACACTGTCAAGTCTCTTGGGTGGAATAGTGTACACCACAATATCATACGTAATTAAAGGGTCTATAACGAGGGTATCTGGAACACCCCTATGATTGAGGGTATGAACAAAATTGTATACAATATTCCCGGAGAAGTTGTTATAGAAAGTCATGTTGACATTTGTTTCTGATGGATTTCCATATGAATCGAGAAGATTGACTTGTGCAGTAGTGGAGTTAAGTGCTTGTGAGATCACAACTTTAAGCGCCGTACGGAAAGATTCTTCACTGCGTGCATCAAAATAGGTTCCGACACATTCAAAATCATCTCTAAAATCCCTCCCAATGCCAATGACAAATGGTTTTAAAACTATTCCTTTTTTTTGCAAAGCTTGAGAAACTGCACAAGGATCACCACCGCATTCCTCTAATCCATCGGTAATAAGTACAATAATATTCCTGCAATCCTTGCAAGGCGGAAAATCATATTGCGCCTGTTCCAATGCGTTAGCTATAGGTGTTGTTCCGCTTGGTACAATGGTTCTAAGCCTTTGTTTAATCTTATCAACATTATTATTACCTAAAGGTACTTCAAGTTTTGTATCGTCACAATCTTGGGGCGGGTAATTTTTTGTATGCCCGTAAACTCTTAGACCTAATTCCACGTTTTCAACATCACGAAGGCTATCTAACATATCGGCAAGAAGCCTTTGGGCAATGTTGATCTTAATATCGCTTTGCCAGCGTCCATACATACTTTGAGAAGCATCAAAGACAAAAAGAATGCGAGTAAGAGGCCTTTCTATCTCTTTTTGCTCTTCCTGCTGGGCTTGCGAAGGAATAGCCGGAAGCAAGGTGCTTAAAAAAAGAAGCTTGTATATTAGCTTCATGTTCAAAATATTATTAATTTTAGCCTATTAATCAGTAATCTCCAATCGTTTCTTCCAATTGAGCCAGGGCAATGTCCTTTTGCTCATCACTTGGTGGTTTCCCATGCCATTCGTGTGTTCCTGACATGAAATCCACACCGTAACCCATCGAAGTTTTCATCAAAATAACTACAGGCTGCTTTTTACCTGTGCATTCTTTGGCTTTTTGTAAAGTTTCCAAGACTTCGGCCATATTGTTGCCATTCATAACCAACACTTTCCAGCCAAAGGAGGTCCATTTGGCCTCAAGGTCTCCAAGATTCATCACTTTATCAACCGGGCCGTCTATCTGTTTAAGATTATAATCAACAGTAGCAATAAGGTTGTCTACTTTATGATGGGCAGCAAACATCATTGCTTCCCATACTTGCCCTTCTTGCAATTCACCATCGCCCAAAAGGCAAAAAACGGTTTTGTTATCCTTGTTAAGTTTTTTTGTAAGAGCTGCTCCAATAGAAACCGAGAGCCCCATACCTAATGACCCGCTTGCCACACGTATGCCCGGCAATCCTTCTTCTGTAGCCGGGTGTCCTTGCAACCTTGAATTGATATGCCTGAAAGTAGATAACTCTTTGGTGTCAAAATAACCTGTCCTGGCCAAAACGCTATACCAACCGGCTGATAAATGCCCATTAGATAAGAAAAACAGGTCTTGCCCTTTCCCATCCATAGCAAATTTTTTGGCATTGTGTTCTAATATCTCAAAATACATGGCTGCAAAAAAATCAGCACAACCAAGCGGCCCACCGGGATGGCCTGATTGAACTCCATGTACCATTCTTACTACATCTCTTCTTATTTGTGTTGCTATTCTTTCTAATTCTTTTGTTGATGGCATAATATTCAATTTTATTAACAAAAGTATATTTTTTTCGGTATTGTTCCTAAAGTTAAGGAAATTATCTTCTTCAAAAAACCATTTATCATATCACATAACCTATCTTTAATAACTGGTTATAAGTATTATATGAGCATTTCTGTAAGATCAATTAATATTAATTCGTATAACATTTGCTAATCAATTAACTATAAATATAGGCTATTATTTTATATTTGCAGCCTAAAAACAATAAAATATAAGTTATGCCTTTAAAATGTGGAATTATAGGTATTACCAATGTTGGAAAAACAACGTTATTTAATTGTATTTCCAACACGAGGGCTGAATCTACAAGCTATGCATTCAGCACGAATAAAAGTAATATTGGAATTATAAATGTTCCTGATAACCGTTTATATAAATTAGCGGAATTGGTGCAGCCTGAAAAGATTACACCAACAACAGTAGATATTATTGACATACCAGGATTAGCAAAAGGTGCAAGCAAAGGAGAAGGGATTGGCAATACTTTTCTTGCAGACATTAGGGAGAGTGATGCCTTAGTGCATGTAGTCCGTTGTTTTGATGATGAAAATGTTTCGCACGTGGAAGGTTCGGTAGACCCTGTAAGAGACAAAGAGATTATTGAACTGGAACTGCAAGTAAAAGACCTTGAAACCATCGAAAAAAAGCTCCCTAAAATAGAAAAAACAGCCAAGTCAGGTGATAAAGAGGCAAGGTTCATGATGGATGTACTCAATAAATTCAAAGATCATTTGGAAAATTTTCAATCCTTGAGATCTTTAGAGGTTACAAAAGAAGAAAAGAAAGTAATGGACGACCTGTTTTTATTAACAGATAAACCTGTCCTATACGTTTGCAATGTAGATGAGAACTCGGCTATAGAAGGAAATGAATATGTTGAGGAATTTAAAAAATCCGTAGAAGACGAGGATGCCCAAGTGCTTGTTATTGCAGGGGCAATGGAAGCAGACATTGCTGAATTAGAAGATGAGACTGACAGGAAAGAATTCTTAGAAGATGTGGGCCTTACCGAACCCGGCGTAAACAAGCTTGTTAGGGCTGCTTATGACTTGCTTAACTTGCAAACTTTTTTAACAGCCGGGCCTAAAGAAGTAAGGGCCTGGACAATTAAAAAAGGAATGACAGCGCCGCAAGCCGCAGGAGTTATCCATAGCGACCTTGAAAGAGGTTTTATTAGGGCTGAAGTGATCAAATATGATGACTATATAAAGCTGGGCTCAGAAAACGCATGCAAAGAAGCAGGAAAACTCTCAGTTGAGGGGAAGAATTACATTGTTGAAGATGGTGATGTTATTTTTGTAAGGTTTAATGTTTAATCGCTTAACTCCTTTTTGCAATTAATAAGGTCAATTTTTCACTAAATTTTGCTTAGGAGTTTTACCTTGTATAGGTTCGATTAAACCTTTGATTCTTAATAAAACGTTTTTTTTGGCATAGTAGTTGATTCTCTCAATATGAACGGTAAACAATTATTTGGTTTTCTATATTTTTATTATTTTTGTTGTAAATAGTATACTGTAAGAAGGATAAAAAACTAAATTAATAAAACATAATAGGATTGAGCTACGTAAGAAGAAGCATAATTAAAAAGTATTCCAAATCATATCATTATCAATAAAAAATTTAAAAACGTGAAAAGTCTTTTATTAACATATATAACCCTAATTGTAATACCATTTTTTGCTGTAAGCCAAGAAACGGCTAAAGACTATTTTGAAAAAGGGATGAAAGCTGCTAATAGCAAAGACCATTATATGGCCATACAGTACTATGATAAAGCTATATCCATGAAACCGGATCTGTTTGAAGCTTATATCAATAGGGGGGCAGTAAAAGATGAAATTGGGAGATATGAAGAAGCAGTAAAAGACTATACACAAGCATTGGAAATTAAGCCGGGTTCCATAGAAGCCCTTATCAATAGAGGATTAGCAAAACAAACTTTAGGTGAACATTTAGCAGCCATACAAGATTATAACAAGGTTATAGAATTGAACCCCGACATTTTCCAAGCATACCTTTATAGAGGCATGGCAAGGTATGAAGTAGAAAATTTCCAATCAGCCATCAATGATTTTGATGCCTTGACTCAATTAAAGCCCGGGTTACCCCAAGGGTACTACCAAAAAGGCGTAACATACACGGCCATGCAGCAAAGTGCTAAAGCCATCCAAAATTTTGATAAAGCCATAGAACTCGACCCAAATTATTATGATGCATACTTAAGCCGTGGATATGCCAAAGCAATTGTTGAGAATTTTATTGATGCAATAGCTGATTTTGACAAAGCTATCCAATTGAATCCCAATTCGGCTACAGCTTATTTTAACAGGGGATTAGCATATACTAGCATATTAAGATACGATAAAGCAATAGAAGACTTTACTAGTGCGTTACATATTAACCCCAACTATTTGGATGCTCTTAATTATAGGGCTGAAGTAAAATATAGGACAGAAAATATTGAAGGAGCTTGTGAAGATTGGCAAATGGCAAAAGAGCTAGGTGACAAAAACGCAGCAGAAAATATTAAACGCTTTTGTAAATAAAAAAATTATTTAGTTATGAGAAAACTATTGATTATAATACTCTTTCTACCGGTAACATTAAGCCTTACAGCTCAAAATACCGCGGAAGATCATTATAAAGCAGGTTTGGAGTTCATGGAAAAGGAAGAATATAAATTTGCAATAAGTAAGTTTACCTGGGTTTTTAAGGCATTTCCTACAGAAGATATGAAATATAAAGCTTATTGTAAACGGGCTGATGCGAAAAGAGAGATTAAAAGCTATGAAGAAGCCATTGGTGATTGTAATGAAGCCATTATGCTAAAGCCAGAAGAAAAGGACGCCTATTTTATTCGCGCAAGATTAAAAAATATTATTAAGGATTATGCTGGGGTATCTGCCGATTATTCAAGGATTATAAAAATTGACCCCGATAATGCAAAAGCCTATTTTGGGAGGGCTATGGCACAGAAAGATTTAAACAACGATGAAAAAATGTGCATTGATGCTCAAAAAGCTAAGGAGCTAGGATTTAATGAAGACCCTAAAGAGCTTAAAAAATTGCTTAGAAAATGTGATTAACTTTTAAAAATCAGGATATGAAAAAACTATTTGTATTTATAGCAATTATTACATTCTTTAGCACAATTACCCAGGCACAGAAATCAGCCGAGGATTATGCAAAAGAAGGCGCCGAAAAATACGAGAGCGGTAATTATGAATCGGCTATTAGAAATTTTACCAAAGCCATAAAACTTGAACCCGATTATTTGTATAAGTACAAATCTTATTTTGGAAGGGGTTTGTCATATTTTGAACTAGGGCAGTTTAAAAAGGCAAAGATAGATTTTACAAGAGCCATAAGAGAATATCCTAATAGCGCAGAATTATATTTTTGGAGAGCCTATACAAGATATAAACTCGGAAATTCTGCAGGAGGAGAAATTGCTGATTACAATAGGGCTATCCTTCTTAAGCCTACTTATGCCCGTGCATTCTTTAACAGGGCATGGTCTAAATGGGACCTTGGCAAAAAAGAAGCTGCCTGCCTCGATTGGGAGGAAGCTTTTAACTTGGGGTTTACAGAAGCTAAAAAGCAATTAGAAGAACATTGCGGGTTTTAAATCTTGGAATAATATTCCATTAATAATTCAAAAGCATCTTTTAAGCTTTTCCCGCGAACTATCAGGCCTTCCTCGTGACCACCCATGACTACCATTTTTGGAATTTCACCCTTCGACATCCCCGAAAGTTCCTCTGCCAATTCTACTGTACCAAATTTAGCATCTTCAGAAGTTGTAGGAAGAACATTTTTGTAATGTTTCCACATTTTTAAATTGTGTACATGAATGACTGACCGTACCAATGGATTCTTATAAAATGCCATGTGGCTTAACGTCTCTGAAGAAGCTTTTACAGGCCCTTCACATTCGCACCAGTTCTTCTCAAAACTATAATCCAGCACCCGTGTAAAATGCCGCTGTTCAATGTTTTTAAAATTCCCTGTTGCACTGCCGGTGATAATGACCTTGCCGGTATTTTTTTCTCTAAAGCTAATATTTCCAAAACCAATGCCATCCGGGTAAGCGCCTATTAATCCTTTGTCAAATAACGCATCCCGGTAAAATGATGCGATTTCAAAATCTCCCTGGCTAATTACTGCCGGCTTTTCATGCCAAGTACAATGGAATTTTATGTAACCTTCATCACGCATAACTATTTCTTTCCTGGGAATAGAGAAAATATAGATTCCTTATTGGGCTTACATATCCCTCTCTCGGTTATTAATCCTGTTACAAGCCTTGCCGGGGTTATATCAAAGGCGTAATTGGCGGCTTGGCTACCTGTTGGGGTTAACAATACTTTATCAACATTGTTTTGGCTATTAAGGCCATAAATATATTTCACTTCATCTTGGTTGCGCTGTTCAATAGGGATCTTAAACCCATCTTCTAATTCCCAATCAATGGAAGAAGAAGGTAATGCCACGTAAAAAGGGATTTGATTGTCAAAAGCTGCCAAAGCTTTAAGGTATGTACCGATTTTGTTCGCTACATCGCCACCAATTGTTGTGCGGTCGGTACCAACAATAACCATATCAACCATACCGTTTTGCATAAGGTGCCCACCCGTATTATCTGCAATAATTGTATGAGGCACTTTATTATGAAGCATTTCCCAGGCTGTGAGGCTGGCGCCCTGGTTTCTTGGCCTGGTTTCATCAACCCATACATGAACATCAATACCTCTTTCTTTGGCGATATAAATAGGCGCTGTGGCTGTGCCATGATCTACAAAAGCTAACCAGCCGGCATTGCAGTGTGTTAGGATGTTAACTTGTTTGCCTTTCTTTTTATCACTGATTTGTTGGATGATCTCCAATCCGTGTTCTCCTATCCTCTTGCTTATATCTGCATCTTCATCAGCTATTTTGCCGGCTTCCGATAATGCAGCCTCAATTTTGGCTTGCACTGTGCCTGTTTTGTTCACAATTTCGCTCATTCTATTAACAGCCCAAACAAGGTTTACAGCCGTTGGCCTTGCTGATTTTATCTTTCCTGTTTTCGCTTTGAAAACCTTTTCAAAGTTATCCTCTTTTGCGCTTTCCAAAGCAGCTAAGTATACACCATAAGCTGCCATGCATCCAATAAGCCCGGCGCCTCTCACATGCATGTCTTTTATGGCAATATATGCCTCGTCAGAGGTTTTTATGTCTTCAATAATAAACTGGTGTGGCAACCAACGTTGGTCAATAATTTGAACAATGTTTTTATTATCTTCTTTAAGCCAGATAGTACGATAATGCTTTCCTTCAAAATTCATACAATATATTTTTTTACAAGAATACAAAAAAGCTTTTTAATGAGCTAAATAATACCGATATGGCTTTCAATACGATATATCAAACAGGAAAAAATTCTACAAAAACCTATAATTATATTCATTAATTTTATTTTATTTGATATTTACTTTATAAGCATCTAAAAATAACCATTATTACAGTAAAATAATATATCTTTATGCTTTTAAAATAGTAAAAAGGAAAATAATGGAAGATAAGTATAAAAAAATTAATGAATTAGCTGAGAAATACAAAGACTATACAGCAAAAAATCTTTCCAAACTTGTAAAAATAAAGTCATTAAGTTTAGGAGAAAAAGATGTAACGGCTGAATTAAAGAAACAAATGGAAGAAGCCGGTTTTGATGAGGTTAAAATTGACCGCTTAGGCAATGTTATAGGAAGAATCGGCAATGGCAAAAAAATCCTTGCCATTGACGGGCATATAGACACAGTAGATATGGGAAATATTGATAATTGGGATTTTGAACCCTTAAGTGGCGAAATAAAAGATGGATACGTGCACGGCAGAGGTACTGTTGACCAAAAAGGCGGAATAGCTTCTTTTGTCACAGCCGGAAGAATTCTTAAGGAACTGGACTTTGATGAAGACCTTACCATTTATTTTGTAGGCAGCGTAATAGAAGAAGACTGCGATGGTTTATGCTGGAAATATATTGTTGAAGAAGAAGGAATAAAACCTGACTATGCAATAAGTACGGAGCCTACAAACTTAAATATATACAGGGGGCATCGTGGGCGTATGGAAATGCATGTTCATTTTTACGGTAAATCGTGCCATGGTTCCGCACCGGAAAGAGGAGAAAATGCCATTTTTATGGCTTCCAAGGTGGCCTTAGAAATAGAAAAGTTGAACGAAAGGCTTAAAGTTGATGATTTCTTAGGAAAAGGTACAATCACTATATCTGAGTTCGTTTCGGGAAGCCCTTCTTTATGTGCTGTTGCCGATTATGCCAGGTTGCACCTGGACAGGAGGCTCACTTGGGGAGAAACAGAAGAAACAGCTTTGAAAGAAATAGAAGATTTGTTTGACGGCATGAATGCCAAGGTAGAAGTTATAGACTACAAAGAAAAAGCATATACAGGCTTTGAATATGGTATGAAAAAGTATTATCCTACATGGAAAATACCGGAAGGCCACGAAATAATTCAACATGGTGTTAAAGCATACACAAAATTGTTTGGGAAAAAGCCCAAAATCGACAAATGGACATTTTCTACCAATGGTGTTACCATTAATGGTTATTACAACATACCCTTGCTAGGCTTTGGCCCGGGTAATGAAGTGTTGGCTCATGCTCCCAATGAAAAAATCCCCGTAGACCACCTTGTTAAAGCTTCGGCTTTTTATGCCGGGTATGTTTATCAATTGGTTTAGTTAATACTTAGGATAATTCTTGATAACCAGTTAAATACAACTCAAATGAGCACCAAATCGCTACATTGTTAGAAATTTTTAAACACGAAATAATAGGATCATGAAAATAAAAGAACGAATAGAAAAACTAAGCAAATTACGCAACGACTTATTTGGAAAAGATTTTTTACTTACATGGGAAAAAAGTCAAGAAGGGCTGGATGTCATTCTTGATGTTGCCGGTATTTTACAACAAATGAGAAATGAAAACATATCTCCCCGTGTTTTTGATAGTGGGCTTGCTATTTCTAACTTTAGGGATAAATCTACCCGGACAAGGTTTTCATTTGCCTCTGCTAGTAATTTATTAGGGTTGGCTGTTCAAGATTTGGATGAGGAAAAATCACAGGTATCCCATGGCGAAACAGTAAGGGAAACAGCATGTATGATTTCTTTTCTTTCCGATTTTATTGGCATCCGCGATGATATGTACTTGGGCGAAGGGAATAAATACATGAGAGAAGTAGGCTCTGCATTAGATGAAGGATACAAAGAAGGAGTCCTTCCTCACAGGCCTGGAATTGTTAACCTTCAGTGCGATATGGACCATCCTACCCAATCAATGGCAGACCTTATGCACCTAAAAAATGAATTCGGGTCATTAGAAAACCTTAAAGGAAAAAAAATCGTAATGAGCTGGGCTTATTCTCCCAGCTATGGAAAGCCATTGTCTGTGCCCCAGGGAATTATCTCCCTTATGTCGCGTTATGGTATGGATATAGAATTGGCATATCCTGAAGGCTATGATCTTATCCCCGGTATTGTTGATATGTCTAAGAGAAATGCCCAACAAAGCGGTGGTAGTTTTAATATTAGCCATGATATGACAGAAGCTATGAAAGATGCTGATATTGTTTACCCTAAAAGCTGGGCGCCTTACCATATAATGGAAGAAAGGACCAAATTACTAAAAGCAGCAGATAAAAAAGGCCTTGATGAATTGGAAAAAACATGCTTGCAAAACAATGCAAAATTCAAAGATTGGGAATACGACCATGCCAAGATGAATTTAACGAAGAACAAAAATGCCCTTTACATGCATTGTTTGCCGGCAGATATTTCTGGTGTTTCGTGCAAAGAAGGAGAAGTAAATGCTGACGTTTTTGAAAAATACAGGCTAAAAACATACTTTGAAGCCGGTTATAAACCCTATATAATTGCCGCAATGATGCTTACTTCTAAGTTTGAGGATATCTCGGGTTTACTGAAGAGTGTTTTAGATAAAAACATTCATAGGATAACTCATTAGGATAGGTTTTTTGCTAAATATCCTAAGTTCAAGGATCAGCTAAGAAGTTGTATGGGATGAGAACAATTTTTTAATACATGAAAATTTTTCTATCTTTGTATAAAAGCTATACCCTGGATGAAAATTATCAACCCTCTATACGATAAGGCTTTTAAGTACCTGATGGAGAATGAAAAGTATGCTAAAATGGTACTTTCCATTATCCTTGACACGGAAGTTGAGGAGTTAAGCCTTGGGCAGCAAGAAACCATTGCCCCAGACGAAAAAAGGGGATTAACACTTTTCCGTTTGGATTTCAAGGCCATTATTCGTAAAGCAGATGGTTCAAAACACAAAGTGCTGATAGAACTGCAAAAATCTAAGTATTTTACGGATTTACGAAGGTTTAGAGCCTACCTTGGAGCCAATTATATAGGCAAAGAAAGCACCCAAGTAGCTGAAAGGCAAGAAAATTATTATGTGGATGGAGGTAAAAACTTATATCCCATCATTACCATTTATATTTTAGGCTATAACTTGGAAGACCTGCCTTATATGGCTGTTAAAGTAAACCGCAAGATCATCAATTCCATCACCAAAAAAGAAATCAAAGTTGATAGTTATTTCGTGAACCATCTTACCCACCAAACTCATATTATACAAGTTAGGAGGTTGCCGGCAAAACGCAAATCCCGTTTGGAAAGATTCCTTGTATTCTTTAACCAAGCTTGGTGTACCGAAGAACCCTATATTATTGATTTGCAAGATATTCCAGAAGGATTCGAGGAAATTGCCCAATACTTACAAGGCCCCGTGATGAGTGATTCTTTCAGGAAACAATTGGAAGCCGAGCAAGAAATTGACGAACTATTTGATAAGCAAGAAACCGAGTATGTGAAGAAGATTGAAAAAGTAAAAATGGAAAAGGAATTAGCTGAAAAAGAAAAAAAGAAAATTCAATATAACACGGTTAAGGAATTAAAAAAGTTGGGTCTTCCTATGGATGAGATCAAAAGGATCTCTGGATTAAGCGCTAAAGAGATCAATGAAATGTAGCCCTTTTCAATTGGTAAATCCTTAATTTTAATTCTATTTCAAAACATTGTTTATATTCGGCTGTATTCCCATTTATGCATTATGCACCGGACCTTTTCAAAGACAAGTTTGGTATGGACGAGATTACCAGTGGACAGATAGCATCTTTGTTACCGCTAGGGACTGCAATTTTTACACCTCTATTCGGTATTTTTATTGACAGGAGAGGGAAAAGCGCAACGGTTATGATCTTTGGCTCCCTGGTATTGTTTATTATTCACCTGGCTTTTGCTTTAACTAACATATCTCCCTATATTCCAATGATACTTTTAGGTATAGCGTTTTCGCTTGTTCCTGCAGCTATGTGGCCATCTATGGTAAGGTTGGTGGATGAAAAACGCATAGGTACGGCTTACGGGTTGATGTACTCCATTCAAAACTTGGGTTTGTGGGGAATACCTTTATTAGCAGGGATTATATTAGATGCAACGAACCCGGGCAACCCGATAACCTTGGATTATACTTTAACAATGCTGATGTTTGCATCACTTGGCCTTATAGGTTTAATATTTGCCATTATACTTAAAAATGCTGACCGCAAAAAAGGTTTTGGTGTAGAATTGCCTTTAAACAGAAAAAAATAACAAAGACACAAGGAGTTTTTGATAATCGTTTTTTTAAGCACAGGGTGCAAATTACCTTTTCCTAGCTGTTGCGATGATCCAACCCTTCCTCCTGTCCAATTCAATTTTTATACCCTTGAAGCCTGCTTTATCAATGTTTTCAATGTATTCTTTATCATCTTCCATTTTGGTCATTTTCCACCACTTACTCCCTTGCTTACGATACCTATTGATGATTAAAACTCCCCACCTGGTTTCAATACCCGCAAAACTTCGGAGAATGATTTTTCTATTCTCATAGAAATAATTTATAACATCTAAATAACCTCATTGTGTTTATGCTAAGTTATTCTATCCATAACAACATGGTGTTTATATCTATTATAGCAATGTCGCTTTTTCTTTGTAACAGCCTGGTTTAACAATTGTATATACGTTTTTGCTATTTTTCGTTAGCATGTTTTCCAATGATTCAATATTCATTTCTCAATACCAAAATTAATAATTATTACCATTGTAGATTATAAAATGCATTGCAGCAAAATTTTTCGCAGAAGCAAACAATCCCTTTAAGCCACCACCACTGCATAACGCAGGGAGATTTTAGCCAAAAAGTAAACACGCCTCTCCGCCGTGGCGAATCGAAATGAACTGTGATAAAACACGGAGGCTCGGAAAGCACGGAGAAAAAGATAATCAATCGATTATTGAAAAAACTCCGCGTCCCTCTGTGTAATCCGTGCCTCCGTGGTAAAAAAATTACCTTTATATTGCTTAATGCACAAACACCTTCTGCATATACACGCCTTCGCTTGTTACAAACCTCACCACAAAGTTGCCGGTATATCCATGCATATTGATCTTGTTGATGTCTTCTTTTCCATGAATTTCTTGGGCAAATACAGTTTTACCTAACATATCGTAAACCATCACACGCCCTTTTATGCCGTTATTCCGTAAGTAAATAACATCTGCAAAAGCATAGATATCTACAATTTGTCTTTCGCTTTCTTCAATGCTTGTGGCATCTTGGCCCATATGCAAGACAAAACGATTGTTGACCACACCATTATTCAAGGCAAATTCGTAACCATTTTGCTTATTAAGATCAATCATCTCGTTTGTATGCTTGTCTTCTAAATAAACAACAGGATAAATATCAAAATCATCGATATTTTCTGCTAATAACAAAGCATTCGCATTTACTTGGCTCTTCACTCCTAATGGTATGGCAAGATGATCTTTCGTGAAGATAGAATACCCATTGATAGCAAATTCCTTGCCGTCAATAATAGAATAAACTTCGGGAGTTGCTCCAAATTGTGCAAACATCTTTTCAGAATCATAGCTGTCTTCAATATCTTGGGCAGCATCATAGAAACCGATAACCGTTTCGTCTTTGTTGCCGTTGCTATTGAGCGTTAACCTGAAGATGTTTTCCTCTTTATCCTTGTATATTCCATGAGGTTTCATGTGGGTACGTGCCTCGTTGGTAAATTGTATGCCTCCTGTAGCAAACCCATCTGCCACTTTCACCCAAAAACCTTGCATATTGGGAACCACAGCTTCTCCATTGTTTTGGCCTGTGCCGGAAGTCCAGTTATAGGTTGCCAGGTTGTCATCATTCCTGAACCAAACCGTTGGGTAAACATTGGTAAGCGTTATCCCTGTTGGGTTGGGAAGTGTATCTAAATGTATAGGTGAAGGATAAGGATTACCAATAAGATTGAAACCTTGGAATGTTGACCCTTCTGATGTAAGGTTATCAACTGCGCCATAGGGTCCGGTATTGATATCGCCGGTGAATTGTTTTGTGGTTGCCCCGGCAGTACCTTTTTTGTATGCATATCCTTGCAAATCGTTCAACGTAGTAGTAGAAGTAATTTCATTCCAGCCATGCGTACCTGTATTGGTTTCGTTCCACCAGTAGAGGGTGTTATCCGCATCCAGGCCAAATACATCGCTTGTGTTGCCAGCTATTGGGGAAGAAACATACAACCAGCGCTGTGCCGTGAGGTAGAGGTTCACATCATAGCTGCCTATACCGGTTACTGTGCCGTTTGTGATGACAGAGCCTGTCCCTGTGGCATCTGAATTAATCGTGAAAGCACCGTTGTTGGTAAAATCGCTCACCACCGTGAGTTCAGCCCCGGGCTCTATGGTTAATGAAGCGCCTGATTCAATCGCCAGGGTATTCACACTGTCTCCTGTGCCGCTTATAACCGGCTGGTTGGAAGGCGCTGCAGGAATGGTAACATCAGTTCCTGGGGTAGGCATCGTGGTGTAAGTCCAGTTTCCGGCTTCGCTCCACGCGGTGCTTGTAGCGCCTGTCCATTGGCCTTCAGGCAATATGTTTATCGTGTAATCTTCAACTTCACCCCAGTTTTCATTACCACAAGAACCACCGTTAACGCCAATAGCTTCATCACTTGAATCCCAAATCCTGGCACGCATCCTGGTTTGTCCAGTTTTGGCTGTTATTGGGACTTCAACAGTTCCGGCAAAAGGCCCTGTTCCAACTCCAGACTCAAAAATCATTTCCCCGCCGTCTTCAAAGTCACCATCCTGGTTCCAATCGATCCAGATCCTGCCTTTATCTTGGGTGAAACCTGAACCCAAAGTAATTGTAAAGTTGTATATTGAGCCATGCATAATATCAGCAGAAATGGAAGTAAAGTCTTGGTATCCGCCAAAACCTCTTCCCGTTGAGGCATTATTCATGGTTCCAAACTCGAATGTGTTAATATATTCCCTTGTATTATTCACATTAGCCAGGGCATGGCAGTATGGAGATGCATTCAACGTAACATTTTCTGTAATATCAGCATCCACAACATCAATGCTTCCATTAGCAAGATCAAAACCCGTGGCTTCAACCAAGTATCCTAATCCCGTTCCAGGAACAACTTGAGTAAAAATGGCTTGACCGGAAGCATCAGTAGTTAATGTTCCATAACCAGCAAAGGTTACATCTGCACCTGCAATAGGGTTGATTCCATCATCAACTACAAAAGTTACATCAAATGCATCAACTGTAACCGACCCATCATTCCATCCACCATAAATAACAGAAGGGATTGAATTTGAAAGCTCTCGGGGTGTGGGATCATCAGACCAGGAAAGAGTAGTAGGTCCAGGCGTGGCTGCAGGATCTATATCAAAATGAAGATCAAACAACTTTCCATCGGCAATGTCAATGCCATTAGGATAATTTTCATAAACGAATGTTATTTTACCGTCAGCCGGGTAATCTGTAACAATAAGCGGTCCTACATCAACAGCCGCATCCCAATTGGAACAACTATCATAAGCAAGAACAGTATTATCATAATCTATCGTCCACTGAAATGCAACCATGTCAGTTACATCTACAGCATCTACAGGGACAGAAACCATCTGACCGATATCCCCTGTAACATCACCGATGATAAGGGTTGTTGGAGGCACATCTCCCCATACATTCATAACAATTTGCATGTTAGGGAAACCAATATTTGCTAAAGTTGTGGGTGCAGGAAAACCGCAATCAGCTGCCGCAAGGTATGAGTCATCCGTTTCACCCAGATTATTGGAGCCAATATAGAAGCTATTTCCATCGGTTTGACCATCTGGAGTAAAAAATTCAACAACTAAAATAGATCCAGCTGCAATATCAGCAGCACCTGATAGAACAAATTGTTGGACAATACCATTTGCATCATCAACATTAAATGTTTCAGAATAGAACTCAGTCAAAACTGCCGTAGACAAGTCAGTAGAAGTTGCCGTATAAAGCTTAATTTCCACAGGTTGAGTACCCGTTGCCCCAGTAGCAGTTTCTATTCCCACATCAACAGTAGCGATTCTCCAATCAGTAGTAATTCCAAAATCATTTTGAAGGTCAAAAACTCTGTAATAGCTATTATCTGCATGCAGTCCTCCTGCACCACAGGCAACAGAATTGCCTCCAACTATGGTTTGCGAAGAGGAATGTGTTATCATTGTTAATGCATCAATAGGGCTAATATTGTTTTGGTATATCTTTCCTATTTCTGCCTTTGGGTTAATCGAAAAACCATGTGTGTATTCAGCGATGGTTTTATTGGTTTGAGCAAATGCAAAACTGCTCAAAAAGATCATCCCAACGAATAAGGTTAATATTTTTATTTTCATGATATTTTTATTTAATTCCATAATATGTTTATTTAAAGATTGAACATGTCAAACCTCTTTTCTTCATTGTTTAAAAAGAGGCTTGACAATATCGCAATTACTTCGTTACGCTAAATTTACGCATGATAAGCTTATTATCTTTATATATTTTAATCAAATACGTTCCTCTTGTTAGATTGCTCACATCTACTTTATGAACGCTCTTTTCAGTAACTTCAGAACGAATAAGGCTTCCATAAACATTACATATTTCAACCCTGGCATTCGCCACGTTGGTAATATTAATAAAGGCATTTGTTGGGTTAGGATAAACCTTAATATCGCTTAAAGAACCTTCCCCAATACCCGTTGGGCTGGTAAGCAATGGTGCTGATAATGTAATTTCATGAAGCACATTATCATTAAAATCACCAAACTCGCCAACTGTATTGCTTGCAATTTCAATATCTCCTGAAGCATCCAATACTTGCCCTTTGATATAGAACAATATTTGATCTTCAACAAAATCAGTAGGATTGATTGTAGAATAAACCATCCTGGCAATACCATCGCCTATAGAATAAGTAAGGTCTGAATGATTATCAGTCATGGTAATTTCATTGATCTCCAAGTTTTCATTATCATATTCAAACATCAAAGTCATTGATGCCAGGTCAGACATAGCAGTTTTAACACTTACAGGAATTTCAAATTGCCCATTTCCAGGAATAGCCATATTTTCTTCGTAAATCACATCTATATCCGTTAAGGATTTAGTACCAGTGTAGTAAGAAGCATTGGCATCTCCGTAGCACATGGCCTGAAGATCAACTGTTGCATTTGCAGCATCCACAAGCACTGAATTATCGCTATGCAACCAGTCTCCGCTTATGAAAGATGAAATATCGCCAAGGATACGTTGCTTAACAAACACTAAATCTATACCGGTAAGAGTTCCGTTGGCATTCACATCTCCAGATTCGAGAGCAAGGCCACTAAGAACAAACCCAGGTATATTGCCTATATGCTTTTTGTATGCAGTAATGTCCATAGCGGTAACTCCATCCCAGGTAAGAGAAGCATCAGGAGAAATATAATATTCCCCATTTCTGATGCCGGTGAACTCGTAGTATCCAGCAGCATCAGTTATTGTTGAAGCAACTGGAGTAGCAGACACATCATCCAAATTAACATTTACGTTGTTCATAGGCGTAGGAATTCCATCATCATAAGTAAGATTTCCGGAAACAGTATATGTGAAGTAACCGTATCCGTTTACAGCAATATTTTGTTGTGTTGCTCCAGTACTAACATGAGTAATATTACCCGTATACGATTGCTCTGTAGCAGGGTTAAACCTTGCATAAATAGTTGTATCGGGAACAGAACCGTTATCAGGAGTAATGGTAATAGAGTTTGTAAAACCGGCACCAGCGGTTACAGAAATTTCAAATCCTGTTGGGGCTGTTATTACGATATCATTCGGAAGATATGCGCCATAAACAGTATATGTACTTTCAGCAGAGGTGTTTCCAACTTCTACATCACCAAAATCAAAACTAGGTACAGAAACTGTCAGTTCAGCAGGAGGTACAGGCAGTACATTGACAGTATAGTCTTCTACTTCTCCGTAATTTTCATTTCCACATGACCCACCATTCACACCAGTAGCCTCAAAATCTGTAGCCCACACTCTAACACGCATTCTAGTTTGTCCGGTTGTTGCTGTAATAGGGACTTCTATACTTCCAGAAAAAGGCCCTGTTCCAACTTCAGACTCAAAAATTAATTCCCCGTCATCTTCAAAATCACCATCCTGGTTCCAATCTATCCAAATTCTTCCTTGATCTGTACCCCAGGCAGAACCCTCAGTAATCGTAAAAGTGTAGATTGAGCAAGGCTCAATATCAGCAGATATGGAAGTAAAATCTTGGTATCCACCAAAGCCAATTCCCGTTAAAGTATTATTAATGGTTCCAAACTCAAATGCGTTTATATATTCATTCGGTGCTTGTAAATTTGCTAAAGCATGGCAATATAAGGATGCATTAAGGGTAGTATCAAGAGAAACATTTGCATCGACAACATCAATGGTGCCATTAGCAAGGTCATATCCAGTGGCTTCAACCAAGTATCCCAATCCCGTTCCAGGAATAATTTGAGTAAAAATGGCCTGGCCTGAACCATCTGTAGTAAGCGTTCCATAATCAGCAAAGGTTATGTCAGCACCTGCCACAGGGTTGGAGCCATCGCTTATATTGAACGTTACAGTAAATACGACCTGCACATCACTACTAACTCTTGGTTGAATCCTATAAGAATTATCTGAATATCTAACCACTCCCGTGATATTATATGTATTGCCATTAATATAGCCAGGATCGTACATATTTTCATCTAAATTCACTGAGCCAGAACCATCGTCAGCCGTCCAATCTACATTGGGGTCGGTTGTATTTGCAGTAACTTGAGCTCCTGTTACCGATACTAAAACACCTTCGTATTTCTCATCATTAACATCTGTAGTAGATAATGCTATTGAAGCGGGCAATGTATTTCCTAATGTACTAATAGTAACAGAAGAAGGGGTGGATATTTCTGTTTCTCCGAAATATTCATCCACTTCTCCAATAACTTCAACCTCATCTGCCAAAGAAACAGTTGGGGCGCCTGCAGTATAAACAAGGATACCATTCCAGGCTCCTGGGCCATCTTGCATATAAAAACCATTGCTTTTCAAAGCAGTAACAATGCCGGAGGTTCTAACTACGTTTCCATTGTGTGGTGAGTCTCCTGAAGGATCAGTTGTATATTGAATGTCATAAATTGTGATAAGATCAGGTATTAATGTAACCGATTCAGCTACATCTGAACTACCTACAATAACAGAACCACTACCATCTCCATAGCCAACTGCAGATACTGTATATGCAATACCTGTAGCATCAGACCCAACATTAGTAAATGTAGTTTGCCCGGCAGCATCAGTAGTTTGGGTACCATAACCTGTGAATGTAACATCTGCTCCCTGAACTGGGTTTGTTCCATTATCAATAGTAAAGGTAACATTGTATCCTGGATCTGTCAAGGTAACATTTTCAGTAACATTTGCATTACTCACATCTACCGTTCCTTTTACCAGGGCAAAACCAGGCCCTGCAACAGAATACCCAATACCAGTAGCTGGTGACACATTAGAAAATACTGTTTGCCCAGCCCCATCAGTTGCTTGAGTTCCATATCCATTCAAGTTGACATCAGCCCCAGCAATTGGATTAGTGCCATCATCCACGTTGAACGTCACATCAGCAATAATATTAACCAGGTAGTCTTCTACTTCACCATTAGATGTTGTGTAACAAGGTGATCCACAGCCAGCTCCACCATATTTAATACGAATCCGCATTACAGTCTTACCAAGGCTTGCAGTATCAGGTATTGAAAAAGAGTAAGTTTCATTTGCTCCATCATCCTCTGTGCACACTACATTTTCTCCAGCATCTTCAAAATCTCCATCTTGGTTAAAATCAATCCAAATCCCTAAATCATCCCTTTCATAGGAAATTCCATTTGTGATGGTAATATTATATGTACCTGATAGCTTTAAATCTGTTGATGCAACAGTAGTAGTATAATCTGCATATCCATCAGCTGCCGTACCTGTATTACTGATTGTGCCTAATTCAACTCCAGCAATATGTTCACCACCTCCACCGGAAGCTGCGCAATATGTAGGCAAAAGCGGCCCTGTAGTAGCTGCAGAACCTGAAAGAGCAGGAGTTAAGTAACAGTTAGTGGCTGTTGCATATTCATATATAGCAAAATAATAATCTGATCCCGAACTTAATGAAGTTACTTGAACCGAAGTACCGGTTCCTTGATACACCACATAAGTATCAGGACCAATTTGATCTCCTGATGCAAATGCCGCATTAGCAATATAAGAAACTCCATCAGTAGGGCCTGTATCAACTGCGGTTGATTTTTTCGCTACAACAATCACTCCATCCCCGTTGCCACGCGTCCAGCTAATTGTTATATCGTTATCATTTGCGGCATCTACACTGAAGTTGCTTGCTTGAGTTGTTGGAGGAGTGCATGCTTCTGCAATGGTCACATCATCGATGGCCATATCTGATGTAAAATCTGCACCTTGAGCTGCAGCAAATCGAAGTATAACATTACTGTTGCCTGCGTATGCAGCCAAATCAACTGATGAGGCAAACCAAGCATCTCCCTGGTCTCCGGAAAGTGACCATAAATCAGCAGACCAGCTAGTACCTCCATCAATAGAAGCTTGGACTGATAGAGTTCCCATACCTGCACCATACATATGATACCAGAATGTTAATGTTGGTGAAGTTAAAGCACTAAAATCAAAGGGAGTAGTGATTATGTACCCTGTACTGTTGCATGGCCCTGATGCTTCAGTAAAAAGATAATTCCCACCTCCTGAGGTATGATCTGCTGATGGACCTGTATTTGATGTTCCGGTAGAACCTGTATACACATCCCAATCAATAGCATCTCCTGTAACATTCTCCCAGCAATCTTCCAGTGTGACTGTACCATCTGAAGTGCAAGTTGCTGCCGGTGTACTGGTAGTCCAGGCATCAAAATTTTGGGTGTAGGGGAATGCAGAAACTGCAGCACAAAGCGTAGTGGCATTATCTGTTATCCCGGTAGTGTATGCAGAGCCATCATAAGACCATGTTTTGTAGTAGTATGTAGTGCTGGCACTCAAACTAGTGTGCGAATAGGATGTTCCTGGGCCGTATTGCAGCACAGTACCTCCTCCGGGTATTGAGTTTCCAGCGCTATAGGTGCTCCCATCAACCGGGGTTCCAAAAGTACCGTCAGAAGACCATGCAAGTAAAACAGGATCGCTGCTTGTATTTAAGGTCCAGCTTAGATCGATTTGCGAAGATGAGCTTGCTGTTGCTGCAAAACTTCCGGGATTCCTGGTATCTCCTCCCATGAAATCAAAAGTAATAACTCCAGCGTTTTCAGCAATGTTTGTTATTGGTTTATTGGTTGGATTTCCTGCCCAATCTATCAATGTATAACCATCGATAGATTGCGTCCAGTGGAAATATTCATCTCCAAACTTCTGAACTGTTACTTTTTCCCCGTTCGGTTGTATTAAATCTCCGGATTTGGGGCCAGCTTTCACAGCTTCAACATTTTTTGTTTGCACAAAAAAAGATGCAAACAAAAGAAAGAGTAAAATTTTCTTCATAACAAATGATTTAAGTGATTTTTGAATTAATTTATCTATATAATTCAATTATTCAATAGGTTCTGTATATTAATAAAAACAATAACTAGTGACGCGTCACATTTATTATTGAGAAGCTATATTGTTGTAATTGAGCAAATTGCCAAACAGATGATGCGTCATTTCTTTGTTGACTTAACATTAGGTTAGGTTGGACAACAATATATTGAAATTTTATAGATACATTCAACTAAAAAAAAATTGAAATTCAGGATGCTAATATAATAAAAAAAATCAGCAGGGCATAAGAAAAGGTAATAAAATTCAGTGAAAAAAATTTCTTTTTAGGGGATGTTTGGATTTTGATGCAGTTTATTTCGACCCACCACGGCGGAGAGACGTGTTATCCTGTAGGTGAAATCTTTTGGTTTGCTGGAGTGAACTGTTGTAAAAAAAGAGAAAGGAATATGAACCACGGAGGCACGGAGAGCACGTAGAAACACGAAGAAAGGAATATGAAACACGGAGGCACAGAAAGCACGGAGAAACATGGAGAAAGAAATATGAAACACGGAGGCACGGAGAGCACGGAGAAACACGGGGAAAGGAATATGAAACACGGAGGCACGGAAAAAACGGAAAAACATGGAGAAAGGAATATGAACCACGGAGGCACGGAGAGCACGGAGAAACACGAAGAAAGAAATATGAAACACGGAGGCACAGAAAGCACGAAGAAACACGGAGAAAAAGATAATCAATCGATTATTGAAAAAAACTCCGTGTATCTCTGTGTAATCCGTGCCTCCGTGGTAAAAAAACTACCTTTATATTGCTTAATGCACAAAAACCTTCTGCATATACACGCCTTCGCTTGTTACAAATCGCACTACAAAGTTGCCGGTGTATCCATGCATATTGATCTTGTTGATGGTTTCGCCATCTTCAATATTTTCTGTAAGAACGGTTTTGCCAAGCATGTCATAAACCATCACCTGGCCTTTTAAGCCGTTGTTCCTTAGATAAATGACGTCTGCAAAAGCATAAATATCTACAGCCCGGCCTTCGGCATCTTTAATGCTTGTTGCATTTTGTCCCATGTGCAAGACAAAACGATCATTATTCACACCGCTATTCAAAGCAAACTCATAACCGGTTTGCTTGTTAAGGTCTGTCATTTCGCCGGTTTGCTTGTCTTCTAAGAAAACCACGGGATAAGTATTAAAATCACCGATGTTTTCTGCCAAGATTGTAGCATTTGTGTTCACAGCGCTCTTGATGCCTAATGGTATGGCAAGATGCTCTTTCAAGAACTTGGAATACCCGTTAATAGCAAAGCTTTTTCCATTGATGATGGAGTATAGTTCCGGAGTTGCTCCAAATTGGGCAAACATCTTCTCAGAGTCATAGCTGTCTTCAATATCTTGGGCAGCATCATAGAAACCGATAACCGTTTCGTCTTTGTTGCCGTTGCTATTGAGCGTTAACCTGAAGATGTTTTCTTCCTTGCCTTTGTAAATACCATGAGGTTTCATATGGGTACGTGCCTCGTTGGTGAATTGTATGCCTCCTGTAGCAAACCCATCAGCTACTTTCACCCAGAAACCTTGCATATTGGGCACAACAGCTTCTCCATTGTTTTGGCCTGTACCTGAAGTCCAGTTGTATGTTGCCAAGTTGTTATCATTCCTGAACCAAACCGTTGGGTATACATTGGTAAGGTTAATACCTGTTGGGCTGGGAAGTGTATCAAGATGTATAGGCGATGGATATGGATTACCGACCAGGTTAAATCCCTGGAACGTTGAACCTTCTGATGTAAGGTTATCAACCGCGCCATAGTTTCCTGTATTGATATCGCCGGTGAATTGTTTTGTGGTTGCGCCGGGTGTAACTTTTTTGTATGCATATCCTTGCAAATCATTCAACGTAGTAGTAGACGTAATTTCATTCCAGCCATGAGTGCCTGTATTGGTTTCGTTCCACCAGTAGAGGGCGTTATCGGCATCCAAACCGAATACATCGCTTGTGCTGCCTGCTATTGGTGAAGAAACATACCACCAGCGCTGTGCCGTGAGGTAAAGGTTCACATCATAGCTGCCTGTTCCGGTAACTGTGCCGTTGGTGATAACAGAACCTGTCCCCGTGGCGTCTGAATTGATGGTGAAAGCACCATTGTTGGTAAAATCGCTCACCATCGTGAGGTCAGCCCCGGGATCAATGGTTAATGAAGCGCCAGTTTCAATCGCCAGGGTATTCACACTGTCTCCTGTGCCGCTGATAACCGGCTGGTTAGAAGGCGCAGCAGGAATGGTAACATCAGTTGTTGAGGTAGGCACCGTTGTGTAAGTCCAGTTTCCGGCTTCGCTCCATGCTGTGCTTGTAGCGCCTGTCCATTGGCCTTC
>CAZJDA010000023.1:0-68292 GCA_964544705.1 uncultured Bacteroidales bacterium
TGATTTCATCAAACGTCTGAAAATGATTAAAGCATATCGATTGCTTCAAATTGACAAGTCAATAACAATTAAAGAGTTAACATATTCCTTAGGCTATAATTCAATTGCAAATTTCTCAAGAGATTTTCAAGATTTTCATGGGCAATCGGCTTCAGAAATTAAATCATCTTCTGTGACTTTGGAAGAGCGAGTAATGAGGAATGATTTTAATTCTCTCGACATAAAATACAAAGGCATAAAGAAAATGCCGGATTTATTTGTACTTTTTAAGAAAATTACCACAGGTTATTGTACAGAGTCAATCCCAGAAAAATTTGTAGAGTTATACAAATTAGCTTTAGATAATAATTTTATGATTCAACAGTTTGTTGGGATTGGATACGATGACCCTGATTACACCCCTGCCAACAAATGTAAATATGATGCTTGCATTGTTGTTAACAAAGAAGATATACCAAAAGACATCCAATGCAACTCTAAGAGCATAAAAGGTGGGAATTTCGCTGTTTTTAATTTTAAAGGATACAAAAACAACATTTCTTCTGCATGGGATTATATATTTAGAGAGTGGCTATTGAACAGCAATTACCTTCCTGCTGACAGACCTCATTTGGAATTGTATCTTCATTCTGAACAATATGAAACAGGTTTTTTTAATGTAAATCTTTGTTTACCAATAAAATCAATTAAAAAATGAAATTTATGAAAATACTAATTATTGCAATTGCTTCTATATTAATTATTTGCGTTGTTATGTATGCATATTTTGGAGGATTTAAAAGATTGAGAATTCAAATTGCCAAGCAAGGTGGAGAATTTGTTGTTTATGATTCAATAATTGGCGATTATCGTCAAAGTGGCATTGTAATGGACAAGATATACTATTCATTACTAAATGATTATAACATAGAAACCTTTAAAGGGTATGGAAAGTATTTTGATAATCCCCAAAAAGTTGAAAAATCAAAATTGCGTTCAGAGGCTGGTTGTATAATTGAAGCGAAAGATGTAAATAATGCAAAAGCTATGGGTATTTATAAATCAAAAATTTTACCCGAGCAAAAATATATTATCTCTGAATTTCCTTATAAAGGTAAATTGTCGGTATTATTCAGCATAATGAAAGTTTACCCTGCATTAAACAAGTTTTCTGCAAAAAATGGATACGATGAAAATGGAGCTATTATTGAAATATACGACATTCCGAACAAAAAAATATTATATAGAAAAGAAATTCTTGAAAAATAAAGCTTAATCAACTTGTAGCAAAGCTTGTTATAGTCCTTAGAGCAATGCCAATCATAGATTTTGTTTCCTGTGTAAAAGTCATTTTCCCTTACCAATGGGCGTTTTACTTTCAGTTCCCATTAAGCAATATATTCGTTTCACCCAAGCAACTTATTGAGCGTGCAGAACTACAGGAGAACCATGCGGACTTGGAACAGGGTTAAGCTATTTATCAAACAACGAATGTGTCACAAAATGCGTGTACGTTTCCAAACACAAAATGTTCATAAACGGACAGCGAAACTTGCTAAGTAATTAGCGATTTTACAAAAAATAAATTATATAAATAAAAGCAATACAGATAGTTAAAGAGTTTGGAGTTTTGTTTGTATTACCAAATTGTAGCTAAAGCCAATGAGTTTTATATTATGAATAATTATTAATATTTAATTCTTAACTCAATAAAAAACAAACAAGTGAAAAATTTACATTTAGTATTTTTAGTCATAATGGTGTCATCATTCTTTGAGAATTCTAAAAATAGCAAAAACCTATTTCTTGAATATGAAACACTTAGTGCAAGTGAGTGTTGTGATGTAATATACTCTGACACAACAGGCAATGAGTATTTAAGAGCATTCAGGAATAAATATCAATTAAATCAATTGATAACTGGCAAGGCTTCCGACATTGAAAAAGCAAAAGCCATATTGAGCTGGACAAATTCACAATGGGAACATTTAGGCAGTAATTCTGCTGAAGAAGAAGATGCTTTTTATATACTTGAAAAAGTAGCACAAGGTGAACGTTTTAGCTGCTCTGAGTTTGCTACAGTTTTTGCTACAGCTTCGAATGCCATTGGACTGCCTGCACGTAAACTAAATTTGAAAACTAAAGATGCGGCTACAGCCCAATCAGGTGCTGGGCATTCATCTGCCGAGGTGTATTTGAATGATATAAAAAAATGGGTTATTTGTGACCCTCAAAATGCTATTATTGCCTTTTATGATGGGATACCGTTAAATGCACATGAACTAAAACTAGCCATAAACCAGCACCCCGATCAATTAGATTATTATTATAAAGGTGAAATTGTATCCGAAGACTTTGGCAAACAGATAGCTAACTGGTTTTACCCCTATTTATACTTTCTTGATATCCATTTTGATAATCGATACCCATTCTCCAGTGAATATAATTGCCAAGAAAACAATAAATTAATACTTGTTCCAAAAGGGGAAGAGGCACCAAAAGTATTTCAAGTGAATTATCCAATGAAAGGTTATCAAACAACACACGCTGTTGCAAACTTTTATCAGGCCCCGATTTTTAAATAGACATACTTAATAAACTTAGAACTATAAACTTTGTTGAGGGTGAATTCATAAAAACGATACATGCTAATTTGTTTAAATAGATAAAAACATGAAATACTTAATAATCCTATTACCATTAATAATTCTACAGGCTTGTAAAACAAAAAAAATTAAGCAAGAATATATACTCGACGAAATTGATTTAGTGCCCGAAGGGATTGCCTATTCAAAAAACAAGGACGCCTTTTATCTAACCAGCATAGCAAAATCTAAAATCATTGAATTAGATAGGAAGTCAGGTAAACAAAAAGACTTTATTAAAGAGCACGAATCAGGATACATGCCTGGAGCTGGAATATATATAGATGATGAAAGAAATCTTCTTCACGCTATTGGAGGATACTACATGAAAAACGATTCTCTTTCCTCGCTTTTTACTTTTGATTTGGATACTAAAAAATTATTGGAAAGATATGATGTGATAGACAAAGGTACTCATTTTTTGAATGACCTGGTAAAAGATAAGTTGGGAAATATCTATCTCACAGACACAAAAAAATCAGCCATTTACATTCTAAAACACGACAAAGATTCATTGGAATTGTTTTATGAATCCCCAGAAATTAAATTTCCTAACGGGATTGCAATTTCTGATGATAATAATAAACTATATATTGCATCTCACACAAAAGGAGTAAGGATATTGGATATTTCGGCTAAAGCGATACTGAACCACAAAGATTCATCAGAAATATCTAAGGGTATAGATGGATTAGAGTTTTACAAAAATCATTTATTTGCAATTCAAAATTCAGTAGAGGCAAATACTTATAATTTTAGAAAGCTGATACTTAATGAAAAACAAGATGAAATTATTGGAGTTGAAGTTATAGATAGTCATACTCCCAAATTAAATATGCCCCTAACATTTTGTTTGGTTAAGGATAAAGCGATAGTTATTGGGAACTCTAATCTTCAATATTTTAATCAAGAATATTTAAAATTCAGGCATGCTGATTCAATCCCAAATACAAAATTAATAAGTTATCAAATTGATTGAAAAAAAAATGGGCACATAAGGAATTGATAAGATTACAAGATAATATTGATTAGGAACAAATATATAAATATTCACACATTAAAATTGGAAATATGAAAGCAATCCGTAATTCTATCTCTTTTTTAAGTATACTTGTTGTTGTGACTTCCTGTTCTTTGCAAAAAAACAAGGTAGATAAGAACCAAAAGAGCAAAGAAATCAGTTCTTCTGTAGAAGCTTTGCCAAATTATTTATGGCACGTGTTTGCTATATCCAATCTTTGGGATGGCAAAAATTCCCTTTACTCCGAAAAATATGGGCATACCATCCCCAAAGAAGATATTAGCATTATGCACAATAATAGAAGTTTGATAGCATGGGGAAATGGTGCTTCCGGAAAATTTACCAAATTATTGTTTTTCATACCCCTTCACAAAAAAAACAACTTTTCAGATTATTGTAAGTATCTAGATGAAATGATTGCAGCAAGTGAAAAGTCTGAATGGGAGACATTTGCACGAAAATACTGTGATGATGAAGCTGACATTGAAATCGTTACAGCTTATGCCTTTCACTCCACTGAAATTAAAGCATTAGATTCTATTGCTAAAGTTTTGAAAAACAATTATAAACAGTTTGAAAAAACGGCCTGGAAAGACATAAAACCAATTTTAGACAGGCAGGCTCAATTGATTGATTCATTTTTTAGAGGAAAGAATATCATTGAAAAATGGGAGAAAAATCTTGATATGGAATATCCTGGAAATTTTTTTGTACCTGTTCTAACTTATGCCAATGCTATAGATAATTTACCATCGGCTAATAATTTAAGTAGTACACGAAACAATTTTGGGATAACTCCTAAATATACTGATTATACTATTAAACTTATACAACACGAAATTGGGATATTCATTTTAATGCCAACAATATTGTCATTGTTTAACGATACAGACCTACAGACAGACTATATCAATAGCAACAGCCTCATCTACCAAGCAGTTGAAAGCTTTATCGAGAAAAAGAAAGCAAACATTTCGGGGAAAAGCGAAAAGTGGGAAGGCGAATTGTTTGGGGGCGGTCAATTTGATTTTCAATGGTTTTTTGAATATTATGAGCAGCATGAAAAAAAATATAAGGCTGAAATGCTATTGAAGAATGCTATTCTAAGTTATGAAAGAAATCATAAGTAATAACGGTTTTCTACAATATTTTCTTGGTACTCCCAAATAATTGGGTAATACAACTATAAAATGATTGTCAATAATAGTAATAATATTAAGCGAATGAGGTGCTCTTCTGCTCTGAATAAACTAAAAAGGAGTGTTCCTTACGGTTGGGATTTGAATATTTACAGAGGGTGCAGTCATAATTGCAAGTATTGTTATGCGATCTATTCTCACGATTTTTTAGGAGAACAAGATTTTTTAAAAGTTTTTGCAAAAATAAATATCGCCGAACTTCTTGATAAAGAATTAAGTAGTCCAAAGTGGAATAGAGAAGTAATTAATATTGGCGGTGTAACAGACAGTTACCAAATAGCAGAGTCGGAAATGAAAATAATGCCTGATGTCTTGAAAATATTAATCAAACATAAAACACCCGCAATTATTTCTACAAAATCTGATTTAATTCTTCGGGATTTTGATTTGATTGCAGAACTGGCTAATATGACCTACGTTAATATAGCATCCACCATAACAACAATGAATGAAGCTGACCGTCAAAAAATAGAACCTAATGGTAGTCCAGGTATAGACAGGTTTAAAATGTTGCAAGAGTTCAGAAAGACAAATGCTTCTATAGGTTTACATATAATGCCAATAATTCCATTCATAACTGACAGTTATTCAAATATAGAAAGGTTATGTTTTGAAGCAAGAAATTCAAATGTTCATTATATGTTGCCTGGTGTTTTGTATTTGCGAGGGAAAACCAGAAAGATATTTTTTGATTTTATAAAGAATGAGTACCCAGAAAAGTTTGAAAGTCTGTATATGCTTTATAAATCAGGAGGAGCAGATAAAGCATACAAAGAAAAATTGTATAATAAAACGGTTAATCCATTGCGTGAAAAATATGGAATTTCAAATAGTTATATAAAACCAATGAAAGACAAAATGCATAAAGATTGAAAAGGCAACATGAAGTTAAATTATGAAATACTTGGTTCTGGAGATAATGCAATAATTGTTGAAACTGCATTAGGTTCAACATTTGTTGAATGGATACCGATTTTGAAACCTTTATCAAAGAAGTATTTGATATTTTTATATGATAGAGCTGGGTACGGGAAAAGTGATGTTACTGAATTAGATAGAAGCCCAAAATATATTTCGATGCAATTGGGAGAATTAATAAACCAGACAATTCCGGATAAAAGTTATCTATTTATTGGACATTCAATTGGAGGTTTATATGCTCAACAATACATTAGAGATTATAAATTTTGTTAAATAATATCTTATACGTAAGAAAGAAAGAAAGGACGGTGAGCTACCTTTAGGTTGAGTTCAATACATCAGTATTTGCCCAGTTCTGAATTCCATTTTCTAACCAATTCCCAATTTGTCAGAAAAAATCAGATTTTGCCTATACCACTACCTATCATTGGACTACGTATGCAATGAAATCAGAGCAGGAGCAAGAAAGGTAACCTTAAAAAAGCAAAGAGAAGTTGTTTTTGAGAAGGACTTATTTTCCGGATAATCTATATTTTACTACGTATTCATTGGGATACAGAGATTTTATATGAATATTTTGAAAAGTATCTGATGCTTGTGATATTTTTGGCAGAGCCATGTAATCATAAAAAAAGCCTCGTGAAATTATTTCGCGAGGCTTTTTTTATGATAATACCTTATTTAGTACTCCCAAAGGTCGTGCTCGAAATTTCGTACTTGTTCTTTTATGCCTTTTGCTTCCAAGAGGGCGTCAAGGCCTTTTTTGTAATCTTGTATAAACCTGTCGTAAACATTTTCTTCTTTAATAATATAGCTTCCAAACATTCTCTTCCAGAATATATCATCATAGGTAAGCCTGGCGCCGTCATTATGGCGATTGTAGCATTCATGCTTGGCTAAAATAGGCCTTGCTTCAGGGAAATAAATCCAAAAAACAGCGCTTTCTCCCTTTTCTATTCTTTCGCCAGTTTGAGGATCTACAGTAAATTCTTTTTTGATAGGTGCTATCCCTAAAATTCTTACATCCATCATGGATCTTTGTTTGTCAAAGAACCAGTCTTCTGTGATACGGAATTTTGTGACATCACCTGCATTAAATTCTTCGGTTGAAACAATAATTGTATCAAGTCCAGTGGTTGGACTTTTCATGCGTGTTGAATCCACCCTGGTATTTTCCGTAATTACCTCTGTAGGTGTTTTGGGCATGGTAAAATCTTCATCTTCATAAGCAATGATTTCACCATTGGTAACAGCATCCCATAAAACTTGGGGTAAAGAAATTCTATCTCTAACGGGTTGTTTTGGATAATACATTGGATGGTTGATTTTTTGCCTGAGATCTAGCTCTCTCCATATTCTTTTTGCCCACATCACATCCTGCTCACGTAAATATACATAAGGTACGTACCTTCTGTTAGGATTATTTTTCTTTTCCCATGCCCTGTTTTGAGGGGGTGTGGGTTTATCCAATACTTGTGAATTTGAAGTACCACTAAATGCTATAACGATAACGATAATGAATAATAACTTTTTCATATGGCTTTGTTTTTTTAATTCAGTTTTAAAATTACTGGGCTAAGGCGCCTGGTGGTTCCATCAGGGCCACGTGCCTTTATATTATCAAAAAATATTTTACTGCCTCGTTGTACCCTTTGTAATAATCCAATGGCCTTATTGTTTAGTTGATTTCCTTGGCATGAAGCTGTTTGAAGCAGCCCATTAATGTTTGCTTGGAATTCAAAAGAAACAACTCTATATTTTACCCCTTCAAACAAGAAATTTTCTAAATCGGCAACAACATATGGAGCGGCCTTTAAGAGCCCAGAGCTTATAGATCCAGAACTTCTACCTGCAACTTTGGGGATAGGGTCAGGCACTGTTTGAATCCTAAATTCTTTATCCCCCATTTTTCTTCTTTCACCTCCAATTTCTGCAAACACGTTGATGTTTACCCTTCTTGCGTTCTTGTTAGGCCTAATAATATAATTGCCTCTTCCTTTGTTAGAATATTGTGCCCCGGAAATTGAGATGCTTTCCTCACCTGCCGGCACACCAGGCACGGATATAGAAACCGGGTTATCTAAGCCAACATAAACAACATTCATTTTATCTGCTGAAATTGTTGCAGATGGCCTTGCTACAAAATAATCGCTTTGGAAGAAATAGGGTTTTTTACTGCCATCAGGCGCTTGGATATAGATTGTTCCTTTGTACTCTTGTGAACCTAAAGATGTAGCTTGTTTAACATATTTAACTTTGCCCCCTTTCCCTATTATTTTTGTTGTATCCCTATTTTTAAATTCCAATGTATTGGTATCAATATCACCAATAATAGCATAAGGATCTTGGGTAGTGCTATATGCAGCTACAAAAATATCGGCTTCATACTCACCGCCACTTAATATGTAATTGCTTTTGGGAATTACTTTGGCTTCAATTTTATCGAACCGAAAATCCCCTGCCGATATGTATTCCAATAGTCTTTGCACTACCTCTGCTTCCGCGTTTCTAACTTCAATAATGGTTTTATTAAGCAGTGCGATGGCCGCAACCGTTACATTGTGATAAAAATTTCTCACTTCCCAACTTTCTGTTCGTTCGGTAATCGGGTTGTAATCATCAGAAACATCGAGCCCCATATTCACTTTGTCCCTGTCTTTTTCTTCTAACAGGCCAAAAAGTTTTTCCTTAAAATCCTTGATTTTGTTTTTGATCTCTGAAGCTTTTCCATTGGTATAATTTGATTCACTGCTGCCACATAAATAGTGCGTAGGAACATCATAGTTATCAGCACCTGCAATATTGGCGCTTTTCATTGTATCAGCAACTTCCATGGACACTCCATCAACTTCATGTATCAACTCTGCTCTTACGTGTTCAATAAAATCAACCAGTTTTTGGGAGTAATTTTTTGCTAACATGGCTTTATCATACCATTCTTGTGCTTTTTCTTCATCTTCTGCTTTTGCTTTTTCAAATTGAGAATACAAAATTTGGTTTTTTTGAGTAAAATTAACTTTTGTATTCACTAAACTGGCATCCACAGTAGAGAAAGCATTTAAAATATCCCTTGATACATTTAAAGCTAACATTGCCGTTAGAAATAAATACATCATACCAATCATCTTCTGCCGTGGAGTTTCCTTTGCACCTGCCATAGTTATTTTTTTTCTAAATTATTGATTAGGATTCAGGTTAACGTTCATTGCGCTTAACATATTGCCATATACATTGTTTAATGCAGAGATATTATCAGTAAGTTTGCTAACTTCCTCCTGGAATTTTCTTGTGTTTTCTGCTGATGAATTTACATTCTCTATAAACTGGGCAATGCCTTGCTGAAGAACACTACTTTTCTCCATTTGTTCGCTTGTAGTTGTAGCCTGTTGTTCATAAATTTGGTTGAGAGATGCAATATTATCCTTAAATTTGGCCATGTTTTCATCTGAAGCTTTAAGGTTTGAAAGGAATTTGTTTAAATTTTCCTGCATACTGGTTGTTTTTTCAAGCTGTTCGCTAGAACCTTGAAGTTGCAGTTCATATACAGCATTTAAAGCGGCCAAATTTTTTGATACTTTATTGAGTTCTTCATTATATTTTGCACTGTCATCAGTAGAAATGTTTATGGCATCAACTGATGAGGCAAGCTTTTCGCCGGTTTCAATATACTTTTGTTTTAAGTCATTTACCGTAGTTGCGGCTTGTTTAATGTTATTTGTATATTCTTGCGAAGCATTTATATTGTCTTTAACAAGGTTTGCAGCTTGTTGGTAATTATCTGATAAGTTATTTGCTGAACTAACTGTAGTTTTAATACTTTCTGACAACTTAGTAGAAACTTCTATATCATTTTCTAATGCTTGGGTTGTTTTTTGATAGGTTTGGCTAAGTTCTCCAGCCTTAGAAGATGCACCTTGAATATTTTGCACATATTCATTTGTGGCAACTGTTGCATTAGATATTTCAGCAAATTTTTGGGTATTCTCGCTTAAAGTTCTAAAACCGTTGCCCAGGCTTTCTATTAATTCAGGGCCAATATTAGCGTCTTCAAGCATTTTATCCAATTCTTGGCTAACGGCATTGCCGCCGCCGCCACCGCCGCCACCGCTTCCGCCTCCCATATTTTGAAAATCGCCTCTTTTCCTAGCATTAATAGTATCTTCTAGTAATTGTTCTTTTAATTCTTCATCATACATACCGGCTAATTCAGGATATACCAGAGTCCAATCAGGTTCTTGGTGTGGTGGTTCAAATGCAGAAAAGAAGAATATAAGAGCTTCTGTTCCCAATCCTGCAACCAGCATATAACCGGCTCCTGGGTAGTGCTGTATTTTAAACAGGGCGCCCAAGATAACAACGGCTGCGCCAAACCCATAGAGTTTGGCCATAAAATTTTTAAATTTTTTACTATGAACAAAATTTTTCATCCTTAAACTCTTTATTTTGATTTAGGTTTTTTTTAATAATCGTAAATCTGGGAAGCATCCTCACTGTCTCCAAGCTCTCTGCCCATGTAAGTTTGTACACACCTAAATCCTATGTAAGATTTTGATGTATCCTGGTATTCAAAATCACGTGAATTAACTTGGAGATAATATGCAACATCTTTCCAAGAGCCACCCCTGATAACTTTTCTTTTCAGAGGGACAGGGTCATTTTCATTAGCTTCATATTTGTAGTCCATATTCATATCATGTCCAAAGTTGTAAGCCGATTCATCATAGGCATTACTACTCCATTCTGCAACATTTCCAGCCATATCATAAAGGCCAAAATTGTTGGGGTCATAATGGGCTACAACTAACGTATGCATACCGCCGTCATCGATATAATTACCTCTCATAGGTTTAAAGTTCGCAAGGAAACACCCGTTTTGATGTCTTGTATATGGGCCACCCCATGGATAAGGGTTCAAGTCTAGGCCACCACGCGCAGCCCATTCCCATTCTGATTCTGTAGGTAATCTAAAATCGGTATAATTAGACTGTCCAGTTTGTGCCAAGAAGTTATTGAGGAATTGTGTTCTCCAAATTGAAAAAGCTCTAGCTTGCAACCAGTTAACACCTACAACTGGGTAGTTGTCATAGGCAGGATGCCAAAAATACATTTTTGTAAGGGGTTCATTAAAAGAATAAGTAAAATCGTGTATCCAGCATAACGTATCAGGGTAAACATGAATGGTGCGTTTTTTTACAAAGGCAGAGCGGTCAGTGATGCCACCTCCATATGTTTTGGATTTGTAATCGTAGCGGTTTTTCTTTTTTGCTGCTTTTTGCAGGTCTATCCAGTAATATTCGTAAACTAATTTACGGGTATCAAATTCTTTCCTGTTGAAAAATCTTTCGTGTTCAGGAAGATATAACTCTTCTAAAAGGGCTTTCTCCTCTTCACCACCCCAATTAATCTCTTGTTCCCAATTAATAAGTGGAGGTTCAACGAGCTCACCTTCAGGGGTTTCCGTAATAAGGTAATCTTCCATGCTTTGTCCTAGAATGCTTCTTGCAATAGAATCTCTAACCCAATTTACAAACTGCCTGTATTCGTTATTGGTAATTTCGGTTTCATCCATGTAAAAAGATTGCACTGAAACAGTCTTGGGGTTTGCCGTTTGCTCATAAGGAACATCTTGGTCTCCAACACCCATGTTAAAACTACCTTGCGGAATATAAAGCATGCCATGTGGGGCTGCATGATAAAAGTTCGTACCTGTGCGAACGCCAACTAATTGACCATTATCTGAGCCACCGCAACTGCCCAGAATAATTATCACTGAAATGAGAAATACTAGCTTTTTCATATTTAACTCCTTGTTTTGTATGCTGTTAATTATTTTATTCTTTTTTTACCAGTCTAATTAAACGTAACTTTAATAGGTTTGTTTCACAAATATATAAAATTATAAAAACCTAACATTCCTATAACTTTCCGGTAATTTTTCTGTTTCAATTTTAAAGCAATAATTTACCATAATTTCAAGACTTCCTGCATGGCTAATAGCTGATGTAGGTATATCGTAAGCAAATCCAAATTTATATTTTTCCCATTTCAAACCGCCCATAACCACAATAGCATCGGTAAACCTGTAAGAAAGGCCTCCCCAAACTTTATCATTATATTTTAGCAAAGTATTCAAATCATATTGTGTTGCTGCAACATCTGTTTTGATGAAGAAAGACGGGGTAATGTCAAATTTAGGCGCATCCGGGAGGTTAATCGTATAACCACCTGTAAAGTAAAAATGTCTTTTTAACCTTGGTGATGCCGATCCTAATTCTGCTTTTGATTGTATCAACTGTGTTGAAGAAACTCCCCAATACATGTTGTCGGCTTTGTAATATGTTCCTAAAGCGAAATCCATAAACATTGCATTTTGGTCTCCTTCTCCTTGTAATAATGGATCATCTTCTTGTATTGCTTCAAAATTCTTAAAATTGATTGTTTTATTCAAAAAACCTACCTGGAAACCAATTCCAAGCTTTCCATAACCTACAAATTCTTGGTATGCATACCCGATATCCAACCCGGTATTTTGTTCAAATCCAATATTATCCTGCATGATATTGGCGCTCAATCCCCCGTGTAAAAAGCTGAGTGGTGCACTTATTGAAAAATTTGATGTACGAGGTGATACCCGTACTTTTTCTTTATTTTCACCTTCTCCAACTTTTTCAGTAAAACCCATCCATTGTTCACGATGGATACCTGTAATGCATATCGAATTATTACTGCCTGCAAAACCAGGGTTTACACTCATCATATTAAACATATTCTGGCTGAATTGTGGGTCTTGTTGTGCATACGACTTGTTAAGAACAAAACAATTAATTATGATTATGTAAATATAAAAATATTTTTTTTTCACCATTAAACAAAGTTATCAGATACCAAATATTTTTTCCATTTCCCTGCCAAAAACCTGTAAATCATCACAGAATAGACTTTTCAACCATGTATAGTTCTGACAATATAATATTATAAGCAAATATATAAAAGCTTTTTAATAAAAATGCTTTTTTAATATAAAAATTGTATGAATGATTAAAAAATTCAAAGAACAATTTTCAAAACCATAAAAGTAAATAAAATTTACGAAAATGGTATAGGTTTTTTTACTGAAAAAATTGCAGGTATAAATGCGTAAACTAAGTAAAACTACTAATTACTATATTAGTTTCTGGTATACTTGCCACCATCTGTCGGGTATTTCATCGTTGCAAGCGCATTGATAATCAGTATATGAGCAAGGAACAATATGATGCCTCTCGTATTTATCTTTGATATCAGAGGGGCAAGGAACCTCCATCCACCAACGCTCGCTTTTTTTACTTTTGTAAAATACAATTTCTTTTTCTTTGCTTAAAGCTACCCTGTATTTATAAAAACCACTTTTATTCTTGAATGGGAAATCATTTTTCCTGGTATAATAACCTTCAATAAAATACCATATCATTTGCGAGATGAGGTGTGCTGTTTGTTCTCCACGGTCAAATGCAGGATTATATTCATAAAATCCTATGGAAGTTAACTTGTCACTTAGCCCGGCATAACGGCATATTTGGCAGGCCTCTTCTCCATAAAAACCATTGGGTGATGTATTGGCGTTACCCGGGGCATCAGATTGCCTTATCGATGTAATATCAAAACTCAACATATCGGCATTTCGTACAATGGGTTCTACTTCTGCAATATTAGTACGAACTTCTCCTAAGCGGTAGATATCGAAATATAGTTTTTTCATTAGTTCTATGGCTTCGCTATCTACAAAGTAAGTCTGGTATCCTATATTTGTATAATTAAATAAGTAATTGGGTTGGTGAAGGATAATTTTACTCAAATAAGAGCGGGAGTTTAAACTTTTCTCTGCTTTGCCTATATCAAAATAGGCATCAATTGTTGATATATTGATGATCTTACCAAGTTTTTCATAGGCCAGGTAGTTGGCATAAGTTAAATCGTGCCCCCCGCCAATAATTATTGGAAGTGTATTGGTTTTGAGAAGTTCGGTGATGACCGTTGAAACAGCAAAATATGTATCATCTACTGTATGGCCTTTTTTAATATTACCCAGGTCAACAATTTTAGAATGATAAGCACCTTTAAACAACGTGTAAAGGTATTTTCTAACATAATCGCCTCCTAATTGACAGCCTTCATTATTAAAACTTTTGCGGTCTTCTTGGACACCTATAATTGCAATATCAGCTTCTTTACAAGCGGGAAATGAATCGCTATTTTTGAATACAACAATATTTTTTCCTAATCTCTGTTTGTGTTTGATTTTGCTTAGACCCGTTTTTTCTTCATTAACAGGTTCAAAATATATCGAGATGTCCATTTTTTTGTTTAATAGATTATGTGGTTGTTATTATTTTTTACTTCCTTTTTTAGTCCCTTTTTTTTGTGTTTTTTTCTTTTTGCTTTCTTCAACTATTTTTTTGCATTCTTCCAGGGTGAGGTCTTCTGGTTTTTTCTCTTTGGGTATTTTAAAGTTCTCTTTTCCTATAGAGATATAAGGCCCCCATCGCCCGTTTAGGATCTTGGTTTCGTTTTCGTCTTCAAAAACCTTGATGGTTTTCTGCCTGTCTTTTTCTCTTTTTGCTTCAATAAGCTCAATAGCCCTGTCTTTTTCGATTGTAAGCGGGTCGTCTGTTTTAGGAATAGAAACAAATTTACCTTTGTGCCTAATGTATGGGCCAAATCTACCGATTGCGGCAACCATATCTTCATCTTCATATTTTCCAACTTCCCTGGGCAGTTTAAAAAGTTCCAAGGCTTCTTCTAAGGTAATGGTTTCAATGCTTTGACCTTTTCTTAAACCCGCAAATTTTGGTTTTTCTTCATCTTCTCTTTCTCCAATTTGTACCATAGCGCCATACCTACCAATTCTAGCATACACATTTTTGCCGCTTTTGGGATCGGTACCAAGCAATCGTTCGCCTTTCACTTTTCCTGATTTTTCCAAAGTCGTTTCTACTTTTTCATGAAAAGGCCCATAAAAAGACTTGATCATTTCGTTCCATTCTTTGTTTCCCCTGGCAATCTCGTCAAATTCTTTTTCTACCCTGGCTGTGAAATCATATTCAAAAACATTATCAAAATATTTCAGCAAGAAATCATTTACCACAAGGCCAATATCTGTTGGGAATAGTTTTGATTTTTCCCTCCCGGTTATTTCTTTTAGCTTTTCTTCTTCAATTTCTTCATCTTTTAGCTTAAGCATATCATATGCTCTTTCTTTCCCTTCGCGGGTTTCATTAACCACATACCCTCTTTTTTGAATGGTAGATATCGTGGGGGCATAAGTAGAAGGTCGGCCAATGCCTAGTTCTTCGAGCTTTTTCACAAGGCTTGCCTCTGTATATCTTGGAGGATGTTGGCTGAATCTTTGGACAGCCGTGGCTTCTAACAATTCCAATTTATCATTGGCTTTTAGTGGAGGCAACATCCCTTTGGGGGTAGAGTCTTCGGTTTCTTCGTCTGTAGACTCCATGTAAACTTTCAGAAACCCGTCAAATTTTATAGCTTCGCCTTTAGCGGTAAATTTTTCTTTTGACTTGGAAATATTTATCGAAGCTGTAGTTTTTTCAATAATGGCTTCACTCATTTGCGAAGCAACGGTTCTTTTCCATATCAATTCGTAAAGTTTTTGTTGGGCATTGTTTCCACTGGTATTACGTTTGTTTATAAAAGTAGGCCTTATGGCTTCGTGTGCTTCCTGGGCTCCTTTGGTTTTAGTGCTATATTTCCTGGTTTTGGAATATTTTGCTCCATATAAAGTTTCAATTTCGTCTTTTGATTGTTTTATTGCGTAGTCTGACAAGTTCACCGAGTCGGTACGCATATAGGTAATCTTTCCTGATTCGTATAGGCTTTGCGCCACTTGCATGGTTTTTGCAACTGAATATCCTAGTTTACGGCTAGCCTCTTGTTGTAAAGTAGAAGTTGTAAAAGGCGGCGCTGGCGTCTTTTTTGATGGTTTGGTTTCAACTTTTTCTATCGAAAACTCTGAACCAATACATTCCTGGAGGAATTTTTTAGCATCTGCTTTTTTGTCGAAACGTTTTGGCAGCTCTGCTCTTATTTCCGCTTTATCTTTTCCTTTAGTGACGTGGAAAATAGCTGTTACCTTATAACTTGATTTGGGTTTAAAAGCTTCTACTTCGCGTTCTCTTTCCACGATAAGCCTAACTGCCACTGTTTGCACACGCCCTGCAGATAAAGAGGGTTTTATTTTTCTCCACAAAACCGGTGATATTTCAAAACCAACAAGCCTGTCAAGAACCCGCCGTGCCTGCTGGGCATCAACAAGGTTTTCGTCTATATTCCTCGGGTTTTCAATGGCTTTTGTTATGGCGCTTTTTGTTATTTCGTGAAAAACAATACGTTTGTATTTATTCTTGCCAATTTTAAGCGCTTGAACCAAGTGCCATGAAATAGCTTCTCCTTCGCGGTCCTCATCCGAAGCTAACCAAATGGTTTCTGCTCCTTTTACATCCTTCTTTAATTCTTTTATGATGGGCTTTTTATCATCGGGGATAAGGTAATTGGGTTGGAACTCATTTTCGATATCAACGCCCATGTCTTTTTTTGACAGGTCTCTTACATGACCGTAGCTTGATTTCACCGTAAAATCTTTGCCCAAAAACTTTTCAATTGTTTTTGCTTTTGCTGGTGACTCAACTATTACAAGGTTTTTTGCCATGATTTCTCCTTAATTAAAATATATATGGGTAAACAATTTGCAAAGAAAAAGATATATTTATTATATACCCAATTTTTGTATCATTAAATATTTTTTCAATTTTGCAATTTTAAAAAAATAATCTTAGTGAGCGAAAAAAAATATTTTTATATCGAAACATATGGCTGCCAGATGAATTTTTCTGATAGTGAAATTATTGCCGCCATACTTAGGGAACAAGATTATCATTTTACTCCCTACAAAGAAAATGCCGATTTGGTGCTGGTAAACACATGCTCTATCAGGGAAAATGCCGAGAGCAGGGTGAAAAACAGGTTGAAAGAACTGGGAGCCCTGAAAAAGAAAAATAAAAATCTTATCCTGGGATTAATGGGATGCATGGCAGAACGATTAAAAAACTCGTTATTTGAGTCTGAAAAAAACTTAGATATCATTGCCGGGCCCGACTCTTACAGGAAACTCCCGGAATTGGTCCGCAATGCACAAAATAGGCAAAAGGTTTCAGATACAATTCTTTCTAAAACAGAAACCTATGCCAATATTGATCCTTTAAGATATGGAACCGGCGGTGTAAGCGCTTTTATTTCTATTATGCGTGGATGTGAAAATTATTGTTCATATTGTGTTGTCCCTTACACACGTGGTAAAGAAAGAAGCCGTAATCCCAAAACGATTATAGAGGAAGTCAAAAACCTATTCGAAGAAGGTTACCGCGAGGTGACCTTACTTGGCCAGAATGTCAATTCATACAAATGGGATGAAAAAGGGAATGATTATAATTTCACCAAGTTGATTGCAGAAATTGCCAAAATCAATAAATATCTCAGGGTTCGTTTTGCCACATCCCATCCCAAAGATATGACAGATGAATTGTTATATGCCATTGCAGAAAACGATAATATTTGCAATTCTATTCATTTACCTGTGCAATCAGGTAGTAGTAGTGTCCTTAAATTGATGAACAGGAAGTACACACGAGAGGATTATTTGAACAGGATTAAAGCCATTAAAACAATTATTCCAAGCTGCGGTATTTCTACAGACATTATTACCGGTTTTCCTGGAGAAACTGGGCAAGACCACCAAGATACCCTTTCATTGATGAAACATGTTGGCTACGATTTTGCTTATATGTTTAAATATTCTGAAAGGCCGGGCACTTTAGCTGCAAAAAAATTCCAAGATGATGTGAAGGATGAAGTAAAAACCGCACGTCTTCAAGAAATAATAAGCTTGCAACAAGAATTATCTAACAACAGCAACAAAAAGGATGTGGGAAAAGTTTTTAATGTTCTTATTGAAGGAACTTCCAAAAGGTCAGAGGGTCAATTTACCGGAAGAACTTCAACGAACAAGGTAATTGTTTTTCCTCGTAAGAACTTTTCAAAAGGTGATTATACTAGTGTAAAAGTTATAAGCTATACGGCAGCAACTTTGCTGGGCGAGGCCATTTGATTTGGCATTTTTTTTCGTATATTTGTTATTATGCTAAATTACCCGGTAAAGATTTTATTAGCTTTTGGAGAAGCCATTTCAGGTAACAGGAAAATTTTTAATTGGTTGATGAACAATGGATATCCTGAGTTAGCTGCTTTGGCAAATTCACTTCAAACCAACGAAGAAGCATTTGAATGGCTAATGAAAAACGGCTATCCTCATTACGCTGCTTTGAGTAATGCTGTTGACGATGACGACAAAGCCTATATATGGCTAAAAAAGCACAAATTTGTTTTGTTAGTAGCGTTAGCTGATGCCAGCCGGGGCAAAAAGGAAGCTATCAATGCCTTACACTCAAAAGGGTTAAAAATTTTTGTCCTTATTGCCAAAAAAATATTAGAAATAAAAAACCAACAGAAATTGGATTACGATGATTATCATAAGATCCACTTTTAATCCCATCTTGCTTTATCCCAATATAGGGCTATATTGGGTTAATAAAGTGTAAAACTATTTCTAAAAAACAATATAATCTTTAGGGTCTATTGGCCTTCCATTATGCCAAAGCTCAAAATGCAGGTGTGGCCCCGTTGAAAATTCCCCGGTTTCGCCTATGATTGCTATTGGCGAACCGGCTTTTACTACATCACCTTGTTTTTTCAACAATACTGAATTGTGTTTATATACTGAAATGATATTGCTTGTATGTTGTATGGCTAAAATATACCCTGTTTCAAGTGTCCAAGAAGAAAATATTACAGTACCATCTAAGGTTGCTTTGACCATTTCGTTTTTTGGTGCTACGATATCTACGCCATAATGTTTTTCTGCGATATTGAATTTATTGGTTACAATACCTTTTGCAGGGGCGAAGAATGAAAAACTGCTTAATGATTGCTCATTTTTATCGTTATAATATAAATTAAGGTTATACTGTGTAGACCTTTCAATTTCTTCGCGCAATAAAGAATCTTCTTTTGAATGCTTAAGATCAATGGTATCATAAACTTTCACTTGTTGGGGTTTTTTAGGCATAGGAGCCAGGCTGTCGCGGCCGGTAAGGATGGTTTTTATATTTTGAATATATTTCTCTTTTTGATTTAAACTGGCTTCCAAAGAATCGGTCTTTATCATTAATTCCCTTGCTTGCCTCTTCAGTTCAACATCAGAATAACCGGGGATATATTCTTTTAGAGGAGTGAATGCTATTAAAAATATAATGCCAATAGTTAATAATATAACCGAGGTTCCTACCACCACAAATACATTTAACCTGGATAACCGAAATGATAACCTTTCTTCAAAGGTTTCTTCGCGCATGATCACCAGCCTGTATTTGCTCTTGAGTTTCTGGTAAAATTTGTTGTCTTTTTTTGACGATTCCATGTTACTTTTTTTTACAAAACTACTTCAAATTTCTAATTATTTGTTTAATCAATAAAACAATTATTTGCCATTCAATATATACTTTCCAAGAGAAATTAAAGCCAATCTTTCCGTTCATTCCTGGAAATATATTCTTTTAACCCTTCTTGATATCCCGGTTAATATCTCATAAGGGATGGTTTTTAGTTTTTCCGCCATTTCTATTATATCCTTGCTTTTATCGAAAATCACTACTTCATCATCTTCTTTAGCATCAATACCGGTAATATCCACCATGGCCATGTCCATGCAAATATTACCAATAATAGGAAGTTTTTCCCCTTTTATGTAAACATAGCCGTTACCATTGCTGAGCAAACGGTTCAATCCATCAGCATAACCAATGGCAATAATGGCAATTTTCATATCTTCTTTTGCAACACCTTTTCTACTGTATCCAATGGTTTCACCTTTTTTAACAGACTTTATTTGCGATATTGAGGTTTTTAAATTGCAAACATTCCTCAAATGAGTTTGGTCTTTCCTGTTCGTCGCAATTCCATACAAGCTAATACCAAGCCTTACCATATCGTATTGAGTTCCCGGGAATCGTGTTATTGCAGCCGAATTAGCAATATGTTTCAAAATTTTGTAATTAAATTGGCTTTGTATTTTTGTAGCAATTTCATCAAATTCCCTGGCTTGTTTCTTGGTAAAATCATCATGTTGGGGCTCATCGCTTGCTGCCAAGTGAGAAAAGACCGATTTTATACGGAGATTTGGATTTGTTTTAAAGAAATCGATGAGTTTTTTTGTGTCTACATTTAAAAAACCCAGCCTGTGCATACCCGTATCAAATTTTATATGCACACCTGCAGGTTGTTGTGCAGTAATACCATTTTTTCTTGCACTTTCTGCAAATCTTTTAAGGACTTTAAAAGAATAGATTTCGGGTTCCAGGTTCTCATCCAAAAGTTGATCAAAACTGTCTTCTTCTGGGTTCATCACCATAATGGGTGTTGATATCCCGGATTTTCTAAGTTCCATTCCTTCATCGGCATAAGCTACGGCAAGGTAATCGATGTTGTGATATTGAAGTATGTTCGCTATTTCAAAGCTCCCTGTTCCGTATGAGAAAGCCTTGACCATAGCCATAATTTTTGTGCTGGTTTGGATCTTTTTTCGATAATAATCCAGGTTATGTAATAGTGCGCCCAGATCTATTTCTAGTACTGTTTGATGTGCTTTCTGCTGGAGGCGGTTGCTGATCTTTTCAAACCGGAAAATCCTTGCACCTTTTAGCAAAATGGTTTCATCTTGGAATCGATAATAAGGATATTGATCAAGAAACTCATTGGTTGTTTTATAAAAGGTGGCCTCTTTTTGTGTAAATTGTTCTTGCTGAGAATAAATATCGGCTCCAATCCCTATTAATTTATTAACATTCCTTGCCTTCAGAAACTCCGAAACACTTTTATAAAGCAGGCTTTTTTCAATCCCTGATTGCATAATGTCTGACAATATCACGGTCTTTTTGCTATGCTGCTGTTGCTGTGCAAGAAAATCAAGCGCCAAACTAAGAGAATTGATGTCCGTATTATAGGCATCATTGATTATGGAGCAGTTGTTAACGCCTTGTTTTAGCTCCAAGCGCATGGCAACAGGACTTAGTGTTGCAAAACGGCTTTCAATATCTTTGTGGCATAAGCCATGATACAGCAAAAAAGCCCAGCAATGAATAGCATTTTCAATAGAGGCATCATCCGTGAACGGGATTTGTATATTTTGGGTGTGTCCATCAAACAAACCTTTTACAAGGGTTTCACTCGTTTTCTTATCAATACTTGTTATAAAGAGTTCACAATTTTCATTTTTCAAAGACCAAGAAAAAGTTTTGATATTTCTTGTTTGGGCCAAATTTTTTATTTGGTGATGGATCGCTGCATGATCTTTGCAATACACGATTGAATTTGCACGATGGAATAATTTGAGCTTTTCAAGAACCTTTTCTTCCAAAGACCTAAACCCTTGGCTATGGGCTTGGCCTATATTAATAAAAATGCCTGTACCGGGACGGATCATCTGCTCCAATTTTTCCATTTCGCCGGTTTGTGATATGCCGGCTTCAAAAATAGCAAAATCATTCTTGCTACTCATATTCCAAATAGATAAAGGCACACCAACTTGTGAGTTAAAACTTTTTGGACTCCGTACAAGTTTTTTCCATCCATCCATTAACTGTGCTAACCATTCTTTAACAATGGTTTTTCCATTGCTTCCTGTTATAGCGGCTACTGTATAATCATATTGATGCCTGTGGTAGGAGGCTAAAGCTTGTAGAGCTTTTAATGTATCATCAACAAGGATAAAATTGGCCGGTAAAGAACCAAAATGTTCATTGAAATCAGAAACAACAAAATTTCTTACTCCTTTATTGAACAGGTCTTGAATATAATTGTGCCCATCATTCTTCCCGGTTTTTAATGCAAAGAATAATGACTGCCCGGGGCTTATAAGCTTGCGGCTATCAATAAGCAGCGTGGTTATAATATCATTATGAAATATTGGTTTGGCAAATCTTCCACCCGTTATTTTTCCAATGGCCTCTATATCATAATTTTTCTTATGCATTATGATTCTTCAGTTTCTTCAGGCAAATTGTCTTCATCGTTGTTGTTTTGAGTTTGAGGAACAGAATATTCCAATGGGGTTTTTGTAATATTATCATGCATGATCCTGTTCCTGTATATATCACAAGCAAGAAAAATGGCTTCTCTAAGTGAGTTTGGCGATGCTTGGTTTTTCCCGGCAATATCGTAAGCTGTGCCATGGTCGGGCGATGTCCTGATAATCGGTAAGCCGGCAGTATAGTTTACACCGGTTTCAAACGACATGGCTTTGAAAGGTATCAGCCCTTGGTCGTGGTACATGGCAAGTATTCCATCAAACTTTGTATAGGTTGATGTGCCAAAAAAACCATCAGCAGGGTAGGGGCCATAAGCAAGGATATTATTATCAAACACTTCTTTAATGGCTGGAATAATAGTATTTTGTTCTTCATTACCAAGCAAGCCTTCATCGCCAGAGTGGGGGTTTAGACCGAGCAAGGCAATTTTGGGTTTTCTTATGCCAAAATCTCTTATAAGCGTATTGTTCATGATTTCAATTTTATTGATAATAAGCTCTTTAGTGAGTTTATTAGGAACATCTTTCAGTGGTATATGCCCTGTTACCACACCAATCCTCAAGTTATTGCTTATCATCAACATCAAGTAATCGGTAGAATTAAATTTCCTGGCGAGATACTCTGTATGTCCTGGGAAATCAAATTTATCCGATTGCATATTTTTTTTATTGATAGGGGCAGTTACCAATACATCGAGCTTATCATACATAAGGTCGTTGGTAGCTTTATCAAGAGCTTGGTAAGCCGATTCCCCGGCGCTTTTCGTTGATTTACCCAGTTCAATTTTCACTTCCTTTTCAAAACAATTGATAATGTTTGGGCGCTTTGGATTGGCGATTTCTGCCCTTTTTACCAAGTTGAAATTGAATTCATTAAAATTTAATGTTTTTCTATGGTATGAAGCAACTTTTGAAGAGCCGTAAACAACAGGAGTAAAAAGCTCAAGAATTTTATTATTGGCCAATGTCTTGATAATTACTTCATAACCAATACCATTGAAGTCGCCGTGAGTGATTCCAACTCTAATCTTTCTGTCAGTATCTATATTTTTTTTCATTGAGTCTCTTTTTTAGTTTATATATTATTCATCAGGCTTTAGCGAGGGTTTTTATAAAATCAAATAAAAGCCTAACACCTATGCCGGTGCCTCCTTTGGGCCTGTAGCTGTCTTTACTATCATAAAATGCAGGGCCAGCAATATCTAGGTGTATCCAAGGATAATCAGTAAAATGTTCAAGAAATTTTCCTGCGGTGATAGCACCTGCGTAGCGATTTCCTATATTTTTGATATCAGCTACTTCCGATTTGATGTCTTCACCATATTCATCCCAAAAAGGGAATTCGGCTATGCGTTCGTAAACATTATCACCACTTTTCTTTAAAATTTCCATTTGTTTATTCAGCTTGGCGCCCATAGCCACAATGCCTTGCTTTCCTATGGCGGCATGGGCAGAACCGGTTAAGGTAGCAATATCAATTACCAGTTCAGGGTTGTATTTTTTTGCATAACTTAGTGCATCCGCCATTATCAACCTGCCCTCCGCATCGGTATTGAGTACTTCAACAGTTTTCCCGCTGTGCATGGTAATAACATCGCCGGGGACATATGCTTGGCCATCGGGCCGGTTGTCAGTAGCCGGGATCAGTGCAATGGTATAAACCGGTAGTTTGGCTTCGGCGATGGCACAAATAGCCATTGAAGCACAAGCAGCGCCGGCCATGTCGCACTTCATGTCGTTCATGTAATTTCCCGGCTTTATGTTCATTCCGCCGGTATCAAAAACAACTCCCTTTCCTACAAAAATATATGGTTTTTTGTTTATTGCATTGTCCGGCTTCCACTCTACAATAGTGAAGGTAGGTGGGTCTATGCTTCCTTTGTTCACTGCTAATAATCCTCCCATCTTCAGGGATTCTATTTTCCGTTTGTTCATGATCTCTACTTTAGCACCGGAAGCTTTGGCCTTTATTTCAATCTCTTCCGCCAGCTTTTCAGCAGTTAGGTATGATAAGGGTTCATTTACCAAATTACGGGCTTTTATGGCAGCTTCTATAGCAATATTGATCAAAGAAAATTCATCTTCCTTGATTTTATTGCTAAATACGCTAATTTCTTTTAAAGAATTAGGTTTTGCATCTTCTTGGGTCTTGTATTTTAAAAACTGGTAATTTCCTAAAATCAAACCCTCCATAAAAGCGATGGTTTCGGTGGGTTTATTTTCTGCATCAATAATTGCCAAGTGCTCAAGCTTTTCAGTATTGACTTTAGCTTGTATTTTATCTCCTGCTTGTCGGCATTTTTCATTGATTATGGATTCTTCCTTGGCTTCATCAATAAAATAAACGAATATCCACTCTTTTAACCGGTTTATTGAAACAATTTTCCCAGCTTCTTTTTTCTTTTCAATATACCCTATTTCTTCTGAATTGAGGCCAAAATGTAATAAATTGCCTGTTCCCGTAACAATTATTACTTTATTGAAGCCTTCTTTTAAATCCTTATGTTTATGTAATGTTGTTCTCATATGTTTAAAATTTATGACAATGTTTCGATTCGGTATTCACTATAAACAAGCTTCATATGTGCTTTAATAATTATCCCAGGCATTGTCTGTTTCATTTTTTTACGCTAAATTTGATTTTTTGAGATGCAAAAGTACGAAATTAGGATTTTTTTGATGAATTTATAGAATTTTATTTCTATATATGGATTTATGAAAACAGGAAACATCATATTAAAGGCGCTTAATGGAGAAAGAGTTAGCAAAGAAGAGGCCTTATACCTATATACCGAAGCTCCACTTGCTCTCTTAATGAATGCAGCACACAAAATCCGCAACAGCAAAAAAGAGCAAGATGTTGTAACTTGGCTGATTGACATGAATGTAAATTTGACGAATGTTTGTGCCTCAGGGTGTTTGTTCTGTAATTTCTATGTTGGGAAAAGCAATAACAAGGCTTATATTACCACGTTAGATGAATATGAGGCAAAAATGAAATTGTTATTTGAAAAAGGAGGAGACCAGTTGTTGTTGCAGGGCGGGTTACACCCGGGCCTTGGTTTGGATTTTTACAAAAAGCTTTTTAATCAGCTCAAGCGCATTCAGCCTACTATAAAACTTCATGCACTAGGCCCGCCGGAGATAGTCCATATTTCAAAGATGGAAGGTATCAGTTATAAAGAATGCCTTATAGAACTGGTGAAATCAGGCTTGGATTCTCTGCCAGGTGCTGGGGCGGAAATATTGGAGGACAGGGTAAGGAATATGATATCCAAAAACAAATGCTCATCGCAAGAATGGCTGGATGTGATGAGATGTGCCCACGCTTTGGGCATGATTACCTCTGCTACCATGATGTTTGGGCACTTAGAAACTTTAGAAGAACGCATCATGCATTTGGAAAAATTGCGCATTGTGCAGGATGAAAACCCTCCCGGGCAAACAGGTTTTATTGCTTTTATCCCATGGCCATTTCAAAGTAAAAATACTGCTTTGGCAAAAAAATATCCTGGCCATTATAAAACATCTCCGGGAGAATATACCCGGCTTATCGCTATTAGCAGGATTATGCTTGATAACATAGACAACATTCAGCCGTCTTGGCTAACCGTTGGAACAAAGACCGCGCAAGCATGTTTGTATGCCGGGGGAAATGATTTTGGCTCTATCATGATTGAAGAAAAAGTAGTTTCTTCGGCAGGAGCTAATCATCGCTTGAATAAAGAGCAAATGGAAAATGTTATCAAAGAAGCCGGTTTTGTTCCCAGGCAAAGAAACCAAGCTTATCGTTACGTAGATTGAAGAGTATTTTGTTATTTTTATTCGGTCTAAATTAAAACAATTTATTGTTTTGTTCTTCTTTAAGAGCCGGGTAAATCCCGGCTTTTTTTATTGCCTATTGGTTCAAGTCTATGTTATCAAGATGTTTCAGAAGGCCGCAAGCTAAAAAGTTAGCGTAAGAGAAATATATTTTAGCTGGATCAGTGCATCATCAAAAGCTTTCCTGCCATCATGCTTCTAATAAAAATGAAAATTGTACACCAAGCAAATCCAAGTATGAATTTTTTTCTATTTTTGATGCTTACTAATTCATATGTGACATGACACTAGTGTTAAGTTAACAAAGAAATGACGCGTCACTGGTTAGTATGTGTAATTAAAATTTGGAGGATTGAAATGTTCAAAAAAGTACCGCACACTTACGTTATCGTTTTTTATATCATAGTGCTTGCCGCTGTTATGACCTGGATAGTCCCGGGTGGTGAATACGAAAGGCAAACAAAAGTTGTAAACAATACAGAGCGTACCATTATCGTTGACAACTCTTTTCATGCTGCGGAAAAGAACCCACAAACATGGCATGTATTTGCTGCATTGTTCAAAGGATTTGTTGATAAAGCCAATATTGTTATATTTATATTGATGATAGGCGGCGCTTTTTGGATCATGAATCATAGTAAAGCCATCGACGTTGGTATTATGTCTTTCCTCCGCTTTACAAAAAGGCTGGATAAAAACAAGCTGGTGCAACTTGTTGGCGTGAACAACATCATCCTTACCCTTATAATGCTTATGTTTAGCGCTTTCGGGGCTATCTTTGGCATGAGTGAAGAAACCATTGCTTTTATTATCGTGCTGGTACCTCTTGCCATTTCCATGGGATATGACAGCATCACCGGTGTGGCCATCGTGTTTGTGGCTGCGGGGTTGGGCTTTGCCGGTGCAATACTTAACCCTTTTACCATCGGAATTGCCCAAGGACTGTCTGATCTACCACTCTTTTCAGGTATTGAATACAGGTTGGTGTGTTGGATTATCATCAATATTGTGGGATTTACTTTTATCCTCAGGTATGCCAACCGCGTAAAGAAGCATCCCGAAAAATCGCCTGTCTATAAGGAAGATGAATATTGGCGCAAACGTGCAAGCCACGTATCCAACGATGTGAAATATTACACCCCGGTTTCTGCTTGGGTGGCTTATCTTTTATTATTGGCGGCATTGGTCGTATATTCATTTATATACCCAACCACCACCATGAAAGTGGGGCAATCCAGCTCTACTCTTCCTATGATCCCTATTTGCACAGGCGTTTATGCTATTGCCGGATTTTTCACTTTGCGTAAATCTGTTCACTTTTTCATCTTGAATCTATTACTTTTTACCATTGTGTTCCTTATTGTTGGTGTGATGGGTTATGGCTGGTACGTAATGGAGATCGCAACCCTGTTCTTTGCCATGGGATTGATATCTGGCATTAGTATGAACTACAACCCGGATAAACTGGTAAAACTCTTTTTGGATGGCGTTAAAGACATTATGTCTGCCGCGTTGATCGTAGGATTGGCAGGTGGTATTATCATCATCTTGCAAGACGGGAAGATCATCGATTCTATTCTGCACAGCCTTGCCGGAGGGATGAAAGAATTCGGGAAGATCGGTTCTATTTCTACCATGTATGGCATACAGAACATTATCAATATAATAATACCGAGTGGTTCTGCCAAGGCTGCATTAACTATGCCCATTATGGCGCCGTTCTCCGATGTCATAAACATATCTAGGCAAGCAACCGTAGTGGCGTTCCAGTTTGGTGACGGCTTCACCAACATGATCACACCTACATCCGGTGTGTTGATAGGTGTATTGGGCGTAGCCAAGATTCCTTATGAAAAATGGTTTCGTTGGATAGGCCCACTTATTCTTATTTTGCTTGTACTCGGCCTTTTGCTCCTTATCCCGACCGTTACAATGGATTTGAATGGATTTTAATACCATACTGGTATCTACAATATGTTGGTGTTATGTTAGTTTATAAAGTTTGAAAGATACGTGCAGCCGGCTTTTTTTATTTGCAATATTCATTAGAATAACCCCCGTGATTCATCCGGGGGTGGCAAAAGCCTGCATGCCTCAATTAGCCGGCTTTAGCCGGGCTTTCTTGGTTTGTTTTCATTTGGGAAATTATTGGGGAAAGACTGCTTGAAGCAGGCTGGTGGAATGGCTTGCGTTTGCTTGGTCTGATGATATGCGCAATTAGGCCGAAGAAGTTGCAACCCAGCAGTCTGAAAAATATGACTAAAAAGTTCAGGATTAGTTTGAACTTTTATATCTTTGCACAAAAAGTTTTAATGTGAATTTAGTTAATAGGAGTTTACTTGAGCGATTAAAGCGGAAAAACCGTGGAAATACAAAGTTGATCAAAGCAATAGACATGTTGATTGATGATATTCAAGTAAATGTATGGGATTCACAGATTGAGTTAAAAGAGACCAGACCCGATGCCGATTGTGTTCATAGCGATGGGTTTTACTTTTTCAATCTAAATATCCATCGTACCATGATTCTGATAGAATTTGACGAAAATAAAAGAGCCCGTGTAATTTGGGCTGGTTCGCATCAGGATTATGACAAGACATTTAAAAACAACAGAAAGACGATAAAAAAGTGGCTTAAAAATAATGGTTGGATTTAAAGCGATTTGATATGAAAGATTTAATAAATATTCAAGACATAGAGAATGTTCAACAACTGGACAACGAGTACGATTTACAAAAAGCGTTATTGCTTGACCGAAAGCTACGGTTAATGGTTAAGGAAAATCCTGATTTGAAACCAATCCATGACAAGTTGTTTTATTTGATTCAGGATTACGAAGAAAAGAAATGGTCAGATAGCGATAATATTCCTGACAACCAATTTAATGAAGCTGAAACAGCGGAGCAAATTGTAGAAATTGAGCGAAAATTCATCATTCAAAGGAAAGAGATAATTAGAAAAAAACTAAAAAGCTATGACATGAACCAAACGGATTTAGCGATTTTACTAGGACATAAAAAATCGTACATGTCGGAGTTGATAAATGGGGTATCCCAATTCTCAATGAAAGATTTGGTTATAATTCATAGAGTTTTACGGATTGATTTAGTCAAATTGATTCCAACATATTTGCAAAACGAAACACGGGAGAGAGTTAAAAAAACTATTAGTCAACTAAATAAACCTAAGCTCCGATTAAGGAAGAAAGACTTGATAAGGGATTAATAAAAGCGCATAACAAGGTATCATATTGCATACCGCCCGCTCTTTGATAAGTAGGGAGTAATTCATATTTTGGTATAGCAAAAAAGCGGCTGGTGTAATTGGACAGGCAAGGCGGTACGACGATATATGCCAGCACGGTGGTGCTGATGGTGGTATGTAATTGATTTGCTCTCTTTCGCTCACCCTTTAATTCCCTGAAGGGAGGTCTGCGCACAACCCGTAAATTCAACCTTTTGCAGTTGTGTGGATGGTTTCCCTTTGGTGAGTTTAAAAGTTAAATGTTTATAAAGTTTGAAAGATACGTGCAGCCGACTTTTTTTATTTGCAATATTCATTAGCTTAGCCCCCGGATTCATCCGGGGGTGTTGAAGGCCTGTATCTTGGAATTAGCCGGCTTTAGCCGGGCTTTCTTGGTTTGTTTTCATTTGGGAAATTATTGGGGAAAAGCCTGCTTGAAGCAGGCTGGTGGTAGTGCCGGCTTTCGCAGGCCACCCGGCTGAAGCCGGGTGTTAGGCTGATAGCGGGGGTTGTAGGGTTTTTTGATTGTTGGCGGTGAGATGTTAATTGGCTGTCCTGCGCCCACCCTTTGATTCCCTGAAGGGAGGCCTGCGCACTGCCAGGAAATTCAATCATTCGTAGGTATGCGGCGGAGTTCTCCCTTGTGAGTTTAAAAGTTAAAAGTTTGTAAAGTTTGAAAGAAACGTGTAGCCGGCTTTTTTTATTTGCAATATTCATTAGAATAGCCCCCGTGATTCATCCGGGGGTGGCAAAAGCTGCATGCCTCAATTAGCCGGCTTTAGCCGGGCTTTCTTGGTTTGTTTGGAAAATTATTGGAGAAAGCCTGCTTGAAGCAGGCTGGTGGTAGCGCCGGCTTTCGCAGGCCACCCGGTTGAAACCGGGTGTTAGTCTGATGGCGGTGGTTGTAGGCTTTTTGTTTGTTGGTGGTGTGATGTTAATTGGCTGTCCTGCGCGCTGCCCTTTGATTCCCTGGAGGGAGACCTGCGCATTGCCAGGAAATTCAACCTGTCTCGTCCTAAAAGAGTATACAACAGTAATTTATGAATTAATCTATAATCTCCTTTTTTGCATTAAAACCTTTCAACGATAGGTTGTATTTTTTTGCTTCTTCCATTTCAATAGGATGGACAGCAAGAATTTTTTCATGATGGCCTTTTTTAACAGTTACCTCTATTTGGCCGGGAGGAATAGTGGCATATAAGGCTGTTAACCCGGCAGCAAACTCCAAGGAATTCTTGCTTAAGGGTTTAAAAAGCAAGGTAACCGGGCCGGCATGGTTTTCTATTTCTAGGAGGGCATCGCCGGTTCCCTTATTGCTCCTGAGTATTTCATTTTCTTCATGGTTTCTTCCTACAATGATCTTATCACCATGATACCTGAAGTGCCTACCAATACCCAAAAGTTCTAAATCATCTATTTCAATATCATTTTTGTGATCTAACAGGTCTTTAATTTTCAATGAGAATTTTTTTTCTGTTAAAAGGCATCCACCACTTAATGATGAGTATTTTTCAATTCCGTAACTTCTTGCCAGTTTTTCTTGTTGTTTTTTACCCCTGCCATGGATATTCAGCATTTTGTTCTTACTAATCCAACCCTTTAGTCCGGGGATTGTGCTTTCTAAATACCCACCTGCCAAAGGCCTTACAATACGTTTTTCTAAGCCGGATTCTCTTTCAATATCCATTAATTGCCTTTTTAGCTGAGACATAGGCCTTTGGCCGGGAACTTCTCCGGTTACCATGAACTCAGCTCCTATCTCTTTCATGAATAGGGCTGCTTTTTGGAACATGTAGATCCGGCAATCGATACAAGGATTGTATCCTTTGCCATAGCCGTATTTGGCAGACTTGAGCATGGTAAAATAATCTTTCCCTGTGTTAATGATATGAAGCGGTATATTTAAAAACCTTGCATGCTCTTCTACCAATTTGACGAGGGATTCTTTATTTTGGTAAAACGGGGCATGAACAAAGACACCGGTAAGTTCAATGTTTTGTTCCTGGATCAGTTTTGCTGCCAAGATGGAATCGATTCCACCGGAAAGCATTGCAACGGCTTTTATCATATTTGGTGATTTTATTAACATAAAAAATAAGCCGGGGTATGCAATATGAATAGCCCCGGCTCATTGTAAACAGTATTTATTATTTCAAGCCTCTTTTTTCCAAAAGTGGATCAATGGATGGCTCTTCACCCCTAAATTTTACGTATTGTGCCATGCCTTCATCTTGCCCGCATTCTTGCAGGCAATGTTTCCTGAAACTTGCGGCAAGTTCTTTGTTATAAATGTCTCCAGATTCTTTGAAAGCTTTAAAGGCATCGGAGTCGAGCACTGCTGCCCAGATGTATACATAATAACCGGCAGAATAACCTCCGTCAAAGATATGGGCAAAATACGTTGAACGATAACGTGGGATGATTTCATCAATCAAACCAATATTTTCCATGGCTTGTTTTTCAAAATCCAAGACATCAATATCCTTTTTTTCCTCAAGGTTATGGTAAGCCAAATCTAATAATGCAGCAGCTACATATTCAGCAGTTACAAAACCTTGGTTAAAGTGGCTACTTTTTTGAAGTTTCTTGATGATCTCACCAGGGATTACTTCGCCTGTTTTATAGTGTTTTGCATATTGTTTCATAACCTCTGGGTCGGCAGCCCAGTTTTCCATAATTTGTGAAGGTAGTTCTACGTAATCTCTTTGTACCCTTCCGGCAGTCCTGCGGTATTTGCCCTCAGTAAACAGCCCGTGAAGTGCATGGCCAAACTCATGGAACAAGGTTTCCGTTTCATCAAAAGTAAGTAATGCTGGTGCATCAGCAGTAGGTTTGGTGAAATTGCATACAACAGAAACAACAGGGTCGATAGGTTTTTGGTTTTCCCAATCATACCCGGCACTTCTAAAATGCGTACACCAAGCGCCGGCGCCTTTCGACGATCTTGGATGATAATCAAGATACAAAATACCAATGTGTTGGCCGTCTTCTTCTTTCACTTCAAAGGTTTCTACATCTTCATGATATAATGGCAGGTCTTCGCGTTTTTCAAAAGTAATGCCATAAAGCTGGTTTGCCACATGAAACATCCCGTCACGCACATTTTGAAGAGAAAAATAAGGTTTCACCTGGCTTACGTCCAAATCGTATCTTTGTTTTCTTATTTTTTCAGCATAATACCACCAATCCCATGGGGCAAGCTCAAAATCACCACCTTCTTTATCAATCATTTTTTGCATATCATTGGCTTCGGTTTTGGCAACTTCTAAAGCAGGTTTCCATATTTTCGTTAAAAACTCTTCCACTCTTTCGGGAGTTTTGGCCATGTTGATGTCAATAACATAATCGGCATAAGAATCATATCCTAAAAGTTTGGCTTTTTCAACCCTTAGGTTAGCCATTTTGGCAAGAATTTCTTTATTATCAAATTTATTATTGTTGTTGCCACGCATAAAATACCCACGATAGATTTTTTCTCTCAAATCCCTGTTTTCAGCATATTGAAGAAAAGGGATCATGCTGGGTTTTTGAAGTGTAAAAACCCATTTGCCTTCCATGTCAAATTCTTTTGCCGTGGAAGCAGCATTTTCAATAACTGCCTTTGGCAATCCTGCCAGGTCTTTTTCATCTTCAATAACCAGTTTAAAGTTTTTATTGGTTTCTGCCAATAGGTTTTCTCCAAATTTAAGGCGGAGCATGGATAATTCTTCGTTGATCTTCCTAAGTTTATTCTGGTTATCTTTATTGAGGTTAGCACCTCTTCGTTCAAAATCTTGGTAGTATTTTTCAACAACACGTTTTTGCTGATCATCAAGCCCAATATCGTTTATTTGGTTGTAAACTGTTTTGATTTTTTTGAAAAGCTCTTTATTCATAGCAATGTCGTCACGATGCTTGGATATTAAAGGGGTAACTTCTCTTGCTATCGTATCAAGTTCATCATTGGTATTAGCTGATCTTAGGTTGTCGAAAACGTTGTCAACTTTTTTATACAGTTTACCAGATTGGTCATACGCTAAAATGGTATTTTCAAAACTGGGTTTTTTATCATTGTTGACAATAGCTTCAATTTCTTCTTTTTGTTGTTTCATTGCCTCTTTGTATGCAGGCATAAAATGTTCGACTTTGATTTTATCAAAGGGTGGTACTTGGAATGGTGTACTCCACTCTTTTAGAAAAGGATTATCTTTCATATTGCTGTCTTTGTTGTTTTTGTTTTCATTGTTGCAGGCACTAAAAAAGAAAGCAACAATAGCGATAACGATTAATAATTTTTTGTTCATGTTTGTAGTTTAAGGTTTCACAAATATTTTCATAATAGAACAGCCATTACAATCCATAAAATTTGTAATGCTTTTATTTATAACGCAAAATAAACTTAAAAAGCATTGATATGCAAATTTTAATTTGAAGGTTTTTTTGCTATACCCTCACAACGAGAGTTTCTAAAATGTTGCAGGCAAAAAAACTAATAATTTTATGTTTAGTTGTAAGCACAAATAAATTTGTTCAAAAACATTGTACGTAATAAAGTTGTTGCCTTTTCCTGGCATACAAATGCGATAATCATCAAGCTTTCCAGCTCGGGTTCACCAGGCTGCCCCTTTCTTCATCATTGGTAATTTGCAGATAGGTTTCAATTTCTTGTTGCATTTCTTCTACATGGGATATTACACCAACAATTCTTTGCTCTTTCCTGAGCGATTTAAGTGTGTCGAAAACCACATCAAGGGATTCCTTATCAAGGGTTCCAAAACCTTCGTCCAAAAAGAAGAAGTTTTGCCCGTCATGATTCTTGTTTTGGATATTATCTGCTAAGGCAAGCGCCAAAGATAAAGCTGCTTGGAAAGTTTGCCCACCTGAAAGGGTTTTTACACTGCGCACTTTTCCACCATTCATAAAATCACGCACTTGGAAATTATTATCAGCGGTAATTTCCAAGCTCAACTTTTGCCTGGTTAACTTATAAAACCTTTCGTTGGCAGCATTACAAAGGTTTTGTAGATGGACAGAGCTCACATAATTAACAAAACCACTGCCTTTAAACATACTTTTTAATCTTTTAAGGTCTTCTTCACGCATCAAAACCTTGTTAAGCTCTTTTTTCAAAGTTTCCCGTTTTTCAATTTTCATGGAAAGTTCTTCTATCCTATTCCTGGTTGTCCCAGTTTCTTCATTAAGTTTTTTGATCTTCGCGTTCAATTCTTCAATTAGAATGAATATTTTTTGATGCTCTTCTTTCTTGTATTGCTTTTCGCCAATTTCTTTGTTTATAGCCCCCAGCCTGTTTTCTACAGCAAATAATTTTTGGTTGAAGTCTTCTATTACCTGTTTTTCCTTTCCAATATCAAATTTGCATGAAAGCACCTCTTTTACCTGCTCAATAGAACCATAACCCGAGCTCTTCAACAGGCTATTGATTTTGGCCTCTATCGTGATTTGCCTGGCTTTTTCTTCTTCACAACTTGAACTTATCGATTCAATTTTTGATATCATGCTTGCCAGTTTTTCCCTTTTTTCATTCTTTTGCTTTTCCAAAGCCTCGTATTCTACAACTATTTTGTTTATCTCGTCAATTTGCTGTTTTGCTTTTTCAGCCATATTACCCGGTTCCTCATTTTCATGATCTTCCAGTTTTAAATAGGCTAACTGGCTTTTTAATAATTGGCTTCGGCTTTCAATATCAGCTTTTTCTTGACTTATCTTATCCAATTCTTTGCTATAACGCTCATTTTCAGCAATAGTCTTTTCAAGCTGATTTTGCAGTTTTTCCAATTCGATTTCTTTTTCTTCAACTTGTTTCTTTATCTTTTCTGCTTCCTGAAATGCCCTTTTTAACTCATCTTCGTTTTTGAAATTTTCCCACTTAAAAGAATCCAAATGTTTGGATAGCTGTTTTTCTGCATCCTCTAATTTTTCGCCGGTTTTTGAAATGGAATCATTCAGCAATTTAAGTTGTTGGGATACGCCTGCCAATTTTTTCACAAGATTATCCAGTTCTTTTATCTCCAGCTCCATTTCTTTTTTTTGATTTTTGACATTTTGCAAAGAATCCTTTACATCTTCAATATTTAAAACCCCGGGGTGTTCTCTTGACCCGCATAAAGGGCAGGGCTTGCCTTCTTCTATGGAATGAGTAAATTCTCTCAATTTTTCTTGCACTGAAAAATGGGAAATTTTTTCATCCAAGCCCAAAATCTCTTTCTCAATGGCTTTTCTTTTCTCTTCCAAATATTCTATGGCTGCACCAGGATTTTTAGGATGTTCCATTCCTTGAAAAAGACCCTTTTCATAAATATTCAATAATTCCTTCTCGGTTTTTTGCCATTCTTTTTGAACGCTTAAGGATTCCTTTTTTATGTTTTCGAGGTTTTTTTCAACATTCCTTTTCTCTGTATGCCATTGGTTAATTTCAGACAATTTAGATAAATCAGGCTGTTTATGTCTTAATGCTTTGATTTCTTCAGCCATCATTTTGTTTTCCAAACGGAATTTATCCACCTTTTGTTCATTATCTTTCCTGATGCCTTCACCTTTCTCTATCCTACCTGCCAGTTTTTTTGATTTGACGTCCATGCGGAGTATTTCGGCAATTTTTTGCATATCTTCCGCTTCTTGTTTATATTGCTCACGGTTTAAGTACTTGGGACGTAGCTTTTCAATTGCTTCTTCGTTTTTCTTAAGGGTTTGTTTTAAGTTTTCTTGGCTCTTTTGGCTCTTTTGCAGTGTTTGTTGCAAACTTTTCAATTTTGCAATAGCCTCATTATGGCTTTCTACCAAATGGCTAAAATTTAACTGGCAATATTCAAATTCCTTCACTTTTGATGCCTTCTTATTTATTGCATCTTTTTGATTCGTCAGCTCTTTGAGCTTTTCAGATGTTTCTTCCTTTTTATCAAACAATTGTTTTAGGTATGCATATTGCTGTTCTTTTTTTTGTATCGCTTGAAGTTCCTTAGCGTTTAGTTGCAAGGCTGTATTATTGACCTCAAGTTGTTTTTTCAATTCTTCCACTTGCTCAGTTGAAACTTCACCAAGTTGCAGCAGTTGGCCTTCAAGATGTTGCTTCTTCTCATTATTGGCTTTTTCTACAGAAGCCGTTTTATAATACAATTCAAATTTGCCCAAATTAAAGAGCTCTTTCATCATTTGTGTCCTGTCTGCATGCCCAAGTTGCAAAAACTCCTGGAATTTTCCTTGCGGGATAATAATAGTTCGCCTAAAGTTTTCATAGCTCAACCCAATAATTTCTTCAAGAGATGTTATTTCTATTGGTATCCAGTGACTGTTGACTTTTTTATATGCTTTTCGATCAATTTTCTTTACATCATCAAACCTCTTGCTATTCCGTTTTGAATGAGCTGTGGCCATATATTCATCATTCTCGCCATTTGCAATAAAGATGAACTCTATGTACAACTCGTTTGATTTCAGGTTCATCATATTATAATTGCGGTTATCACCCGAAAGGTTTAACCGGTCGGTTTTACCATAAAGTGCAAAAGTCAAGGCTTCCAAGATGGTGGATTTTCCACTGCCTACTTGCCCAAAAATCCCGAAAAGGTGTGCACTTGTGAGCATTGAAAAATCAATGGTTTGTTGTTCTTGGTAAGAATAAAGGCCTTTTATCGTGAGTGAAATTGGTATCATATTTTTATCATCGTTTTATTGATATGGTTCATATAATGCTTTGGATTAGGCTATTTATAGCAAATTACTCATCATCACCACCAGCTAAAACCTCCTTGAAAAGATTCATAATTCTTTCATTGGGTTCTTGACCTTTTTCATGAATAAAATAATCCTTGAACAAGTCTTCCATACTCTTGGTAAGGTCAATGTTTGTATTTTGCTTACTAAGAATTTCTTTGTTCCTTATTTCAGGAATGATATTCACAATTCCATCGTAGGTTTTATGCAACAGTTTGCGGTCTTGTGCAGTAAGGTAATGATCAGAGACAAGGGTAAGCTCAACCAAGGCGTTGGGAGTGTTTTTAAGTTTTTCTAAGGCATCGTCTATACTTGTTGCTCTTAAGCGAACCAGCTTTTTACCTGCGGTTAGTTTTATTTCTTCAACAGATATTTTTTTTCCCATGTTGAATTCTGCTATCATCACGAATTTTTCTTGGTTAGCCTCGGAGAATGAGTAAGATAAGGGGCTTCCGGCATAAACTACGGGACAGGGATTGTTATCAATGGTTTGTTTTTTGTGTAAATGCCCTAAAGCCACATATTGAACCTGGTGTGGCAAGTTGGTGGTAAATATTGCTTGTGCGCCCCCAACATGCAATATGGATTTTTCACTTTCTGGTTCTTCAGGCATAGCCCCGTTCTTTTTCATAAAAAACAGGTGTGTTGCTAAAATATTCACACCATGTTCATCACAATACTGGTTAGCAAGTTGTTCCCACCGTAATTGCAGCAGTTCTCGCAGGTTTTGTTCTTCCTCGCCTTTTCCCAGGTAAGTTTTTAAACGGAATTCATTGGCATAGGATGTATGAATGATCCTAAGAGGCCATGAGCAGTTTGGGGTCTTGAGCTCCACAAAACCTTCATCGCTTTTTAGCACCTCCATCCCTGTTTCTAATTTTAATGGCGGCACCACAGTATTCGGGTAACCGATAAAAATGATGCCACACTCTCTTGCCAATGGCTCGGGATTTTCGATGCGTTCAGGAGAATCATGGTTGCCGGCAATGGCTATTACAGGCCTTTCACCGTTTTTGGAAAGCTTTTTCAAAGTTTTATAGAAAAGGTCTACCGCTTCTGTAGGTGGATTATAGGTATCAAACAGGTCACCAGAGATAATGATTGCATCCACGCTTTCATTATCAGCAATAGCATTGATCTCTTCCATTACAGCCCTTTGCTCATCATACCTGGAAAAATTATCAAGCCTTTTACCCAGATGCCAATCGGAAGTATGTAAAATCTTCATAAAGTTTTTATTTTTATTGACAGCTAAACTAATAATCTTCCGACAAATAATATCATTTGGGATACACTTTTGTTTTTAACAAGTTATCAAAAAAACTTACTCCTCTTTATTTTTGTAACTTAGCAGCTCAAAACTATAGCTTAGTGAAATGAAGAATTTTGTCAAAAATATTCAAAGAAATCGTATAAATTATTACTTGCTCCTGGTCCTTATTTTGGCAATAGTAGCAAGGTTCAGTAAATTGACGTATCAAAGTTTATGGTTTGATGAGCTATCGAGTGTTACTACTTCCGATCCTGGCAATTCATTAAAAGAAGTGATAAAGCATTTAAAAGATAATGTACATCCGCCTTTTTACTATATCTTGCTCAATATATGGTTTAAGCTAACAGGCTATACAGAATATGCAGCAAGGTTTCTTTCTGCCGTTTTTGGTGTGCTGGGTGTATATGGTATGTACTTTTTGGGCAAAGAGTTCAAAAACAAACTTACCGGTATCTTTACCGCTTTGATAACAGCTACAAATTATTTTCACATTTATTATTCACAAGATGTTAAAGCATATCCCTTGCTTTTTCTTTTATGTGTTTTATCTTATATTTTTTTCTTGAGGGCAATAAAAAACCATAAAACAAAAAATTTTGTCCTTTATGCCATATTTACTATCTTCTTGGCTTATACCCACTATTATGGGCTTTTTGTAATCTTTTCACAGTTTATTATTGCTTTATTGATTGTATATTTTCTCAAACCCAACAAAAAATTTCTTACTAAAGCAGGATTCACTATTTTGGGAATATTGGCTGGATATTCTTTTTGGCTTCCCATGTTTTTTAAAACCAGCGGCACTACATTAATGTGGATGGATTATCAGCCGTTTTACATTTTTGGTGATTATTTTTACCGGTATTGGGGGAAAGATCCTATCACTACATTAGTGGTATTGGTGCTTATGGGTATTTTTATATGCTACCTTTACAATGCTTTAAAATCAAGCACTCCTGTATTAAAAAAAATCATTTTCTCCATACCAGTTGTTTGGCTATTAATTGCTTACACAACACCTTTTATATTGTCGTATTTAAGAACACCTATGCTTCATTTTAGATATACAACCATTGCTTTGCCACCACTCTTTATAATGATCGCTTTTGGAATAACACAAATAAAAAGAAAAACGATAAGAAACTTGGTAGTAATTAGCCTACTCTTGTCAACCACCATCAACTTGTTATTTTTTAGGGAGTATTATACACGCAAGACAAAAGAACAATGGAGAGAAGTAGTAAAAGATGTTGTAAATAGTAACAATAAAGGGGCTAAATACAGCTATTGGGCCAAATTCTATAATTTTTACTTTAATCTTTATAACAAGAACAAAGCAAAAGACTTAAATAAGATCAACTTGACAGAAAATCTACAAAAAGTTGAAGGGTTTTGGTTGCTAAAAGCTCATAAGAATAAAAATATGGACGGAGAAGTTGTAAAGTTGAAAAAAGTTGAAAAAGAATTTATTAAAGACAATTTTATTTGTAAAGAAAAGTTCATGTACCCCACTGGTTCAGCAGAATATTATTTAAGAAAATAAAATTCTATTTTGACGAAATTATTCTTTTGGCAACAAAAAAAGCATTGCTATCTTGCAAAACTTCAAAGCCATCGATGGTATCGCCTGTGTTGAATTTCTGTACACCAAACCGTGGTTTATAGCTGTATGGAAGGATTATCAAATCAACTTGATATTTTTGAGCCAAATTAAAGAAGCTGGATTGAATATTACTTTCATTATTTGGTAATACTTGGCTAAAAGCTTTCAGGCTACGCATAGAGTCTACATTGTCCGAGTGATTAAAATAGTAAATGGTAGGGGCAAGTATATGATACGTTTTGTTTGAATTACCTGTATACTTATCTATCATTTTATCATGCAGCCTAATATCATATTTGTTTGTAACAACAATTGTATTATACACCAAAGAAATAGCCATAAAAGCTAAAACCAAAAATAGCAAGAAATAATGCAGTTTTTTCAAAGAAAAAAACTTCATCCTTCTCAAATATTTTGGTAACTCCAAGCGGTTATAAAAACTTTCTTTTATTGTTAAGCTAATGATCAATACCAAGTATGGCAAGTATAAGATCATGTATTTTGTTGTTTTGTGAATAGCAAAAAAAGATAGCATTAATATCAAAAGTAAGGTATATCTTAGTAGGTTTTTATGGTTTTTATTAAGGAATTTAAAACCAATAATTACTGATGAAATAACAAGCACAAAGAGAGCGATTTCTACAGGGCTATGGAAGAAACGCATGTGCTCTCCAAAAATATTGGCAAAAAACCATATCGGTAGAGCTATTTTTTCAGAGATTTCATGAGAAGGTGTAAAGGTCAATTGATAATACCAAAAAGAAAATCCGTGAGTAGAAGTAAAATCATAAAAATAGAGGGCCACTCCAATTAGCGCTCCAAGGCTAAATAATAGGGAATGCTTGAATTTACGATTCCATAAAAGTAAGATAAAACCACTTACGATAAAAATTACCCCGTTTAAATGGGCAAAGAAGGCTAAGCCTGCAAAAAGTCCTCCTATAGAACAAAGCAGCATACTACGTTTTTGTAGATCATTCCCTAAAACATTATCCAAAAAAAGATAAGAAACAAATCCAAAGAACATTACCATTATTTCGGGCCGAAAAACAAAGCTAAACTTAAACAAAAGAGGATTGATCAATAAAAGTAATAGTGGAAAATAAGACTCCTTAGCTGTAAATAGTTTTTTTTGTTTTACTGCATATCCATAAAAGAGCAATAGAAAAAGGGCTAAATAAAATATACCAACAGATTTCAAAGCATACAAAGAAAGTCCAAACGCTTTAATAATGACCGCTCCATGCAAAGTAAGCAATTTATGATGCAGCAAAAAGCGTTCTTCTTGGTGGGTAACACCTTTCATTAATTCGGATTTTACAAACCCTTTTTCGCACATCCAATAGGAATGCTCTCCCAGCCAAGCATCATCAATATGAGGCTCTCTCTGCCAAAAGCTATAAATGAGGAGCAGTATCGTAAAACAAAAAAGAAACTTAAGAAATATATGTGTTTTTCTCATTCAATCCAACGTCTTTTAGCATTCCTTTTAAAAAGCATTGTGCAAAAATAATATTTACAATTACATGAAACAGACAATGCCTGAGATAATTATTGAAAGACACTTGAAACATAACTAAAACAAGAACCAAATAGCAACAATGTCAAACATTTTAAACAGATAGGACGAAATTATTATAATTTTGTATTCTATGGGTAAAAAAACATAATAATTAGATGAATCCTATAATCCTACAAAAATAAATTTAAAAGCACCTCGGCAAAAGTTATAAAAATTCCTTTTACCAAGGTGTTAAAGTTAATTTGTACTTTCCCAACTTATCGTATATAGAATACAAATGCAAGGCCTGTGCTTACGTTAAGGCTAAAATGATACGGGCTTAACAACAAATGATCATTTCGTAAGCATGTAACCCTAATACCGAAACCCCATTTCCCTTTTCAGTTGTTCGTATAAATTGAAAACAATGGGGCAGATCTCGTAATTATTAATTACACCCAAAAGCCGGGTTGTAAATTCATCTTTGTGTGTATGAGGGTACGACCTGCACTCAGACGGGCGGTCGATATATACTGTACATTTATTGTCCTTTAAATATTTGCATGGCATTTCCTTCAAATATTTCATTTCTTCATCGGATAACTCTACGTACTTTTTATCGAAAGCTTCTGGAGTGATGTTATCGATTTCGGATAGCCTTTTGAGTTCTTCATCAGATACAAATGGCCTGAGCATTTTGCAGCAATTCCCGCATAATGTACAATCAATTTGTGCAGCAATCTCGTCATGGAGCCGGTGAACGATTTCATCCACATCATCTTCTTCTCTCCATTTTAGAAAAAACCTAAATTTAATATTTTCCTCTTCCCTTTCTTGCCCAAGTTTTTTGATAACATCCAAGTTTGTTTCCAGTTTCATGTTGTTTTGGTTTAATGTGTTATACGTCTGCTATTATTTTGGCAATTCTGATGATTAGCCGGTTAATACTTGTTTTTTTTTAATCAAAGATATAAAATTTTATTGGTTGGGATTATACGTTTTTAATAATACATTTTACAATCCTTTTCACAATAAAATTCTGCTAAATCACAAATCTTTTTTTCTTATAAGTGGTTATTTACTTTTACGAAAAATTGAGGATTTTCAACTGCCAATAATTGAGGATTGCAAGTTCCTGCTTACAATTTTAACTGCTAATAATAATTTACTTGCCAAATGCCAGTTCCACAATTACACCCACTTTGAGGGGTATTATTTTTATATCCCCTCTCATCAAAAACATCAATTGCCGGGAAAAACTTAACCCAATACCACTGCCATATTCCTTGGTAGTGAAAAAGGGTATAAAAATTTTATTCAAGAGTTCTTTCTCAATACCACAGCCATTATCTTTTACCTGTATGTGCTTTGCAAATTTACTTTGGTAGCAAGATATGGATATTTTTGGATGAGTTTTATTAGAAGTAGCTTCCACTGCATTTTTTATAAGATTGATAAGAATCTGTTCAAGAAAACTTTTGTCTGCTATAAGGCTTTGATAATCTTTGATCTCAAGAATGATATCTCCATCAAAACCTTGCTTAAACAAATGAATTATTGGGTTTAAAAAACCTTTGATATCCACTTCTTCCATGTTGGGTTTGGGAAGATGTACAAACTGGCGGTATCGTTTCACAAAGGATTTCAGGCTTTCTGTCCTGTTATTGATGATATTGAGACTTTTAACAGCATCAGACAGGTCTTTTTCTTTTAAGTTATTCAATGGTTTTGTTTTTCCCTCTTCCGTGAGGCAATGAAATGCCGTACCAACAACGGTAGACATGGGTGTGAGTGTATTCATGGTTTCATGCATTAAAACACGAATCAGCCCATTCCATGATTCCAACTCCTTTTGGTTCATTTCGCGTGAAATGTTATGCAAAGCCATGATCTTGAGATTTTCATCCGAGAATTTTAAGTGCTTAATGCTCACAAGAAGTTGCCTACCGCTTGTTAAACTAAAAACTTTTTGTTGCTCCTTGTTTTCTGAAAGGAGAAATTGAAATAGGGACTCACAATTGTTTTTTATGGTTTGCAAGGTAAGAACTTCCTTTACAGAAAAAATAGTAGCAGCAGCTTTATTGAACAGCTTAATTTTTTGCTCTTCATCGGTCACAATAACACCTGTATTTACTTGGTCGAGTACCAAGTTAAGCAAAACTTCTTTTTTTATTTCTTCTTTCCTTATTTCCTTGTATTCTTTATTTATATCACCTAAAACACGCGACAATTCATAAAATGAGCTGTTCTTAGATTCAGTATCCAAGTGCAAAGTAGAATCTTTTTCTTTTACATGTTCAAAGAAATTCAATAACTTCCTGTTAGTCTTATTGATAAAGGAGACAAGGATTCCAGCTTGCAAAAACAATAGCATACAAAAAAACAAGGTAGTGAACATCCATTCGGGAGTAAAAGCGAAAAAACCAATCAGTAGTGCATTTAATACCAATAGGATCACTCTTAACAATACTTGTATGGAAAGGTTTTTATAAACCATATTTTTCTTTTTTTGCATACAAAGTATTCCTGGAAATTCCAAGCTTTTTGGCGGCATGGCTCATGTTTCCATTGCACACATCTATTACTTTGCGTATGGTTTGCTTCTCTAATTCTTCCAGGTTGTATACACCAAGAGAACCAGGTGCGCTTGCCTTTTCATTCATTTCAACACCTGAAGCCTCAATTTTCTCTTCACATAAAATTGTTAGCTTTTCCATGGTGTGTTTCAGCTCTCTTATATTGCCGGGCCAGTGATATTCGGCAAGCTTCTCAATGGCTGCTTTTGTGATGCTTAAGCCCTGTTTATTATATTGGTTTGAAAAGGCCTCTAAAAATTTTTTAATCAATGCAGGAATATCTTCACTTCTTTCTCTTAATGGTGGTATTTGGATAGTAATGGTATTGAGCCTGTACAAAAGGTCTTCTCTAAATCCACCCGTTTTAACCATATTGTCAAGTTGCCTGTTAGTAGCAGAAATAAGCCTAAAATCTACCTTTTTGGTTTTAGAAGAGCCAATAGGCGTTAGCGTTTTTGTTTGAATAACAGATAACAGTTTGGCTTGTAGATGCATGGGTAGTTCCCCGATTTCATCAATAAAAAGTGTTCCACCATTTGAAGCTTCAATTTTTCCTGTCTTAGCATCTTTTGCATCGGTAAAAGCGCCTTTCTCGTGTCCAAAAAGCTCGCTTTCAAAAAGGCTACCGGGTATTGAGGCCATATCAACCGGGAAAAATACCTGGTTTTTTCGTGATGATTTTTCGTGAATCTCCCTGGCAAGAATCTCTTTACCAATGCCATTCTCGCCAAGAAGAAGAATGTTAGCATCGGTAGGAGCGGATTTCTCAATAATTTTCATCACCTTTTGCATAGCAGAAGATTTACCAATATATAATTCCTGGTTTTTTGGGGTGTCGTCTTTGAAAATTTCTGTATGCTCCTTTTGAATGCCAAGTTCTTTTTGTGTTTTAGCGTATCTTGTGGCGGCTTTTATGGCATTAAGCAACTTATCATTATCCCAAGGTTTTAAAATAAAATCAAAAGCTCCTCTTTTCATTCCCTCTACCGCAAGCTCAATATCTCCATAAGCCGTTATTAATATAACCACGATACAGGGATATTTTGTTTTGATCTCGTTCAACCAAAAAAGGCCTTCATTACCCGATTGCCTTCCCGGCGCAAAATTCATATCCATTAAAACAACATGGATTTCGTTTTCATGCAAAACAGAAAACAAATTTTTTGGAGAACTTACTGTGAACACATTGGAAAAATGCCTCCCTAAAAACAATTCCAGTGATTCCAATATTTTTTTGTTGTCATCAATTGCAAGTATACTTTTGGTTTTATCCATAAATAATTCTTGAATTACCCGTTTAAAACATTGATAAAATTAAACAAATGCATTGGAATAGCCTAATCAGAAGGTTTTTTTTCATACTTTTGCTTCAAAACTTACAATCAATCATGAAAAGGGCTATATTATTATTCGTTTTAATATCATTTATATCATTCGTTTATCCACAAAGCTGGCAGTGGGCTGTGGGTGAAGGCGGACTAGGAATGGAAAGAGCGTGGGACATTGCTAAAGATAATGAAGGCAACATTCTTATTACCGGGCAATACACTGATGTATTAGAAATTAACGGGCAAACACACCCTTTTCGAGGGATATCCGATGTTTTTGTTGCCAAATACAACGCTACTGGAGCCAATGAATATGTAGTTACTTTTGGAGGCGATGGTGAAGAGATTGGCCTTGGGATTGATACCGACGGGGAAGGTAATGCCTATGTTTCAGGATATTTTACCGATACCATACAAATTGGACAATTTGAGCTTATCGCAACCGGTTGGGATATGTTTATCGTTAAACTCAACCACAAAGGCGTTGTACAATGGGTTGAGCACCCACAATGCAATGGTTCTGAATTGGCTTATGGTATTGCAAGCACGCAAAATGGCGATGTTTATATAACAGGATGGTACCAGGATACGCTTTTTTTTACGAGCAATGATTACATCCCAAATTATGGCGGTAGTGATATTTTTGTAGCCAAATACAACACTGACGGCGATTTACAATGGGCAAAACATGCAGGAAAAGAATCGGTAGAATATGGCTATAAAATTGATACCGATGCCAATGGTAACTGTTATGTTACTGGAGTAGCCGGCGATAGCAGTAATTTTGGAGGGATGTATCTCTCCCATCCAGGGGCATTCATAGCAAAATATAATTCTGCCGGGCAAATCCAGACGTTAGGTGTTGTTACTGGAGGAGCGGGTGTTAATAATATCTCTGTTAACGATCATGGTATAGGGCATATCGCCGGAAGAGTCACCGGTTATGGCATTTTTGTTGGTTCCGGAGATACCATTGTTACTACCGATTCTACAGATGATGCATATTTGGCACAATTTAACACGGATTGCCAATGGCAGTGGGTTTTGCACGGCCAAGGAACAGGCTCAGACAAAGGACGGTCTGTTTACACGGATAATGAAGGAAATGCCTTTTTCTGCGGCAGCTTTAACGATAGTTTCAACATTGGAGACACGACCCTAACACCGGAATACAATGACATTTTTGCAGCTAAAATAAACCATAACGGGACTCCCGTGTGGGTTGTGCAAGGCGGAGGTATTGATTCTGACATCCCCACGGATATTGTTGCATCAGGAGATAATTGTTATGTAACGGGCTGGTATACAGGGCCATCTTCATTGGGAGGTATTTCTTTACAAGCCTATAATAGCGGGGATGTGAATTTCTTCTTAGGGGCTATTGGTGAAAGTACTTCAATAGAAACCATGAGGAAACCTAATCATTCTGAATCGTATGCTTTTCCCAATCCATATTGCCGGTTGTCTTATATTAAAATCAATGATGCTATTCCGGAAGGAAAAATCGTAATTTTGAATGTATTTACTCCAAGTGGAAAAATTATTCACAGCCAAGAATATACAAACCACAATCACATGATACAGCCACAACTACAATTAGAAGGCGGAATGTATCTTTTTAGTGTAGAAAGCAAAAATTATATGGATACTGGAAATTTCCTCATTCTTAATTGATTTAAGGACTTCCAAAATTGTTGATTTTTTTTGCTTTTTACTGAAGCCATAAGAAATATTTTTCAATTATAGATATAGGTTTTATCTTTGTATGTTATACCAAATTGCATTCAAAGATACAAAGTAGAATTTGAATGCTTACTTGGTATTATACTGTATTGATGTACAATATAATTGCTTTTCATGACAGATAGTGAACATACAGAAGCGCTGCACAAGAAAATAGCATTCCTTGAAAAAGAAAACAAACGCTTAAAAAAGGAAGCGCTAAAAAATTGGTACAAAGGGGATATTTTTTTCAAAAGCATTGCCGAAACCATCAATAATCCCATTTTTATTAAAGACACAGAAGGCGTTTATGTTTATGTAAACGCCCATATAGAAAGGCTTTTTGGCCTTACCAAAGCAGAAATAACAGGCAAGAACGATACCTACTTATTTGGAGAAGAAAAAGGAAAAGAGATCAGGAGAACGGATCTGGAGGCATGTAAAGGGAATAAAGAACATGTAGAATCTTCGTTTCAACTAAAAGGAGAAAGATATATTTACGAAATAGAAAAAGTCCCGCTTTTTGATGAACAAAATACGATCATTGGCTTACTGGGGATTGGGAATAACATCACAAAAAGAAAAATCGCCGAAGAAAAGTTAGAAAAAAGCGAGCAGCTCTACAGGGAAATTACACAAAACATGCTTGATATGGTAAGTATGACGGATATGAATGGAAATTTTACCTTTGTCAGTCCTGCTCATACTCAAGCATTGGGATATTCAAAACAAGAACTTCTTAATAGCAATGTTTTTGATTTTATTCATCCAAGTGATAAAGCCCCGGTTACTACTCTTTTTATGGAAAAATTGGCGCAAAGATCTCCGGGTATTGCTACCTATCGCTATAAATGCTCCAATGGAAAATATATTTGGCTTGAATCAAAAGGTAAAGTCTTGTTGGATGATAAAAAAGAAATAGAGAGTTTGCTTTTTGTAACAAGGGATGTTTCAGAGCGCATTAAAACAGAACAGCTTTTAAAACAAAACCAGGAACAATTGAATTCATTTATCAATTCTACTAAAGATATTGTTTTTCTTAAAGACGGGCAGTATAAACATATATTGGCCAATCGTTCGTATGCTGATTTTGTGGGACTTTCCATAGAAGATATATTGGGTAAAACTGATTTTGAATTACTGCCCCTGGAGCTTGCCACACAGTGCCGAGAATCTGACATGAAAGTGATCAATGAAAACAAATCATGCATTTCAGATGAATATGGAGATAACAGGGTTTATCGAACCACCAAGTTCCCGGTTAAGATCAGCGAAAATGAAATTGGCGTTGGGGCTATAATCAGGGATGTTACAGAAGAGAAGAACAAGGAAAAGGCCATCCGCGAAAGCGAAGAACGGCATAGAAGTTTACTGAGCGCCATCCCGGATATTATGTTCAGGTTTGATTTTGATGGCAATTTTATCGACTATTACGCGAATGATTCAAGCAAATTATTCCTACCACCCAAAAAGTTTTTAAATAAGAATGTTTACGAAGTTTTGCCAAGGTATATAGCAGAGCTTACCATGGAAAACATCAACAAGCTAATCAAAACAGGAAAACCACAAGAATACGCTTACGAGATAGATACCGGGAGCAAAGTGGAATATTACGAGACCCGTATGGTGAAAAGCGGTGAAAAAGATGTGCTGTGCATTGTTAGGGATATAACAAAACAAACGATCGATCGACAGAAACTCAGGGAAAGCGAGACCAGGTTCAGGGAATTTGCAGAATTACTCCCGGAAATAGCTTTTGAACTGGATAACGCAGGGAATATAACTTTTATTAATAAATCAGGACTTAAAAAACTTGGATACACTTATCAAGGACTAGAAAAAGGTTTTAAAGCGATAGACTATATAGCCGAAGAATTCAAAGAAAAAGCGTCAAAAAGCCTTAAAGAGAACCTCGGTGGCAACCATATTTCCGGTAACGAATTTAAGGCTATTAAGAAAAATGGCGAAACCTTCCCTTGCCTTATATACAACAGCCCCATCAAAGAAAACAATAAAATTACCGGGCTTAGAGGTATAATGATCGATATTTCGCAGCTTAAGAAATCACAAAAATTGGAAAATGACATCAAGGTAGCTGAGAGGTCCTCCAGGATCAAGCAGCAATTCCTTGCCAATATGAGCCATGAAATGCGCACCCCAATGAACGGTATTATCGGCATGACCGATTTCTTGCTCAATACAAGACTTGATGCTGAACAAGAAGATTACGTTTCAATCATCAAATCTTCATCAAAAAGTTTGCTTTACCTTATCAATGATATTCTTGATATTTCCAGGATAGAGCAAGGCATCATCAAGTTAATACCAGGAAGGTTCAATATTAGGGAAGCGATTGATGAAACCATGAATATGTTCCAAATGCTTATCACTCAACACGACCTGGAAACAACCGTAAATATTGATGATGAGTATCCTAACTGTATCTACGCCGATGAAAACCGGTTTAAGCAAGTAATTTCGAACCTTATTTCCAATGCGATAAAATACACTCCCCAAGGCAGTATTATCATTAATGTTCTTGAACAAAAGCGAGAAGGCAAACAATTGGAAACACGGGTAGAGGTTCTTGATACAGGCATTGGAATAGAAGAAAAGGACAAAGATAAAGTATTCTCCATGTTTTCTCGTATTGATGATACACTATTAAGAAATACGGAGGGAACGGGCTTGGGACTGTCCATATCTCAAAAGATTGTAGAATTGATGGGTGGCAAAATTGATGTAAAAAGTGAACCTGGAAAAGGAAGTACCTTCTGGTTTACCTTTAAAGCTAAAATTTCCGAACCAAGCATAAAACCGAAAGTACCCAGAGATAAAAAAATTGAGGAAAACCTTGGCCTCAAAGTGTTGTATGCCGAAGACAAATTGGTTAATCAAAAAGTGATAGAAATGATGCTGAAGAATATGGGGTGCCATATTGACATTGTTTCTAACGGCAAAGAAGCGCTGAATATTTTTAAAGAACATGTTTACGATGTAATCTTAATGGATATTATGATGCCTGAAATGGATGGCATCACAGCCATGAAAGAGCTGAAGAAAAAATATACCAATGTGCCACCCATTATAGGATTAAGTGCCAATGCCATGGAAGGAGACGCTGAAAAATACAAGGCGCAAGGAATGGACGATTATATCGTTAAACCCGTGAATCAGCAATTGCTTGCAAAAAAATTGGCTAAAATAAAGCCCTGATGTACAAATTCTTGGATATATTTTTTGTTGTTTTTCATACAACGCTCATCCTTTTTAACTTGTTTGGATGGATATGGAAAAAGACAAGGCTTGCCAATTTTATAACCCTTGTTCTAACGGCAGCATCTTGGTTTATCCTGGGAATTTTCTATGGAATCGGTTATTGCCCCCTCACCGATTGGCATTTCAATATTTTAAGAAAACTCGGAGAACATGGCTTGCCCGGGTCTTATATCAAATATCTTGTTGACAGGCTTACAGGGCTGGATATCAATTCCCAACTCGTGGATATTGCCACAGTAGCAGGCCTATTCCTGGCATTAGCATTATCTGTTTATACCAACTTTTTCTTTTCAAAAAATAAGAAAAGAAAGAAGCAATAACTTTTACCCGATTTGCTTTTATTTAGATTAAATATATTTTATATTTGCTAATTGATGCCGAATTGATATCAAGTTCATTAAAAGGTACAAAGTAGAATTTGAACGCATATCGGTATTAGCCTAACAAGTTTTTTGTGAAACCAGGAAACCCGAACATACAAGCGCCTGGAAAAATACTCCAAGCGGTAAAAACCATTAACCAATTCCTTTTAAGGGATCATGGTTCTGTTTGTATTGTTGACTATCAGCAAAACAATATTACCCTTGAAGTAAACGGGGCTTGTAAAAAGTGTAAAGTAAACAAAAAAGTATTTAAATTTGCCATTGTTGAAATGATCACCAAAAACCTTGGAAAGAACATTCATGTTACTTTAAAAGGATTACCTGCTGATGTGTGAGCATTGTCAACAAAACCCAAAAAAGCAAATTATTATGGAAGATACAATAGTTTTTGGCCCAATTCCCTCGAGAAGGCTTGGCCGTAGCTTGGGAATAAATAACATCCCTTTAAAATATTGCAGCTATTCTTGCATGTATTGCCAAATAGGCAAAACATCCCAACTTACCTCTCAAAGGCAGTCATTTTATGATCCCGTTGAGATCATTGAAAAAGTAAGGGAGCGTATAAGCCGGACCAATGTTATGGAAGCCCAAATAGATCATATAGCCCTTGCTCCTGATGGCGAACCCACACTTGACAAAAACTTGGGAAAGATCATTGAGCTATTGAAATCTACAGGCATTGATGTAGCTGTAATCACCAACGGCTCATTACTTTGGCAGGAAGAAGTTCATAAAGAGCTATTGAATGCTGATCTTGTATCCATAAAAATTGATGCCCTTTCGGAAGATACATGGAAACGAATCAATAGACCGGGTAAAGAACTTCAATTTGACAAAATACTACAAGGAATAAAAAACTTTGCCCGTGCTTACCAAGGCAAATTGGTTACTGAAACCATGCTCATAAAAAATGTGAATGATAGCGAGGAAAATATCGTAGAAACAGCCAAGTTCATTGCAGATATCAGCCCTGAGATTGCTTACCTTTCTGTGCCCACGCGTCCAACCAGCGACAAAAGAGCAGAACCGTCTGATGAAAACGTGATCAATAGGTCATTCAATATTTTTAAAGACAATGTAAGAAAAGTAGAATATCTTTTGGGTTACGAGGGCAATGAATACACTTTTACCGGTAATGCGCGCAAAGATATCCTCAGCATTACCGCAGTTCATCCTATGCGAAAAGAAGCGGTAAAAGAATTTCTTTCCAATGCAAATACCAATTGGGATTTAGTGAATTCCATGGTAAAAAACGGCGAATTGGTTGAAACGAGCTACGAGGGCAATAGCTTTTTTGTGAGGAAATTGCCGTAATATAACCATGGAGAATAAATAAAGCTACACGCTCCTCCATCAACCAAAATCATCAAACGCGATCATTTCATCGGGTACGCCGAGGTCGTCGAGCATTTTGAAAACAGCATCGTTCATCATGGGCGGGCCGCAGAGGTAGTATTCTATCTCTTCCGGCTCGGGGTGGCCTTTTAAATATTTATCATAAACCACTTGGTGTATAAATCCTGTGGGTCCGTCCCAGTTGTCTTCGGGTAAAGGCTCGGATAAACCTATGTGGAAATTAAAATTAGGAAAATCCTTTTCTATGTTCTTGAAATCATCCACGTAAAACAGCTCTCTTAAAGAACGCCCACCATACCAATAGGTGACTTTACGGTTGGTCTTCTCCGTTTGGAATAAATGAAAAATATGCGAGCGCATAGGCGCCATGCCTGCTCCACCACCAATAAACATCATCTCCCGCTTTGTTGGTTTAATGAAAAATTCGCCATAAGGCCCTGAAATCGTTACCTGGTCGCCGGGTTTTTTAGAAAAAATGTAAGAAGAAGCGATGCCGGGGTTCACTTTTTTAAACTTGTTTTTCTTCCTGTCCCATGGAGGTGTTGCAATCCTCACGTTCAGCATGATGATATTGCCTTCTGCCGGGTGGTTGGCCATAGAATAAGCCCTAACAACCGTATCGGAGTTCTTCATCTTTAAATTGAAAATCCCCATCTTTTCCCAATCTTCCTTATACTCGCCTTGTACTTCGATATCTTTGCTAAAATCTACTTCGCAGGGAGGTGTGTCAATTTGGATGTATCCGCCAGACCTAAAATCGAGCCTTTCGCCTTCAGGCAATTTCACAACAAATTCCTTGATAAAAGTAGCCACGTTCTTGTTGGAAACTACTTCGCACTCCCATTTTTGAATACCGAACACTTCTTCAGGAACACCTATTTTAAGGTCGTTGCGCACTTTTACCTGGCAAGCCAAACGCCAATTGTTTTGTTGTTCTTTGCGGGTAAAAAATCCTTTTTCAGTTGGGAGGATATCACCTGCGCCATCAAGAACCTGGCATTTACAGGTTCCGCAGGTTCCTCCGCCTCCACAGGCAGAAGGGAGGAAAATTTTCTCATTGGATAGGGTGTTTAGTAAAGTTGAACCGGGGTTTGTTTCCAATTCCTTTTCGTCATTAATGGTAATGGTAACCTCACCTTGTGGTGTGAGTTTTTTTCTTGCATAAAGCAAAAGTCCAACAAGCAATAATATCAATGCAAGAAATGCAATAATACTCACCAAAATATATATCCCGATACCTGTAAGTGCAATAATCATGTTTAAAGCCATTTAATGTTTACAATTTAATTCCCATAAAACTCATAAAAGCAATACCCATAAGTCCTGTAATGATAAATGTAATTCCAAGTCCCCTTAGCGGAGCTGGTACATTTGAGTACCTGATTTTTTCCCTGATGGCAGCAATAGCAACAATAGCCAAAAACCAGCCAACGCCAGATCCAAGCCCAAAGGCTGTTGCCTCTGCAATATTGTTATATTCTCTTTCTTGCATAAAAAGCGACCCACCTAAAATCGCGCAGTTTACTGCTATAAGCGGGAGGAATATCCCCAATGAATTGTATAATGTAGGAAAAAATTTCTCTATAACCATTTCTACCAATTGCACCATAGATGCAATAACAGCAATGAACACGATGAATGTAAGAAATGTAAGGTCTACATCGGCAAGGCTGGAGCTTATCCATGTTAAAGCTCCTGGTAAAAGGATGTATTCATTGATAAGATAATCAACAGGAACGGTTATACCCAAAACGAAAATAACAGCAAACCCAAGCCCTGTAGAAGTCTCTACTGTTTTTGAAACGGCTAAGTAAGAACACATGCCTAAGAAATAGGCAAAGATCATGTTCTCTACAAAAATACCTTTTACAAATATACTCGCTAATTCTTCCATAACTTACTTGTTTTTAATGTTCTTCAATAAGATCTCTATTCTTATATCTCTGCACCCAAATAATAATGCCCACGGTAATAAGCGCCATTGGTGGCAATATCATCAGTCCGTTATCGGAGTAACCGGCTTCATAGAAGCTTTGAGGGATAACCTTGTAGCCCCAAACCGTTCCAGAACCAAACAATTCTCTAAAAAAAGCCACAGCTATAAGAATCCAACCGTAGCCCAGTGCGTTTCCCAAGCCATCAAGGAAAGCCGGCCATGGTTTGTTGGCCAAGGCAAAAGCTTCCAATCGCCCCATGATGATACAATTGGTGATGATTAACCCCACGAAGACCGAAAGTTGCTTACTAACGTCATAAACAAAAGCTTTCAATACTTGGTCTACCAAAATCACCATGGAGGCAATAACGACCAATTGCACAATAATTCGGATCCTTGGCGGCACCAAATTCCGCAGCAAGGATATTACTACGTTAGAAACGGTCATTACGGCAATAACAGATAAGGTCATCACCACGGAGTTTTCTACGTTGACTGTGATAGCCAATGCAGAACATATTCCCAGCACCTGGATGGTGATAGGGTTATTTTTATTAAGCGGTATGGTTATCAGTTTCCGGTTTTTTGCCGAAAGTAAAGGTTCTTTTTGTTTCTTCTCTTCAGCCATATGCTATATGTGTTTTTTAATGTATGGAATATAATAGGATAAATTATCTTCAAGCATTTTTGATACTCCATCGCTGGTGATAGTCCCGCCAGAGATAGCATCAACACCGTGAACGTTATCAATGTTAGCATTGTTATCAACTCCGCCTTTCACTACAGTAACAGAGACAAAATTGTTATTCTCGTTAAAAATCTTTTTACCAATGAATTGTTCTTCAAACCAAGTCTCGTTAATTTCAGCCCCGAGGCCGGGTGTTTCCTTGTCATGGTCAAATACAGCGCCGGCAATCGTATTAAGGTCTTCTTTTAAAGCAATATTGCCATAGAGAGGCCCCCATAATCCTTTTCCTCTCAGCGGGATAACGTGAAGCTTGGTTCCGTCTTTGTCAAGGATAAAAATTGGCAAAGTGGCTTTCCCAGCTTCAGGATTGGCAGCCTGATTGTACTCTTCTTTGGTGTTCAATTCAAATGGCCGTTCTTCTCCTTGCTTCAGTTCACCATCTTCATAAACGCTCACGATCTCACCGGAGGTGCTTACTGCTATTTCCCTTACCAAGTGCTCCTTGTAAAGTTCTACAGCGTTTTCTTTGGAATTATCAATATTGGCAGCCGTAAGTATCGACTGTGTTTTTTCTATCCTGATGTTCTTGTCCTGCATAGGTTTAAGCAGCATAGCGGCGCCGGAAAGAATTGTTGCAACCACTACAACCATTATTGCTGCGAACCTGAAAACATAAAAATTACTGTACATAACTTTTTAGCTTTAAAAAATTAATTCGTCTTAACCCTTTTCAACCTTCTTTTAATATTTGCTTCCACCACGTAATGGTCGATTAGCGGAGCCATCACGTTCATAAATAAAATAGCCAGCATCATTCCCTCGGGGTATGCCGGGTTAAATACCCTGATGAGGATAGCGAATAAGCCAATAAGGAATCCGTAGATATATTTACCCCGTGCTGTTTGAGTTGCTGTAACCGGGTCGGTAGCCATAAAAACAGCGCCAAAGGCAAAACCACCCATAACCAAGTGTTCATGGGCAGGAATATTCATAAATTCGTTGGCTCCACATAGGTTAAATAATAATCCCATTAGGTATCCACCGATAAAAACGGTTATCATGATCCTTGCGTTTCCCACACCAGTGTAAAGAAGCACAATAGCTCCAAGCAGTATGGCCAAAGTAGATGTTTCTCCAATAGAACCTGGTATAAACCCAAAAAACATGTCAGCAATGCTGGGCAAAGCTTCGGTGTTGCCGGAAGCAGCATCTGCCAGCGGAGTAGCGCCTGAATATGCATCAGTTTTTTCTGCTATCCATACTTTATCGCCTGAGATAACTTGTGGGTAAGCAAAAAACATAAAAGCCCTGGCAGTAAGAGCCGGGTTGAGGATGTTCATACCGGTTCCACCAAAAACCTCTTTCCCTATTAAAACAGCGAAAATTGTTGATACGGCTACCATCCAGAGAGGAGCATCAGGCGGCATTACCAACGGAATAAGCATACCTGTAACCAAAAAACCTTCATTAACATCATGCCCCCTTATCTGTGCAAACATAAATTCAAGAGCCAAACCGCTTACATAGGAAACTACAATGATGGGAAACACTTTTAAGAATCCGTACCAAAAATTTTCCCATAAAGTAGTATCCATTTCCCCAATGGATTTAAAATGCTGGAAACCCACGTTCCACATACCAAAAAGCAGGGCAGGCATCATGGCCATTACAACGATAATCATGGTTCTTTTCATGTCCATGTTATCACGAATATGGCTACCGTGTTTTGTTACTTTATTAGGAACGAAAAGGAAAGTTTCAAAAGCATCAAAAGTGGAATGCAACTTCTCAAACTTCCCGCCTTTTTCAAAATGGGGCTTTATTTTATCAATAAATTTTCTCAATGGTCTCATCTGCTTGTATTTTCTATATTTTCTTGATCATGATATACAATTATTATTCGCTCATTTCTTTTCTCATCAAGTCCAGGCCTCTGCGGAGGATCTGTTGTACTTCGGTTTTAGATGTACAAACATATTCGCAAAGGGCAAAATCCTCTTCTGCTACTTCGTAAATACCTAACTTTTCCATGAGTTCTATATCTTCAATAAGAATGGCTTTTAGCAGGTGAACGGGCAAAATATCCATTGGAAGAACTTTTTCATATTCTCCAGTCATTACAAAAGCTCTTTCACCACCGTGGTAATTGGTGTTAAGCCTATATTTTTTGTTCGGCATAAGCCAAGCAAAAAAACTTCTTGAAACGCTGTATTTTTTGAAACCCGGCGATGCCCAGCCAAAAAATTCGTAGTGGTCGCCTTCCGGGATTACCGTTACTTGGTCATCGTAAAAGCTCACATAGCCGTTTTGTCTTATTTTTGTTCCAGTTAGCACGTCACCGCTGATATACCTTAAATTCCCTTCGGCAACATTATCTTTTACCATATTTTCTATGCAAGCCCCGGTAATAATTTTGTAATATTTCCGGTTTTTTACTTCTGAACCGCATAAAGCAATAGACTTGCTAACATCGTAAATTCCTAAATTAAATAGCTTGCCAATGGCAACAACATGTTGTGGCGATATATACCAAACAGGCTCGTCCTTGTTTACTGGGTCTAAATGATGGATTTGAATTCCCACGTTACCTGCTGGATGTGGCCCTTTAAAGACGGATTTTTCAACTTGGGTGCATTGTTTAAAGGTATCATTGGTTTCATTTTCATCACGCAAGTTCAGGTAAACCTTACCTTTGGTTAGTTTTGTAAGGGCATTGATCCCGGTTTGGAAGGCCCCTTTCTGCCCTTTCATGATAAAATCTTGATCTGCAGCAAGCGGGGCGGTGCTAAAAGCAGAAATAAAAATAGATTTGGGCTCTTCATTAGGCCTTGCAATAACATGGTATGGCCTTTGCCTGATGGCAGCCCATAAACCGCTTTTAAGAATTTTTTCCTTTATTTGTTCTTCATCAAGATTTCCTGGGTTCTCTTTTCCCAAATCTTCATATTCGATCTTGTCGTCAGCATTAATCCGGATTTCTTCGAGCACGCGTTTAGGCCCCCTATCAATACCTTTAATTTCACCACTAACCGGCGATGTAAGCAGCACTTTTTCGTTATACTTGTCATAACAAAGCGGTGTGCCTGCTTTTACCCTGTCGCCTTCTTTTACTAAGATCTTTGGAAATAAACCTGTGAAATCGGTGGGCTTCACTGCATAATTGTTGGTGGAAAAATCCGGTGCAAATTCTTTTTCAGCCTCTCCTTTAATTCTTATATCAAGTCCTTTGTGTAATTTTATAGTTCTTAACATACCCTTTTGTTATATATCACTTTTGTTAAAACAAATATAGATAAATTTTTAAATATGATAACAAAATATTCACAATAGCTTATTAGTACATGCTTGATACCAGTTCTTAAAAAATTTTTTATTGTTGATTTTCAAAGTGTTACTTAACTATTTTTACGATTATGTGTGTATACATTTATAAAAATGGCTTTTTTAACTTAACTTTGTTATCCGTTAAAAAAATTCCTATGATTAAAAAAGAAACCTACCTACCTGTTATTTGTTTAACAATAATGTTGATTATTCACTCATGTTCTTGGATAGCTGGAACCAAGCAAGATAAAGCAGCTGATACATCCATGGTAAAGAAAACAAAAAAGGATGTTCAGCCACAGCCCCAAGAAGAAGATTATTTTGATAAAGACTACACGCGTTATGAAAATTATATTTATGATGATGATATTCATACCGTTCTTCTTCATCGTAAAGGCTTTGAATTAACCTACCCTTACTACCAGCTTAATACAGAAGAAAAACTCAAATTCAGTTTTGATGAATTTTCTGATGAATTAAAGCGGTACAAATACACCGTAATTCATTGCAACGCCAATTGGAAGCCATCTCAATTACAGTCTTTTGAATATATTGATGGTTTTCAAGAAGCTTATATTGAAGATTACGAGGACTCTTTTAATACTTTACAAGCTTATATGCACTACGAAGCGGTTTTCCCCAATAGAAATTTCACCATTACCAAAGCCGGGAATTATATTTTAAAAGTATGGGAAGAAGGCAATAAGAAGCAGCCAGTTTTTACAAAGCGTTTTATGGTGCATGATCCCAAGGTAAATATTGAAGCCGATATTAAGCGGCCAACGGTGTTAGATTATCGTAATTACAAGCAAGAATTAGACTTTAATATTATTATTACAGGAATGTATTCAATTGATAATCCTTATCAAAACCTGAAAGTTGTTCTAAGGCAAAACAACCGTTGGGACAACGCGGTATACGGGCTTCAGCCAAAATTCGTAAAAAGTAATAAACTGGTTTATAATTACCAGGATAAAAATGTTTTTAACGGGGGCAACGAGTTTCGCAACTTCGACATCAAAAGCCTTCAATACCAAAGCATACAAGTTAAGAAGATCGACTACAAAACCAATGAATATCACGTATACTTGCTTGATGACAAGCGCAGGCCTTTTCAACGGTATCTTTCTATTGAAGACATTAACGGGCGAAGGCTCATAAAAAATGAAGACGCCAATAACCCAGCTATTGAAAGTGAATATGCATATGTTCATTTTACTTTACCCTATAAAAATCCTCTTGTTGACGGAGCCTTGTATGTTTTTGGTGAGCTCACCGGTTGGAATTTCAAAGAAGAAGCCAAGATGAAATACAACTTTAACAAAAACGCATATGAAGCAAAGCTTTATTTAAAGCAAGGGTATTACAATTATTTATATGCTTTTTTGGGAAATAATAAAAGCGAAGGTGACCTCACATTGGTAGAAGGCAACCATTATGAAACGGAAAATGATTACATGATATTGGTTTACTACCGTGAACCCGGGCAATTACATGATAAGCTTATTGGTATTAAAGTTGTTAACAGTGTTATTGATAGGTAATTATACCTTATTTTGATAACTATAGGCCACCCTAGTGAACATTAGTATTTCATCCCCGCATTCAGTATTTCATCCCTGGTTTTTGCATCTTGTCACTAAACCTTGCTGCACAACACGAATATTTGATTTCGCCATCCTCAACGTGTAATATTGCATTCATGTTTAACACAAAAAAATGTATTATTATGAAAAATTATTGGATTTTAATTGTAGCTTTAGCCCTTGTATCACTGGGCGCCATCTTACACTTTGCAGGTGTAGAAGCATTGTTTTCTTATGGTGACACGGTTGCCAATTATTTTGCTGCCGGCGATTTTGCCATTGGTGTTTTTGCAGCTGGTAAATTTTCTATTGGGATTTTCTCTGCCGGGATTTTTTCCATTGGGTTTTTTTCCATTAGCATATTTAATATCGCCATTTATGGTATAGGCTTTTTTGTGATGGCAAGATTCAAAAAGCTGCCTGCTATAAAAACGGAATAAATATTGTTATTGTGATTTCTTTTTTTGGAGAAGGGAGTTTTTAAAAGGTATAGATCCTATAACACTGAAATTGAAAAAGAAAGAAGGAATCATACATCTTAAACCTGGAAATTTTTCTCCCATTCAATAAATTCTTTACATTTTAAATATTAACTTAGCATCAATATTTTTATTACGGGAATTTATTTTTTTATTATTAAAACTATTCAACAAATGAACCAGGCAATGTTTAAGGTAACTATCGTAATATTCTGAATGTAGAATATTACTAAGTCAAAGCATTGTCAAAAAAAAGAATCGAACTATGAAAAGAAAATTTTTACTACCGGTTATTGCATTATTGGCTCTCTCTTTCATATGGTTATTCCTTTTGAAAGAAAAGGATAATAGTAAGCAGGGAGCATATGCTGAATTCTTAAAATCAAAATACAAGGAAGTTTCAGGAATTGATGCATCCAAGGCTGATGACATCCCCAAGTTCGACCGTCCTGATATAGCTGCTTTGCAAGACTATTTTATGACCGTTGACCCAAATACGGGAAGGATACCCAGGGAAAGACTTTACAAGGCTTACCAACAAACAAAAAGTTTACAAGAATCTTTAAAAAACGATCCCATACAATGGAGTAATGTACCTGTGGAGATGGGAGGAAGAACAAGGGCTATCATGTTCGACCCCAATGATACAGATTATTCCAAAGTATTTGCCGGAAGTGTTACAGGAGGACTTTGGTATAACGATAACATTTTCAGTGAAACAAGTACTTGGACACCGGTAAATGATTTTTGGGACAATCTTACTGTTAGCAGCCTTGCCTACGATCCTAATAATACCCAAGTAATGTATGCCGGCACAGGCGAACCTGAAACCGCGGTAATTGTTTATAGAGAATCATCGGGTAGAGGTATTGGTATTTGGAAAAGTACCGATGGCGGTGAAAGTTGGAACTTGATACCATCCACTGAAGATTTTGCATATATCACAGATGTTGTTGTCAGGGACGAAGCAGGACAAAGCGTTGTTTATGCTGCCGTTGTTTCCGGTACTTACATGGGAAGCCAACACCAAAGCGAACCAACCGATGGGCTTTATCGCTCTACAGACGGTGGTGCGAATTGGCAACAAGTATTGCCCAATATTTCCGGTTCGGATGTTCCGTATACACCCTCTGATATAGAAATAGGAGCTGACGGTAGAATTTACGTAGGTACCAAAAACAACTTGGATGAAGAAGGAGGAGCTGTTATCCTTTACTCAGACAATGGAACTCAGGGTACTTGGACTGTTAATGATACTTATAGAAACATTATTTTAAACGACCCCGATTTTGACATCCCAGGCAGGATAATGATTGCTGCTGCACCTTCCGATGCTAACAGGGTATATGCACTTATTGGCTCAGGGTACACAAGTTCCAATAATGGATTCAATTACTACTATTGCAATTACATCCTCCGTAGTGATGACAAAGGCGTATCATGGACAGAGAAATCACAACCTACCGACCTAAGCAGTGGTAGCAATTTTGCAACCTTAGCTTGGCACGCATTAATTGGAAGGGTGAATCCAACGAATCCCGATGAGCTTTTTGTTGGCGGCTTGGATGTTTTCAAAACCACTGACGGAGGTAATTCTTGGTTGCCAAGACTCTCCGATTGGTATGGAATGTATTACGGAGGTGGCGACAGGTATGTTCATGCTGATATCCACGAAATGGCTTTCCAGCCTGGTAATGACAACAACCTCTTGATTGTAACCGATGGAGGCGTATTTTATACAGGAAATTCTACCAACGATGCCCCTGTTTTTGAACAACGAAACCATAATTACAATACACTCCAATTCTATACATGCGACATTGCCCCGCCTGAAGACCAGGATTTACTTGTAGGTGGGCTGCAAGATAACGGAACACTGTTCTATCAAGGGAATCCAATTACGATTAACGATATGGTTAGTGGTGGTGACGGAGCCTATTGTTTCTTCGATAATAACGACCCTTCAGGCGTTATGATAACCTCTGTATATTATAATTCTTATACTTTCTTTTATGACAATGGCAGTAATTCAAATTATTATGATGGGAATAATGGTACTTTTGTAAGCCCGGCCGATTATGATGATGAGCTAAATACATTGTATGCAAACGCCATGGAATTTAGCGGCAATTACCAAGATAATATCTTACGTATTTCCGGGATTCCCCAATCTCCCAACGGGCAAAATGTAAACGTAAACACAGGAGCAACTACTCCCTTTTCTCATGTAAAGGTTTCTCCGCATTCTCCAACAGGAACTACCAATTTATTTTTAGGTACCCAAGCAGGCAGGTTATTTAAACTGGCCAACGCGGAGTCTAGTCCTTCATCAACAGAGCTTACCGGCACAAACTTCCCAGCAGGAAATATTTCTTCCGTTGATATTGGCGGTTCTGAAGATACTATCTTGGTTACTTTCTCTAACTATGGTGTTACTTCCATATGGCAGAGTTATGATGGAGGTTCCTCTTGGGAAAACAAAGAAGGAGCAGTACCAGATATGCCGATCAGGTGGGCACTATATAAACCCGGGAATGCAAAAATAGCCATGATCGCAACGGAAATTGGTGTATGGTATTCCGATAATCTTCATGAAACCGATGTAACCTGGGTTCCTGTTACCGACGGTCTTGCCAATGTGAGGGTTGACATGCTCAGGTTAAGAGAAACAGATAATACTGTTCTTGCTGCCACACATGGAAGAGGGCTCTTTACTACTCAATTTGGTGGGCCACCTGCTCTTAATGCTGATTTTGTAGCCAGTAGCAGGGATATCTTAGAGGGAGAAAGTATTGATTTTACTGATCAATCCGTTGGCAGCCCGGATACTTGGCAATGGACTTTTGAAGGCGCTGAGCCCGCATCCTCAAATCTTCAAAATCCTAGCGGAGTAACTTATGCTACCCAAGGAACTTTTGATGTTACCCTTACTGTAAGTAATGCCAACGGTTCCAACACTACGGTTAAAGAGGATTATATCTCGGTTTCACCCGATGGGATTGCTACTATCAATGATAAAGATTTTACAGTTTATCCTAATCCTTCTAATGGGATATTTAAATTAAACATTCCTGAAAACTCCCATTGTAAAAATATTGCAGTTTACAGTTCGGATGGAAAAGAAATGTTTAGCAAAAATATTCATGGAACAGGAAATACAGAGAAAGTGGATATCTCAAGCGCACCAAAAGGCATATATTTTGTTAAAATCATGACCAATAAAAAAATTATTACCAAGAAAATTTACAAAAACCTCTAATAACTATTTTGGATAAAGCAAAAAAGCCGGGGCTTACCCGGCTTTTTTTTCGCTTGTCATTTTTAATAATTTAATATCCTGCTCCAAAATGGCCTGCTCTAATCGCGGCAGTTTACTGTATCCTTCCATTGTTGGGCTTATTGATTCCAATATAATCGTATCTATATGAATGGAGTCTATTATATCCATTGCTTGGTTAATAGAGGGACAGGTTATGATATTATAACCATGAAACTTCAGATAATTATATAATTGATTGGATTTTGAGTTATCATAATTTATAATCAAAACGTTAAAGTTTTCTTTTACACTCATCAGTATAGTTTTATAATTAAATCAGGGTTTCAAAGATAGAATGAAAAAATCATTGTGACAATAAGTGAAAAGTCTAGTTTATTTAGGGGATATTACTTATTGATTAAGTACATCAGGGTCAAAATTTTACTCCCGGTTTTTGTGGCGTTTGACATTATGAACGGGGAGCAATCATTATAATAAGGTGGAATTGTGCATATTAGGGATAATTGAGAGCAAATATAAAAATAGTGATTGTTGATATTAGCTGTTAGGAAGTGCTATATTTCTATTCCTACTATTAAAATATCATCGATTTGCTCACATCCTTTTTGCCAATCATTTAGCGTTTTGCATAAAGTTTCAGATTGTTTATTCATAGATTCTAAACAAATTTCTAATAATAGTTTCTTGAAATTCTTTTTCATAAATTTCTTGCCGCTCTCTCCATTGAATTGATCTGCATAACCATCAGAAAATAGATATAATTTGTCTCCTTTAAGCAAATCAACTTTATGTGTAATAAAAGGTTGTTCAAGGAAATGGATTGCTATAGGTTGGTGGTTTGCTTTAATCTCGATCAGGGCATGGCCATTATCATAAAGGAGATTATATGCACTTAACGCATCCATATTGTCAAGTTTATTTTGATCACGAATTATATACAAAGGATTATAAGCTCCGGCATATTCCAACTCTAAAGTTTCTGTATCAATAATACACAGGGCCATGTCCATACCGTCTTTCTGTTCCTTTTCTTTACCTGATTGATTTAGGGTTATTTTTATTTTCTCACGCATGAAATCAAGAACTTCTCCCGCACTAAGTTTCTTTGTTTTTGCAACAATTTCGTTTAAAAAGCTAATGCCCAGTAAACTCATAAAAGCGCCAGGCACTCCATGCCCGGTGCAATCAGCAGCAGTAATGAAAATTTTATTTCCTGCCCTTTTTATCCAATAGAAGTCACCGCTTACTATATCTCTTGGCCTAAAAAAAATAAAATGATCCTTAAAATGTTTTTTGAATAGTTCTATTTGAGGGAATATGGCATCTTGAATAAGCTTTGCATAGTTTATGCTGTCTGTAATATTTCTATGTGCTTTTTGAATTTCGGTTGTTCGTTCTTCTACTTTTTTCTCGAGTTCTGAATTGTATTCCATTAGAAGTTTATTTTGCTCTTCTAATTTCTTGTCCTGAAAAAAGCTCTTTATGGCTTCCTGGACAGTGAGGAGCAAGTCTTCTGTTTCCCAAGGCTTTGCAATATACCTGTAGAGCTCTGCATTATTAACAATATCTCCAACTGCTGTTACATCTGCTTGCCCTGTCAGTAATATTTTGAGAGTCTTAGTAGATAACTGGTGAACTTTTTTCAGTAACTCATTTCCTTTAATTCCTGGCATTAATTGATCTGATATGATTAACGGAAATATCTCTTCATCCTCTTGGAACTCATAGATTATATCCAAAGCCTCTTCTCCAGATTCAGCGAATTCGATATTGAAGTCTTCTCCGAATTTTCGGCCTAACTGCGTAGCCAAACTCTTTAAAACGATGGCCTCGTCATCAACACAAAGAATTACTGGCTTTTTCATTTGTTTACGCGTTTCTGAATACTTGAATTTATCTCATCAATAAGTTGGTTTTCCAACCAAGGTTTGTATAGTATTTTAACATCTTTTACTTTTTTAACAAAATCATCAAGAATTTTCTCTTTTGCCTGCCCGGTAAGCATCAACATACGGGCACCTTTATATTTTTCATCAACTTTCGTTAATAATTCATCTCCTCGCATTTTCGGCATCTGCCAGTCTGAAATAACTGTGATTATGCTATTGTTGTGTACATCAAGTTCTTCCAGTATCTCTAATGCCTCATCCCCGGATTCAGCAAATTCATACATGAAATTATTGCCAAAATGCCGGTTAAGCTGAACTCTTAGGCTGTCTAGGATGATTTTTTCATCATCAACGCAAATAATATAATTTTTATTCATCGCCATTTATATTATTAATTGGCAAACTTACAAAAAAAATAGTTCCTTTATCTTTTTCTGTGCTGAAGTATATCTTTCCTCCATGCTCTTCAACTATTTTACTGACGATATCCAAGCCTAATCCACTTCCTTCTCCGTCAGGTTTTGTTGTGAAAAAAGGTGTAAATATTTTATCCCGTATTTCTTCAGGAATACCTGTACCTGTATCACCGATGCTTACAATAATAGAATCATTTATTGAATCGTTTTTGGCTGAAATGGTTAATGTACCCTTGTTATTCATTCCCTGAATAGCATTTTGAATCAGATTTGTCCATACTTGATTTAGCTTCTCAGCATGAGCGGTAACAGGTGGAATATCATCAATGTTTTTTACAACTTCTATGCCTTTTTTAATGATATTATGATAAATCGTTAAAACTGTGTTAAGGCTTTGTTTAATGTCAACTTTGCCCATTTTACCTGTAGTGTCAGTTCTGCTGTAGCTTTTTAAGGCAAGAATTATCCTTGATGCTTTATTGGCTGCCAAAAGAACATTCGCATTGTTTTTATATTGAATGGCAAGATTATATAATGCATTTAGCACTCTGTCTACTCCAGCATCTTGTATCAATGATATTTCCTCGGGCATTACTTCTTTTATTCCTATCTGTACGAATTGAAATGCAACATGGGTTGGGTTCGGTATATTGTTTTCTTCTAAAACTTTTGTGAGTGCCCGCTTGTGCTGCCTTTCTTCCCTGGTTGACAGGTTTTCCACCTGGGACATCGATCGTTCCAACATCCTGTTAAAAACTTGAAATTGCTGGGAAGTTAACTGTTTTATTAATTCGGGCAGTATTTTAATATTGTTTTCGAATGCAATACCGGTTTCTTCTGCTGATGCTTTTATGGCACCTAAGGGAGTATTTACTTCATGTGCAACGTTGGCAATTAGTTCTCCCAAAACCGCCATTTTTGCTGATTGAATAAGTTGAGTTTGCGCTGCCTGAAGTTTCTTTAATGCTTGTTCGATTTGCTGCTTTTGCTCAACAATGTTTTCGTTCAGGGTTTGCAATTCTTCATTGTTTTGACGAAGCTCTTCTTCAGAACTAACTAATAGATTGTTCTTTGACTCCAGTTCAGCAGTTCTTTCTTTAACCTTGTTTTCTAAGTTAATATTGATGTTTTTTAAATCCTTTTGTGCCTTCTTCAACGCTGAGATATCCGAAAATATTGCAAAAGATCCTATTCTCTTGTTGTCTGCATCATAAAGAGGTGAACCGCTTGCAATACAATAAGTAATATTGCCTTCTGTGTCTTTAAAGGATAATTCATAAGAGCTTTTCTTTCCTAAATCCCTAAGTTTTATTTGATTTTTCAGTATTTTTCTATTTTCTTCATCCAAAAGGTCAATAAATTTGCGGCCAATAATATCTTGCTTTTTTAAAATCCCACGCATTGATGGGTTGGCAAATTTGATAACCCCCTTAGTATTAATTTCCAAAAAACCATCCCTTGAAGATTCTAATATGCTTGAAAGATGCTCTTGACTCTGTTTTACCTCTTTATGTGATTCTTCATTTTCGGTGGATAAATAGAAATGACAGTTTTCCGGCCTGTTTAGGTTATTGAAAATAGCAGTGGCCATCATCTTGCAACTTCCATAACCACATGCTGAGCAATTGTAAATATCATCTTTGCTGTATTTGTGCATCCTCCGATAAATAGTATCAATCTCATATTCATCCGGATATTTCAGATTTATATTTTGCCATAAATTAATATAGCTCCTGTTGTATAAACCTGGCTTCCAATATTCTTCAATAGTTGCATGAATGGATGCATTTGTTTGCTTCGTATCAGAGCCATATTTAAGTTTATATTGCTCCTGCATTTTTTTGTTCCTTTTGTTAATCCAATATTCGATTTCATCAAAGGATTTTTCTTTGTTGATGCTCATAGTACCTGCGTTGCATCCACCTTCACAATTCAGGCAATCAACAAGCAAAGGAGCATTTTTGGCTAATATATTTTTCTCTAATGATTCCAGGTAGTCATAGATAAGTGGGTTCCCCTCTATTTTTCTCGTGTTATTGCGTAAATCTGGGAACCATCTTTCAGCAGTTTGCAGCAGTCCGCCGGGAGTTGAAAACATAACTGCTCTTTCAGCAGGTGGGTTTAAATAATCAATAGGTTCAAAATCTTTAAAAGAGATGTTCATATCTTTTATATAACGCTCAATCGAATTAAATGACACATTATAATCTCCGTAACCGGTTTCTTCAAATTCCCGCTTTTTTGCAATACATGGGCTTACTGCAAGTATTTTATGATTTTCATATTCCTTATAAAACTCTTTGATCATCTTCATCGTATGAACCATAGGGCTGTCAACAGGAGCAAGATACTTAATAAGTTCCGGTTTATATAGTTGGATGTATGAAACTATTGCCGGGCAAGGTTGGGCAATTACTGTTTGGGAGCTTTTATCTTTGAAATAATCAAGGTAAGATTTAACGGTAAGCTCTGCTCCAAAGCTGACGTCGAATACTGCTTTAACACCTATTTTGTTTAACCAGCCATTTAGTTTAAGATAATTATCCTGAAAGTTAGATACAGCAGAGGGAGCAACAATAGCAATTATTTCAACTCCTTTTTCCACATCATTAAAAAATTCCTTGAAATCATCTTTATATATCCTGGCCTCATGGCTACAGGCTTCAATGCATTTCCCACATGCAATGCACATATCATCGTTAACACTTACCGTATCTCCACTGCCATCGTTGCAGTATTTTACCGGACAGGCAGTAATGCATGCATGGCAATTAACGCATTTATCATCATCTATATATATGCTTTTTATTAGAGGTGTTGGCGTTGTAAGCTTTTTTTCCATTATTGAAGATTGTTAATAATTCATTTTGTATTGAATATTAAAAAGGCAAAACAAAGCTATAAAAAAAAATTATTCAATTCTATTTAAACACGTTTAATTTCA